>BTVY01000018.1:0-111100 GCA_045863335.1 Candidatus Hydrogenedentota bacterium | reverse complement strand
TACGGTGGTGTGAGAGGACGGGGGAGGAACTATCCTCCCCCTCCTACTCGATTTGACCCGCGTGTATGGGAAATATAGGACCAATCGGACCTATAGGACAACGACCTACTTTCCGCCGCCGAGGATATCGCCGATCAGGCCGCCAACGGGACTTTCTGATACGCCGCCGAGATTGGTTTCCTGGAGTAATTTCTCCATGACCCGCGCGAGGATCTGGTTCGCGGGCAGCCCCTGACCGTCCTCGCTGACGAAGGACATTTCAAAGGGTCCGAATTCGTGAGACTGCTTTTGCGCACTGAGCAGGGCCGTCGAGATGTTCACCGTCGACGTATCCAGCGTCGCCTTGTCGATCTTCCAGCGCTTCTGTTCTCCGCCGCCGCGCATACCGCCTCGTTGTCCGATCCCGCCGGTGCGGGGCTGGATCTTCTTGGCGTTGTCCATGAGGGTCTTGAGATTGTTGCCCTTGCCGAGCGCGGTCTCCACGTTCACGACGATGCTTCCCACATCGACGAGCCGCACCTCCGGCTGATCGGACATCAACGTCTTTAGATCGGACTCCAAGGATACCTTCTTCACGAAGATGGCGTCGTCGTCGCTGAAGCCCTCCGGGTTGCCAATCCGCAAGTCCATGAGATCGAGGCGCTGCTTTTCCGGGTCCCATTTGAAGTCGCCGACCTTGGTGGGCGCATCCAACACCCTGGACACGACACGCTCTACCCCGACCTTGACGAGTTCCTGCAGATTCTGCGGCCGCTCTTCCGGCGGGGCGACGGGACGCAACAAGGGGCCCGCCATCAGCACCAGCGCAACACACCACTGAGTCATTGACTGTGATCCTTTCTATCGGTCAAGCTGTACCGGATCGATCCGGGAAATGCGCCGCCGGTTTCATCCGCGGTACCGCCGAAATCGTGCAACTTTATTCCATCCATAGGGATAGACGTTTGAAGGAGGAATTCTATTCTATGCGCGCAGTATCGCTCTGTCTCATACTCCTGCTTGCCGCAAGCTCCGCCTTTGCCCAAGTGCCGCAAAAGATTGCGGATACGGAACTTACACGCTACCTGGACCGCGCCACCAAGGCCATGCGTACCGCCAGCCAGGACGCCGCGGCCAACGATACCCGCGCGCTCCGCGAATCCTTGAAGCGCGCCCAGGAACTCTGGATGGATTGCTACGGCAAGTATCGCGAATGGGTGAGCGCCGATACAAATTGGCGGGCCGATTTCGACGCCATCACGACGTCCCTGACCAACGCCGTGAACGCCCTCACGCCGGGCAACAATATTCCCAATGCCAAACTCCAGATCGACACCGCCCTCGCCAAGCTCAACGCCCTCCGCGATCGGAATGGCGTACCCGATCTGGAAGCGACGGCCGAAGACGTGGCCAAGTCGCTGGAAGGCATGCAGACCACGGCGAAATCGCTTCAAGGGAAGCGCCTGACGGTCGACGATCTCAGCACGTTGCAGAAGTCTTACGAAGAAACCACGACAAGCTGGCAGCGTTTCACCAGCGCCCTGGTGGATCTCAATGCCTTGGGTTTGAGTTCCGGCGAACTGGACCGCCTCAAACAACTCGTCGCGGTACAAAACATCAAGTTCGACACCATCAACTACGTCCTCAAGGATCCTGATACGGCGCGGCTCGTCGCCGAGCTTCAGTCCGCACGCGATCAACTCGCCCAGCTGGTCGAAGAACTGGACCCGAATCTACCCGATTCGACCGGCGACGAGCCCGTCGAGGATTCCGAATACGCCGACGACAGCGGCAACGCCGGTATCGGCGAGAAGGGCGGCCTGGGTCGTCCTGGCGGCTTGCGCGACCGGCCTCGTCTGCTACCGCGCCGACGGTAAGCTAGAGTGTATGTCATGAAGCGCGTGACTCTTCGAGAAGCCAAGCGGGATTTCGAACAACTCGTGGAATCCGTCGCTGCCGGTGAAGAGATCGTCATCTCAAAAGCGGGCGAACCCGTCGCCAAGCTCGTGCCGTATTGCGATGAGCAACGCGATCGCGAGCCCGGCTACTGGCAGGGGCAGGTCAAAATTCGCGAGGATTTCGACGATTTGCCTGACGACATCGCGGCCGCATTCCGCGGTGGCGACTAAGGTTCTCCGAATTTGCCCTTGTTCCACGTGAATCGGAGACCATTGAATCGCCCACCTTCCCTCGGTATGGTCATCGCGGAGGGAATACTCATGTTCAATCGTATCGTGTTCGTGCTGTGCCTTGTTGCCGTGGGTTTGTCGTCCGCCGGGGGACAGGAGCCAGTTGCCGTCGGGTCCCGCGTGGAATTGTTTGTCGATTCCTATCTCATCGATCGGCTCGACGGCGCGGAGCAGCGTTTGCACCCACCATTGGACGGCGAGACGGTCATCGCGTTCGACAAGCCGTGGGAAGGGCGTTTCTGCGGGTACGTGACCGTCATCAAGGACGGCGGCACCTATCGCCTGTATTACCGGGGCAACCCGACCGCGGGCAAAGACGGATCGAACACAGAGGTCACGTGCTACGCCGAAAGCGCGGACGGGATCACCTTCAAGAAACCCAACCTCGGGCTCTTCGAAGTCGACGGTACGCGGGAGAACAATGTCGTCCTCGCGGACATGGCGCCTTTCTCCCATAACTTTTCGCCCTTCGTGGACACGCGCAAGGACGTGCCGCCCGATGAGCGGTTCAAGGCCCTCGCGGGTACGCGGGAGACCGGCCTGGTCGCCTTCGTGTCGCCGGACGGCACGACGTGGACGAAGATGCGCGAGGAGCCCGTGATTACGGAAGGCGCATTCGACTCGCAGAACGTGACGTTCTGGTCCGAAGCGGAAGTTCAGTACGTGAGCTATTTCCGCGTATTTACCGACGGCATCCGCAGCATCAGCCGCACCACCTCGCCGGACTTCCGCGAGTGGACCGATCCCGTTGAAATGTCCTACGGGGACACGCCCCGCGAACACCTCTACACCAACCAGACGGCGCCCTACTTCCGCGCGCCGCACATCTACGTGTCCATCGCCGCGCGCTTCATGCCGGGACGCCGCATCGTGTCCGAAGAACAGGCGGCTGCATTGGGCGGCGACGTGAAGTATTCCGGCGATTGTTCCGACGCCATTTTCATGACGACCCGCGGTGGTTCCGCATACGACCGGACCTTCATGGAAGGGTACATTCGTCCGGGCTTGGGGTTGAACAACTGGACCTCGCGAACGAATTACCCGACGTACGGCGTCGTGCCCGCCTCGGATACGGAAATGTCCTTGTACGTGCAGCGCAACTACGGGCAGGATTCCCACCACCTGCAGCGGCTCACGCTGCGAACGGATGGCTTCGTTTCGATCAACGCGCCGTACAAAGGCGGCGAACTGGTCACCAAACCGTTCACCTTTGATGGCAGCGAACTGGTCATAAACTTTGCCACGTCCGCCGCAGGCAGCGTCTGGATCGAATTGCAGACCGCGGACGGCTCGCCTGTCGACGGATTCTCACGCGAAGACTGCGACGAAATCGTTGGCGACGAAACTGCGCGTCTTGTCACCTGGAAAGGCAACGCGGACCTGTCGTCGCTGGCCGGAAAACCGGTCCGCTTGCGTGCGGTGATGAAAGACGCCGATCTATACTCCATCCAGTTCCGCGCGCGTTGAACCGCGCGGTCGCGATGGGGGTCCGTATGAAGTTCAAGGATTTGCACTTGGCCGTGTTTCGTCGCGAGCCGACAAACGGCCGCGTTCTCTGGCAGCCCCGAATCGAACACTGGTACGAGACCAATAAGGCGCAGGGCACGTTGCCGGAGCGTTATCGCGACCTTTCTTTGCTCGAGGTCTTCGACGACCTGGGTTGTTCGGTGCGGCCCTATTGGGCCTTTAACGACTGCCTGCGCATCGAAGATTCGGAAGACCTCGTGCGAGAGGAAGTCGAAGACGGACCGCTCACCACCATCACGGAGAAGACGCCAGTTGGCAATCTCGTCACGGTGATGGAGCGCGCGTCCCAGTCCTGGCACACGCGCAAGTATCCAGTGGTCACGCCTGCGGATATGAAGGTCATGGAATGGAGCTTGCGCAATCGCCGCATCTGGTTCGATCACGGTCTATTTGAAGAGCGATGTACTGAAATTGGAGATCGCGCGGCTCCGTGTGTCTTCATATCCCGCATCAACCTGCTCCGGCTGGTCATCGAGTTTATGGGGTTTGAAGGCGGCCTCACCGCGTTCTACATAATGCCTGATGAAGTGGAAACCCTCATCCGCACGATCAACGACACCGACGACGCGTTGCTTGACGTGGTCTGCGCCAGTCCGCTGGAGATCATCAACTTCGGCGACAACGTGCATCAGGCGTTCTGCCCGCCGAACCTGTTTAAGCAGTGGGTATTGCCCGAATACATCCGGCGCAACGAGCGGCTCCACGCGGCGGGAAAGAAGACCTATCCTCATTGGGACGGCGATTGCGCACAGTTGTTGCCGTACGCGTTGGAATGTGGTTTTGACGGATTCGAGGCCATCACACCGGTTCCACAGGGGGATGTTACCCTGGAGCAAGTGCGCGACGCGCTGGGCGACCGCATTATGCTGGATGGAATCCCGTGTACCGATTTTCTGCGCACGGAATCGATCGACAGCCTCGTCACCAACACGCGAAAATGTATCGAATATTTCGCACCGAATCTCGTGCTCGGCATCTCCGACGAGATTTCCCCCGTCGGCGACATCGAACGCGTCCGCCTCGTCAGCGAGATTGTTGCGGAGTATGGAAACTGAAATTGGACTGTATCTCCAAGCTCCTGCGTAGCGCGTTGTATGAAGTCCCCCTTCGAAGGGGGATTCAGGGGGGTGTTCCCCAAGTGTTCGGCCAAGTATAGATTCGAATAGCACATACCGGGACAAAGGAGATATCGTGAAGCTACTCCATGGGTCAGTGTTCGTGCTTGTTGGTACTCTTGCCGCATCCTTTGCCTGTGCGGTAGTACCCGAGCCGCCTCCGAGTCCGCCGCCAGGCGAGTGGGCCTTCGTGGACGCGCTCGCCGCGCCGATTCAGTGGCATCCTCATTGGACCCGAGAAGACGCGCAGGACAACGAAATCGATCTGAAGCCGGGTGTGAGAATCGAAGGCGAATTCCCCGATCCCGGAGGACTACTCGACACGGCGTACGCGGATCTAAACGCGTTCTTCGCGGCCGTGGACATTCCGACAAAGGGACCGTTCCGCATCGTCACGGAGCAGTCTGAGACAGCGCAGTTCGAGGCATTTCGGCTTGTAGTCTCCGAACAGGAGTGCCGCATTCAGGCCAACGATTCCGAGGGCATCCGCCGGGCGATCTTCTTTCTTGAAGACACCTTGCTGAGCGCCGACGGCCCGTTTCTGACTCTCGGCGTGACCGAACGGTCGCCCTTCATCCATACGCGCATCTCGCGCTGTTTCTTTGGCCCGATCAAGCGTCCGCCCAAGAACAAGGACGAACTGCTCGACGATGTGGACTACTACCCCGGCGACTACTTGAATAAGTTGGCGCACGATGGCGTGAACGGGCTCTGGCTCACCATCGAGTTTAAGGACATCTGCAAGACCTCGCTGACGCCGGTGGTCGAGCCTGACCGTGAACGCCGATTGCAGAAACTGCGCGAGACAATAGCGAAATGCCGGCGATACGGCATCAAGGTCTACTTGTTCTGCATCGAACCCCGCGTAATGGATCCAGACCATCCCCTCTTGCAGGCGCATCCGGAGATTGGCAGCAAGCCCTTCTCGGGTACGGGGCGGTTGTTCTGTCCCTTCTCCGATGCCGCGCAGACCTATCTCTACGAAGCTATGCACGACATCTTCACCGAAGCGCCGAACCTGGGCGGCTTGATCAACATCAGTTTCGGGGAGCGTTCGACGACCTGCCTCAGCGGCGCCGACGAGAACTGGAACATCGCGTGCCCTGTCTGTAAGGAGAAGCCGCTTGGCGACATTCTGCGCGCCTCGCTGTCCGCCATGGAGCGGGGGATGCACGACGCCAACCCGGGCGCAAAACTCATTTCATGGTTGTACGTCCCCGGCAACGGTACTGGCGCGCAGCGCAGCGTGGAGCCGCTCATCGACATCGCGGCGAGCACCCCGCCCGGCGTCATCTGTCAGTACAACTTTGAGTCCGACGGAACCAAAGACCAGCTCGGCAAAGAACGGCACGCCGGCGATTACTGGTTATCTTACGTGGGACCGAGCGAGACCTTTGAACGAATCGCCGGAGCGGCGTCCAGGAACAGCGTGGAGATGGGCGCGAAACTCCAGGCCTGCACGTCCTTTGAAGTTTCGACGGTGCCCTACGTTCCCGTGCCGGGAAACCTCTTCCGGAAGTACCAGGCGATGCGGCGTCTCGGCGTTACGTCGGTCATGCAATGCTGGTACATCGGCAGCATGCCTTCCGTCATGAATCGGGCCGCGGCCAATGTCTTGCCCTTCGCGCCCGAGGGTCTCACCGAAGAAGTTTTTCTGCTGGAACTCGCGCGCCGGGACTGGGGAGTTGCTCACGCCCCCGACGTGGTTCGAGCGTGGCGTCTGTTTGCGGAAGCCTACGACAACTATCCCCTGACGAATGCCTTTCAATACTACGGCCCCATGCACGACGGCATCGTGTGGCCCTTGTACCTGAAACCGGCGCATCAGAATCTCTCGCCCGTCTGGAAGCTCGAGTTTCCGCCGAGCGGCGATCGCATCGGCGAATGCTTCTCGGGAAGTCATACCTTCGATGAGATGCTGACTCTCTGCGAACGCATGTCGGATCAGTGGCAAGAGGGACTGAAGGTGCTTCGTGAGGTGGCGCCCGCGTACGCCGGCGATCCTGCCCGGCAACGCGATCTCACCGTGGCGGACGCTCTGGGCGTTCAGTTTCGCACCGGTTACAACATTCTCCGCTTCTACCATTTGCGCGAGGAGTTGCTGTACGGACCAACCGAATCACGGCCTGAAACGTTGCGGCGGTTACGCGAAATCGTCGACGAAGAGATCGAGAACACGCAACGCATGATCGCGTTGTGCGATGCCAATCCGTTTCTCGGGTTCCAGGCCGAGGCGGAGGGGTATACCTATTCGCCGGACGAACTGCGCTGGCGCATCGAGCGGTTGCGTGACCTGTTGAATTCGGATTTCGTTGAAGCGGAGACCACGATCGCTGCCGGTGGCCCGGTGTTTCCGGTGGAGTCAGGAACGGCGGAGAGCGCTTATTACTCTACCGCGGCGCGTGTCGACAAGTCCTTCATGTCCAATTGGGAAGGCGACACTGTTTGGGAGAAGATAACGCGCGTTGCCGCGAACGATGCGGAACCGGCGTGGTCGTGGCAGGCCGCGCACGATCGAGAGTTCTTGTATATCAACGTGAACTGCGCCCCATCGGACCAGTGGCGCGCCGTGGGCGTTACGGTCGCAATCGAACCCTCGCACATTTATCCGCGCCGCACCTTTCGCGCCGACGTGCACGGCAAGCGCGACATCCGTCAGGGCTGGCTCACGCCCGACATGCCCTGGGAGTTCACCGCGCCACACGTAGACGGACGGCAGACCTTCCGATTGCGCATTCCCTTGGACGGGTTTCAGGGTGAGATACATTCAGATCGGCCGTTGCGGATGAACGTGCACGTTACCTATCTTGCGCGGGCCGGAAACGGAGACGCGGTCAGTGCGTGGGTTCCGCCATCCCAAGACCGCGTGCAACCGCGGCTTGGGTACGGCAGCGATAATCCATCCGAGATGGGTTGGCTACGCCTGGAGTAAGGGTCAGCCTTCCTGCGATTCCAGCCATCGCGCCGCGTCGATTGCTGCGGCGCACCCGCTACCCGCAGCGGTAACCGCTTGCCGGTAGACCTTGTCTTTCACGTCGCCTGCGGCAAACACACCTTCGATGTTGGTGTACGTAGAGTTTGGTTTTGTGACGAGGTAGCCCGTCTCATCCATATCCAGCACACCCTTGAAAAGGTCCGTGTTGGGCTTGTGGCCGATGGCGGAGAAATAGCCCGCGCACGCGATCTCGCGCGTCTCGTCCGAGTTCACATCCTTGATGCGGACGCCCGTCACGCCGTCCTTGTCGTTGCCGAGAATCTCGTCCACGACGGAATTCCATTCCACCTGGATCTTTTCATTCCCCAGCACACGGTCGCCCATGATACTGCTCGCGCGGAACTTGTCGCGCCGGTGCACGACGTGGACCTTGCTGGCGAAGCCGCTGAGGAACGTGGCTTCTTCCATGGCCGTGTCGCCGCCGCCCACGACCACCACAGGCTTGTTCCGGAACCGCGGCAGCGCGCCGTCGCAGGTCGCGCAAGCCGACACGCCGCGGTTCATGAATTTCTCCTCGGTTTCCAATCCGAGGTACTTCGCCGTCGCGCCGGTTGCAATGATGATCGCCTTGGCCTGCCAGGACTCGTCTTTGGATTTGACCGTAAACGGGCGCTTTGAGAGATCCACTTCCGTGATGGTTTTCGAAAGGATCTTCGTGCCGAAGCGGAGGGCCTGTTTCTTGAATAGGTCCATCATCTCCGGACCGGTCACCCCATCCGGAAAGCCGGGGTAGTTCTCCACTTCTGTCGTGGTCATGAGCTGGCCGCCCGGTAACACGTCCTTACTCAGTTCGCCTTCAAACAGCAACGGTTCCAGATTGGCCCGCGAGGCATACAGCGCCGCCGTATAGCCGGCAGGGCCCGAACCGATAATGATGACATTTTCCATGGGGTACTCCGGTTGTAGAGCCGCCCGGCGGGGCGCCTCCGCGCACATGAACTTCAAAATGACGAATGGGCCGGATTATACCGGGCAGAATCGGGACAGGGCAAGAAAAGGGGCTGCGTTCCGCCCAATTGACCGCGAAAGAACGCAAAAGATAGAAAACGAGTTCTTTTGCGATCTTTTGTGGCCGACAATTCCGTTGATTGGCAGTGGTTCCAACACGGCAGCGTCTTCTCAACGAACGGGCGTTCGCCTTCTGCCTACACCCACGCCTTCGTACGGGATTTTCTGAATGTGAGATCTCAGATTTGAAATCGATATCGAGGCTCAGATCTGGAACGCCGTTGCTACCGGCTTCGTTTCGTATCGGGTTCATCAGCCCCGTCCTGCTTTCCAGACGCTGGCCCGAATCGTCACGCAATAGAAATGGCGGCCGAACGCGGGGTCCGGCCGCCGAACGTACAGGCAAAAATTACTTGAAGGAATCCATGATTGAGTTGAACACATCGAGCGAAGGCCGGGTCTTCGATTCCGGAAGCGTCGCCAAGGGCTCATCGACCAGGTTCAAGTGGTCGTCCAGGGCGTCGCGCTCGCGGCTGTAATACACGAGGCCCGTGTAAAACAGGTTGTGTTCCTTGGCTTCGTCGAGCAGCAACAGGGCTTGGTGACGATTGTGCGAATCGTGATCGCGGTCCAGTTTCTTCAGGGTGATCCGGGAACCGTCATGCATGGTGACGACTTTGGTGGTGCCTTCTTCGTACTCGACCTGAATGTCTTCGTAGTGGGGGATGAAGTCCATTTCGTGCAGCGGCTCTTCGTGGCTGCGCGCGTAGGCAACACTCTTCGTGGAACCCTCGTGATTGTTGAATGTCACGCAGGGCGAGACGATATCGAGCACCGCTGTGCCGCGGTGGGCGATGGCGGCTTTCAGGAGCGTGCGAACTTGCTGCGTGTCGCCCGAGAAGGAGCGCGCCACGAACCCGCAACCCATCTGGATTGCCTGAGAGCACAAGTCCACGGGCGCCGATTCGATGGTTTGGCCGCTCTTCATGCGCGTGCCGCGGTCCGCCGTTGCCGATGCCTGCCCCTTGGTCAGACCGTAGCAGCCGTTATTCTCAACGATATAGACGATATGCGCGTTACGGCGGACCATATGCGAAAAATTGCCGAGGCCAATTGAGGCCGTATCGCCGTCGCCGCTGACACCGATGTTGATGAGTTTGCGGTTGGCCAGGCTCGATCCGGTCGCGATGGTCGCCATGCGGCCATGCAACGAATTGAATCCGTGCGACTGATTCAGGAAATAGTTCGTCGTCTTGCTAGAACAGCCGATCCCGCTGAGCTTCGCCACCATATGGGGATCGACGCCCAGTTCAAAAAACGCCTTGATGATCGAATTGGTAATGGCGTCATGTCCGCAACCGGCGCACAACGTAGATTCGGCGCCACGGTAGTCCTGCATCGTCAGGCCAATTCGATTGGTCTTCGAACTCGCTGCCGGCGTCTTGGTTTCTTTCGATACGTCCGCAACCGTGGTACTCATTTCGATCCTTTCTGCTCTGCAATCCGTTGGAGCACCATTTCGACCACCGAGTCCGCGTCAATGGGCATGCCGTTGTAATGCAACGCCGGTTTTAACTTTGCGCCGAATTCCGGATATTCGCCGCGTAGGATGGACGTAACCTGTCCGTCGCGATTTTGCTCCACGACGCAGACCAGTGGATGGCGTTCGCAAAACGCCTTCACTGCGCCGTTCACCGGCAGCGCACGCAGGCGGAGGTACGAGGTCTTGACGTCGTGTTTCGTCTCGAGGATGTGCCTGGCCTCGGCGACTGCGGGGTCGCTGGACCCATAGGCAATGATACCGGCCACTGATCCCTCGGTTTCGCTCACCGTTGGTTGCGGGACGACTTCCCGCGCGGTATCGAATTTGTGGTGGAGCCGGTCGATGTTGCGCTGCCAGTCCTCCGGCTTCTCCGAATAGGTGGCTTTCTCCGTATGACCTGTGCCGCGGGTGAAGTAGGCTGCGTTCGGGTGTAGCGTACCGGGCAGCGTACGATACGGAATGCCGTCGCCATCCACATCACGGTATCGGGCGAATTCGCCATTCCGGCTCAGATCTTCGGCATTCAAAACCTTCCCGCGTGAAATGGGCTTTGTCGGTGGCGTAAAGGTGTCGGACATCCATTTGTTCATGCCCAAATCCAGGTCGGACATGACGAACACGAGCGTCTGCAATTGCTCGGCCAGGTGAAGCGCTTCTTCGGAAAACTCAAAACATTCCTGCATGTTCCCGGGCAGCAACAGAACATGCTTGCAGTCCCCGTGGGACAGATAGTAGGCCTTCGCCACGTCGCCCTGCGACGTGCGCGTTGGCAGTCCCGTGCTCGGCCCCATGCGTTGGATGTCCACGATGACCGACGGTATTTCCGCGAAATACGCAAGGCCCGCCATTTCGGCCATGAGCGAGATCCCCGGCCCAGAGGTCGCCGTGAACGCGCGAGCGCCCGCCCAACCTGCGCCGATGACCATTCCCATGGAAGCCAGCTCGTCCTCCGCCTGAATCACGGCGTAAGTCGCCTGCCCCGTTTCCGGGTCGCGGCGGTGTTTGCCGAGGTACTTAATCAGGTGTTCGCACAAGCTGCTGCTCGGCGTGATGGGATACCAGGCGAGGAAGGTCACTCCTCCGAACAGCATGCCCAGCGCCGCGGCTTCGTTGCCTTCGATGACGATCTTGTCCTTCGTAAGGTTTCGCCGCTCCAGCCGGTGGAGATTCTGTTTCGGTAGATGCTCTTCCGCCCATGTATAGGCGGCGAGCGCCGCGGTCTTGTTCAGTTCGGCGGCCTTGATCTTCTTTGCGAACTGCCAGTCGATGGCATTGCCGATCTCCTCGAAGGGTATGCCCAACACCGAGGCCAGCACACCCACGTACATCACGTTGACGACCATCTTCCGCAGGCGCGTCTCGGGGCAGGCCTCCTTGACCAGCGTATTGAAGGGAATGAAGAAACAGTGCAAATCGTCCCGTTTGACGAGGGACTTGAAGGTCTCGTCGATAACGAGCATCGCGCCCGGATCGAGTTCCGCGATGTCCTCGGCGGCGGTCTGGGGGTTCATGGCCACCATCAGGTCGGTATGGTTCCGATGCGCGAGCCATCCGTTCTCGTTGACACGCACGATAAACCAGGTCGGCAAACCTTGGATATTGGACGGAAACAGGTTCTTCGCGCCGACGGGTACGCCCAACGTGAAGATAGACCGCATCAAGATGAGGTTGGCCGACTGACTCCCTGAACCGTTGGGGGTCGCGATCTTGATCACAAGATCGTTGATACTGGGGGACGACGCCGAGCGGTCAGAATTGGTTTCCGCCTCGGCTACTGCTTGACTCATAGCGCTTGCGCTCCGGGTTGGGGTCGAGAATCAATTTGCTCATACATAGGTCGAGGAACCCGGTGGCGGGAAGAGGACAACCCGTAGGGGCGGCGAGAACGCGGTGGGGACGCATTCGTGAGGGGACACGCGGCCACGCTGGGCCTCGTGACGTTTCTCAACGTACGATGTGCTCGTACTCCGCGATTGTGCAACGCTTGAATGCACTTCTGCCTTGCTTGGGCTTTTCACTCCGCTCGTCATCGGTCGTGGAAGACCGCACCACGACTCGACGTTCTTGATCGACACTGGCTGTGCCTCGACCCGGGCAACAATTTTCACCCCAACGAGTTACGTACCTCGAGCCACACCCCGATGCGGCCCGCTTTCATGGTGACATTTGTCAAAACAGCCAGCGCGACTAAACCTTTTTAGACTAACGCATTTGGTCAAAATAGTCAAGTTTCATTCATTTAGTCATCTTTTGCCGTGAGGGTGCATTTAAGTTCGGTTCCCTTCGGCGATGGGGTCAGACCCCCATAGTGCCTAACGGGTGAGGATTGGGCGAATATTCCCTGGTGCGAATCGCCGCGTCGAGCCAGTGCCTACGCGCCGTTCGGACCCACGTCCAGTGGCGTTTTTTCGGGCTCAACGCGATCGGGCTTGAGCGAATCGAGGGGGCGTGCCGGAATCGCGAACCACGACTTCTGTTCATGGACCACGACGACGGTCAGCAAAAGCATTGTCGCCATGACGATTACGGTAATTGCCGAGACGGTTCTCGTTGAGAATCCCCGCCTGTCCAGAAAGGACTTGCGTCCCGTTACAGCCCATGCGATTCCCGCGAGAATCGCCCCTGCTACGAGAGCGGCCCCGGACCGTCCGTACCACCCCATACCGGGACCCTCTCCGGGCTGGACCACATGCCATGCCCGTTCCAACGGGAAGTACTTGGGCGCAGGCGGGTGCGCCACGAAGACCACGGCGAAACCAACCATGGACAGAAGCAAGACGACAAGTATGCGGTCCAGGGTCCGCATTTCATAAAGACCGTATCGTGCCGAGGTACCAGCCGCAGCACGCATTGAAGAGGACGACGAGAAGGGTAAAACCGATCAACCCCAGGTACATCGGAAAAAAGGGGCGATGCTCTGGGACGCGCGCATCCAGGTGGCGCGAGAATGCCACGATCCCGAGGATGGGTATTACCCCGACCGTCGCCAGAAGTTCCTTGATCTCGAACAGGCCGGTGGCCCAGGGGATCGCCGGGTCGAAGAGAAGATATCGAACGTGTATCCGGAACGTCGGATAAATAAGTCCGCCCAAGACGACGGACGACAAATAGGCGCCCGCGAGGATGACAGCGTGGAGACGCGTTTGTCCCGTGTAGCGTCCGGGGTGCTGGTACGCGCGCATGGCCCGTAAGAGCAGATGCACCGATGCGGCGACACAAGTAATGCCCGCGATGAGATGAACGAAGAGAAGCGGCTTGTCGATATGTTCAAATGCGACTGGTTGCATGAATCCGGGGTTCGATCGAGCCTTTCATGGGCGCCGACAGGGTCTAGGCGCCGCTGTCGTCAACGGCGCCCGCCGCGATCCACATGCGCAACAGTCGCAGTTCGTCGTCCATCAGCGGGTATTCATCTTTGGGCATCTGCGGCTGCAACACGCCGCGCACATATTGGATCAAGGTGCTCGCGTCCGGGTTACCCGGAATGATAGAGGGCCCCAGCTTCTCGCCTCCGAGGAGCATCCCTTCGACCGTGGTCATATCCAGTTCGCTTTCGGTCCGGCGCGGCCGGTGGCAATCGGTGCAGACTTCTTCTAATAACGGCGCGATGTCGTTGGCGTAACTGACCTGATTCGCCTCTTCTATCGTGAAGGGGAGTATCTTCGGTTCGAGTCCGTCTTCCACGGGTGTGGCCGCGAACGACTCCGGATCCACGGTGGACGGTGGATCGTCAATGGAGACATTCGCTTGGGGCGCGGATTCTGCCAGAAGCAGTTGCACGCCCGGAGTGCCAATGCCGTGTTGGTACACCAACATGCCGCCATGGTGGCCGGCAATGGCGACCCATACCGCCGTTCCGAGGCTCAGCAGTATGGCAAGTGTGGACATGGTAACTTGCAAGGACCGGATCCGGATGGCCGTGAGCGCGACCAAGACCGCGGTTGCCGCGCCGAGCATCCAGATCACCCGCGCCAATTTCTCGTGATACTCGATCTGTTCCCAGATCTCCTTCGGTAGTTGGGCCGGTACCTTGCCCATCGCTCCTTCGCCAGACTGCATGGCGATCAGCGCCGTAATTGCCAAGGCCCCGTAACAACCGGCGGTGACCCAACGGAGCGCCTCGTTTTCGCGTCCGACAATGCAACTGAGATACACGAGGGGGACCCCGATAACGCCCAGCGCGATCGGGAGGTGTACCGCCGCGGCATGAACCATCGTCGGGTTGCTCAAAGTTTCAATAATGCTCATCCGTTACTTCCTGATTCGACTGGGTTGTACCGGGCGAGGCGTGGGGTACTGGCGACTTTGGGATGTGTCCCCAATCCTGATTCACTCCGTAACAACCCGTTCTTCCGTGGGTTTGCCGCAAGCCGTCAGCCAGACAGTGCGGCGGAGGATACCACAACGCCGCGGTCCGGGTCACGTAAGGCTTGAGGCCGGGAATAAAGAATTCTTGGAATATTCCCGGAGATTTCTGCGGTTTTCCTTGCAGAGGTTGCGGGCCGAGTGGGGACTTTGGCTTGAAACGGTTGAGTTTAGGAAAGTACGAAAGGAACGCGTATATGTTTCGCTCCATTCGAAGAAGAAGTCGTCTTGCATACTCGTTGACCGCAGCGGCACTCGTCGCGACTGTCGGGTGCTTTGGGGGCTTCGTTGAAATCGGCCCCGTCCGCTTTACGGCAGATGTGGGTGAAGGAACGTTGTTCGCAGACCTGTTCCTGCCCAAGGGCGGACCGAACGTCATGTACGACGAGGATCTGTGCAACCTGCCGTCGGAAAGCGATCTGGAAGAACGATTCCTTCAGGTGGGCGGCGTCGACATCAGCAACTTTATCCGCTTGAGCGGTCTGGAACTCGTTGAGACGAAACTCACCGCCACCTCGGGGAATTTCAATTTCCTGTCCTCCATCACGGTGTCCTACATCCCGGCGCCCGTGAACGGGCAGGATCAGGATCCAGTCGTCCTGGGTACCGCCTCCAATCAAAACGGGCTAGGCACGGAAATCTCGCTGGTACCGCCCGAACCAGTCGATTTCCTCGACCTCATTCGCGAGAACGATGAGAATCCGTCGCAAGAGTGCCCGAAACTGAGGGTCGAGATGACGCCTCGTTCCATCCCCTTGCAGGACGTGGATTACACGATCGAGGCGACCGTAGACGCGTACGCGCAGGTGGGCTCGGTGTAAGGCAGGTTACGGTGCGAATGCGCCGCGTGCGTGTTCGACGCAAATCCGAACGGTATCGTTTGGCTCCTGGTGGATGGTAAGCGTGGACGCACCGCTCTGTACGGTGACGCCGCCGCTGCCATCCACCACGTACGAGGCTCCTGCAAAAGCCGGGATCGCGCGCTTCGCCAGTACGAACGCTTGGGGCAGCGAAAAGCCCTTCACTGTCAGAACTTCGTTTCCGCCGGCCCCGGCTTCTTGTTGCGCGAGGGCTGAAATGGATTGGATGTAGTCCGTCAGGCCGTTGCAGCCCTGGCTCGGCGCGGGTAAGGGCGACAGGTAGGCGTCAAAGACGTATCCGCGCAGGCCGGAGTACTCGACCGAGACCCATTGCCCCGGCATGCCCTCCGATGTGAGCGGTGTGCCGGGGTCTTCTTCGTTCGCGATGGTGACCTGGGCGCCGTACGGAATGCTGGCTACGAGGCCGGCCCCAAGTTCGGGTTTGACGCGCATGTTCAGTTTCGAGGCCAGAACGTAGTAGGTGGCGCCGGCGGAGTAGGCGCGCGTAGCAACGTTCGCGGGCGTTCGTGTCGTCTTGAGTTCCGGCTCCAGGTGGACGACCATTTGCACGATGCGAAGGTTCAACCGGTCAACCGCCGCCAAGTCCGATGAGAATATGGAATCGCCCAGGAACGCGTCGAACTCGTCCCGCGGGTACGGCTCCGTCGGGGCCAGCGCGCAGCTAAACCGCGATCGCACCGCATAGGATCGCTCCAGCGCGCCGCCATTCCAGCCCGTGACCGTTCCCGCGTAGTCCCAACCAAACCCGGCAAAGTCGATGGGTTTTCCGTTCAGTTTTTCCAGCGTTGCCAGGGGAGTTCCAATTCCAATTCCATCGAGCGACTTCCACGGACTGTTCGCGCCGCGGATATGAACGGCCTTGGGCTGTTCGCGATACACGGTCCATTGGATGGTCGTAAAGGCCTCCGATTGTCCGATGATGATCGCCGTCCCGGGTTCAGTTTCTCCCTCGCCCAATTCGACGGGCGCGTCCACCACATGTTCCGCGCCAAAGATCGTCACCAGCGCCTCGTAGTCCGTTTTCGCCGTGATGGGTCCAACCCGGGCGCCCGGCACAAAGGTCCAGTCGATGCGCGAATCCAGCGGCGGCGGCTCGGGCGAGAGGAATCCGTCGAATACATAGCCCTTGAATGCGCCGTGTTGCACGAAGAGCCAGTGCCCCTTGATCCCTTCGGCTTCGAAGGTCACGGGAACCCGGTTGTCTTCGAGGACCGTGACTTCGTCACCGTGCGTGATGTAGTGGATTCGCTCGGTTTCCAGCGACGGACCCCTACGAAACGCCAATCCCGATGCGTTGACGTAGAGCTTCATGCCCGGGGTATAGATGGGCGACGCCTGCGGCGTGGGTGCGGTTGCAGGAAGTGGCGCCTGTTGCACCGCGGAGATCGCCGCAATGAGGGAAAGAAGTACGTGCATGGTATTCACAACCTCTGGGTTCATGGCCAGCGGTTTCGTTACAGCTACCATACCAAGGGGACAGAGGAAGTTTCACGCGGGGAGAGCCGGAACAACAGAACTGCAAGCAAGATCCGAAATCCGAAACGAATTCTAAGGGCCAAAATTCAAAACAACATGCACGAGGCTTGCGAGAGGATGCCCCAAGCCACGGAGAGGGTATACCGTCCAATTTCGGTAGGTCGTTGCGGTGACGGGTCGAAACCGGGTTCGCCGTTTGCAGTGTGCTACCATGTGCCCGCAACACTCCGGGGAACAAAGAATGGCTCGAAAGCGACTGACTTCGTGGAACGACAAGCGCGTCGTGATCACCGGCGCGTCCAGCGGCATCGGGAGGCTCCTGGCGCTTCGCGCGGCGTCCGAAGGCGCGCGCGTAGCGCTCGTGGCGCGGCGGGAGGATCGGTTGCGCGAGGTCGCGGATACGGCCAACGCCTTGGGCGGCGAAACCATTGTCTTTCCCTGCGACGTGGAGGATGTTGATGCCGTTCAGAAGAGCGCGGACGCAATCCTGGATCGGTGGGGCGGCGTGGATGTACTCGTGAACAATGCTGGATACGGAGGCCACTTTCGTTTCCTGGAATGGGATATCGCCGATATCGAGCGCATGGTGCGTGTGAATTTCCTCGGCACCGTATACTGGACCAAGGCCTTGCTGCCGGACATGGTCGAGCGCGGCTCAGGGTGGATCGTGATGATGGCCTCGGTGGCCGGGAAGATCGGTGTGCCCGGCGAGAGTGTCTACTCCGCGACGAAATTCGCCATGGTGGGCCTCAGTGAGGCCCTCTCCATCGAAGTGGAAGACAGCGGCGTACACGTGCTGACCGTGTGCCCCGGCGCCATCGATACGGAGTTCTTCAGCGAAGCGGATCGCGAACGCATGCCCGAGGTGGCCCTGCGATCCATGATCAAACCAGAGCGCGTGGTGGATGCAGTGTTCAACGGGCTCGCCAAGGGAAAACGCGAGATTACCGTTCCCGCGATGATTGCCTGCGCGTACGGCGTCAAAGCGGTCGCGCCAGCGGTTCTGCGCAGCGGGGTGAAGCGTTCCACGCGAGCGCGCCGCGATTAATTCTGTGGCGCACTGTCGCGGGCCTGGGTACGGAGCACTTCCTGGTAGTACGGTTCCGTCGCGAGACGCTCGGCGATGACGGGCTGGATCAAATTGGCGGTCTCCGGCGTCGTGAATTCATGCAGATATGCCCACGCCACTTCACTCTCGCCCCGGTAGCACATTCCAAGTATCCACGACACAAGCGACGCGAGCGCCTGGCGGCTGTTCTGGTTCCAGCGATCGTACGCGAAAGTACCTGCCGCCTGTTGATTCTGTTCGAATTCCTTCCGGTGGATCTCCGCCTTCTCGCGCGCCAGATCCGGGAATCGATGATTCTGACATTGGTACTTCTTTGCGTCCGGGCGATAGGAAAGGATGACCGTTGGGAAGGGACTCAATTCGCGGGGCAGATCGAGAAAATAGGCATAGTGACGGCTGGCGCCTACCACCTCCGGCCACGCATCTCCGTTCAAGTCCGTCACCTGGTGAAATTTGAACTCGGCGGCGGACCGAAGCAGCGTTCGAAAGTTATTCTTGAGGTGGATGATGTCGAGAGCGTCGGATCCGTCGATGCCACCCGAATAACGGAGAACGAGCAGCAGATCCGGGTCTGCCGCGTCAATCGGCCACAGCATGAACCGCATCCATTCCTCGCGTTCGCCGCAATCCGCGAACTCCATGACCTTCGCGCCGCGCGAACGCAGTTCGGCGATCCATACGCCTTCCGGATTCCTCACCTTCTCGATCTCCCAATCGGGACCGCGAATCGCACGGACCCGGAGGAAGCCCATCTCGTCCGCAAGCAATGTCGCGCCGGGCTCGGCAACGACAATCTCCGGTCCGGGCGCCGCGCCGGTGTTCTGCGCGGCCGCCGCGATTGTCAGACAGAATCCGGCGAGCATCAACATCATATGTCGCATGGCGCAACTCCGAACGGTATCGCATAACGCGTTGCGGTACCGAAGGACTCGACACCGCGGACGCGCATCTGCAAGACTATGGTCTCCGAATAGAACGATTTTTGGGCACCTGGTATTCATCATGCATTACCGACCCTTGGGCAACAGCGGTTTCGACGTTTCCGTGCTCGCATTCGGCGCGTGGCAGATGGGGGATGCCGGATACTGGGGAAACAGTACCGCCTCCGACATCCAATCCACGGTGGATGCCGCTCTTGACGCCGGAATCAATTTGTTCGATACCGCGGAAATGTATGGAAACGGCGAGTCGGAACGGGTGCTTGGGCGCGCGCTGAAAGGACGCCGGGATTCCGTCCTCATCGCGACTAAGGTCTCGCCCGAAAACTGCGCTCCGGCCGCGTTGCGGGCGTCCTGCGAAGCGAGTCTTCAGCGGCTCGGCGCCTCGGTCATCGACCTGTATCAAGTCCACTGGCCGCCGCGCGATGTGCCCTTCGCGGACGTGTGCGGCGCGCTGGAGCGATTGCGCGAGGAAGGCAAGATCCGCACCATTGGCGTATCGAACTTCGGCGTTCGCGATCTCGGGAATTGGCTTGCCGCCGGGACCTGCGTCTCGAATCAGCTCGGCTACAACTTGCTGTTCCGCGCGATCGAGTGGGATATCCTTCCGGCGTGCTTCGCCCGCGGCATCGGCGTAATGGCGTACATGCCTCTCATGCAGGGGGTGTTGACCGGTCGCTGGGAGACCATCGACAAAATCCCCGTGCAACGGCGGCGAACGCGGCACTTCGCATCGGATCGCGAAGGCACGCGTCACGACGAAACCGGGTGCGAGCAGGCGGTGTTGGATGCGCTTGCCGGGATTCGATCCATTGCCCGGGAAGCCGGGGAATCCATGGCCACGGTCGCGCTGGCGTGGCTTATTGCGAAGCCCGGGATTGCATGCGTCGTCGTTGGCGGGAGGCGACCCGATCAGATCAATCGCAATCTGGCTGCAGCCGAACTCGCGCTCGATCAATCGGTTATCGACGAACTCGACCGCGTCACCGGCCGGGTCAAAACCCATCTCGGCACAAATGCTGACTTGTGGGACTCGGGAGCGAAAAGCCGGATACGGTAAGGATTACTTTCCCCAACGAACCTTTTGCGCCCGCTCCGCCAGCCAACCGCATTGAATGGCGAGCCGTTCCATCCAGGATGCCGCGGTGTGGCCGGCGACGATGGCGCCTTGCTGTTGAATCTGGTAGGACACCGTGGCGATATGTTTGACGCCCACGGCGTAATACAGCGCCGCTTCCTCGTAGTAGGACAAGGTGCGATACCGCTGGTAGTGATCCAACAGTTGATCCGTCCGTTTCGCCAGGCGCTCTTCGCGCATGGTCGTCCGAACGCAGAGATTGGAAATCGCGTACGCCAAGTCTTCCAGGTAGCAGCCGTCGCCCGCGAACTCCAAATCGACGACGGCGGCCAGGCGCTCATCGCGGAAGATGAGGTTGCCGCTGTGCCAGTCGCCGTGAATCAAGCCGGTTTCAAAACGGCCCCGCTGCTCCAGACTCAACGCTTCCGCAGCGTCGCGGAGGAAGAGCGCGATGCGGTTGCAGTGCGCTGTGAGCGCTTCCGAGTCCTCCTGCGATTTTGCCGTCTGGTACAGCGCGGCAAACGACGAACGAGGCACCTCACTAAACCGCCACATGCGCGTATCCCGCTCGGGACGCGGGAAGTCGCGGCACACCTCATGAAACTTTCCGAGCGTTTCCGCCGAAATGGCGAGCGTCTCTTTGGAAACCACCATGGATGCGCCCTCGACGAATTCCTGCAGTTCGAGGGCCCAGGTGTCCAGTTCGACAATTCGTTTCCCGTCGCTGGCCGGCTGAATTCCAGCGACGGGAACGTTATTCTGTGCCAGAAAATCCGACAACCGGTGCTGAAACCGCAAGGCGTCCAGTACGTAGGGATCCCGCTTGTACGTCTTGGCGAGAAAGCGTCCCAATGCCGTGTTCACCACAATCTTCTGGTGACGGCGCTGGTGGGCGGCCTCCAGCCGGGCAGGCCGGTCCACACGTCCCAAGTCGTAGTGCTGGCGGATTACGTCCGCCAGGATATCGAGCGAATCCCGCGGCGCATTCACTGAATCGTCAAGACCTTCTCTGATTCTTTGTGAGCCAGGATTTCCTCGCGTGTGAACCACGTCGGTTTCAGCTCTCGTTTTGAATACAGGTGCTGCGCCTGGTCGGCGTAGTGGGGCGACGTCGGGTCGCCGCTCTGGCCCCATGGCGTGCAGGTATACGATTCGATCCGATCCTTGTGGAAGAACATGAGCATCGTCGCCATCGAGCCGCTGTACGCGATATACTGCCCCGGATTCTCCGGATCTTCCTTGCTGCGGACGTCAAAGAGCGATTCGCTGAAGTTCGGACCGTCCGTCGAGCCGCCGAAGTCCATGCCTGGCGCGGGATACAGAAATTCTCCGCGGCCGACCTTGTACAAATCACCCCAGGCAACATCCACCGACCCGTGCGCGACCTGGAAGGATTCGACTTCGGCCTTCAGTATGTCCAGCAAGATCGTCTTCGCATCCGGAGGAAGCGTCCTGCCTTCGGAGATCGCCGTCACGTCAACCTTCCCGTTGCAGGCCAGGCGCCAATTCTTGTAGATCGGCGTTGCCATGCTGTCTACCGTGAAGTTGCCATCCCATTCGAGGATTCGATTGACAACGGTCGCGAATGTTTCGTCGGCCATGTACGGCTCGCCGGCCGTGTCAATGGCGCCGCGGAGCGCGCTCTTCCAGGGTTCGGCCAGGATGTCATAGACATCCATCGTATAGGCCATGGCCTCCGCCTTTGTCACGGAGTCGTCCTCCGACAACAGCGCCGTACTGCGTTTGCCTCGTGGATTCGTCACGTCCCACGTAACGTTATAAATATAGCCGGGGTACTTGTCCGGCGTCATGGGGGAGTCGACCATCATGTTCGCGGGGCTGATGTTGCAGTTCTGCATGTATCCCTGCGGCGGGTTGACGATGCTTACCAGATCGTCGATCGGGTGGATCTCCGTCCAGATCGTCTCCGCCGTCGCGGGTACCGGCGCATTCCAATCGTACCCGGCCGCGCGCACGGGCGTTTTCCCAGCGCGGACGTACCCGATGTTGCCCTCCCGGTCGGCATACATCAGGTTTTGTTCCATGAACTCGTTCATGGCTATTGCGCTGTGAAACTCTTCCGCCGTTGTCGCCGTTAGCATCCGGTACGTCTGTTGATACAGATTGCTGGGACCGAAATACGGCGACGCGCCAACGTAAGCGATGCCGGCGTCTTCGTCGATTTCCACGACGGGTCCCAACTCCGTGTCCGCGGTTGGCTGGGTGACGGGGTCGCCGCCCTTCACATTGACAACCATGAGCCGCGCGCTTGCGGTTTTCCACTCCCCATTGAGTTCGTACTTGGGCATCAGCTTGTTGGCCAGATCGATTCTGACCTCGAACACGTCCGACGTGTCCGGGCCGCCGGTGGTGGGCGCCCAGCCAGCGAACTCGCTGTGTCCAAACCCCATCAAAGGCGATCCCAGCAGGAAGAATCCGTTCATGTGCAGGTTTTCACCGTGGACGCGGGCTTCGTAGAACACGGCCATCCCTTCCCACGTCAGGTGCGGGTCGGCCAGAAGAATCGCACAGTTGTCCGCGGAGCGAGATGGCGCCACGCTCCACTCGTTCGAGCCCATGGCCGGCTTCTCCTGACGGTTTTTCAGGTCGTCGAAGACGGTCCCCAAAGGCCAGCGCATGATCATGGCGCGTCCGATGGCGGTGCAATGCCAGGGCTCCAGTTCCACCGCCCACTCCGGTATTTCGTCCGGGTTTTCCGCCGCATAGGCTTCAACGCCGTCAATGAAGGATTCCGACAGCGCGCGCAAATCACCAGGCGTGTCCGCCCAATGTTCCTGGGAGAATTTCACGTTTTGAACGAGCTGCATCGCCATATCCGATTCCACGTGGTCGGAACCGAAGACTTCCGCCGCCGTTCCGATCGCGGTGCGTACGTTTGCATGCAGGTCCGCCAACCGATCCTCCGCCTGCGCGTATCCAAGCCCGTACGCTGCCGCCACGTCGGAATCTGCGTAGATGTGGGGCACGCCCCACTTGTCCCGATAGATGGTTACCGACGCCTTCGGCTCTTCATCGGTCGGCACTGCAGCGGTCGCCTCCGCCTGGGAAGCCGGACTGGCTGGCACGGCTTCATCCGGAGCGGCGGATTCGACCGGCTCCTCGGCATCTTGTGGACCGCCGCAGCCGGCGGCGAAGATGAATAGGCACAGAACGAGTAAGCTTGTTTTTTTCAACGACTTCATACGCATCTCCTCATACGGCATGGCCCCGGTGACCCATCCTTATGTCCGACCGAGGACCGCGCAAATGCCGCAGCAGTGTACACGAAAATCGTGTACAATTCAGCGAACGCGGTTTGTCAATTGACAGTGCCGAAGGAGCATGTTACCATACAGAAGTGAAAAAAGTAAGAAACAGTACTCTTGTTGCGTGGTTCGTGATCTTGGCCAGTGTCGGCGTAGGTCTCGTGTTCGGGACCGCGCGCCTCGCCGGCGGGAGCGCGGCAAGTGTACCCGTTTCCGCCACGACCTCGCCGGCAGGCACGGAAGAAAACGGCGAAGATCCCTTCGTCGCAACAGCGTTGCGCTACGCGCGAGCCCTTCAGGATGGATTCTGTGAGGAAGTGATTCGCACCACGGCCTGGATGGCCGATCGGATGCACCGGGTCGCGATTGAGTCGTCAGGCCAGGAGGCGATTGACGGGGAATGGGATACGCTGTGCGAAAAGGCAATGGAACGGTCCATTGAAGGGAACGTAATTCGGCCTGAGGGGGTCGAGGATCAGTACATATTTGCACCCGGGGTCACCTTCGAAGTTCTCGGCGTCGACGATGGCCGGGATGATTTGAATCGCCCCGTTGCACGCCGGGTTTGGATTCGCGCCACGTTTCCCCGGCGACAGACCGCGCCACTGGCCCAGGCGGACGATAGTCCGCGCATGCTGGCGGTACGTGCGGTGACGGTCGGGGTGAATTTGTCGCGAGACGACCAGTTGGTCGTGAAGGCGGGCGTATTGGGAAACCTGGACATTGATATGAGTTCGTTATCGTTTGATTGGCCGGGCCCCGAGGGAGGGTAACTAGATGGCGCTAGCAAGTTGTCAACGATGCAAGAAACTGTTCGAGAAGGTCCGCAGTTCGATTTGCCCTAACTGCGAGGATCTCGAAGAGGACGATTACGAGAAGATCCGGCAGGCCCTCGTCGAACATCCGAATTCGACTGCCGAGCAGCTTTCCGATGAGACGGGCGTGTCGATCGAATGCGTGTTGCGCTTGCTAGCACAGGGCCGGATTGAGACTTCCGCGGCGAATAAGGGTGTCAAATGCGGGCGTTGTGGCGCGCCGGCCATCAGTGTGAGCAAGAAGTTGTGCGAAGCATGCCTGCAAAAACTGAACGCGGAGTTGGCGCAGCAGCAGGGCAAGATCAAGCTGCCGAAGAAGAAACAACTCGAGGTCGGCACCGCGCTCAATACATTCGATTTTGAGAAGGACAAAAAGGGAGGCACGAAATTTCACCGGTAGCGGCGGGGTGGATGTCTATTGCGGCACGGGATCGCGTTTACTATAATGCGCCGTGCATCCCACAACGCCGCGCCCAATGTGCCGTGGGACCGTCCGGTGGGAGCCATTCGTTATGTCGAAGCGAGACCGAATCGGCCTGATCGTGTTGATCGTGCTGTTCGTAGTGCTGATTGTTACCTTCATTGTCACTTCCAAACCGGTGGGTCCGTCCATACGCCCGGAAGAGAGTATCTTTGTTCAGCAGCGAATCAAGAATCTCGAGAAGAGCCGCTGACGGCGCCGGCTTACAGTCCCCGGATTCGACATTGACCGTTGCAGGGCGCGATCGGCCCGTACCCAGCCTTGGAACGGTCGCGATAGCTCTCTTGTTGGTCGTTGCGGTCCTCGTGCCCGCCGCTGGCGCAGCGGCCGCTGCGGAGGAGAATGGCCGCGTAAAGACCGAAGAACTTACCGCCCCCGACGGCGCAGCGGAAGAATCCGTCCCACGGTCATCCCCCGCGTCGAAACCGGTAGTTGTGCTTGACCCGGGGCATGGCGGTGGCGACCCGGGAGAGACCGGTGCGGCCGGTACCCGTGAAGAGGACGTCGTGTTGGACATCGCGCTCCGCGTCGCGGATCTTCTCGCCGACGGGTTTGAGGTGATTCTCACGCGACGGGAAGACGTGGCGCTGACGCACGAACAGCGGGCGAACGAGGCGAATTACCGCGACGCGGACGTGTTCGTGAGCATTCACCTCGGCGCGAGCAGCGCTGTTTCGGCGAACGGCGTCGGCGTGTTCGTCTCGTCGGGGACCATGACAACTCCGGCCGGACGCACCATCGCCTCGCGTACTGGACAGAACGGCCAGGCCGAGAATCGTCGGCTCGCCGAGCAGGTTGCCTCGTCGATCCATGCAAGTACCGCTTCGACTGTCCGCGGCATTCATGCAGCGCCGTGCCGCGTTTTGGAAGGGCTGACGATGCCGGCCGTATTGGTTGAGACGGGGTTTGTGACCAATCCCGTAGAGGAAGAACTCTTGGCGGGTGAATCGTATCGGCAGACTCTTGCGGAAGGGCTTGCGGAAGGGATACGCGCCTTCCTGGCATCGGACCGGTAAGAAGAAGCGATGGCAGAGAATCGAGAACCGACATTTTCGCGCAAGCTCTTTCTGGCCGTATGGGCCATGACAACCCTGATCTTGCTATTCACCGTCATCCTGTTGACGAGTGAGTTGATTCGATTGGGACGCAATCCGCTTACCCTTCCAGAAGTCTTGCCCGAACCGATGAAGCCGGTAACAGAATCACCATCCGCAAAAGAGTCGCGGGAGGTCGTGTTGTATTTCGCGAGCGCCGACGCGCGGCACCTGGCGGGCGACTCCCGGCGGCTGCCGTACGGCGACCATACGGTAGACAATTGCCGGACCGCGTTGGAAGCTCTTCTGGATGGCCCGGTAACTTCACTGCAATCCGTGATCCCCAGCACGGTGGAAGTGCGCGGAATGTGGCTAATGGACAACGGGGAGTTGATTGTCGATTTCACCTACCCGCTCCAGACGGACTCCCGCAAGAGCGTCTCCGAAGAAGCGCTGTTCGTATACAGCGTGGTCAACACGTTGACCCAGTCCGCGCTTCAGGGGAGCGACAAGGCGGTGGTGCAAAGCGTGCGGTTCCTTATCGACGGTCAACCGCCCACGAATCTCTATCCCGCTCATCTCAACCTCGCTGGTCCTGTTTATCCAGACTCCGATTGGCTTGCAGATGCCGGTGGCGGACAACCGGACGATGCATGAGCCCGGAGCCCCGCTGGGGATATTCGATTCCGGTGTGGGTGGCCTGACGGTGCTGCGTCGCATCATGGATCGCCTCCCGCACGAGCCCGTCGTGTACCTGGGCGATACCGCCCGCGTGCCGTACGGGACGAAGTCGGCGGAGACAGTGGTCCGCTACGCGCGCGGCTGCGCCCGAATTCTGATGGACCGTCAGATCAAGTTGTTGGTGGTCGCCTGCAATACCGCATCGGCCTACGCCATTGACGCGTTGCGCGATGAACTTCCCGTGCCCGTATTGGGCGTGATCGAGCCCGGCGCGCAACGGGCCGTGAATGCAACACGCTCGGGCCGGATCGGAGTCATCGGCACGGCGGGCACCATTGCCAGCGGCCGGTATCAATCCGTAATCGAGTCGTTGGCGCCAGGAACTTTCGTTGCATGCAAAGCCTGCCCCCTTTTCGTGCCGCTCGCTGAAGAAGGCTGGTCGGACGGAGAGGTCCCGCGAGCCATCGCGGAAACGTATCTTCGCGAAATCCTGGACCGGGACGTCGATACGCTCTTGCTCGGATGTACCCATTATCCTGTCCTCCGGGAAGCCATCGCGGCCGTGGCGGGTCCCGGCATCGCAATCGTCGACAGCGCGGATGCTACCGCCGAGGTCGTGGCCGAGATTCTCAGTGCGATGGATTATGCCGCCGAGGCGGACGGTGCCCCGGTCTACTCTTATCTCGTGACGGATGCGCCGCAATCCTTTGCTCGGTTTGGCGACCTTTTCCTGGGCCGCACCATCGATCGGGTGGATTGGGTGGATTTCTGATGGCGCCGGAAAACGATAGCGCACCGGAAACTCCGGAGATCGCCACGGGGTCCGCGCACACACCCGCGCCGCCCTCGTGGAAGGCGATTCTCATC
The DNA here is from genome assembly GCA_045863335.1 of Candidatus Hydrogenedentota bacterium. Lineage (GTDB taxonomy): Bacteria > Hydrogenedentota > Hydrogenedentia > Hydrogenedentales > SLHB01 > JAHDWY01. Next base: position 83,853 of record BTVY01000018.1, on the reverse strand, counting down.
GGGCTGGTGTTTGCCGGATTGGCCGCCGCTGCCGCCGCCGGGCTTATCGCGGGCTATCTCGATTCGCGGCCCGTTGATTTCCACCCCCTTACGGAAGAGCGCATCGCCGACCTGGACCGCCTCTTCGCGTACAACCAAGTACCTGCCGCTCGCATAGAAAAAACCGCAGTAGAGGAGCGTCGAGACGAAACGGCGCGCTGGGCATACTGCGACTACAAGGTCGACTTACCGCCGGAACTCAGTGTCAGTGGCATGGAACGTCTGCTCCGCCGGACCATGGCGGAACGCAACGTCTCCGTGTTCGATGAGCCGGATCAGCCTGAGGACACCAGGGTCTTGCGTTTTTCTACGGCCGGAAAGCACTTCGCCACAGTCGCACTCACCGGAGTCCCTGACCGCAGGAATCTGACCGAACCGGCGCGGCGTCTGGCGCAGGAAGTCGTACACACCCTGACCGGTATGGCGCCGGTCGTCGAGCGGTTCGAACGGGGAACCGTTGAGCCTCAAGAGAACGAGGACACCCTCTGGGAACGGGTTGCGGTCGATGCCTGGGTTGTGTCGAAGGACGATGTGGACACGGTCGCGGGCGGTATCACCACTGCGCTCAGCCGCGACGACGTGGAAATCCGTGTGGAATCGTTGGAGACTACCGGCCAAACGAAGGTGACCGTTTTCTACATGGGGTTGGAATGCGTTCGTATTACACTCCATGCGCCCGTCGCTCCTTCCGATATGCTTCTGGATGGCGAATCACTTGCCGGGGAATCCGAAACCAGTGACGAGGAGCCGCCGGCGCCGGTCCCCGATCCGGAGAGCTTGCCGCTGGAGTCGGAACACCTGAACGGCGACGCGACCGCGCCCGCGATGCCGCAAAAGCCCAAAACCGCGGAGGGACCGCTTCGCGCGGCGATCATCGTGGACGACGGCGGGTACGGCGGCGAGATTGGCGAGAGCGTGCTCTCCCTCGATCCGAGGCTGACGTTGTCCATCTTGCCGTGGGCGCCGCACAGCACGGACACGGCACAACGCGCGACGGAGTTGGGCTTCGAAGTCATGCTACACATGCCCATGGAGAATTCTTCAGACCATAACACGTTTCCTGGCCAGTTGACCGTCGGTATGCCGGCCGAGGAAGTCCATCGATTGACGAAGGACGCGCTGGAAGATGTGCCGGGAGCCGCGGGGATCAACAATCATACCGGGTCACGGTTTACTTCCGATGCAGCATCCATGCGCGCGTTCCTGGAAGGCATCAAGCCCTTGGATTTGTTCTTCATCGACAGCCGCACGATTTCGACGTCGACGGCCTTTGAAATCGCGCAAGAGATGGATATTCCGTCGGCGTCGCGCGATTTGTTCCTTGACCATGAGTCGGACAAAACGTACATTCGGGAACGGTTCAACCAATTGATCGAACTGACGAAGAAACAGGGCACGGCCATCGGCATCTGCCATTTCCGCCGAACGAGCGTTGAGGTTCTCCGCGAAATGCTTCCTGAATTCGAAAAGGCCGGTATCGAGATAGTCCACGTTTCGGAGTTGATTGAATGAGCCGGATACTTGGCATAGAAACCTCGTGCGACGAAACGGGAGTCGCCGTGCTCCAGAACGGCCGCGAGATTCTGGCAAACGAAGTCGCGTCGCAGGTGGCCATCCATGCGCCCTTCGGCGGCGTCGTGCCGGAGATCGCGTCACGGCATCACACGGAATGCATCACGCAACTCACGCAGCGCGCTCTTGACTCTGCGGGCGGATCAATCGACGCCATCGCCGTTACGCAAGGGCCTGGTCTGTCGGGGTCGCTCATGGTGGGACTCAATTTCGGCAAAGCCCTCGCCTACGCGTGGGGCGTTCCGCTGGTGCCGGTCCATCACATCGAAGGACACATCTTCTCCGCGTTCCTCGGCCCCGACCCGCCCGAGTTTCCGTTTCTGGCGTTAATCGTGAGCGGGGGACACACCTGCCTCATTCGGTGCGATGCCCCGCACCGGTACGACATCATCGGATCCACGCGCGACGACGCGGTAGGCGAGTGTTTTGACAAGGTCGCGCGACTCCTGAACCTTCCCTATCCGGGTGGTCCGTCCATCCAACGCGCGGCGGAAACGGGCGATCCCCATGCCATCGAGTTTCCGCGCGGCATGGCAAAGGGCGACTCGCTCGAGTTCAGCTACAGCGGACTCAAGACCGCCGTCCTGTATGCGCTCCAGAAGGAGACGTTGCAGGTAGCCGATGTCGCTGCATCTTTCCAACACGCGGCCGTCGATACGCTCGTCATCAAGACGAAGCTGGCCATCGAGAAGACCGGCGCCAATCGTCTGGTCCTGGCCGGCGGGGTCGCGGCGAACAAGTTGCTTCGAGAGCGCTTGGCCAATGACCTCGATGTTCCGGTGAGCATGCCGCCTTTCGCATTGTGCCTCGATAACGGCGCCATGATCGCCGCCGCGGGCGCATCGCGGCTGGAACACGGCATGATCGGCGACCTTCGCGCCGGCGTGTACGCGAATCTTGCGCTGGCCTGAGAGCTTTCGTCCCCGGATTTCCGGCTTTCGTGGTATGATTACACGGGACCGCAAGGCAAGGGGAGGAACATAACGCCATGACCTTACACGACTTGATGCATAAGGCCATCGAGCTGCGCGCATCGGATATCCACCTCAAGACCGACAATCCTCCCATCTTTCGAGTCGATGGCGCGTTGGTCCGGCAGCCGGGCGACCCCTTGACGGAAGATCAAGTCATGGAGATGTTGGCTTCCATCGCGAAGCCCTCCGATGTCGAAAAGTTCAAGAAGGTCATGGAACTCGATATCTCGTACATGCTGGAAGATATCGCCCGGTTTCGCGTGAACGCGTGCCGCGACGATGGCGACACCCGCATTGTGCTTCGTATCATTCCGATGGATATCAAAACCATCGACGATCTGAAGCTGCCGCCGGTGCTTCGCAAAGTGAGCATGAACCAGAACGGCCTCGTGTTGGTCACCGGCGTCACGGGTAGCGGAAAGTCAACTTCCCTCGCGGCCATGATCAACGAGATTAACGAGAAACGTCCCGTCCATGTGGTGACCATTGAAGACCCCCTGGAATTTCTTCACCGCGACAAGCAGGCCATCATCACGCAGCGCGAGGTCGGACACGACACGCTGTCCTTTGCAAACGCCTTGCGCGCGGCCTTGCGCCAGGACCCGGACGTGATTCTCATCGGCGAAATGCGCGACGCGGAAACCGTGCGCACGGCTATTGCCTCCGCCGAAACCGGCCATCTCGTGCTCTCGACCCTGCACACGGTGGACGCCGTCGAGACCTTGAACCGCGTGCTCGACTTCTTCGAGCCGCACCAGCAATTGCAGGTGCGCAAACAACTGGCCAGCGTACTGCGCGCCATCGTGTCACAGCGCTTGCTTCCCCTGAAAGCGGGGGAGGGCCGATGCGTAGCGGCGGAAATCCTGATCGGCAACCGGACCGTGCGCGACCACATCGAGCAGGGCAAGAGTTTTAAGGAAATCACGAAGCTTATCGAAGAAGGCTTCGAGCAGTACGGAATGCAGACTTTTGATCAGGCCTTGTTCACGTTGTACAAAGACGAGAAGATCACACCGGAAGTGGCGCTACTGAATGCGACGAGCCCGCGCGACCTGAAGTTGCGCATGCAGGGCATGCGGACGAATTAGACCACGTCCTCGATTCGCTTTATTGCGGCGCGCCCGTGGTTGTAGACTACGGCCATGAATCGATTTGCCGTCATTGCCGTCTGTGCCGCGCTTTCTGCGCAGGGGGCCGATCTGCTTCAGAACCCCGGGTTTGAAACGCGGCAGGGCGACCTACCTGCACAATGGCACGTATACGTCGAACCGCAGGAAGGTTCGCTCGCGGAGCTTGACGGCGCAGCGGCCCACGAGGGGCAGTGGTCCGTTCGCCTCCACAACGCGCTTCCCTACGCCGAGGAACCCGCCAACAACTGGAGCCAGAACGTACTCGCCGATCTTTCGGAAGACACGGTGGTCCTGAGCGGGTGGATCAAGACCGAGGAAGCGGGTGAAGCCGCGCTGTGGATCCAGTGCTTCCGAAAAGACCCTTGGGAAGTGTTGCTCCAGGAGAGTACCGGCGACACCGATTCGCTTAGCGGCTCGCAGCCGTGGACGGAAGTCACCGTGGAAGCCGACGTGCCGGAAGGGACGGACTTCATCGTGGTCCGTTGCGTGCTGAAGGGAACCGGGACGGCTTGGTTCGACGACGTGTCACTCGAGGTAAAAGAGAAACCCGCTTCGGTGTCGCCCGCTGCGGAGAAGCCAGTCGTCGCTCCGGCGGCGCCAACGGTCCCGACGATGCCGAAGTCTCCCGAGTCGCCTCGGGTTGCTCCTCCGACCGATACCACGACTGGCGACGAGATCGTTGCGGCCCACGAGGCTATTCGCGAAGCGAATGAGGCATTGCGCGAGTCGAACGAAGCGCTGGCTGCGCAGTTGAAGGCCATGCAGGAGCAGCTGAAAGCGATGCGGGAACAGATTCGCGAGGCGGGCGCGATCGACAGCGACGACGCAGAATCGCGATCGCCCGTCCCGCCGTTGATACCGCATGTGCCCAAACAACTGGACGAGGATGCGCGCTGATGTCGTTCATGACCATGTTGGCGGGATCGTTGCTCGCTGGCTTTGCTGTCGGCGGATTCGTCTGGCTGACGTGGAGCATTGTAGAGCGGGTGCTCGCCCGGAAAGCGGCTCCGGCGGTCGAACCCAAAGTTGCGGACGCCGCAAAAGACAAGGCCGATGCAAAAGCCCGCGCCAAATAGGCCGACCCCAAAGCCGTTTATTGGCATTCACTTCGAATGCTGCGGCGTCTACGCGCGCATCTACCTCAACAAAAAGGGTGACGCGTATGCGGGGCATTGCCCAAAGTGCGCCGCGCCCATTCGCGTGAAGGCCGCTCCCGGCGGCAGCAAGAACCGATTTTGGTCCGCCCGCTGACAGAATTCTCCTTTCCCACGCCTTTCTTTCTCCGCAATCCACTCTTTCGTTGACGGAATTCCGTTTTCCATCTACTATGGAAGCGTGGAGGGAGCATTGGCCACGCGCAGACCCTAACCAGGGAGGCAGAGCCATGGCAACCCAAATCGTTAAAGATTTCCTCGATCAGCACGCCATACCCCACAGCAGCGTTCCGCACCCCCAGACGTTTACGGCCCAGCGCACCGCGCAGGTCGCGCACATCAAGGGACGGGAGTTCGCGAAAACAGTCATCGTCAAGGTGGACGGACGCGTCTGCATGGCCGTGTTGCCCGCCCACCATCATCTGGACGTGGACAAGCTGCGGTCAGTTACCGGAGCCAAACACCTTGACCTCGCGCGGGAAGAAGACTTGAAGAAGCTCTTTCCCGATTGCGAAACGGGCGCTATGCCGCCTTTCGGCAACCTCTACGGCATGGACGTCTGGGTGCAGGAAGACCTGACGCAAGACGAGCAGATCGCGTTCAACGCGGGAACCCATACCGAGCTTATCCGGATGAGTTACCGCGATTTCGAAAATCTGGTGCATCCGGCTGTGGCGGATTTTGCTTCGTAGCGAGTCAGCGCCGCGATCTCCGGTTTTGCGCGCAGGGCTTAGGGCGTCGTGGGTTGGCGATTTGATGCAGAAGCGGATGGGTTCCCCGTTCCCGGAGAACCCATCCGCCATTTTTTGTTCCGATAGCCCTAGAGTCCGAGCGACACGATGCCAAAGTATCCCAGGGGCGCGTAGGCGGCACTCGATCCGAAGTGCATTTGTGAAGGCGTCCCCATGACCTGGACGAGTTCCTCCAGCGCCGGCTTACCTGCGCAATCGTACCGCACGATGGCGCCGCCGCCGACCGAGAGATACGCACTGGTGCCTTTCGCGTCGATGAGGTTGGCCCAGCCATCGGTCACCAGGGTGCTTTGGCCAAGGCTCAGATTGCCGTTCGCGGCGACGGAAGCGCCGTAGAGACGCACGCCATTGTCGTACGCCTCCAGGAAGATTCTGCTACCGCGACCCAGAACGTTTGAAGTGCCCTCCGGCAGCGTCAGTTCGTCCAGTTCCGTGACGGTGTCGCCGCCGGCCCACTGGACCGTGTTCAGCGTGCTGGTGTAATCGTAGCCAGCGGACCATTGGTCGTCGCGCAACGTCATGATCTGCGTTCCCGCGTCGTACTGCACGAAGATGCCGGGCACGTTGGCCGTCGGGCTGGCCCCACCGGTCGCCGGGTCGAAGGCCGTGACGAAGTAGGCGCACAACGGATCGCCGAACACGTTGAACGAATTCATAGCGACCTTGCTGGCGATGTAGACCTTGCCGTTGTCTTCATGCACAGAAACGACTTGCTCGAATCCGAGGCCCACGGTGGAAGTCCACGCTGGTTGCGTGAGGTCGACGATGGCCAATCCTTCATTCGGCGCCTCACCGCCGATGACATCATCGTACGAGTCGGCGGAACAGCGGAGCACGAGATTGTCGCCGATCAGGAAGGCCGACCCCTGCTGCTGGACGGGATACCACGGCGCGATGAGCGCATCGCTCGCAACGCCGACGGTGTCGATGTAGGGGAGGTAGGGTCCCCACCACCAGTAACCGTAGTAAGGTGAAACGTCGACATCGACGATCGCGTCGATTTCCGGCGCATTGGGATCGGTAAAGTCGACGATGGCCACCTTGTAGGCGGACTCGCCGTCCCACGTCGCCCCAACCAGAACGACCGAGGAGCCGTATGCAAAGGCATCCACCAACTCGCCGATCTCCACTTCTACCTCGCCGGCGAGGCTCTTGAGCGGCAGGTCGGCGCGGCGCGCGATCGTCAGGCCCGTGTCATATTGTGTGATCAGCTCCACGCCGAGACTCGCGGACAACTCAACAAAGTCTGCGACATTCTCCGCGAGCACGATGCTGTCGACAACCTGCGGCGCGTTCCGATCGGTCGCGTCGATTTTCGCCAACTGCTCCGTCGTTGCCGCGTAGTAAAGGCTGTTGTACTCGAAGCTCCGCAACACCGTGCCTTCCACGTCGACCACGCCATTCTTCGTGAGGTCGTCGGGGGTGTAGGAAACAAACTGCAGGCGTTCGAACCCGCCAAAGTCATCCTCCCATCCTGAGAACGGCACGATAATCAGGTCGTCGAGCACTGTCAGGGATTTCACGTCGTTGTACGCGCTCGACCAACTCCAACTCTGGCCGAAGGAAACACGTTCGATGAGCGAAGGATTGGCCGGGTCCGCCACGTTGAACAAGCTCATGCTGACCCGGCGGCCGTTCGTGTCGTCGACACCGAGCGCCAGCAGCCGATCGCCCATGGGCTCAATGTAGGTGGACCAGCCCGGCACTTCCAGTTCGCCTTCGATGCTCGGGTTCACCGGATCGGAGAGATCGACGACAAACAGCGGGTCCACAACGAAGTACGTCACGATGTACGCGCGGGCCCCGTCGAAGCGCGTCGCGAACAGGGAGTCCCCGCGTGCGCGTTCAAATTCGAGTTCCGCAAGCGGTACGAGATCGTCCGGGTCCGATACGTCGACCGTCGACACGTAGATTCGGCGCTCGTCGCTCCAGGCGCTCGACACAACGCGCAGCACCTGGTTCCACACGTCCATCTTGAACTTGTCGGCCACCTGCCCCGGCACCGCCACCGAATCGCGCACCTGCATCGCGCCCGCCGGGTTGCTGATGTCGACGCAGGTAATCTGCGTCGAATCGGTCTGCCAACTGCTCGCCGCCACGTAGATGGCCTCGGTCGTCACATGGATGACGCTGCCGAGTCCGTCGAAGGAAATCTGATCCGCCTCAAATATGTTGTTCGGGTCCGCGATGTTGATGCTGGTCACCCACGAGCCAGACGTTTGCGCTTTGACTACGCTTCCTCCGCCGCCCTCGGCCACACCGCCGTCGAGCCAGTACCACTCGTAGTCCGCGCCCACCGCGTACAGAATATCGCCGACAAGCCGGCTCTCGACGAGGTCGCCTTCCAGGTCAAAGGAACCGAGAATCTCGGCCTCGTCCGGCTGCGCCACATCGACCACGTACAACCGCGACTCGATGTCGTACGAGATCGTGTCGTCCTTCACGTCGAATTCCGACGCGTACGCCACGAGCACATATGCCCGATCTCCCACGAGGTACAGATCCCGCGGATACCCGTAGGTCGGCACCTGCGCGACGAGTTCCTCCGTGTCGAGATCGACAATCGTGAGTCCGCGATACTGGTTCAGGACGTAGAGCAACTCGCCGTCCCGCCGGATCACGTCGGGTTCGACAATCTCCCGAGTCGGGGCGGGCGCCGTCTCCCCACCGCCGGCCGTATCTTCCGCGGCTCCCGCCAGGAAGTTCGTCCAGCGCCCCCCGCCCTGGAGGTCCGCGCTCGTGAATTCAAAACTCCGGTTCCGCGGCCGCGGACACCCCGCCGCCAGCGCGATCAAGACGACTATGCTGAGAAAAGGTAAGTACTTACGCATGATGCACCCCGATACTACGCGAAGTTTCGCACGGTTCGTGAACGCTGGTTTGACCTGGCTCAAGACTCTGCCTCCCAAACGCCCGGTAGACAGACCCCTTCATGTAATTCTACCGGAAACGAAGGCGGCTGTTACCAAATATGATACGCACCAGGCTAAAGTCGCACAGGAAATACATCGGGTCCGAGTCTTTCCTATGCCCGCCGAATCCTGGATTCTGCAACTACACTGTGTTATATGTGCAGCGATTGTGAAGGGACTTGGGCTAAATACAAGACTCTGCCCGGCTCTCGCTAATACCTTGAAATGTTGTCACCTGATGTTGGTGGCTCGCGCGCGTACGAAGATTTCGGAAAGGTGGAAATGCCGGTACACGCTGCCTGGACTCGAAATCAACTGCTAGTTGCATTTCATCTTTACTGCCAATTGCCTTTTGGCAGAATGCACTCGCGAAATCCTCTAATTGTCCAATGCGCGGAGAGCATCGGCAGAACGCCATCCGCTCTGGCGATGAAATTGACGAACATTGCGAGTTTGGATCCTGCGATCACATCAAGTGGGCGTAAGGGGCTTGTGGGCGCGTCGGCTACGGATCGAGCCATGTGGGAAGAAATCCATTTGGACTGGAGCCGGTTTTGTGACGAGAGCCGTGATGCAATGAAAACCTTTGATCTCGGTCATGTCTTTTCGTTTCAAGCTCCACGTGAAGGTGAATCGTCAGCGTGCGTCAACTATGAAGGTAAGGAGACGCAAAGTATTTCCAAAACCAGAGTCGGTCAGGCCTTCTTTCGGCGTTCTGTGCTCAGTTCTTATGAGTATCGCTGCTGTATTACTGGTCTCGCTGTCCCTGAACTTTTAGTTGCTAGTCATATTCTGCCCTGGCGCGTGGATGCAGCAAACCGACTCAATCCAAGGAATGGCTTATGTCTCAACGCATTGCATGACCGCGCTTTCGATCAGGGTATTATCACTGTTACTTCCGAGATGACGATCAAAGTCTCTCGGGCTTACGGTGAAGAAACTGATAGATTTTGGCAACGCTTGCTAGTCACTTTCGATGGAAAACCCATTGCTCTGCCTGAGAAATTCCTACCGAGTGAAGAGTTTCTTTCATATCACCGAGAGCACATATTCAAGAATCAAGGACGCTTATGAATATCAGATTCGAGTATCTCTATCGCGACGCGGAGAATTACAAGATTTGGGGCGATGTTGTTTTTTTGAATCCGCAGGGTCTGTCTGTCGATTATTTGAACAAGTCCGTAGGGCAAATGTTGACTATACCACCATATTTTGTTGCCCAGTTTGCCAAAGTTCCAGATCTGCGGAGATTTCCCTTGGATTCGAACCGGGACCATAGCTGGCATGAAGTATTTGCGTTCCTTGATACGCAAGAGCCAGATGATGATCCTCTTGGCAGAGAGATTGATCGATTTATCGGTTTCCTCCAGACAGCATCTTGTATGTAGCGATGTTCATCCGTATTCCACTCAACTGCTCGCATGCAGCCAGTCGTCCTTGCATTCTTGAGTACGATATTGAGTCCACATTAGTCACGGCGACGGCCCGACCTGCCCGGAGTCCTGCTGCAATTGTTCGATGAAGAGGGGGTCGAGGGGGATGCCGCGGGTCTGGCAGTCGACGACGGCTTTCCAGGCTTGTTCGTAGTCGCCGCGGCGCCAGTAGGCGACGGCGAGGCCTTTGCGGGCGGAGGCGTTGTCGGGGTTGTAGGCGAGGGCGGTAAGCCAGGTGGTCAGGGCGGAGTCGTATTTCTCGAGTTCCAGGTAGCACAGTCCCAGGTTGTAGTAGTCGCTCGACATGCCGGGGTCGAGTTCGATGACATGCATAAAGGCGTCGGCGGCTTCCTCGAAGTGCCCGAGCTGAAACTGGAGGTTGCCGTACTGGGACCAGACGAGCACGTCCTCGGGTTCGAGTTCGGCGAGCCGCGCGAGTTGGGCCGCCGCCGACTCCAGATCCCCTGTTTCGCGCAAGGCCGCGACGAGATTGCGTATCGTCGTGGCGTCGTCGGGGTCGTATTGCAGCGCGGTGTGGTAGGACTCGACCGCATCGCGGACGTGTCCCGTCCGCCGTTGCGTCAGACCGAGGTTGCAGTACGCGGCAGCGTAATCGGGCCGCAGCTCGATGGCCCGGCGGTACGCTTGCGCCGCTTCCAGAAATCGCCCGAGATCGAAGTAGGCGTTGCCGAGATCGTAGTGCGCCTCCGCATCGTCCGGTGAGGTCTGAGTCGCCGACTCCAACCGCGACAGCTCCGAGACCGGTTCCGCCGCGGCCGCAGCCGTATCGGGCGCTGCGGACGAGTCCGCCGTATGGGCGCAGCCCGTCAATGCCGAGATGAAAACGGCGAGGCAGAGCCAGCCGCAGTTTCTCCGGCGAAGCAACATGGTGGACAACCTTTCCATGCCTTCAGCGTAATGAGCCTTGCGCGCGCAAATCAATGGGGTGTACGGTGGAACGGGGCGTCGCCGGACGCCCAGGAGGGCAGAACGTTGCGCGCCTTGACGGCCAAACAGATGCGCGAGGCCGACCGCCGCTGTATTGAAGACCTCGGGATTCCCGGGGCGGTGTTAATGAACAACGCTGGAGCCGCCGTGTTCCGCGAGATCGACAAGGGGCCGGTCGGCGTTGTCTGTGGCAAGGGTAACAACGGCGGCGATGGGTATGTCGTGGCGCGATTGGCGTTGCTGGCTGGGTTCGACACGCGGGTGGTGATGTTGAGCGATCCCGAAGACGTCAAGGGGGATGCGCGGACCTTTCTGGATGCCTACCGCCGCCTGGGCGGTTTTGTGCGCGTGGCGGTGCAGCCGCGCGCTGTCGTCGCGGCCCTGGAAAACCTCGCCGATTGCGCATACCTCGTGGATGCCATGTTGGGTACGGGCGTTAAAGGGGAAGTTCGCGAGCCTTTCAAAACGGCAATCCAGTCCTGGCCCGCAGTGAAGACCATTGCCGTCGATTTACCCTCGGGGCTGAATGCCGATACGGGCGAGATCGGCGGCTGTTGTGTTCACGCGATGACGACCGTGACGTTTCAGTTTCCCAAAAAGGGCTTCGAGAATTCCGCCGCCGAGGAATACCTCGGTAGGGTCGTCGTGGCGGATATCGGAATCCCTGAGGTCTGCGCCGACGATGCGGCGTGGGAGCGGTTGCGGGCGTCGTTTGGGTAGGGCGACACGGACCCGCACGGACCGGCACTGACGGACACGGACCGACACAGACTAGAACGGACGAATTTTTTCCGCCTGGGATGTGCTGCGCGGCGCTTATCCCGTGTAAATCGTTCCCTTTAGCACGGTGACGGCTGCGCCGCCGAGCATGACCCGCTCGCCGCGATCTTCGCACCAGATTTCGCCGCTTCGATTGGACACCTGCCGCGCGAAGAGCGTCTTCTTTCCGAGCTTTTCCGCCCAGTAGGGGGTCAACGTACAGTGGGCCGCTCCGGTGACGGGGTCCTCGTCGATGCTTTGCGCCGGGGCGAAGAATCGGGATACGAAGTCGCAGTCCGATCCCTTGGCCGTGACCATGGCGGCGAAGATATCCTGACGTTTCAACAGTCCGAAGTCTGGTTTCGCCGCGCGAACCTGATCCTCGCTGGTCACGATCATGATGAGATTGCGAAACGCCAGGACTTCCTCCGCATCCACGCCGACCGCTTGAAGGACCTCTTGCCGCGCTACAAACGGCTCTGCCTTACGGCTGGGGAAATCCATCGCGTAGTGTCCATCGCTTTGCTTCACGACGAGACGTCCGCTCTTGGTCTCGAACGCGATCTCCCGCGCCTCGTGGCCCAGTTCCGAGAACAACACGTGGGCCGACGCGAGCGTGGCGTGGCCGCAGAGATCCACTTCCGTGGTAGGGGTGAACCAGCGCAACTCGTACCCGTCCCCGGTCTGCACAATGTAGGCGGTTTCTGAAAGGTTGTTTTCGGCCGCGATGCGCTGCAAAAGCGCGTCGTCGATCCATTCGTCCAGGGGGCATATCGCCGCAGGATTTCCGCGGAAGGGGACTGAGGTAAACGCATCGACCTGGTAGACGGGAATCTCCATAACAAAGCTCCTTCAGTTTTTTCGCGGGAAACGATGCACGCGTACTACCGCGATTCAATGCGCACCGATAACAATCGAATCCGGAATCTGGCGCGCGCCGCCTGGTGTTTGTATTGCAATGCGGGGAACTGGTATCCTCTCAGCTTATCTCAAACGATGGAAGTACTGCGCTCATAAATAGTTGTGAGCAGGCCGGGCGACTTCACGCGATTGCGCCTTGCCGAGCGTGTTTCCCGGCGATGGTAAGTTACACAACCTGCTGTCACCGTTTCAGATGGAACGAAGCCGTGTAACCTCCGCAGCCCAAGGCTGGTCCAAGTACAGAAAGCGTTCACCGGGGCTGGTTTGGGATGAACGGTTTGAACCAATAGGGCTGCGCCATTGAGGCGGCGAATTCATGTGGGTATGGAGACTTTTTCATGACGCATCAATACCGGGCGGAGCGTGTCCGGATGCCGGCAGAATCGAGTACTATGGATTCCACCACCGCTGACTGGGCTGCCCACGGCAGTACCTTGGTGGAACTTCTACAAAACCGCGCGCTTCAGCGTCCCGACCATCTCGCCTATACCTATCTCGAAGATGGCGAAGAGGAAGGGGAACGATACACCTTTGGCAAGCTCGACCGCCGCGCGCGGGCAATTGCCGTTGCGTTGCGCCAGCGGTGCCAGCCAGGCGACCGCGTACTCATGCTCTATCCTCCGGGACTGGACTATACCGCGGCGTTCTTCGGCTGCCTGTACGCCGGCGTGATCGCGGTGCCGGTCTACCCGCCCGATCCCGGCCGGCTGAACCGCAGCCTGCCGCGTTTGAAAGTGGTGGCGCGCGATGCGGGGACCTCGCTGGCATTGACCGTATCCAGCTTGTACGAAATCTGCAAGGGCCTTGCCGGCTTTGACCCCTATTTCGGCGAATTCGATTGGCTTGCCACGGATACCGTGGGGGACGATTTGGCGAAGGAATGGGTCGCGCCGGAAATCGACTCCGGGTCCATCGCCTTCCTGCAATACACCTCCGGATCGACCGCCGATCCCAAGGGCGTCATGGTCACGCACCGGAATCTGCTTTACAACCTGTACGACATGGCCGATCACTGGGAAGATCAGGACGACGTCCGTTTCGTGACGTGGCTTCCAGCCTTTCATGACATGGGCCTTATTTGGGGACTGCTCCTGCCCGTCTACATCCAGGCCCCGTGCTACGTCATGTCGCCGCTGGCATTTTTGCAGCGGCCGTTGCGGTGGTTGCGCGCCATGTCGAAATACAAAGCAACGCACAGTTGCGCGCCGAATTTCGCGTACGACCTCTGTGTGCGCAAAATCACGCCCGAGCAGCGCGCGACCCTCGACTTGAGCCGATGGGCAAGCGCGGGCAACGGCGCGGAGCCGGTCCGGCCCGATACACTGGAACGATTCGCGGAAACCTTCAAACCCTGCGGGTTCAAGTGGAACGTGCTGTGCCCCGGCTACGGGTTGGCCGAAGCCACGCTCATGGTATCCACGACGGCACGTTTGGAGCCCATGTTGCTTCCCGTGGTGGCGTCGGAACTTGAACAACACCGCGTCGTGGAGGCGAAAGCGCCGGGCGACGACGTGCGCACCCTGGTTGGCTCTGGCCGCACGAGCCACGACACGCGCGTCCTCATTGTCGATCCGGATTCGCGGTTACAGTGCTCGCCCGACACGGTAGGCGAAATCTGGGTCTCTGGAACCACGGTAGCCGACGGGTACTGGAACCGGCCTGAGGATACGGAACAGACGTTCCGATCGACGCTAGCCGATACGGGAGAAGGACCCTTCCTCCGTACGGGCGACCTGGGGTTTGTGAAGAATGGGTTCGTCTTCGTGACCGGCCGCATCAAAGACATGATCATCGTGGACGGGCTCAATCACTATCCCCAGGACATTGAGCGGACCATGGAGTTGAGTCACGAAGCGATTCGCCAAGGCTGCTGCGCGGCATTCTCCGTCGACACGGACGGTCCGGAAAAGCTGGTCGTCGTGGCGGAGGCGCTGTTGCCGGAAGGAAGCGACGGCAAAGACGTGATCGCGGCCGTCCGCAAAGCGGTCGCCGAAACCCATGAACTGCGGGTGCACCAGGTCTGTCTGATCGCGCCCAAGTCGATCGACAAGACCAGTAGCGGTAAGATCCAGCGGCAGGCGAACCGGGCGCGGTATCTCGACAACACGCTGGAGTTGCTCGCCCGCGGATAAATTGAGTCGTCAACCGAGGACGCGCACCGGCGAGCCGTGCCGACGTTGCGTCACAGCAGTAGATATTTTGGAGACATGAGGCACGTGAAGACGAAGCAGGCCATCCGGGAATGGCTCCTTTCTCAACTCGCCGCCGAAACCGGCGTAGCCCGCGAAAGCATCGATCCCAACGAGTCCTTCGATACCCTGGGTATCTCGTCGCGGGAGGCTGTGACGCTATCCGGCGATATGGAAGAGTGGCTCGGCCGGAAGCTTTCGCCCACCCTGTTGTGGGAATACCCGACCATCGACGCGCTGGCTGGCTACCTGGCAGAGGATACGGAAGCGGCCCCAGCGATTGCGCCCACGGCCTTGCCCTCGTCGAACGAACCGGTTGCCATCGTCGGGATCGGATGCCGGTTTCCCGGCGCAGACGGTCCCGGCGAGTTCTGGTCTTTACTGACGAACGGTGCTGACGCCGTGGCCGATGTGCCTGCGGACCGGTGGGACAACGACGCCTACTACGATCCGACTCCCGGAACGCCGGGCAAGATGTACACGACGAAGGGCGGGTTCCTGGATCGGGTGGATCTGTTCGATGCGAACTTCTTCGGCATCTCGCCCCGGGAAGCCGCGCGAATGGATCCCCAGCAGCGGCTCGTTCTGGAAATCGCGTGGGCAGCGCTCGAGAATGCGAACATCGCGCCGGACACGCTGAGCGGAAGCGCGACCGGCGTGTTCATGGGTATCAGCGCGAACGACTACGCGCGGGTGCAGAATTCCAATCCCGAGTTGATTGACGCCTATGCCGGAACGGGCAACGCCCACAGCCTCGCGGCCAACCGGCTCTCGTATTTTCTCGATTTGCGTGGTCCGAGCTTTGCCATAGATACCGCGTGCTCGTCGTCGTTGGTAGCCGTGCATCAGGCCGTGCAGAGTCTGCGCGCCGGAGAGTGTACTTTAGCACTGGCCGGTGGCGTGAACGTCATTCTCTCGCCCGAGACGCAGATGATCTTTTCGCACGCCCGCATGATGTCGCCGGACGGACGCTGCAAGACCTTCGACGCCAGCGCCGACGGGTATGTGCGCGGCGAGGGCTGCGGCGTGGTTGTGTTGAAGCGCCTTTCCGAGGCGCAGGCCGACGGCGATCGAATCTATGCGGTGCTCCGCGGTTCGGCCGTCAATCACGATGGCCGCAGCAACGGGTTGACGGCGCCGAACGGATTGGCGCAACAGGCGGTCATTCGCCAGGCGCTCGCGAACGCGGGGTTGACGCCATCCGATGTCGACTATGTCGAGGCCCACGGCACCGGCACATCCCTCGGCGATCCCATCGAGGTTGATTCGCTGAAGGCCGTTCTGCTCGAAGGCCGGGACGCGGACCGCACACTGTTGCTGGGTTCCGCGAAGACCAATATCGGTCATCTCGAGTCCGCCGCGGGCGTGGCGGGTCTGATCAAAACCGCGCTGATGCTGCACCACGGCGCCATCGTTCCACACCTTCATCTCAACAAGACCAACCCGCTTATTGAACTGGACGGCACGCCCATTCAGATTCCGACGACGGGTTCCGCGTGGGAGAAAAGCGGACGGCCGCACCGCGCCGGAGTCAGTTCATTCGGATTCGGCGGAGCCAACGCTCACGCGATCGTCGAGGAAGCGCCGGCAGCGATACCGGCCGAAGCGCAATCCGAAGTGGAGCGCCCACAACATGTGCTGACCTTGTCTGCCCATAGCGAGCCTTCCCTCAAAGCGATGGCCCGTTCCTATGCGGATACGCTTGCGGGCGCGCGGGGCCTTCAACTCGCCGATGTGTGTTTCACTGCCAGTACAGCGCGTGCGCGGTTCGAGCATCGGCTTGCCGTGCGCGGCACGACGGCGGAAGACGTAGCCGACGCGCTTCGTGCATTCGAGGCTGGCGAAACCAACGATCGAATCGAAACGGGATCGGTCCGCCCAAGCGAGCGGCCAAAGCTTGCCATGTTGTTCACGGGCCAGGGCTCACAGTACGCAGGCATGGGCCGCACTTTGTATGAGACGCAGCCGGTCTTTCGCGCTGCTATCGACCGTTGCGATGCGATCCTGCGCGATCTCCGCGAAGTTCCTTTGCTTTCCGTGTTGTACCCCGAGAATGGGGCGGAATCCCCCATCGACGAGACCTCCTACACCCAACCCGCATTGTTCTCCATTGAGTACGCGCTGGCCGAATTGTGGCGATCCTGGGGTGTCGAACCGGATGCCGTGATGGGCCACAGCGTCGGCGAATACGTCGCGGCCTGCGTCGCGGGCGTGTTCGACGTGGAAGACGGATTGCGCCTCATCGCAGAGCGCGCCCGCTTGATGGGGGCATTGCCTGAAGGCGGCGCCATGGTCGCGGTGCTGACGGATTACGAATCCGTGTCCGCCGCATTAAGCGAGTACGCGGATCGCGTATCCGTCGCGGCGGCGAACGGGCCGAAGAACACCGTCATTTCCGGCGAGGCCGATGCGGTCGACGCCATCGTCGAACACTTCGAAGCGCAAAAGGTCTCGTGCAAACGGTTGACGGTCTCGCACGCCTTTCACTCGCCTCTGATGGAGCCTATGCTCGACGAGTTCGAGGCCGCGGCGCGTCACGTCACGTATCGTGCTCCGCGCATCCCCGTGGTGTCGAATCTGACCGGACGTCTCGTCACGGAAAGCGACGTGTTTGACGCGGCGTACTGGCGGGCGCACCTGCGCCAGGCCGTGCAGTTCGACGGCGGCATTCGCGCATTGCACGAAGCGGGCTACGCGCTGTTCCTTGAAGCAGGACCCGCGCCGGTGCTCTCCGGAATGGGCGTGCGCTGTTTGCCGCGCGGTTCGGCAACGTGGTTGCCATCGCTTTCGAAAGGCAAGGAAGACTGGCCGGTCATTTTGGGCAGCGTTCAGAAGTTATTCGTCTCCGGCGTGCCGCTGGATTGGCGCGGGTTTGACGCGCCCTACCGGCGCTCTCGTGTGGACCTTCCCACGTACCCCTTCGAGCGCGAGCGTCATTGGCTGGACGTAGGTGACCGGCCGGCGGCTCCCGCCACGATTTCCGTTACGGCTAAAACCGCAGCACCCGCTCCAAGCGCCGCCTCGCTCAACGGCCACAGCGACTGGCTCTATCAATTGCGCTGGATCCAACAACCGCTCACCGCAGCCGAAGACGCGCAATCAAAACTGCGCTGCATGGTATTCGTGGACGAAGCCGGTGTCGGCGAGGCGCTTGCGACACAACTGGAATCGCAAGGCCATACCTGCGTGCGGGTCGCGCGCGGTGACGCGTATCGCCGGATCGATTCCACTCGCGCCGAGTTGGACCCCGGTGCGCAAGCCGGCTACGACGCATTGCTGAATGATTATCACGACGCGGCGGACCGCATTATTCATTGCTGGAGTCTCGCGACAACGGACGACGTGTCGAGCGATTCACTGGATCGCGCCCAGGAGTTGGGCTGTCGATCCGTGTTGCACCTGGCGAAAGCGTTGCATGCAACGCGATCGGGGGCAAACGGCCGTCCGTCTGCGTCGCGCGCACTGTGGATCGTGACGAGCGGCGCTCAGTTCGTCGCGGAAGCGGACCTCGCGCATCCCCCCGTCCACGCGCCGCTCTGGGGCTTTGGCCGTTGTCTCTCCATCGAACACGCTGACTTCTGGGGCGGCATGATCGACCTGGAAGGTCTGGATGCCGAAGAACAAATCTCCGCGCTCTGTAGCGAAATTGTCTCGCCGAGCAACGATGATCAAATTGCCGTCCGCAATGGCTCCCGGTACGTGGCCCGCCTGCAAATGGCTGGCGCGATTGCGGCCACGCCCTTTACCAACGGCTTTCAGTGCCGTCGTGACGGCGCGTATCTGATTACAGGCGGCCTGGGCGGCCTTGGACTGGAAGTGGCGGGCTGGCTTGCCGATCGCGGCGCAGGAAAACTGATCGTGCTTTCCCGCACGGCGCTTCCCCCGAAGGATACCTGGGATTCGGTGCAATCCGATTCCCCGGAAAGCAGTCGCATCGCCGCGTTGCGCGCCTTGGAAGCGCGCGGAACCGAGGTTCTCGTCGCATCCGTCGACGTCGGCAAGGACGGCGATCTCACGCGGTTCCTGGAGGCGTACCGGCGCGATGAAGGACTGCCCATTTGCGGCGTGGTGCACGCGGCCGGCGTTCTGGAAGACCACGCGGTAACCCAACTGGATGCAGACGCGTTGGATCGTGTGTTGCGGCCCAAAGTCAACGGGAGTTGGCAACTTCATCACGCGTTCAACGGCGGCGGCTCGGGTGACCTCGACTTCTTCATTCTGTTCTCGTCCGCGGCTGCCATCCTGGGATCGCCGGGACAGGCCAATTACGCCGCGGCCAACGCGTTCCTGGATGGCCTCGCCCACTATCGCCGCGCAAAAGGGCAGCCTGCGCTGAGCATCAACTGGGGGCCTTGGGCAGAGGTCGGCATGGCGGCGGATGCGCGCCTGGGCGAGCGTCTCGCGCACGCCGGTATCAAGAGCATTCCGCCCGCGGACGGAATCGCGGTGCTCGAGAATCTGGTCCTCGCGTCGCCGGTTCAAGTCGGCGTCATGGACACGGACTGGAGCGTCGTCGGTTCGCGTATGTCCGCGTCGTCCCACGGCGCGGCATTGTCCGAACTTATTCCACCGCCCGTTGAGTCGCGCACGCGCGCGAGTGAGTCTCCTTCGCCTGCCGCGGATTCGGCCGATCCGAAGGAATTGGAGATCTACCTGCGCCGCGAATTGGCTAAGGTGCTTTATCGCGGTGAATACACGATTCCGCTGGATCGCAATTTCATCGAACTGGGTCTCGACTCCATCATGATGATGGAGATGATGAACAGCATCGAACGCGACTTGGGCCTGAAGCTGTTCCCGAAGGAGGTATTCGACCGGCCGACTATTCAGCAACTCGCGCCTTATCTCGCGGACGAAATAGCGAATCTCGCGCCGACGCCCATCGAGGCGGCTGTGCCCGCCGCGCCTACCGGGCGAGCCGGAGTGCTAACGGCTCGTCGCAGGCTGAAGACCACAGTTCCCGCGGTGAAAAACAAGCCGGTCGTGTTTCTCTTGTCCGGTCCGCGCTGCGGTTCGACGCTCTTGCGCGTGATGCTGGCCGGCCATCCCGATCTGTTCTGCCCGCCCGAGTTGCATCTGCTGCAATTCAACAGCATGCGCGAGTGGAGCGAGGATCTCGGCAAATCCTATCTCGGCGAAGGGCTGCAACGCGCGTTCATGGAAGTGGATGGCTTGACCGCGGAAGAATCCAAAGCGAAACTTGACCAGTTGATCCGGGAGAACGCGCCCGTCGAGAGGGTATACGCCATGCTACAGGACAAGGTGGCGCCGCGCATCCTGGTCGACAAGTCTCCATCGTATGGATCGAGCATCGAAACGCTGGAACACGCTGAACGCATTTTCGAAGGCGCCAAGTACATCCATCTCGTGCGGCATCCGTATTCCGCCATCGAGTCCTTCATGCGCAATCGCTTTGAACGGTTGATGACGGAAGGCGAGACGGACTCCATGGCGCTCGGCGAAGACGTGTGGTCCGTCATGAATGCCAACATCCGGGACTTCCTGTCGCCGTTGATTAAGTCCAAGCATCACCTCGTGCGCTACGAAGATCTGGTGAGCGATCCCGAAAAGACCATGAAGGCGCTCTGCGCGTTCCTCGAGATTCCCTTCGACCGGGCAGTGCTCAAGCCCTACGAAGGGAAGCGGATGACCGACGGCGTTCACTCGGCGTCGGCGCCTGTTGGCGATCCGAATTTCATGAATCATAAGGATATCGATCCGGCCTTGGGCACGGTGTGGAAACGCATCCGCCTGCCACGCCGTCTCGGCGGGTATTCGCGACGCGTCGCGGCCGAACTCGGGTATTCGCTTCCTGTGGAGGAGACCCTTGGGTCCGGCGGCGAGCCGACGGTGGCGCAGACGGTCCAGCATGTCATTCGCGTGCAGCCCAAAGGCGATCACGCGCCGTTCTTCTGCGCGGCGCCCGCTGGCGGGATCGCGTACACGTACTTCAACCTGCCCCAGTATATTGGCGATGAGACGCCGTTTTACGCCTTGCAGGATCCGAGCCTGAACCCGACCCAGGAACCCTACGAGACGATGGAAGATCTCGCGGCGGAACACGTCGCGGCGATTCGCGCCATTCAGCCGGAGGGGCCGTATTACGTAGGCGGCTGGTCATTTGGCGGCGCGGTGGCCTTCGAGATCGCACAACAACTCACGAAGGCGGGGCACACGGTCGCGCTACTTGCCATCATGGATACGGAAGCCCGCGTGCTGACGTTGCGGACCCAGAGCTGGCGCGAACGGCTGAAGTGGAGTTGGAACCAGCTCATCATGTGTTTCGATGTCGTCCGCCACACGGGCCCTTACATTCGCGACGGCATTTACCTCATCCTACCGTCTGCCTTGAAGAAAGGGCGAAGCGGAAAGAACGCACCGTCGGCTTGGGAGTACGTCACGTGGGCGTGGGCCGATGCCATCCGCGATCTGCTGCTCAAACGCGCGGATATCGCCAACGTCGTGACCCGCGATTCGCGGCTCATGCTGATCCAGCAGCCGTCTACCCGGCGCGCCATGAAGGTGCTGAAAGCGAATTGGAAGGTCTTGCTCAAGTACATCCCCGAATCGTATTCAGGCAAGATCACACTGCTCCGCGCGGAAGACCAGTCGGTGATGCACAAGCTTCACGAAGACCCGACCCTCGGATGGGGCGAGGTCGCGGACGGCGGTCTCGAAGTTATTACGGTACCCGGCAATCACGCCGTGATGCTGATCAAACCGTTCATCGAAACCGTCGGCGCTACGCTGAAAGACTGCCTGGAACGCGCACGGGCCGAGTACGAACCGAATCCCGTTCCGAAAGATCAGTCCGCGTAACGCGAGCCGGTTATTGACTCCGCCCCTGCGGCGTCCCTACAGTGAATGGCAGGAACGGTCCACAACCCTGGTACTGCCATGAATCCGACGTCCCCCGATGCTGCCTGGCTCGATTGCCCGAAGTCGCTCGCCCTGACTGACGGCGAATTGCACGTATGGCGCGCGCGTCTCGATCAATCCGCCGAGACCATTCGCGCATTGCGCGAAACGCTGTGTGACGAGGAGAAGACGCGGGCCGACCGCTTCCACTATCCCGGCGGCCGGGAATACTACATCGTCGGACGCGGCGTACTGCGTGACATTCTCGGCCGCTATCTCGGCGTCGCTCCAGACCGCATTTCCTTTTCCTACAGCTCTCACGGAAAACCCGCGCTGGCGGACTCCGCCGGTGACGCCTCGATACGATTCAACCTCGCCCATTCGGGGTTGCTCGTGGTTTACGCGTTTGTGCTTGGACGAAACGTGGGGATCGACATCGAACGGAACCGGCCGGATTTCGCCGGACAGCGCATCGCCGATCGCTTCTTCTCGCCGCGGGAAGCCTACACCTTGCGGACTTTACCGAAGGACCAACGAGAAGCGGGTTTCCTCAATTGCTGGACCCGCAAGGAGGCCTACATCAAAGCCCGCGGCGAAGGGCTTTCGTTTCCATTGGACGCCTTCGACGTGTCGTTGAAGCCGGGCGAACCGGCGGCCTTGTTGATGACGCACGGTGACGAAGGCGAAGCGGGCCGGTGGTCCATGCTCGCGCTGGAGACCGAGCCGGACTACGCGGCGGCCGTGGCGGTCGAGGGGCAGGGGTATACGCTGCGGCAGTATCTCTGGGAACCGATGCATACGGACTGAGGCGGACGGCGTCATAGTCCCCAGACCTGGCGGGTCGCCAGTTCAACGCTGTTGCCGGCGGGATCGCGGAAGTAGATGGAGAACCCGCCGTTGGGCCATTCCAGCTCCTTCTCAATCGGAACGCCTGCCAGCGCCAAACGCTCGCGCCATGCATCGATCGAATCGGGATCCAGTTCAAAAGCGACGTGTCCGGGACCGATCGCGCCATGGGCCGGAAAACGATCGCTCGGCGCGATCGTTGTCTGGGGATCGAACACCAGAAACATCCGATCGCCGCAACGGAAGAAAGCGTGACGGCCTTCCATCTCCGCGTGTAGCGTCAGGCCCAGCACATCGCGGTAGAACGCCTTCGCCGCGTCCAGGTCATCCACATACAGCGCAGTCTCCAGGATCCCCTTCGCTTGCATGGCGCGTCCTTTTGGGCGGTTTCTAAGACGAAGTGAACAAGTACCCCACCAGCGCTTCCCACTCGCCGAAATCGGGAATGAGGATGTCCGCGCCCGCGCGCGTGAGCCGTTCGCGTTTTTCCTCGCTCCACCCGTGGCCCCGGAGCTCATCGGAACATACCCCGACGGAGACGCAGCCGTGCTCGTGGGCGAGCCGGATCTCCACCGGGCCGTCGCCCACGACGAGCACTTCGGATCCGTGCAAATCGTGTTCGCCGAGGATGGCCTTGATGATCATTTCCTTGTTGCTCTCCGCGTACGTGCGGAGCGCGCCCCAGATCTCGGAGAAATACTGCGCCGCACCGACGAGGGCCGCTTCGTTCTGTACGTCGTCGCGGTCGGTGCCGCTGAAGATGTACATGTGCAGTCCGCGGTCGTGGATAGCTTTGACGAAATCGAGGGACCCCTTGACGGTGACATCGACGGGTTTCAGATCGCCGGATTTCAACTTGGCGATGCGCTCGCGCACCACTTCCATGAGCCGATCGTTGTAAATCTTCTTGTAGCCGTGGGCGTCGAGGATCTTGTCCTCGGGCACGATGCCGTAGTCGCGGACCATCTCGACCAGGTGTTCCATCTGCAGGATCGTGTTGATGCCCGTCGATTCATCCACATAATCGGCGACCGCCTTCTCAATCTCGGGCGTCGGCGTGCCGCCGTCACAGATCATCTCGGCCATGAGCGGACCCATGACCTGCTGCCAGCCTTCGCGCAGGAGGCTGACCGTGCCGTCGAAATCGAAGAGGGCGTGCTTGAATCGCCCGCGCTCTACGTCGCGAATGATTTGAATATCCGAACCGGGAACCGTCTGCGTCGTCATCTTCCTTACTCCACCATGAATTCCACCAGCGAATGGACGGGATATTCGGTTAGCTTTTCGCGTCCTTTCAGCGGGGGCAACTCCACCACAAATGCAATCTCCACAATCTCCGCGCCGAGACGCTTTACCATATTCGCGATGGCGCGCATGGTGCCGCCGGTCGCCAGCAGATCGTCAATAAGCACAACCTTATCGCCGGGCTTCAACGCGTCTCGATGAATCTCCAAGACGGCGGTGCCGTATTCCAACTCGTACTCTTCGCAAAGCGTGTCCGCCGGCAACTTGCCTTTCTTCCGGACCGGCACGAAGGGCAGGTCCATGGCGTAGGCAAGAGCGCCGCCGAAGATGAAGCCGCGCGCATCAGCGCCCACGATGGCCGTGATCCCTTGGCTCTCGTACCGGCGCTTCCATCCGTCGATGATGAAGCGGAACGCCTTGGGATGTTGCAGCAGCGTCGTGATGTCCTTGAATTGAATTCCCGGAATGGGGAAATCGGGAACGTTGCGAATAAGCGGTGCGAGATCCATCGGGGTCTAGTTCTCCTTCTCACAATTCAATCATAACGACAAAGGAGGCCGGCGGAATTCATGCGCGCGGCCGGAGTGCGTGGGCATCGTGAGGAGCGCGTCCCCAACCAGAAATTCCTGTGCGCCGGTGCGTAACGGCGCTGCCCCCAAATACCCCAACTACGGCCCGAAGTCGTCAGCCCGTTCGGAAACGAACTTGCGCAGCCGCTTCATGACGTCGTTTTCAATCTGGCGGATACGCTCCCGCGTCAGGTTGAACTTGCGCCCCGTCTGCTCCAGCGTGTGGGCTCGGCCGTCCATCAATCCGTAGCGAAACCGGATGATATTCTGCTCGCGGGGGTTCAATTGCTTCATAATCTCTTCAAGCTGCTGGTCCAACTCGATCTGCGCGATGGCCTCGTCTACCCGTCGCGGTTCGAGGGCCTCGGGGATACCCCGGCCGTTGTCATCGCTCATCGTTTCCGGGTTGTCTAATGGCGAAACCTCATCGACGAAGGATTGCAGCTTGAGCGCTTCCGAAATCTTGATCCCCATGGCCTCGGCCACTTCTTCTGCATCCGGCCGTTTGCCGGTCTTGATGTACAACTCTTCGGCGGTTTTCTTGTAGCGCGCCACGTTGTCCGTCACGTAGACCGGGATGCGCACCGTTCGCCCGTAGTTGGACAAGGCCCGCGTGATGGCCTGCCGGATCCACCACGTCGCATACGTCGAGAACTTGCACCCCCGGCCCGGATCGTAGCGTTCGACGGCCTTCATGAGGCCGATGTTGCCTTCTTCGATGAGGTCCTGCAACGGCAGCCCGTAGTAGAGATACTTCTTCGCGATGCTCACCACGAGCCGCAGATTCGAGACGATCAACTTGCGCCGCGCTTCCGCGCTGCCTTTTTGGGCTTCCTCTGCAAGGCGAATCTCTTCCGAAGTAGCCAGAAGCGGGATGCGGGAGATCTCGGCCAAATACGTGCTTAAGCCGCTTTCTCTGATATTGGACATCCGAGGTCCTCTTCCACTTGGGCCTAGTTCGGAATCACGACACATGCGGGAATAACACGGTCCGGCGGGGCGATCATCCCACCGGATAGCGACGGGATGACGGTCTCGAGTTACCCACCCGCGGAAATGCGAGACTGCCGCTTCCTCATTGTACGTTGCAGGTGAAATGGGTTCAAGAGAACCGCGATAAATGCGAGCATTCGCACCGAACTGCGCAAAATGCTAGTCTGTCGAAGGGCTGCACCGGAACCGTCTACGCTCGCGCGAGATAGATGTCAATGCCTAATCGAAATCGGTATCGGGTTCGAAGTGGAAAAGTGCCCGACAGCGATACCGATACCGATGCCGATAGCGATACTCAGAATGGTGTGTCATGCTTGGAAACGTGAAATGGTTTGCCGTGTCTTGCAACGCGGATGGCGTGGTCCCTGACTCAGGAGAAACCCGATGATGATGCTCGCTACACTTGCTTCATGTTTGATGGCCGCGGCGGAAGACTCGGACATCTTCGATCACGTATCCCACGACTACATCGACAACCAAGGTGTCCGCTTGCATGCAGCATCATTGGGCGAAGGCCCCCTGGTTGTGATGATTCATGGGTTTCCGGATTTCTGGTATAGCTGGCGTCATCAGATGGCCGCGTTGTCTGATCGGTTCCACGTCGTCGCCATGGATCTTCGAGGCTACAACCTCAGCGACAAACCCGAGGGCGTCGAGAACTACGCGGCGCCCCATCTGGTCAGCGATGTCGAAGCAGTAATCCGTCACTACGGGCAGGACAGGGCAATCGTCGTGGGACACGACTGGGGCGGCGCGGTCGCGTGGATGTTCGCCATGGCGCGTCCTGAGATGACCGAACGGCTGGTCATCTGCAATCTGCCTCATCCGCGCGGGTTCTCCCGGGAACTCGCCCACAATGAAGTGCAGCAGAAAAACAGCCAATACGCGCGCAACTTTCAACAGCCCAACGCGGCGGCGACCTTGACCGCAGAGTCGCTGGTGGCTGCGGTTGTGCCAGACGAAAGCGATCTCATCAAAGAACGGTACCTGGAGGCCTTTCAGCTTTCGGATTTTGAGGCCATGCTTGCCTACTACAAGATGAATTACCCGCGCGAGCCCTACCTGGAAGATACTTCGCCGGTGGTGAAAATGAAGATGCCCGTGCTCATGTTCCACGGGTTGGAAGACCGGGCCTTGAGCCACGCCATGCTGAACCGCACCTGGGAGTGGCTGGAGAAGGACTTGACGCTGGTCACTGTGCCCGGCGCAGGCCATTGGGTCCACCATGACGCAGCGGACCTTGTATCGAAGATGATGCGCTTCTGGCTGACCCGCGATGACGAGTAGCGGGAAAAAACATCCCTTGATCCCCCTTCGAAGGGGGAAATGGCCCGTCCGGATATTTATTGTTTCTTTTTACGGGGCGCGCTCCGAATCCAAGCTATCGACGACCTCAAGGCACAACGCATAGCGTTGTATTGAACTCCCCCTTTGAAGGGGGATCAAGGGGGATGTTAATTCGGCTCATCTCGTTGAGGACTGTCGGACATCGTAGCATTGGCCGTGTGTTTCCGGATGTAGATGTTCCGGTACCAGACTTCGCCTCCGTGATCCTGGAGCGCGATGAGGCCTTGGAGCGGGAGATCGGTGTAGGCGACCTTGAACTTTCCGAGAGGCTCTGTCATCAAGGCGAAGTCCGTCTCGATAATCTTCCATCCGTTCATGAGGACGGTCACCTGCTTTCCGCGCACGGAGATGTCGTAACTGTTCCATTCGCGTGGTGGACGGGACATGTTGAACATGGGCGTCACCACGTCGTAAATGGCGCCGCAACTGTTCTTGGACGGCAGCTTGCCGTGATCGCCGAGGACTTGGATTTCAAACCCGCGCGCCACGGGATCGCTCGGGTTGGCTCGGAGAAACACGCCGCTGTTCGCGCGGTGTCTCACTTTGAATTCGAGGTGGAGATCGAAATCGCCGAATTCCTCCGGCGTATACGCGACGTACCGCAACGGGTAGATCGTGCGCCCGTAAATGTGGAGCACACCATCGCTGATTCCAAAGATGTTGGAGTCGTCCGTGACGTTCTCCCAACCTCCGGCGTGCTCCGGGTCGAGCAGGTTGACCCAACCCGGACCTTCCGGGGCCGCGGTCGGCAAGCCCTGCGGCATGGGCCCGTGGGACTGACACCGGATCGCAACCACGGCCGCCAGACACGCCAACACAACCACCGCGACGGAAGACAACACAACGCGTTTGCCGCCGACTCGTATCATGATGCGCTCCCCCAACACGCAGCGCCGCGTGTTCCAAAAACGCTTCCTAGGAACCTAAGACAACATCCCCCTTTATCCCCCTTCAAAGGGGGAATCGCTCTTCTCGGGTGAATGAACAATACGCTGGATTGGGCGGTACGCATGTGATAAACGGGGCGCAACGCTTCGCGTTGCGGGAATCTCACACGATGAATTCGGGTAGATACTAAGACCGCACATCCGCAGAGGCATGACGGAAAGCGATTCCCCCTTTGAAGGGGGATCAAGGGGGATGTTCTTCGCGTTGGCCCGAAATTCGTGGCAAACCCGATCCCGTACGGTAGTATGTGGTTCTTCGCTGACATTTCAATGACGAAAATGGACGAATAACCGTCCAAAGTTCTTGCTGTCTTTCTCGACGCGGTGGTACAGGCGCTTGATGTCGGGCCGTTGCAGGAACCGCAACACCGTCTTCTTGAGTTGGCCGCTGCCTTTCCCGGGGATGATTTCGACGGTCGCGATGCGCTTATCCACCGCTTCCTGAATGATGCGGTTCAACTCCATTTCGATGGAGTATTTCTTGTTGTAGATGTCGTGCAAATCGAGTGTGAGTTTGGCCATGGCATGGAAAGTCTATCATGAGCGGGGCCGCGCAGGGAACACGGACACGCAACAGCGAAGTCACCCCTGCGGCTTGGGAACGACCAGAACCGGGCACGGCGCCTTGCGCACGACGCCGTCGCTGACGCTTCCCAACACGAGATCGTAGAGCGCGCCGTGGCCATGGCTGCCGATAACGACGAGGTCCGCAGGCAGGCGTTCGGCTTCTTCAACGATCTTCCGCACGGTCGGACCTTGCACGACCAGCGCGTGGGCGACGATGCCGCCGGCCTTCAACCGGTCGCGCAACGTGATGATGTCGTCTCGGTCTTCCGCCATGGACTTCGCCACTTGGTCGCGCACCGTCTGCGGTCCCGGTTCGTAACCGACGAAATCGGGGTTCGGCGCTTCCACGTGCAGCAGGTGGAGTTCCCCGCCCAGGGCCCGCGTCAGTTCGGCGGCGGTGCTTACTACCGCGTCCGTCGCCCCGGAGAAATCAATGGCGGTCAGGATGGTTTTCATGATGGGTACCAGAGTTTCTGTATTGATTGTAGCACGAAGGGGCAAATGATGAATGATGAGTGGTGAAATTGATGGCAATTGCATTTTCTTTCCGCGTTCATCATTCATCACTCATCATTCATCATTTGACTTCCCTACTTCCATTCCCGACAATCGCTGCCTATGCTTGACGACAACGCTCGCTACATGCAGTATGCCATCCGCGAGGCGCAATACGCGCAGGAAGCCGGAGAAGTGCCGGTGGGCTGCGTCATCGTGTATGACGGACAAATCATCGGGAAGGCCCACAACCAGCGGGAGATGTTGCAGGACCCGACGGCCCACGCGGAGATCCTGGCCATCACGCAGGCGGCCAACAAGCTGGGAAGCTGGCGTTTGGAAGAGACGAAGCTGTACGTGACGCTCGAGCCCTGCCCCATGTGTTCGGGCGCGATCATTCTCGCGCGGGTGCCGGAGGTGTACTTCGGGGCCTACGATCCGAAAGCGGGGACCGTCGGCTCGCTCATGAACCTGCTCGAAGACCCCCGCTTCAACCACCAGCCCAAGGTTTACCCCGGACTCCTCGCCGAAGAGTGCGGCGCCATTCTGACCGAGTTCTTCCGATCCATCCGTCGCCGCAGCCGGGACTTCTGCTAGTTCCCCCGACTGCGCCGCATTGGAATCGGTATCGCTATCGGTATCGCTATCGGTATCGAGTTCGGTATCGAGTTCGGCAGTAATTCGCTCTTCTCTTTTCGATCCCGATAGCGATACCGATCCCGATGGGGAGAACCGCATGGAGTGCGGTCCGCAAGGGAATGCTCTTTCGCCTCGTGTTACCGTGGTTCGACAACCTCCGGCGCGATTCGTTCCCGGACGTTAAGAGGCTCCGCTTCTCGCGGCTGAAGCTTGTCGTAGAGGATCGGCTTCGGCATCGACTCGCCTTCATCATCACCAAGCGCGTCATTGATCGCACCCGCGATAACTTCGGCCTCTTCCTCGGTCAGGTCGCCGGTAATTTGTCCGGACTTCCCGATCGCCGACTGCACGACCGGGGCGCTCAGGACTCGGCCATCAAAAATGATGGCCAGCCGTTTCCCCTGGTTCTGCTCCGTTGCGTTCCATAACCGCTTCTCGCCGTCTTCGGTGGTGACGAAGAACACGGCATATGCGTCGCCATTCGGATCCTTCTTCGTGATGGCCGACTGAACGTCCCGTTCGTAGAACACCACATCATCGCCCACGACGAGGGTACGGTCCGGTTCCTCTTCCGTCGGCGCGGGGAGGACGGTCTTGCCTACGGCATCTTCTCCTTCCACGACCCAGCGGAACTGAAGCCGCGGACCAAGAAGTTGGGTGGTCGGCTGGGTCTCCGAAGTGGACTGATCCGACTGATCCGTCCGATCGGTCTGATCCGTCCGATCCGCTGCACCGGCGGGCGTGGCGGTATCCGCTTCCGGCCCGGATTGCTGCGCCATCTCCTGCAGCGCATTAGTCGCCGCGATGCGCGTCTCGGGGATGTTCTGCAGCTCTTGCAGCATGGTCTTCCCGCGAGGGTCGCCTCGTTTGGCCAGGGTCGTGGCGGCAGTCAAACGCGCAGGGAGCCGATACTGTTCTTTTTCACAGTCCCGGTATAACCTTGCAAGCGGGTCGGACGATATTTGATCGTCCATGGCGCTGAAGGCCGTGGCGATATCATCTGCATATTCAAGGTAAAGGTTTCTCGTCCGCCAGTCCTGCATTTCCTGCAGCGTTGTCAACGCGCGTGCCGCTTCATCTCCGCCGATATTACCCAGTGCCCCAATGGCCGCTCTTTTTGCCTTATCGTTCGTGTCGAAGAGGATCGCTTCGCGCAATAGCGGGATGGCCTCCGTACTCCTTAATTCTCCGAGCGCCTTTGCCGATTGCCAGCGCTTGTTCTCGCTTGGGTTTCCCTTCAGTATCTCCATGAACGTCTGTTCCGCGAGATTCCCGTCGATCGACACCAGCGCGTTTACGTACGTGTCGTTGTTCCCCGAGTCGGGATTTGTTTCCCGGTACAGCTCCGCGATACGCGGCGCGCTCTTCGCGTCTTTAAATGCGCCCAGAGCTTTCGCCGCTTCCACAACCAGGCCATCTTCATTCTCCAAAAGGGGCCGAACGGCGTCGGCGGCGCGGGGGTCGCCGATTTCTCCCAACGCCTTTATCGCTTGTTCGCGAACGTTTTCATTGGGGTGGTCGAGCATCGCGATGAGAGGTTCAACGGCGCGCGGATCGTTCAGTTTACCGAGTGCCCACAGGGCGCTACCCTGGACATCGGCATTGAGATGACCGAGAAGCCCGGCGAGCGGTTCGAAGGCTCGAGGATCGCCGGTTGTTCCCAGGACCGATGCGACCTCCATCGTTGTGTTATCTCCAAAACGGGTCAGCACGGAGATCAAGGGCTCGACTTTGCCCGGGTCGTCGAGTTCGGACAACCACTGCACGATATCGCGCGGCGGGTTGGTCTCCTTGCCTTGTTGGTCGAAGGCCGGGGAGGAGTCCGCGTTGAGGGCGTGCAAGAAAGGCTCCAGGGCGACGGAACCGAGGGACGAAGCTTCTTGTCCTTGTCCGATCGCAACGAGGAACCACGCCCGTTCCTCCGTCGAGGACGGTTGCCAGCCACTGCCGCGCAACGCGTCCGCCGCGATCCAGGTGATCGCCCGATTCGGGTCGCGCAACAAGGGTTCCAGGGCGGCGAGCACTTCCGGAGACGCGGATTCGCCTGCGGCAACGCGGGCCTTCACGGCCTCGGACAACACCTGAGCAGCCGCTGCGCGCACGTCCTTACGCTCGTGTTTCAACATGCCCAGCAGCGCGTTCTGCAGGTCAGACTCGTCTCGCATATCCGATGCGCCAATCACCAGCGCAGTCTGCATCAGCGTTCGCCAATCCGAGCTCGTGGCGGCTTCCAGCAATGCGGGCCGGGCGATCGCCGGGTCCATCGCGGAAAGCGCCTCGGCCACGGCCGCGCCAGTGGGCCGAAGTTCGGCCGGATTCACGGGGAGACGATTGCTGCGGGAACGGACCGGCGGCCGTGGAGGCATCGGGCCGCGCCGGGACGGGTCTTCGTCGTAGAATTCGGGCAGAAGACCCACGAGTATTTCCGCAGCCTCCGCCGTGTTCTGCTTGCCGAGTCCGAGGATAGCACCCAGGCGCACGGTCATGTCTTCGTCCCGCGCCGCGAGGGTCAGCAGGGGCATGACGTCCTCGTGCTTGAAATGTGTGAGCGCTTCCGCAGCCGCGTCGCGGACTTCAGATTCCTCTTTCAACGCCGCGACCAGGTGCTTGACGGCTTGCGGGTCGCCCTGCTTCGCGAGCGCTTCCGCGGCCGCCGCCTGAACCCGCGCGTCCTCGTCTTTGAGCATGCCGATGAGACTTTGCACGATCCCGGTGGAATGTGGCAGTTCTCCTAACTGCTGCACCGCGACTTTACGCAACCACCAATCCGGATCTTGGGTCTGGACATAGAGATCCATCGCTTTGGCGTTGCTCTCTTGCTCGCTTAACGGGGCACTGCTCGGAGGATCGCTTTGCGCGACATCAGGCTCTGAAGCGTCCTCTGATTCGGACTTGGGGGCTTCGGCCACCTGAAGCGTCTCGACGGGTTCAGGAACGATCGCCAAGTCTTCGGTTGCCCTTGCTTTGATTAGGTTCTCGATTACCGGAGTCTCACTCGTTGGACCTGAGAATTGCGTGGCTCCCGCGACCAGCGCAACGATCGCCAACGCAGTCAACACCCACCCGCCGCGGACGAGCCGGACCGGTGGCGCCGGCTCCTCGAGGAGCCGATGGATGCGCTTGCGCAACTGCGACGGTTTGCCCGTTGCCGCGAGGGCGGCGGGGGAGAGGCGCATGCCCGAGGCCAGCGCGGCGGCACCGATGAGAGATTCCGCATAGGCATGCCGTTCGCCGCCGAGCGCGATCACGAGGTCGTCGCAGCAGTGTTCGCGTTCGACGCGAATGCGATGCGACACATACCACACGGCGGGGTGGAAGAAGAGTGCGGCTTCGATAACTCGTTGGAGAATATTGACCGCGTGATCGTAACGCCGGATATGGGCGAGTTCGTGGAGCAGCAGGAGTTCGACCTGCAACGGAGGCATGCCCGTCGCCAGCGAAGCAGGCAGCAGAATCATCGGCCGGATGACCCCCACCACCGTCGGCACAGCGACGCGGTGGCAATAGGCTACGACCGGGACCGCGCGCAGCTTGAGCAATTGCGCATGACGCCGCACGGCTTCGAGGATCGCGTTGTCCGAGATCCGCTCCGCGCGTTTGCGAAGGCTTCCCCCACCCGCGAGCCCCAAGCCCAGCCGCGCCAGCATGACCACCACGCCGGCAAGGTACGCCAGGATCAAGTACGGCGTGTAGTCGCGCCAGTTCGCGGCGGTGGGAGGCGCGGTCGCAAATTCGAGATTGGCTGGTTCCGGGTTCGCCTGCGGCGCAGTAGCTTCAAAGTTGGTGTCTGCTTCGATGCTCGCAGCCATAGCCGCATCGGACCGATCCGACTGATCCGACGGATCCGACCGATCCGTCCGATCCTTCCCATCGGTCCTATAGGTCCTATAGCCCTCATGATCCGCAGCGCCCATCCCCAAATCGATAGGCCCCATGGCTAGCTCCGGGTTTGGCGTGGGCATCGCGCCGGACTCAATCATCAGAAACGTCACCGGCGGACACAGCGCCATGCCCGACAAGGCGATCAGAAAGATCCCGTAGCGCAGCCGTGCCGAGGCGCGGCGGAGCACAGCGCCCAATGCGATCGCGAAGATTCCGATGGCCGCTCCCTGCCACAGAAAATGGGCGAGGGTCATCACGAAGCGCGCGCTGAATTCGGGATTGAGTGCAACGATGGGATTCATGATTCGCTCCCCCTTTTGCTGGCAAGCAGCCGCTGGAGTTCGTGGAGTTCGGCAGGATCGATCTCCGCCGATTCGAGCAGGTGGACCGCCGCGGCGGCTGCGGACCCATCGAACACCCGGTTCACCACATCGGAGAGCATCGCGCGCGCCGCGGACTGCTGTTCGAGTACGGGCCGGTACACGTAGCTCCCCTTTGCCTTGCGCCGCCGGACGTAGCCCTTGTCCGCCATGATGGTCATGATCGTCATGACCGAGGTGTACGCGAGATCGCGTTCATCGGCAAGCTCATCGCGAACCTGCCGGACGGTGGAGGGACCCCGCTGCCAGAGGATTTTCAAGATGGCCAATTCCAGGTCTGTGGGGAATCGCGAGGGAACGCGAGGCATGGTCTGGTCCTCCTAAAGCCGGAGTACTTACTAATTATTTAGTAGCATAGCGCGTCCGAGTTGCCCTGTCAATACCTACTAACGAATTAGTATGTTGGTCGGTTGACACGGCCGCGGTTTTCCGGGTTGGCGCATTGGCCCGACTATCCCCTATAGTTAGGAAACGCAATGGGTTTGGAGGGACTCGTGATGGATAATCGCAGACACGGGCGCGGGCTGAAACTGCCCCGCAGGCAGTTTTTGGCAGCATCGGCGTTGGCGGTGGGCGGCGTCGCGCTGAGTTCGGCGAACGGCCAGCCGACCCCGGCAAAACCGGCGATCAGGAAACTCGGCACCATCGATCCGGATCTGGTTGAAACCACACCCGTCGTATTCAAGAATCGGGTCTATCGCTTTGAATACGTCCGGCAGGGGTATTGGGGAAATACAACCGGCGACTCCTACTTTCGGTTCATCGATCGCGAAACCGGGGAGGCAAGCGCTCCCTTCGCGAAGGGATACCACCTGGGATGCGCCATGGTCGAGGGCGGGACGATCTTCGTGATGGGCACCAATATCTGGGACGGCGAACGCATCGACATCTTCGTTTCCCACGACATGGAGCATTGGGAAACCTGGAACGTCCTCAACCTGCCGGGGTACGGAATCTTCAACACCTCGCTCTGCACCATCCATGACGGCTACATGCTCATGTACGAAGTGGGCAAACCGCCCGAAGTCGCGGGAACGCGCTTCACGGCCCTCTTCGCACGGTCCAGCGACCTGCGCCAATGGGACCTCATGCCGCCCGAGTGTACCTACTCAAAGGACCGCTACACCGCGCCCCACGCCTTGCGCCACCACAACGGGCACTACTACAACTTCTTCCTGGAAGCGGTGAATGGCGGATACGAACAGTACCTGGTGCGGTCCAAAGACCTGATTGACTGGGAACTAAGTCCCCTCAATCCGGTGCTGAAAGCCTCCGACGCAGACAAGCAAATCGCCAACGACAAGCTAAGCCCCGAGCAACGGGGAATCATCGCCAACGCCACCAACATCAACAACTCCGATATCGACTTCTGCGAGCACAACGGCAAGCTCATCATTAACTACTCCTGGGGCAACCAGCACGGCACCGAGTTCCTCGCTGAAGCCGAGTACGACGGCACCCTGGCAGAGTTCCTCGAAGGCTGGTTTCCGACCTAAGACATCATTCGTATTGAAATCCCTTCGTACACCGCTTGACACGAATGTCTTGCTCGCGTTACTATACCGTCTAGACGGTATAGTAACTGGAAACCACTCAATCCATATGGCACGTCCAAGTTGCAAAGACCTCGTCCTAGACTCCGCCGAAGCGGTGGTGGTCGAAGGGGGTCCGTCCCGCCTCACCTTGGATGCCGTTGCCGAGAAGGCCGGTGTCAGCAAGGGCGGGCTTCTGTACCACTTCCCGACCAAGGACGCCCTTGTGGAGGCGATGATTGCCCGCCTCATCGAGCGGGGCGACGCGCGGCGCGTGGAATCACAGGCGGACCTTCCCGAGGGGCCGGCGCGCGCGCTGCAAGCGGACATCGTCGCGCGGCTGGTGCGGCCGGCGTCTGACCGCCGCGTCGGGGCGGCGTTGTTGGCGGCCGTTGCTAATGAGCCGTCCCTGATTAAGAGCATACGGGAACATCATCAAAAGCGTTTCGCGGCCCACGAGAAAGACGGCGGTTCGGCGTTGCGCAAGGCGCTCGTGCTACTGGCGGCTGACGGGTTGTTTCTGTTGGAACTCCTACAGGCATCGCCTTTTGATGCAAACCAGCGTAAGGCGCTGGTCGACGAATTAATGGAACTGGCTGAGGAGGTATCCACGGCGGCGATATAGCCAGCGAGTGACGTCTGTATCAAGCAGGACACTAAAAGATGCGCATCCTGCGACTGGATATAGGCATTGGTAACGTAAGCGGCTCCCCATCGTCGCAATCCAGGCCCGATCAAGATCGTAAACATGAAGAAGTACTGCTACCGGCCACACGTCCCCGTGTGTGCCTAATCCGCTAAGGTTCCAACCGCAGGAATGAGATCCATGAGACCACTTCGATTTGCCATAGGACTCGCTCTGATTCTGGGCGCGAGCGTTACATCCATGAGCCTGGCTCAAGGACCCGGAAGCGGGCCGCCCCCGCCCCCGGAAGTTGCCGTTGTGACCGTGCAACCCGAGACCGTGCCTGTGGCCTACGAATTCGTAGGCGTTACGGAAGCTTCCAAGCTCGTTGAAGTGCGCGCGCGCATCCAAGGGTTCCTCGAAACCCGGGACTTTGATGAGGGCGCCTACATCGAACAGGGCGCGAAGCTTTTTACCATCGATCCGCGTTCGTTTCAGGCGGACCAGCAAATAGCGGTGGCCCGGGTCGAGCAGGCCGAGACGCGACTGAACCTGGCCGGGCAGGAAGTCGAACGACTTCGTTCGGTAAAGGTTCCGGGCGCGATTGCGGAAACCGACCTCGATCAGGCTCTGGCCGAGCAGGCGGACGCGGCCGCATCCCTTCGGCTCGCAAAAGCGCAATTGGCCAAAGCGGAACTCGAACTCAGCTACACCACGGTGGAAGCGCCGTTGACCGGTTTCATTGGGAAGGCCGAGAAGGAAATCGGCAGCCTGGTGGATGCGAGCGCGAACAGCTTGCTCACCGTCATGCGACAGGTCGATCCCATCTACGTCAGTTTTCAAGTGAGTGAGCGCGAATATCTCCGCTACGAACGGGAAGTCCGGGACAACGAAATCGTGCTCGCCGAAGGCATCGATGCGCCGTACCTGGAAGTGACGCTCCTGGACGGTTCCGTGTATCCGGAAAAAGGCGTCATCGATTTCGAGTCCGCGGCAATCGACAAAACTGGCACGGTTGAGTTGCGGGCAACCCTGCCCAATGCGGATAAACACCTCAAGGCGGGCCAGTTCGTCAAAGTCCACATTCGCGGCTATGTACGGCCCGACACGTTGACTGTTCCCCAGCGGGCCGTCAGCCAGTCGCCGCAAGGGTCCTATGTGTACCGCGTGGACGACAGCAACACGGCCCAATTTCAAATCATCGAGCCTGGCCCCTGGGCCGCGGATGATTGGATCGTGTTCAATGGACTTACAGCGGGCGACCGCGTCGTCGTTGAAGGTTTGGTGAAAGTGCAGCCGGGCATCACCGTCAATCCGGTTCCCTACACCGCACAAGAAAACGCCGAAGCGGCCGAATAGGACACGACTATGCTCTCACGATTCTTTATCGACCGGCCGGTCTTCGCATCCGTGATCTCGATCATTATTGCCCTGTGCGGCCTGGGGTCCATGTACTTTCTCCCCGTGGAACAATCGCCGGAAATCACGCCGCCCACCGTGGACATCACGGCTCACTACCCCGGCGCCAATGCGGAGACGGTGGCGGAATCGCTAGCG
The DNA here is from genome assembly GCA_045863335.1 of Candidatus Hydrogenedentota bacterium. GTDB lineage: Bacteria > Hydrogenedentota > Hydrogenedentia > Hydrogenedentales > SLHB01 > JAHDWY01. Next base: position 46,588 of record BTVY01000018.1, on the reverse strand, counting down.
GCGCCGATCGAGCAAGAGTTGAGCGGCATTGAAAACCTGCTCTACTACCAGTCACAGAGCGCCAACGACGGCGGGTTGTCGGTCACCTGTACCTTCGAAATCGGCTCCGACCTCGACATCGCCGCGGTAGAAGTCCAGAACCGGCTCAAGCGCGCCGAACCACGATTGCCGCAGGAAGTCATCCGGCAGGGGATCTCCGTAGTAAAGCGATCAAACAACATCCTTTCCGTGATCGCACTGAATTCAGACGACCCCCAGTACGACGATATCTACCTGAGTAACTACGCGACGATCTACATGATCGACACGCTCAAGCGCGTGCCGGGTATCGGCGACATCGCGGTATTCGGGGCCAAAGATTATTCCATGCGCATCTGGTTGAATCCAGACAAGCTGGCCGCCAAGGGCCTCACCGTGACCGACGTGGCGGCCGCCGTGCGCGAACAGAACGGGCTTTACGCCGCCGGGCGTATCGGTGCGGCGCCGTCGCCCGACGGGGTCGAGTTCACCATCCCCGTCATCACGCGCGGACGCCTCGACGAACCCGATCAGTTTGAGGACATCATCCTCCGCGCGGAACCGGACGGCTCCATCCTTCGCATCCGCGACGTGGGCCGGGTGGAACTGGGATCGCTCGGGTACGACGCGTTCGGCCGTTTGAATGGAAAACCGACCACCTTCATTCTGGCGTTTCTGCAACCGGAAGCAAACGCCTTGAGCGCGATGCAAGGGTTGGAGCAGGCCCTGGAAGGGCTCGAGTCCGGCTTTCCGGAAGGCGTCAGCTACGACGTTCCCTTCAACACCACGGACTTCATCGAAGTTTCTATTAAGGAAGTCGGGAAGACGTTCTTCGAAGCGGTCTTGTTGGTGATCGCCGTTGTGTTCGTGTTTCTGGGAAGCTGGCGCGCCACGATTATTCCTCTGCTTGCGGTACCGGTTGCCATCATCGGGACCTTCACGGGGATGCTGATCTTCGGCTTCTCGATCAACTCATTGACGTTGTTCGGCCTTGTGCTCGCCATTGGGATCGTCGTGGACGACGCCATCGTGGTTGTGGAAAACGTCGAGCGCATCATGCATGAAGAGGGGCTCGCTGTCCGCGATGCGACGATCAAGGCGATGAATCAGGTCACCGGACCCGTCATCGCCATCGTGCTGGTATTGTGCGCCGTTTACCTTCCCGTGGCGTTCTTGGGCGGACTGACCGGCGTCATGTACCAGCAGTTCGCGATCACCATCTCCATTTCGGTCGCCATCTCCGGATTGATTGCACTGACGCTCAGCCCCGCCCTCTGCCGCCTGTTGCTGAAGCGCCAGCACGAAAAGATGTTCTTCTTCCGGTGGTTCGATCGCTTCTTTCTCGCGGGGACCAATCTGTACACGCGCACCGTGCGCCTGGCGATCAAGCTGGGGGTCGTGTCGGTCCTCGTCTTTGGCGTACTGCTGTGGGCCACATACGATCTTTTCGAACGGGTTCCCAGCGGCTTCATCCCCCAGGAGGACCAGGGCTACTTCATGGTCGCTGTCTCGTTGCCGCAGGGTGCGTCGCTGCAACGGACCAGCGAGGTCATGGCCGAAGTCGAGGACTTCCTCTTGGCGCAGCCGGAGGTCCAGCGGGTCGTGACGCTCGGAGGCCAAGACTTCCTCGCGGGGCGGTCGGCAAGCACCAGCGCCGGCGCCATGTTCATCAATCTCAAGAACTGGTCGGAGCGGCGGACGCCCGATAAGCACGTCAACGCCCTCGTGGGCCGCGTGTTCGGCCGGTTCGCGGGCATGAAAGAAGCTTTAGTCATCGCCTTCAATCCGCCTGCGGTACGGGGATTGGGATTGCGAGCCGGTTTTGAACTGCAATTGGAAAGCCGGGGCATCAGCGACGTGCGCAAGCTCGCGCAGGTTACCAACGATTTCCTCGGGGCGCTCAATCAAGACCCCATGTTCGTCGGCGTGTCCGGCGTGTTGAACGTGAACCAGCCTCAACTGTATGTGGACCTGGATCGCACGCGCGCAAAGGCCATGGGGCTGCCCATCAACGATATTTTCAGCAGCTTGCAGGCGTATCTTGGCGCGTTGTATGTGAACGACTTCAACAAGTACGGCCGCATCTACCGGGTGCAGCTTCAGGCGGAGCCGGAGTTTCGCGACCGCCCGGACGATATCACCAAGATATTCGTGCGCAATGCCGCGGGCGACATGGTGGAGCTTTCGGGAGTCCTGGACGTGCGATTTCAGTCGGGGCCCAATGTGGTCAGCCGCTTCAACAGCTTTCCCGCGGTGCAAGTGACCGGGGCGCCCGCCCCCGGGTTCAGCACCGGGCAAGCCATGACGCGCCTGCGCGAGGTGGCCGATGAAGTATTGCCCGCGGGATACGACTTTGACTGGAGCGGCGTATCGTACCAGGAGGTCAAAGCGGGCAACCAGGCGCCGTACGTCATCGCATTCGGCCTGCTCATTGTGTTTCTCGTGTTGGCGGCTCAGTACGAGAAATGGTCGTTGCCCTTCGCCGTATTGCTCGCAGTGCCTTTTGGTGTATTCGGCGCGGTATTGGCGGTATACATTCGCGGTATCGAACGCGACATCTACTTCCAGATCGGACTGCTGACACTCGTGGGTCTTGCGGCGAAGAACGCAATTCTCATCGTAGAATTCTGTTCCGCGCAACGCGAAGCCGGCCACGGCATCGTGGAGTCTGCCGTGGAGGCCGCTCGTTTACGCCTACGACCGATTGTCATGACGTCCCTCGCCTTCATCCTGGGCGTGTTGCCCCTCGTCTTCAGCGAGGGCGCCGGCGCCGGCGGCCGTCATTCGATCGGCACCGGTGTCATGGGCGGGATGCTGGCGGCCACATTCCTGGCCGTGGTGTTTGTTCCTCTGTTCTTCGTGATCATCCAAGGTATCAGCGAGTTCCGTCCATGGAAAAAGAAGAAGGCGAACTCGGGAGATTCCGAACATGCCTAAATCGACGACTTTAATTGTCCTCCTATTGGCGATACTGATCGCCGGTTGCATGACGGGTCCGGACTATACGCGGCCCGATGTCGATCCTCCCGACGCGTGGTCGTCGCCTCGCGCGGGTGGAACTTCGGATGAACCATTCGCGGTTACCGACTGGTGGACCACGCTTGACGATCCAATGTTGAATACGCTGGTCGAGCGGGGCGTTGTCTCCAATCTCGACTTGGCCATTGCGGAAGCGCGGGTCCGTGAAGCACGCGCCGCGCGCGGGGTTGCCGCGTCGCCCTTGTGGCCGAACCTCGGCGTCTCCGGCTCCTACACGCGCAGTCAAATCGCCGAGCCGGACATCCCGGACACGGGGTCGCCTCTTTCCGCCGGGCTTAGCAAAGGCCCCCAGGGTTTGACCCGCAGTCTAACCTTGCGCGGGCAGAACGGTTCCATCACGCGGTCCGTGACCAACGACGGTTCGGGCAATGAACCGACGAAAACCACCAGCGGAACCTTGACCCCGGGCGGTGGCGCGGAAGCCCCGGACCGACAGTTGGACCTGTTTCAGGCCGGCTTCGACGCCCGCTGGGAACTCGATGTGTTCGGCGGCAACCGGCGCGCCGTGGAAGCGGCCGACGCCACGATCGAGGCCACCGAGGAATTTCGTCGCGACGTGGTCGTGTCGCTGGTGTCGGAGATTGCCCGAAACTACATCGAGCTTCGCGCTGCGCAACGGCGGCTCGAAATTACCAACAAGAATATCGATGCGCAAGCGAATACGGTCGATATAACCCGGGCCCGGTTCGATGCGGGACTGACCAGCGAATTGGACGTGGTGCGCGCCGAAGCGCAATTGGCGAGCACGCAGTCTCAGATTCCGCTGCTGGACACCCAGATTGCCGCGTCCATGCACCGGCTCGCCGTGCTGCTCGGCGAAGACCCCGGCGCGCTGAAAGTCGAACTGAGCGAACCGGAAGCCATGCCGGATGCGCCCGACGAAGTGCCCGTGGGACTCCCGTCAGACCTTCTGCGGCGCCGGCCCGACATCCGACAGGCCGAGCGCGAACTCGCCGCGGCAACCGCGCGCATCGGCGTGGCCGTCGCGGACCTCTATCCCAAGTTCTACCTCACCGGCGCCTTCGGCGGCGCAAGCGACAGTCTCGGAAGCATTCTCAGCGGGGCGAACCAAATCTGGTCGTTCGGACCGAGCGTCGAGTTACCTTTGTTCCAGGGGGGACGCATCCGATCGAACATCGAAGTGGAGCGGGCGCGGCAGGAACAAGCGCTCATTGGATACGAGCAAGACATTCTACTCGCGCTTGAAGAAGTGGAAAACAGTCTCGTTTCCTTCGCTCAGGAACAGGTACGCCGCGAATCGTTGGAAGCGTCGGTCGCCGCTAACCGCGAAGCTGTCCGGCTCGCGAACGAGCGCTACGTCCGCGGCCTCGAAGGCTTCCTCAACGTGCTCCAGGCCCAGCAGCAACTCTTCCTTTCCGAGGACGAACTGGTCCGCAGCGAGAGCTTTGTCCTCACCGATCTCATCGCGCTGTACAAGGCCCTCGGCGGCGGCTGGGAGACCGCCGAGGAAGCGGCAACCACTCCATGAAGAACCGATAGGACCTATACGACGAATAGGACGTATGGGACTGGACAGAACCTGCGAAGTCGGCTAAACGTTGAATTCGCGAGCGTTCTCGACCGCGATTCGCCGCACAACACCGTCTTTGAATTCTCAATCATACTTGCCTACAATTCGCGCCGAACTTTGAATCTATCCGCGCAACCCAGGGCTGGTCTCCGCCATGAAAGAGCTTCTTCTCGCCTTCGAAGGCGGCGGCACCAAGACCCGCATCATCCTGGCCGAGACGGGCGGCACGATCCTCCAGACCGAGACCGGCGGTTCGTCGAGCGCGTTGTATATCGATCCCAAGAAGTACGCAACCACTATTCGAAGTTTGCTGAAGCGGCTTCGACGAACGGCGGACAAGTCGGGCGGAACGGTCGTATGTGCGGGTCTGGCCGCGCCAATGGATCAGGCCCTGGTGGAGTCGCTGATTCGCGAGGCCTTCGGCGATGTCCAGCTCGCGTGGCTCAGCGAAGCCGACATCGCGCTCGCGCTGTACGACCTGAGCTGGGGAATCTCTCTCGTCGCGGGAACGGGCTCCAGTTGCCGGTTCCTCACGCGGGACGGCGTCACGGTGATCTGCGGCGGACTCGGACCGCAATTCGGCGATGAGGGCAGCGGCTACTGGATTGGGAAAGAAGCCATCGCGGCGGCCATGCGCGCCGAGACGTCCCAAGGACCTCCGACGGTTCTGCTTGAACGATTGCGGGCGTTCTACGAATTAGAGCGCATGTGGCACGTCTTGCGTCTGTGCGATCGCAGCGGGCACGTCCCCGGTCCACGCGTGGCGGCCTGCGTTCCCGAAGTGATCGCGTGCGCGCGCGACGGCGATGCGATTGCGCGAACGGTGCTGCGACACGCTGGGCGTGCTCTGGGAGATTTGGTACTGACGACCACGCGCAAGGCGCGCGTGAAGAAAGGGCCGGTGCCGCTCGTGTTGACCGGCGGCGTGTTTCGCGCGGGAGCGCTGGTGTTGAACCCGCTGAAGCGTACGCTGCGGACGAGCCCGTTGGCGTTCACGATGTATCCCGAAGCAGCCGAACCGGCCTCGGGGATTATTCGCATCTTGTCGCGAGACTACAGAAAGGGAATGTGACCGTGTACCTGGATATGTATTTCGAGCAAGTCGAGAAGTCGTTTCGACGGATCCGCGAAACGCAGTTGCGGGCGATCAAGGATGCCGCCGGGGCGGTCGCGCAAAGCCTGGCCAACCAGGGCGCCTTGCTGATCATGGATACCGGTCATATGCTGCGCTATGAAGCCTTCTTCCGCGCGGGCGGCATGATGGCGGTTGCCCCGTTTTCGTACGAGCTGAAGCTGGACAATCCCGTCGACCAGCGCAAAGTGGAGCGCTCTAGCGAAGAGCAGGCGGAATTGGAACGGCAGTTGGCCAGCGTGGCGCTGGACCAGAGTAAGATGCGGCATGGCGACGTGTTAATCATCAACTCCAATTCGGGCCGGACGCCGAACGTCATCGAAGTGGCGCTCCAATGCAAGGGACGCGGTATTACGACCATCGGTATCTCATCTGGCGAGCAGATGGACCGCTGCGAAGCGGCGCATCCGAGCGGTAAGAAATTGTTCGACGTCGCCGACATCTGCATCGACACCTGCGGACCCTTCGGCGACGCGGCCGTGCCCGTGCGTGACAACGAGCCCATGTGCCCCATGAGCGGGCTCGCGGCGACCTATGTATACTGGGCGATCCACGCCGAAGCGGTCGAGCAGTTGCAGGACAGGGGAATCAACCCTTCTATCTTCCGAAGCGTTCACGTGAGCGGCCTCGAGTTCATCGAGGAACAACGCAAGAAGTTTCTCGAAAAGGGAATCTGACGCGGGCCTCGCGGGCCGGAATATGCAAACAAGGAGCTTTCATTGAGCGACTCTAAACACATCACCGTCCACATGGTCGGACATGGCCATATCGATCCCACCTGGTTGTGGCGGTGGACCGAAGGCTACGAAGAAGTCCGCGCGACCTTTCGCAGCGCCCTCGATCGTATGGACGAAACGCCGGAGTTTAAGTTCACGGCCAGCAGCGCGTGTTTCTACAATTGGGTGAAATCCTGCGATTCCGAGATGTTCGAAGCCATACGGAAGCGCGTTGCCGAGGGCCGTTGGGAGATCGTGGGTGGCTGGTGGATTGAGCCGGACTGCAATATCCCCTGCGGCGAGTCATTCGTGCGGCAAGGTTTGTACGGACAACGCTTCTTCCAACGCGAGTTTGGCATCCGCGCGACAGTCGGTTTCAATCCCGACAGCTTCGGCCATGCCGGCACCTTTCCGCAGATCTACCGGAAAATGGGGATCGATACCTACGCCTACATGCGACCCATGCCCATCAAGGAAATGGCCTACCCCGACGGTACGACCTTCTACTGGGAATCCCAGGATGGGTCGCGCGTGCTCGCGTGCAATTTGCAGGACGATTACAGCGCGGACACCAATACGCGGGATCGAATCGAAATCCTTGCAGGGCATCCCCATTTGAACCCCGGACAAACCCATGTTCTGGGCTTCTACGGTGTCGGCAATCATGGCGGCGGGCCGACCAAGATCGCGATTCAACAGATCCTCGAAACGGCGAAGGACAAGAAAGCCCCGAATGCTATCTTCTCCACCTTGCGCGAGTATTTCGATGGGTTTGCAGCGGCAACCAAGGACAAAGATATACCGGTCATATCGACCGACCTGCAACACCACGCGCAGGGATGCTATACGACCCACGCCGAGGTCAAGCGGCTGAACCGGCAAACTGAACACGCCCTCATGACTGCCGAGCGGCTTGCGACGTTGACCTGGGTTATGTTCGACCACCCATATCCCCAGGCGGCGTTGGAAAAGGCGTGGAAGGATCTCCTGTATAACCAGTTCCACGACATCCTCGCGGGCACCAGCATCGAATCGTCGTACGAAGACAGCCGGGATCAGATGGGCAGCGCCAAACACGCGGCCAAGTTCATCACAAACGAATCGTTGCAGGTCCTGACGCGGCACATCGACACGTCGGCGGAAGGCAATACCGTCGTCGTCTTCAACCCGCTGCCGCATCCGGTAACCGAAGTGGTCACCGCGCCGCCCATCGTCGCGCGCACGCTGACCAAGCCGTTACACATCGTGGACGGAGAAGGGAACCCCATTCCCATGCAGGTCGTGGCGGACGAACGGGTCGGCAGCGAAGCCTATGCGTTCAAAGCCGAAGTGCCCGCGCTGGGCTACCGGTGCTATCACGTGCGAAGCGGCGTGAAGAAGGTAAAGGTAGACCGGAAACTCAAAGCCAGCCACGATTATATCGAGAACAAATGGTGGCGGCTGGAATTCGACCCCTACGACGGCCACCTCTGCCGCTTGTACGACCGCAAGCGCGAAGTCGAAGTGTTGAGCAAGGGCAACGTGCTCGCCGCGCTCGTCGATTCTTCGGATACCTGGGGACACGGTTACGACGAGTACCGGACCGAAGCGGGCCGCTTCGGCAACGCGAAGTTGGAGCTGCTGGAATGCGGCGACGTGCGCGCGACGGTACGCGTCCAATCGCGATTCCGGGATTCCCTTGCCGATCAGTTCGTCACGATCTATCGCGAGTCGGACACCATCGACTGCACGTTCCGCATCAACTGGCAGGAACGCTACACGATGCTCAAGCTCGCGTATGAGACGGGTATCGTGAACGGCACTGCAACCTACGACACGGCCTACGGTTATCAGGTTCGCGACACGAAGGGCCGCGAGAATCCGGGGCAGATGTGGTTCGACGTGACCGGTGAGATCGGCGGTGAGAAGTACGGTCTCGCCGTGCTCAACGATTCCAAGTACGGCTTCGATGTGCTAAACGGCGCCATGCGCGTAACCCTTCTCCGCAGCGCGGCCTACGCCCACCACGATCCCGCGCGGTACGATGCCTCTCAGCCCTTCGCGATCATGGATCAGGGCTGGCACACAATCCGCGTTCGCCTTGTTCCGCACGCGGGTAGCTGGCAAAAGGCCGGGGTCGTGCAGAAGGCCTGGGCATTGAACGAGCCGTGTGTCGTGCACGTCGAATCCGCGCATCCCGGCACGATGCCCGCATCGTTCTCGGGATTGTCGGCGGACGCGGACAACGTGGTGTTAAATGTATTGAAAAAGAGCGAAGACGACGATTCTGTCGTTGTTCGCGGATACGAGACCTCCGGCAAGAAGACCAATGCGTCAATCGCCGTGCCGGGACTGAAGAAACCTGTCGGCATCAACTTCGGCGCGCACGAGATCAAAACCCTGCGCGTCGCACGAACGTCCGGCAAAGTGATGGAAACGAATCTGCTGGAAGAGCCGGTTAAATGAAGCGCCATGAATCTTGAAGCCATCGAACAGAAATGCCTCGCATACTTGATGCAGGTATCGCGGCCGGTGATTCCCGTGTCGCAACTGCTTCGCTACCTTCACCGCGATGCCGAATTTGCGGAGGTATCGGAGCGGGATCTCGTCGCCTTCCTGCGAAAGCACGAGTTGTTCACCGTGCTGGACCCGATCGGATTGGCCGCCGATTCCGAGGGCGCAAAGGCGCTCGAAGAAGCCGGAATCTCCATGGGAACATCGGTAATGTTGGAGACACGCGTTCCTACCAAGCGGCAACTGGCCGAGATGATGAACGAACAATTGGACACGATCCTGGGTTCGCTGGAAACCGCAGCGGCCGAAGCGCAGGAGTCCGGCAACGAGCAGCGCTACAAACTGATCGCGGCATTGCACGAACGCACGCAACTACTCAAAGAGCGCTTGCGGTCCTTCGACGGCAGTTGATGCAGCGCCTTACTCCGCGAGCAGATTCTTCCCTTCGAAGTCGCTCGGCACCTCCGCGCCAAGATAGTGGAGCGCCGTGACGCCAAGGTCCACGATATGCGGCTCCGCGTCCCCGATGCTTCGGTTCGAGAAGAAAATGCCCGGCGTTAACGCCACGTCCGAACTCGCGTGTTCGCCGCTCCACTTGTCCGTATTCGGCTCAAACAGCCCGGCCGGCGCGGAGCCTTTGACGGTGTCCTTAGTGGACTGGAAACCCTCCGCATACCCCAACTGAATGTCCGGTGCGTCCTCCGAAGCAACGCCCTCGTACTCCGCGCGCGTATAGATGGCGCTGAAGACCTTGTCTCCCGTATCGGGATTGGTCACCGCGAGGAGTTTCTGCCGAATCTCCTCGATTAGGGCGTCCGCCTCGGCGGGATCGACCGTGCCCTGTCCCTCGCGGCCTTTCAGGTTGAGAAAGATGCTGCCCAGTCCCAGGCTGTAGGCTTTGGAATTCGCCCAATCGTAGCCCTGCAGATAGGCTTCATTATTCACCGCGGTGGCGGCGTCGGTCTGACCCTTGACCGCAAGATATCCATTGCGAATGAGCCAGGTATTCACGTTGAAACCCGTTCGAAAACTGTGGAACCCGTGGTCGGACATAATCATCAACAGGTCGTCATCCTGCATCCGCTCCATAACTTTGCCGACGATCTGATCCATACGAACGTAGGTGTCTTCGACCGCGCGCCCGTATTTCCTGGCCCCTTCTTCGGTATACAGCGGATGCTTCGGATCGCGGAATCGCCAGAACAGGTGGGCGACGCGATCCGTGGCGGTCCATGCTGCGACCAGCATGTCGAACTCGCCGCGGTCCAGTTCGTCCAGCGCGACCTTCTCGCGGAAGGCCATAGTCTGCTCTGCGTCCTCCAGGAACGTATCTTCCATCAACGCATCCTGCCGCAGCGCGTGGGTGTCATAGATCCAGCCGATGGTCTTGTAGAGGCCGAACCGATCCGCGATTTCGCCGGAGTAGCTAGGAGGCGTACTCATGCGCATATAAGGATTTCGCGGATCGAACTGAAGGCACGCCATGTAGACCTTCACGTGTTCGCCCGCCTGCAAGACGTAGAACCGGCTAATGGCCTTTACGGTAAACTTCGGGGTAACCTCAAACGTCCACTCGACCCACTTCGTCCATTCGCCTTCTTTTACTGTCACCGTTTCGGAAGGGAGGGCAATCTCGACGGACCGCGCATCGCGATCCACGGTGAACGTCAACTCCGCCTCCGTATACGCGCCCGGCTCGGACGAACGGCGTACGAGCGGATTCCGCGCTCCAGGAACGGTCACCTTCGCACTGTCGCCATCAAAATCGAGCGGAAACTGGATACCGCCGGAGACACTCTCCTCCTTGGTGTACTCGTCGGAAAAGGAATAAAACGTGCTCGTTGTCCCGCGCAAGTCGGGTACGCCCAGACCGCAGAGCATGCAGCCCTGGCTCAGGTCCTCGGCCGGAAACGCAAACGGTACGACCAGTAGTTTGCAGCGCGCGCCTTGGCGGTCTGCGGCCAGCCAGAACGAGTCGCCTTTCCGAATGCTCTCGAACGTCGCCGGCTGCTGCAGCGAACCGTCTGCGCTCAGAGTCGCGTGTTGCGCACTACCAAAACCCACACCCGGCAGGTAGTTGGAAGCCGTGCGCCGCAGGAAATCGTAAACCCCGTGGTTTCCCGGCGATTTGCAGGTGGTGAACGACGACCATGCCGTCGGCGACTGAGGAGGGTTCGCGGTGCTTAATGGTTTGAACGTGCCGCCCTCCCTAACCTTGGCCAGGTTTGGAAGTTCGCCGGAGGCCATCATGGATTCGACGATACTGGGTTCTACACCATCGAATCCGAGGATAATGACACGGCCCTTGGGGTCGATGGTCGCGTTTGAGCGCGTTGGAGCGCCGCCACGCGCGTCAGCGGATTCTCCATTCGGCGTGGAGGATGAATCGGGCGCGTCAGCGGGACGTGCAGTGTCTTCTGTGGCCGGCGGCGGCCCCGCATCCGGTTGTTCGGTGCCACATCCGGCAGCGGCGAGCGTTGCGATCAGCGCCGCGACACAAAGCAATTCCACACTCACTAGATGCAACCTATCACGCATGTTTCAGCATTCCTCAGGTATTGTTGCGATTGCAGGTCTTTGGGTGAATCCCGAGTATACCACGCGGCCCGGTGCGAATTCGTACTGGTGGTTGAACGGGTATCCTCCGAGAATCTATTATCGCTCCGGGGGGCGGACGGACCGTCCCCGCCGGCCGTGTGTTTGATAAGGGAAAGGGGGTTTTCTGTGAATACAAAGATAATGCTTTCGGGCTTGTGTATGGTCTTGGTCGTACTCGTTGGAGCCGGGTGCGCGATGGGGGCGAAAGGTCCGAGTGACCGCGACCTCATCATGAACACCATGAACGAGTGGCAATCCGGATTGGTCGCCAAGGACGCGGACAAAGTCATCACGGTTTACTCGGAAGATTTCCGCGACGGCGAAGGCCGCGGCAAGGCAGAGATGCACGCCTTCATCAAGGAGGCTGTCAGCATGGGGTATCTGGATAGCCTCATGGTGGACATGGAATCGGCGCAGGTCACTATCAACAGTGAAGACGCGACCGTCGGGCCGGTGACACTGTCTAGCAGCGCGGGCTCCATGTATCTCAAGCTGGCGCTCAAGAAGGAAGACGGCGTCTGGCGGATTGTGGGTACGAGCGAGGCTTAGGCAGCCGGTCTCGTCAAGCGCCATTTCGCACTGGGGGCCGCTCCACCGGGGCGGCCCCTTTCGCGATCAACCCGTGGCGACGACCGCGCCCGGACCCTGATCGCGAGCAGCATCCAACCGGCGCCGCGCGCTGATAAACAGCTTGCTTGCCGCCTCCCCGTCTTCAGGAAACGTCGCTATCGCGTAACGAACGTCCGGCCGATCCGAGCAGCGCGCCTTGAAGCGCTGCACGGCCCGCATCGCTCCGTCTCCACCCGTTTCGCTCATCAACACAGCCGCGCAATCCCGGAATTCGAGGAGTTCGTCGCTCCGGCGGAGATGAGGCGTCAACAGACAGGTCAGATCGGAACCCTGATCGTCTCCGCCGAGCATCACCAAGGAAAGCCTGCGTTGATAGCGGTCCGACACGCGTACGGCATAATTCAACACGCGGTCGAAATTGAGAATGGCGTATTCTTCTCCGAGCATGATAAGCATTCCCAAATGGAGTTCACCGGCACTGGTTACTGGGCAATGGTAACAGAAGGCACTTCCACGCTAGCGCAACTTCCGCTCAGAAATCAAGGCGCTTCGACGGAAGTTAGACAAAAGGCGGACATCTGGCCTAAGGTGTTCCCCCATGGATCGTTAAGAACGGCGCTTGCCCACGGGAACCATATCTCGCCATCAGTTCCCCTGACTCGAAGCACACAAAGAAAAACCCGCATGACGCTGTGAAGCGCCATGCGGATTTCGGCTTTTCTGATCTCCGTGCCTAATCTACAGCCCGAAGCGTCCAACTGTCCCAAATGACGGAGCATGGCAACTCGGGATCCTCACCCCGCACACGCGCCCCAAGCTTCACGGTTCCCGACTCGTTCGTAATAAATGAACCCGTGTAGGTAACCAGTCCTGTGCTCGGCGTGATTACGGCGGCCTCGAGGTTGAGCCGCTCCGCCGCCGTTCCAGATCCGACCCGCCCAGTTTCGTAGTCCTCCATTTCGAACGCGGAGATAATGATGACGTTCTTGGATTCGTTGTGGGCAACGACGTCCAGGCGGTAGCCCGTGTTTGGTTCGAGCCCTTCAATCGTCTGGCCGAATACACGCTGGAACGCCAATGCCTCGTCGCTCGCGAGCCAGGTTTGTCGGACCGCGTGACCGTCGTCGTAGGTGGGGTCCTCGATGGGTTCCAACTCGAAAGGCATGTCATCAAGGTTGAACCCGAACCCCATCGTCCAATGACGAGGAACGTGTTGGCCTTCGTCCCAGGTTACAAAGCTCGCGTTTGCGATGAGATTCGCCGGCTTCTCCTTAACAGGCGTCATGGCAGGTGCCGGCGCCGGAGTGGTGGGGGACTGAGCCGGTGCTGGAGCCGGTGTCGGTAGTTGAGGCGCAGGATCGACTGCCGGGGTCGGCGGGATCGGCGGAGGAGGCGGAGGAACCGTCACCTCGCCTGAATCGGACGGCGCCGGGGCGCCCGGGGAACATCCCACGCCTGCGACCGCCAAAGCCATTAAACCGATAACGGAAAAAACCTGAATCAAACGCATCGCAACAGTCTCCTATCTTGTACCCGGCGTGAACGGCCGGGGCACGGCGGCGTCGCTGGTACACCCGTGTACAACGCAACGTGCACATGGCGCGGAGTATAGCAAATCTTCAATCGCCCGCACTACCACCCTGGCGTTTGCTGGTATCGTTCGCGGAATGCCTTGTAGATGCCGCCAAATGCGCCATTGCTGAGAATCAACACCACGTCGCCAGGCTTTGTCCTATCTGCAACATCATCAACAATCTCAGCAGTTGAAGCTGCGGCCCGCGCGTGGATCCCCGATGCGGTCAATGCCGCCGCGAGCGCATCCCGGTCGAGCCGCACATCGGCCGGGATGGATTCCGCCCGATGGATGGGGCCCAGCCAGATCGCGTCGGCCCTGGAGAACGCGTCTTGCATCTCGCCTTGAAACCGGTTCGTCACGGTCGTGTTGGAACGCGGCTCGAACAGCACCAGCAGACGCCGGTCTGGCCAGCGCATCCGGGCCGCGGCGATGGTCTCGCGGATCGCCGTCGGATGATGGGCGAAGTCATCGACAAAGGTGATGCCTCGCGCCTCGTGAAATACCTCCATTCTCCGTCGGACGCCCTTGAACCCGGGTAGGGCGTCGGCCAAAGTGCAGGGGCTCGCGCCGAACCGCGCCGCCACGGCGATGGCCGCAAGCGCGTTCTGCAGGTTGTGGCGCCCTGCGAGGGGCACACGAAAATGCCCCCACGTTGCCCCTGAACGGTAAACGGTCAAATTCACGAGACCATCGCCGCCGGGCGACGACTCGCCGCGCCAGTCGGCATTGCGATCGAAACCATAGGATTCGACCGGGCAATACGCGTGGTCGCCAAGGGCCAACGCGCGCGGGTGATCCGCGCACAGAAGCAGAAGCCCCGACTGGGGAATTTGGCGCAACATGCGCTGAAACGCGACCTCTATCTCCTCCACGTCGCGATAGATGTCGCCATGGTCAAACTCGAGCGACGTTACGACGGCAACCTCCGGAAGATAATGGAAGAACTTGGCCCGTTTGTCGAAGAACGCGGTGTCGTACTCGTCGCCCTCGATGGCAAAAGGCGCGCCGGGACCGCCCAGCCGAGCCGAATGAGCGAAATCCAAGGGTTGACCCCCGATCAGAAAACCCGGATCAAGGCCCGCCGCGTTCAGCAGGTATGCCGTCAACGCCGTGGTCGTGGTCTTCCCGTGGGTCCCCGTGATAACCGCGGGCCGTCGCGCGCGCAACACGTGATCCTTCATCCATTCCGGCAGGCTCATGTAATGCAGCTTGCGATCCAGCGCCGCTTCCACTTCCGGATTGCCCCGGCTCAAGGCGTTTCCAATAATTACCCGATCCGGATTCCAATCGAGGTTCGCGGCGGCATACCCCTCCGCCACAGGCACGCCGAGCGCCTTGACCATGTCGGAAGTGGGAGGGTAGAGGGGATTATCGCTGCCGCGCACTTCGCACCCCGCCTCGATGGCAAGCCGCGCCCCCGCGACCATGGCCGTGCCGCCGATTCCGGAAAAATGAACGCGCGGACGGGTCGCGCCACCGTGTTGATTCTGCATAGGGACTCCTCACCTCAGTGAAAACGAAAGCGCCCTATGGTACCGGATCTACCGAATGGGATCATGGTTGCCTGCGGCATTTTTCGGGCCGATCTGATAGTATTGGAGCAGTGGGTCGTCTTTTCTGTGTAAACAAGTTGTGGTGGACGCGTCTGATGACTAAAGGTGAAATCATGCGAATCTTGGCCGAGAATCATGGCCATATGCGTGAACTTGGGGTGCAGCGAATCGGGTTGTTCGGGTCATACGTGCGAGGGAGCCAACGGCCGGATAGCGACATCGATTTGCTTGTCGAGTTCGCTCGAGGGCAGAAATCCTTCGATCGTTTCATGGCGCTGTCGTTCTTTCTGGAAGACTTGCTCCAGCACCGCGTGGAACTTGTTACCACCGAATCGCTCAGTCCACACATCGGCCCGCACATACTCAATGAGGTGGAGTATGCCCCTTTCGCCGCTTGAGTATCTTCGCCACATACTTGACGAATGCGATTATCTCATGCAGGCCTCGGTTGGCCTGCGCGACGCAGATTTCCGGAGTGATCCTACCATCATGCGCGCATTCGTTCGAAGCTTGGAAATCATTGGGGAGGCATCGAAGAAAGTCCCTCCCGACGTGAAAAAGCGTCACCCGGGGATCGAGTGGACCCTGATCGGAGGCATGCGGGACCGCCTGATACATGGATACTTTGGAGTGGACTACGACATTGTCTGGGACGTAGTTATCAGCAAGGTGCCTCATCTCCGCGAGCAGATCATCGAACTATTGAGGATTGAGGGAAGCGCCCCATCTCCTGACTCGGAATCGAACGAATCAGCATGAATCCACCGACTTTTCCTGAGTTTCGCGGGTGTTATCGAAATCGAAGTCGAGTTATGGATGCCGTCCCGTCCATCTCCATCTGCGGTGCGAGAGGTCGAACGAATGCACGAAGGGGGATGCCATGAAGTTCCTTCTCATGGCCATTGTGCTACTCGCAATCCTCGTCGTGGCGTTTGTGATTTGGCGCTACATCGCCACCATCCGCGCCGGCGCGCGCCAGCGGCAGCGCATCCTGGAGAAGATGTCTCCCCTCGGCGAGACCCTTGCCGACGGGGATCCGCCGGACCCGGTGCTGTTGCAACGGTTCGCCGCGAACACCGAGACCTGCAAAGTGCTTTGGGAAGTACTGGAAGCCTACGAACGGTTGGACGCGTTTCCAGACGAGTACCGGACCTGGGAACATCTCGCGCGGGCGGACCTCACGTTTTGGCTTTGCCATCCCAACGAACTCGGCAGCCAGCCCGACGAACTCGCGTTGATGGCGACCATCGATGCTCCATCCGCCACCGCGGAGCAACCTGCCGTGTACTACGTCTTCCGCTACCGGGTCCATGAACCCCATTGGGCCGCCGAGGACGGCTGGATGGCAGGCATCGCCGGGCCCTACGATCCCGCCGGCGCGCCCTACCCCCACGGCCCCGGCACCTTCAGCCGATTCGAATCCTGGGAGTCCCGCACCCCCGAAGAGCACGTGCGCGTGACCCACGAGGCGTTGTTCGGCAAGCCAGCGTGACGCAACGCTGCACCCGGCGCGGAATAGCTCGCGTCAATCAATTCGCACCCGAAAAAAGGCGAATGCCCGCCGGAATTCCGGCGGGCATTCACGCTCTTGCTCCCCTCCCGATGCAAAAGCGGCCACTGAGGACCGCAGACCCGCAATTGGGGGCGGCAATCTCGCGCTTCGGGGGTCATCGACCACCGGCCGGCGCGAGCGCCACGAACCCGTATTCTAGCCTAATGTGAGAAATTTGGAAAGAAAAAACTCAGGGCCAGAACCTGATAGGAAAACTCCATATCGTGAGATTGGAGCAACGTTAGATCCCAGCTAGAATTGCATCGTCACGGCCTACGTACAAAACGTGGTAGAATGGCGCGGCGGCAATACGGTATATAGGTTCTAGGGAAGATTTCTGATCAGGTCGAATCTTTTTAGGGGAGAATGTCCCAATGGCGTCCTGTGAATTGGCGCATGAACAGCTCGATATTTCCTACAATCGTTCTGCGAAGCCTGGCATGAGCGAGGCTGCGTTCCGAGACCCGGCGTTCATGGAAAACCGAGCTATGCCGGTTCACCGATGGGTACCGTGGATCGCCGGATTCTCAGCAGCTTTTGTGGATTCCGTTCTTGGAACTTACCTTGACGGACGAAAGAAAGCAGTGATTCTTGACCCATTCGCTGGCGTAGGGACTACGCTGATTCAATCTGCAATTAGAGGGCATCAGGTCGTTGGCTTCGAGATTAACCCGTATGCGGCGCTCGCAGCGGAAGCGAAGCTGAAAGCGCTCCGCGTGGATCGCTCGAAACTTGAGAACACAATCGACGCGATGCGGCACGACTCGCGAACATGGCGGAACGGACATGCAACGAAAACTGAGGCGCCACAGGGATTCCGATCTCGAATTCCGTTCTTTGGCGAGCGGGTGGAGAAACAGGTGTTGCATGCGCTCCACTTTATCGCGGGAATCGAAGACGACCGAGTGCGGGACCTTTTCCGAATAGCTTTCGGATCAGTTATGGTTTCTTTTTCGAATTACACGTATGAACCTTCTCTGAGCACTCGGATTGGCGCCGGAAAACCGCTAATCGAGGACGCGGATGTAGCCGGCTCACTGCTCGAAAAGCTAGCGTGTATCCGGCTCGACATAGAGTGGCTTCGGTCGCAGGCGAAGGTAACGCCGCCCGGAACCGGTGCGGTGTACAACGAGGATTTTTTTGGCGGAAACAATCGGCTGGATACCGGGTCGGTAAACCTGATGATTACATCTCCGCCATACCTCAACAACTACCACTACGTAAGAAACTCGCGTCCGCAAATGTACTGGCTTAACTTGATTGCGTCGCCCAAGGATCAGAAGCCACTGGAAGAAAAGAATTTTGGAACGTTCTGGCAGGTGGCGAGAGACAAGGATTTCGTGCCGCTTGCATTTAGCCATCCTGTACTTGAGAACATCCTTAATGACATTCGTGCTCTGAACCCGGAAAAGGGACAATACGGTGGGCGCGGCTGGGCAAATTATGCGGCGTCCTATTTCAATGACTGCGATCGATTTATCAAAGACCTGAAGCGAATCCTAACACGTGGCGGAATTGGAGTAATCGTGGTGGGAAACTCGATATTGCAGGGGGTAAACGTTCCGGTTCAGGACCTGCTAGGCGACATTGCGGAAATGCGTGGCCTAGTACTCGAGGGCGTCTACCAACTTCGCAATAAGCGTGTCGGAGATTCAATCACGGAATCATCGGTGCGGGGCGGAGCGAGCAAGGTGACTTTGGATGAATCGGCAGTTGTCGTTCGCAAACGGTGAAGTTTGATGGTGCCTCTCAGCAACGATGTTTTCAATCCCCTTGATAAGACCAATCTGGGTGTCAGCGTCCGGGATCACCTGCTAACGCGCCCCGTTGTGCCGCTACCTCCCGAAAGGTTCAAAGGAGCCGGGATCTATGCAATTTACTACACAGGCGGTTTTCCTGCTTATAAACGGTTAACTGAAATTCCCCCGGAAGACCCCAATGCCATACCCATCTATGTCGGAAAGGCCGTACCACAAGGGTCGAGAAAAGGAGGGTATGGTCTGGGTGTAGACCCCAAATTCGTCTTGCATCAGAGAATATCGCAACACGCCGCGTCCATCCGTGAAGCTCGCAATCTGGAACTAACAGACTTTCGATGCCGCTATCTTCTCGTCGACGATATTTGGATTCCTCTCGGCGAATCATTGCTCATAGATTTGTTCAAGCCGGTGTGGAACCATCTTGTGGATGGGTTTGGTCATCACGACCAAGGGAAGAATCGGCAATCGCAGAAAAAATCCGCGTGGGATACGCTTCATCCAGGACGTCCTTGGGCGGAAAACGTGGTTCAGCCCAACGACAAAACGGCGGAACAAATTTCTGATGCAATCATCGCCTACCTGGGTCAGTAATTCGGAAATCTTCTACCTGAGTTGCCCCCAACGCTTCCTGTGTTGCGAAAAACTCGGGTAGTGGCCTGGGGGTGCCGACGCGAGAAATTCTCTACCCCACGTCTCCCGTTGCCGAATCGTACTCCCACTGGCCGCCGGGGAACGGGTGGCTGGGGAGGCCGGGCGTGATGCCGGCGTCGACGAGCGCGTCGAGGGAAGGGGGGAAGTGGCCTTGTTCGCGTTGGTACTTATCGATCCAGCCTCGCAGCAGTTGGAGACGTTCCTGTTTGATGCTATCCAGGACCGTCGTGCTAAGGACCCGGCCGTCGGCCAGGATGAGGAACTTACCACCGAGCGGATCTTGGGGAGCTTCCGCCAGCACGCCTTTGGCCACGAGTTCGTCAATCGAGCCGGGGACCGTACCCGTTTCGGCGCGATACTGCTCGACGATCTTCGTAAGGGCGTCGCAGGCTTCCCGCAGGGAGACCTCGGTGAGTTTCCGCAGGGCCGTTTCGCGCATGTTCTCGTCGCCGCTGTTCTCCGCGATGTCGAGCCACATGCCGCGCTCCACGTCGTACAGGTTATGGCGCATCTGCGTGTTCTTCGCCCATTCGATGACGAACGGCGGAGGGTCGCCTGTGGCGGCGGCCATGGCAAGATACCGCGCGCCATTGACGTTGTCCTTGCGGTTCAAAATGTAGGTCCGCCCAATCTCGAAGGGCAGTTCCCAGCGCGTCGGGTTGTGTGGAATCCCGCTCTTCAGCAACTCGATGCTGGCATCGTCGTCGTGCTTGAGCATGGCGAGTAGCACGCCCCCGCGTTGATACACGTCCGTAAAATAGGGGTCCAGCCGGGTGATGGTCCGCAACATGTGGTCGAGCCAGACGAACTTGAAGTCGCCCTTGAACTCCTCCGCCGTATACTGAATGCATTGGAGCCAGAGGAGGTCCGCCACGACGCTGCTGAGCCCCGCCGTAAACGAATTGAGCAATCGCTCGTTGGGAAGATAGAGCAACTCGTGATCGAAGGTTTCTTCGCGCATAGCATCGATCCGGTGTTGCGAAATGGCGACGCACGGGATGCCAATCGCGAGCGCGAGGGCCGCTATGGCGAGCTTGCGCGCCATCACACGTCCTTATCCTCGAACGCCAGACTCGCCAGCACGAGCAGTATCGCCGTGTACACCGTGCCGTAGGTCATCGCCCAGAGCACGTACGCCGGCGCCACGGGCACGCCGTTGGCCGCCTCGGCCCGGATGTTGAAGTTGGACAGGTTGGGCAACAGGTAATAGACCAGCGCCAATACCTTCTCCGCCACGGTGCCATCGAAATGTTCCGGCAAGTCGATCAGGATCCCCGTCGCGTGGCCGACGATGAACGCGGAGAACACGATGAGCGCCCCGAGAATGGGGGAGGTCAACGACGACAGCAACACGGCCAGCGCGGTGATCAACAGGAGTTCCCAGTAGATCAGCACCACCGCCAGAAAGAACGTCAAATCCAGCGTGCCGCCCAGCGACAACACGTACACCGCCGTTACCGCCGTCATCACCACGGTCACGACCGCGAGCAGGAACGCCATTCCAAAATATTTGCCGAGGATGAACTCGTACCGCGCCATGGGGCGGCAGATGATCGTGTAGATGGTGCGCTTGTCGATTTCCTTGTACACCAGATTGGTGCCCACGAAGATGGCGATCAGCACGCCGAATACAGACACCGCCGCCAACGAAATATCCTTGACAATCTTGATGTCCTGCCCGATGCTAATCCATCCCAATGCCTTCGAACCGAGCACGGTCGACGCGGCAAAGAACAGCAACACGTAGAGAACCTTGTCGCGGACGGCCTCGCGGAAGGTATTCTGCGCGACGGCGAGGACTCTCATGAATGGCCCTCCTGGATGCGCACGAAGAAATCTTCGAGCGATTCCTTGACCGGGACAAAATCGACGAGGGTACCACCTGCGGCATGTATCTTCTTGATCGACCCGTTCGCGCTCACGAGGTCCGTCACCGTGAAATGGTGTCCCGCTTCCGATGCGCGATACGCTTCACTCGCCGCGCGCAACTCCTGGACGACGCCGTCCTCGATCCCGCTCGCAATGACCTCCACAAGGCGGATCTTCTCCGTCAACAACTCCGCGATCCGCCCCTGGCTCATCAGTTTGCCCTTGACCAGGATCCCCACCCGGTCGCAAACCTGTTCCACGTCGCCAAGGACGTGGGAACTGAAAAAGATGGTCTTCTTCTCATCCCTCATTTTCAGGATCAACTCTCGGATTGCGCGGCGGCCCAGTGGGTCGAGGCCGCTCATGGGCTCGTCCAGTATGAGGACCGATGGATCGCCAACGAGCGCCACGGCAAACCCGAGGCGCTGCCGCATACCCTTGGAAAACCCACGCACGCGCTGATTTGCAATCTCCCGCAGGTCGAGGAGATCCGACAGCTTCTCCCATTCCGCCGCACGTTCGTTGCGACTCAAGCCGTGCAGGCGGCCATAGAAATCGAGCGTTTCGCGCGGGGTAAGGTACTCGTAGAAATACGGGTTCTCCGGCAGGTAGCCGATGGACCGCCGCGCCGCGCGCTTGCGAACCGGCTCGCCGTGAATTCGTGCCATGCCATCGGTGGGACGAATCAGGCCGCACAGGATCTTGATGGTCGTGGTTTTGCCCGCGCCGTTGCGTCCGAGGAATCCAAAGACTTCGTTCTCGCCAACCGTGAGCGACAGTCCGTCAAGAGACCGTACGGTACTCTTCCATACGGATGAGCGATAGGTCTTTCCCAGATTCTCGGTAACGATGGCGCTCACGATGATTGTAACCTTGCCCAACCCCTCAACACGACGCAGCCACAGCATACACCATATGGTTTGGAAATCGAAAGGACTCCCACACCTAGTGGGTGGTGGAGTCTTGCCGTACGAAGCACGGCTCGTTCGCGCAAATGAAACGCGGCGCCCGAAGCCGGGCTCCGGGCGCCGCGCGTCACCGCTCACATTTACGCACTAAAAATCCGAGAGATCGTCGTCATCCAGTGGGGTGACGTCCTCCGGCGCACTCGATTGGGACGTAGCCTTCGATCCAGCGGCGCTTTTCTGCCTGCCACTGCTGGGAAGAGCCGGATGGCTTGCTCTGCGGCGCTCCACTGGCGCAGCTTTCGGGCGATTCGCAGGTCGTCGCGGTGAGGTCGCTCTCGTCATCGTGCCGGCCGATGCGCCATGGCCTCCGACCAACGCAGCCAGATCCATCACCACGCCGCCGACTTCCCGGGCCTGCGCGCTCAGCTCTTCGCTGGCCGAGGCGGACTCTTCGGAACTCGCAGCATTGGACTGCACCGCCTTGTCCATCTCGGAAACCGCCGTATTCAGTTGGTCGATACCCGAACTCTGCTCGCGGCACGCCGCACTCACTTCTGCAATCAATTGGGCCACATTGCCCGCCGCGTCGTCGATACGCGTCAGGATCTGCGCCACCTCCGTCGACGCATGGACGCCGTTCTCGGCATTCCCGCGCGACTCGTCAATCAACGCCGCCGTACTCTTGGACGCCTCAGCGCTTCGTTGCGCCAACGCGCGGACCTCTTCCGCTACGACGGCGAATCCCTTACCGGCCTCACCCGCGCGGGCTGCCTCAACCGCCGCGTTAAGCGCCAGGAGGTTTGTCTGGAACGCAATCTCGTCGATGGATTTCAGGATCTTCGCCGTCTCGTCGGCCGAGGTGCGAATCTTGCCCATGGCCGCGGACATGCGCTCCATGGCCGTCTGCGCGTCTTGCACCGCTTTCCGCACGTCCGTCGCCATGCTGTTGGCCTGATTCGCGTTGTCGGCGTTGTGGTGCGTCATCGACGTCAACTCTTCCAGCGACGCCGAACTCTCTTCCAGAGAGGCCGCCTGTTCGCTCGTCGAACCCGCCAGTTCCTGACTCACCGTGGAAATCTGGTCCGCGGCGGACGTCAGTTGATGCGATCCTTCCGACAGCTGCGTGATAGCGTTGTTAATGGGTTTGCTGATGCTGCGCGCGATGAAGTAGGCCAGCAACAGACCGACCGCAACGCCGCCCAGTGACAGGATCGTGGTCAGACCAATAGTACGCGTGATGATGGCCTGTTTCGCCTCGTTCAGATTCTCTTGTACGGCTTTGATCTTGTCAAGGACGCCGCCTGCCGATGCCGCCATCGCCACTTCCGCTTCGCGCTGTTTCAGTAGGCCTTCATAGTACATCGCGCCCGCGCGCTCGTACTCCCCGATCAACCCGTCAATTGTCGTCGCCGCCTGCTCGAGGGCCGCCTCGCCCTGGACGGACGCCGCCCACTTCGCCGTGCTTTCGCGCAACGCGGCCAACTGTTTCGTATACTCCTCGTATTGGATATCCCCGCCCTTGGCGATGAGATACATCGCCCGAATGCGAAGCAACAAGAACGGTTCCACGATATTGCTCTGTAAACCCTGGCCGATACCGGCCCAGCGCGCTATCGCGACGGGATCGGCTTGAGCCTGGGCATTCGCCATGGCCGGCGCGATGGTGTCGTTCTGTGCGGACCCGATGCTTTCGGTCACGTCCCAACCGACGCGACCCCATTCGGCAAATGCATCGTCCCGCATTTTCTGCGCGGCTTCCTCTTCCGCGAAATCTTTCTCATACTGCTGGCTGACGACGATGGCCTCTTCGATCTGCTTCTTTTCGTCGGCATCCAATCCCGGGTCATTTTTCAAGCTTTGAAGCATGCCGGCGAGTTCTGCGTATTTGTCTTTCCAAAGTTCGGCTGCGTTCTTCGTATTACCGCCAAAAAGCTCGGTGCCGTGCAGCGCAAAATCCCGTCGCAAGAACCCGCACTCATCGAGCACGGCCACGATGGCAAAGCCCTCATCCGACAGCCTGACGTGTTCGGCCACGGAACGCATGCCCCGCCAGCCCGAGAACCCGAGAATCGCTGCGATGGCGACAACGACCAGAAATCCGCAAAGGATTCGCATTGAAAGTGTCATCTTTTTAAACATATTTCGTCTCCCTTGGCGCGTAAGCAACCGTCAAACGGTCCGCGCCCCCCCTCTATTGATAGCGGTGATCCGCGCCGCCGAAATTAACCCCGGTCTCGAAGAACAGGTAATCCGCGTCTTCCCGGCCCGTTCCTCCATTGAATTCGAGGCCATTCCGATTGACGAAACTTCCCTGCGCGGCGCCGTCGTCCGTAAACAACCGCTCCCAACCGACCCGGAACCAGAGGTCATCGCTGTAGTTGTATCGAATCCACATGTAGAGGCGCGTGCCCAGGTCTTCGTCCGCTTCCTCGGTCCAGAAACTCAGTGCCGGTGCCACGGGGATATGCCAGTTGCCGAAGGCAACCGTGCGCGGCCGGTCGAACGGTTCGTTCACTCCGAAATACGCCGCGTTCAGATGCACGGTGATCTTGTCCGTTGGGTACATCTCCACACCGGCGCGCACTTGATGAAAGTTCGAGAGATCCTGGCCCGTGTCCAGAAGCCAGGAATACACCGAGTACGAGAACAACCGGTTAAACGACACGCTTGCCTCCGGACGATCGAAGGGGTTCAGCCATTCGCCGAACGTGAGGTCCCGGTTGTCCTCTCCGGAGAAATACGCGCCGCCCAGGAACAACCGGGGATGCCAGGGCACTTCGGAGAAGCTGTAACCCAGCTCCAGGTCGCCACCCCAATTCGCGTACTCCGCGCCGTCATCACCATAGATTTGCGAAGCGGGTTTGAATCCGAAACCGGCCGCATCGGCTTCGCCAAACTGATACGCGAGTTCCAAGTCATAGTCGAAACCGCTGTATGCGCCCCACAGACGGCCACCGACCGTGTGGAGATTGGTGGCATCGTAATCATCAAGATTGAAGAAGTCTTCAAGACGCTCAATCGGGGCGATGAAATTGGTGTCGTTGAGACTGCGCGAATCGCGAACCCATAACCAGTACAAGGACGCCCAAAGGTGCGGAATGCCGCGGTACGTCGCGTACACGCCGGAGAAGTCTACGTCGCCGTCCTGTTCGGACACACCGCCCTCAAAGAGCTTCGTGTACCACGCGTCGATTTGAAGATCGTCCGTCTCGTAGGTGAGCCGTACCCCGTCGTACGAGATGTTCAACGTTGCCGCAATCGCATCGGCCACGAGCCATCCCTTGCCAAACTTCAGCGGCTGGCGCCCAATACGCAGCGTCAACGGTTGATCCAGAAGATTGTCCACCTCAATCCAGGACTGAAGAACCTCTACGTCATTGCGGGTCGATGCCCGCGAATCCAGCCCCGTGATGTAATCGGAGCGGAACTCTTCTCCCCAGAGATCGAAACTCTCGAGCTGGATATACGCCTTCACGTTATCCGTGAAATCCGCCAGCACGTCGATATCGGTGCGTTGTTCAATCAGACGAATGTCGGACTCTTTGCCGTCCCAATCGAAACGGCTATCGAGTCCGAACGGACCGATTGCCCGTCGCGGTACGAAGAAGTCCGGAATGCGTGTTTCTCGTGGACCGCTTGCCGTCCCTACATAGGTGTTGGACCAGTACCGGCCCCGGATTCGAAGTTCGCCACCGACCTCGACGTTTTGCAAGTCTGCATAGGCCCCCATGGCGATAAGCAAGCCTGCTACTGCGGCTGCAGCAATACGCATAACGATCCCCTCCTCGATGCGCCTTGCAGCGTCAGGGCTTTCCCAATCCCCAGACCACGCTGCTCCGAAACATACCCACAAACCACCGATTACAGTGGGCACTATACCACAAATTCTGATTTTTGGTGTTTAGAGCAATTTGTGTACCAATATGGATAATAAGCGCGATTTGCGGGCAGGCGACGATTGCCCACGCACCGCTAAGCTCTTTCGCCGGAGTGCCTTGGCAATCTGAACCGTCGGTGTGGAAGAGTATAGTCATGTAAGGAAAACTCAGTCATGGGAACGGGGTTTTCCGTGTAGTGACAATCAATCCGCACACTTATGTCTTGAGCGTTATCGTGAATTGCACGCTTAATATTCGGCATAATCGTGCCCAGCGTCGCGTTCCAATACGGTTATCCAATAGCACTCGTGGGACCAATGCCAACAGGGTATTCGAGAATTCGTTGGCCCGAAGTAGCCGTTCTCCTTGCAATCGTTCTCGTTGCGGCACTGCTTTGGGACACAGTACTCCTTTTCCCCCTTCGCACGCTTGTCGTGTTCTTCCACGAAATCAGCCACGGAATCGCGGCGCTGGTGACTGGTGGATCCATCGTCGAAATCCAGATCGCGCCGGGTGGAGGCGGGCTATGCATAACCAGGGGCGGCTGGCCCTTTGTCATCCTGTCCGCGGGCTACGTCGGGAGTGTGTTGTGTGGCGGGACCCTTTTGGTGCTGTCCGTCCGCTGGAACCGTTCTCAATACACGCTCGGTGTAATGGCCCTCGTGCTGATTGCCGTCACCCTACTATGGGTGCGGCCTGTCCTCGCCGGAGGCTTCCTTTTTGGCCTCGTGGCCGGTGTGGCCCTTCTGGCCTGCGCCGTCCGGGCGCCAAAGCACGTGAGCGCCATCACATTGAAGACGATTGGTTTGACGAGTTGCCTCTATGTGCTCGTCGATCTGTTCGGCCTGCTTCGTCATGGGACGGATCAAGTCTCCGACGCGACGTTGCTCGCCGAGGCGACCTGGCTGCCCGCATGGTTTTGGGCGGCATTCTGGCTCGCAATCTCTGGTGCCGTTGCGTGGCGCTTGCTCACGTTTGCGTGCCGCGCGCAGGATTCCAGGCAAGCGTAGATCGCTGCGGCGGTCCCTTAGCCGGTTGACAATTCGCGCGGATCATGCGATTGTTCGATGATTCATCATGCACATAGGTTAACCCTTTCGGTCACGAGCAGAGGAGAGTCCCATGAGCAACAGTTTCTTTCGCGCTTCGCGACGGATAGTCCTTTGGCTAATCCCATGCATGGCGATCGCTCTGGCAGGTTGCGCCAACCTCGGGTTGCCCGGCGCCCCCGGCACGGAGCAGACCGCACTCGATCGTTACGTCGCGGAATCGGACCCTTCTTACACGTACAGCATCGAAAAGACCATTGACGGTGAAGGGTATTCCGTTTTCGTCATCGACCTCACCTCGCAGTCCTGGCGTTCTCCGGACGAAGTGGATCGAACCGAATGGAAACACTGGCTGACGATCATCAAACCCGACGAACTCAAGACCCAAACGGGCCTGCTGTTTATCGGCGGCGGTCGTAATGGCCGGCCTGCGCCGGACGGGGTGGACGGCGGACTCGTTCAGGTGGCGCTGGCGACCGGTTCGGCGGTCGCGGAATTGGGACAAGTTCCCAATCAGCCCCTCGTCTTTTCCGGCGAAACGGAAGGCCGCAGCGAGGATTCGCTTATCGCGTACACCTGGGACAAGTACATGCGGACCGGCGATGACAATTGGCCGGCGCGCCTGCCCATGACCAAGAGCGCCGTTCGCGCCATGGATACCGTCACTTCTGTCCTGGCAAGTCCCGAAGGTGGTAACGCGACCGTCGACCAGTTTGTCGTGGCCGGAGGTTCCAAGCGCGGCTGGACCACATGGACCACCGCCGCGGTCGATGATCGCGTGGTGGCCATCGTGCCCATCGTGATCGACATGCTGAACGTCGTTCCCTCATTCATGCACCACTGGGAAGTCTATGGATTCTGGGCCCCTGCCGTAGGCGATTACGTCGAGATGGGAATCATGGATTGGATGGGCACTCCGGAATACGAATCGCTGCTCAAGATCGTGGAACCCTATGAGTACCGCTCGCGGTACACGATGCCGAAGCTCCTCATGAACGCCACGGGCGATCAGTTTTTCTTGCCCGACTCCGCCCAGTTCTATTACGAGAATCTGCCCGGCGAAACCTATCTGCGCTATGTGCCCAACGCCGACCACTCGCTGGACGATACGGATGCCGTGGAATCGCTCATGGCCTTCTACGGGACCGTATTGAACGATACGCCGCGCCCGCGCTTCCGCTGGTCCCTCGCGAACGACGATTCCATCCGCGTCATCGTCGTCGACAAGCCGAGTGCTGTACGTCTCTGGCAGGCGACCAATCCGGACGCGCGCGACTTTCGCGTCGATACTATCGGAAAAGTGTGGACCAGCACGCTCCTGGAGGATCAGGGCAACGGCGTGTATATTGCCCGGGTGCCGGAACCCGAAAAAGGGTGGACTGCCTTCTTCGTGGAACTTACCTACCCGGTGGGCGGCCCCGTCCCCTTGAAAGTAACGACGCAGGTGCACGTCGTGCCGGATGAGGTACCCTTCGAGTACGAGCCGCCTGCCGTGACCCCAAAGGGGTTCTTGTCCGGCGGCACGCAATGATCGATACGAGGAAATACGAAATGAAGCTCCCCGACGCGGTCACAGCCGCTGTCGCGCCGCTGCTTGCCGAGTATCCGTTGGAACAGGCCATGCCGGACTTGGTGGTAACCGCGCCGTCACCGCATGCCGGTACTGCGGAGCGAATCCTCGCCGAACCGGCCCTGGCTGCGAACCCCGCTCTATGCGCGGGGCTGTGGCTTTATGTGGATGAACTGGACCGCAGCCACGTCATCAGCCAGGGGATCGACGACGCCACCGGCTCGTTCTGGCATGGCATCATGCACCGGCGCGAGGGCGACTTCAGCAACAGCCACTATTGGTTCCGCCGCGTTGGAGCCCATCCGGCCATGAAGTCCATACGGGGTTACGACCCCCATGCCTTCATCGACGAGGTCGAACGCCGCTACCGGCAAGGGGCCCCTGACCTTGTGGAAATGCAGCGGCAAGAGTGGGCCGCCCTCTTGGAGTGGTGTGCAGCGAACGGGTAGCGGATTCGTCAGTCCACGAACATGAATTCGTTGCTGTTCAGGATGACGCGGCACGCGTTGGCGAGCCCGTGTTCCTCACCGTATGGCACTATTGCCGCCAGTTCGCGCTCGGTCGGCTCCCGGCTCAGCGCCAGCCGCCATGCAAACCCGATGGCTTCTTCCGGCGTGTCCGTTTCGCGCGCGACACGTTCCGCCATGAATTCCGCCTGGTTCACAATTACGGGATTGTTCATGAGCGCCAGCGCCTGCAATGCGGTAAGTGTCTCGTTTCGGACGGGCACGTTCTGCGACGGGTCGGCGCTGTCCAGGCACTCCATAAACGGATCGGGCACGCTGCGCACCACGAACCGGTACACCGAGCGGCGAAAGCTCTTCGGATCGTTCACGTCGAACTCGCTGTAGCGGTATCGCGGCGAGTGGTCGTCCTCGAATGCGAACAGGTCGAAACCGGGCCCGCCCATCGTGAAGTCCAGCTTGCCGCTTACGTACAAGACCGCGTCCCGAATAGATTCCGCATCGAGTTGTCGGCGGTTCATGCGCCAGAGGTACTGATTGCCGCCGTCAATCTGCTCGTTGGCCTCGTTGGTCTGACTGACCTGCCGGTACGTGGCGCTTGTAACGATCGTGCGATGCAGCCACTTCAGCGACGCGCCGTGATCCAGGAACTCCAGCGCCAGCCAATCGAGCAGCTCCGGATGCGTAGGCGGAGACCCCATCCGGCCAAAGTCGTTGGGCGTATCGACGATGCCGCGCCCAACGTGATAGTGCCACACGCGATTCACGATGGACCGCCACGTAAGGGGATTGGCCGGATCGGCGATCCACTCCGCAAGCGCTGCCCGGCGCGCGCCTTCGTCGTCCGTATTCTCGAGTGCGAAACGTGGTTGCAGCGAGGAGACACACTCGAGCGCGCCGGGCCGTGCTTCCGATCCCGGCTGCATCACGTCGCCCCGCGCGAGTACGTGGACTTCGCGCGGCCCGTCCGGCGGCGTGAAGGCGCCCTGCGCTTTGAAGTCCGGCGCGGCGGCGTAGACCTTGTCGGGCACCGGCAACGCGGCTAACCTTGCCGTCACTTCTGCCAGCGCCTCGCTTACTTCGCGGCGTTCCGACTTTGTCGCATCATCCAGCAACGCATCGACCGCTTGCGTTCGCTCCTCGGTGAGCGCAGCGATGGTGGCATCCATTTCTGCAAGCAGGCTCTCGCCATCCTTCTTGGCAAGGAGTGAAGCTCTACTGCTGAACGTGTCCACGAGGTACTTCGTGCTCCAACGTCCGGCCTCGATCGAATCCAACGCGGTGACCGGTTTGCCCTCGGCAACGTTGACGCCGTTCGCCTGCACCTGCAACTCCGCCAACGCAAACACATAGTCGTCCGTGCGTTCCCAGAGCCGGGTCGCGGTGACGCGCACATACCGCGCGGTCAAATCCCCGACCGGTACTTCGCGCGGCTCGTCGCCCGGATTCGGCGCATCCGCATCCGCGAATTGTTCGATAACGACGCTGCGCGAGAAGTCCGCCGACTCGGAGATCTCGACCCGGTACCGCAGCGGAAAACCAAAACCCGGCGTATCGGCGAAATCGGTCGGACGCGCGGGCACGAGGACGATGGAATCGATTGCCTGAGGCTCGCCCAGATCGGCCTGAACCCACTTCGCGGTGTCCTGCGAAGCCGCAATTGCGCTGTGATACCCATTGCTCGGACTCGACTTCGATTGCTTCTCCAACGCCGCGCGCTCTTCGCGGAGGGGAGCCAGTTTCGCGTCCAGCGCCTCGATTTTCGGACTCGTTACCGCGGCCACGACGGAATCTACGTGCTCTTTGCGAGTCACCAAATCGCGCTGTTGCGCTTCCAGGAGCCGCCGCTCGCGGTGAACGGCCGCATCTGTGTCGTAGGCTCTGTCCGCCCGATCCACCCCGGCGAATACGGCTTGGAGTCCGTAATAGTCTTCCTGGGAAATGGGGTCGAACTTATGGTCGTGACACCGCGCGCACTGCACCGTCGCGCTGACGAAGGTCCCCATCGCGTTCACGACCATGTCGTCGCGATCCAGCAGCCGCGTGATCTTCTTGTCTTTGGTGCCTTCCCGGAGTTCGGCATGGCCGACGAAATCCCAGGGCCCCGCCGCGATGAACCCTGTGGCGACAATCCCGTCCGGATCCTCCGGATACAACACGTCCCCCGCAATCTGTTCGCGGATGAACCGGTCGTAGGGTTTGTCCGTGTTGAGCGCGCGGATGACATAGTCCCGGTACGGCCACGCGTGATCCCGCCGCTTGTCCTTGTCGTAGCCGTGCGTGTCGCCATAGTGAACCACGTCCAGCCAGTGACGCCCCCAACGTTCGCCGTAGCGGGGGGAATCCAGCAGGCGATCGACCAATTTCTCGTAGGCATCGGGGTCTGGATCGGACACAAACGCGTCGACCTCTTCGGGCGTCGGCGGCAACCCGTGCAAGTCGTAGGTCAGCCGTCGGATCAACGTGCGCCGGTCGGCTTCCGGGCTATGCGTGAGCCCGCGCGATTCCAGCTTCGCGAGGATGAACCGGTCGATGGCGTTCCTCGGCCATTCCGGCTCGCGAACCTCGGGAACCGCGGGCCGCTCCATCGGCTTCAACGACCAATGCTGCTCCCACTGCGCGCCCGCGTCGATCCACGCTCCGATCGACTCGATTTCCTCGGCGGACAACGTCTTGCTGAAATCAGAGGGGGGCATCCTCTCGTCGGGATCGTCGCTCGCGATGCGGAGGTACAATTCGCTGTGCGCTCGCTTCCCGGGAACAACGGTCGGCAATCCGGACTTCTGATCCTCGTAGGCGTCTATCCCGTCGTCCAGCCGCAAATCCGCCTTCCGTTCGGCTGCATCCGGGCCGTGGCACACGAAACAATTCTCGGAGAGAATGGGGCGAATGTCCCGATCAAACCGGATAGTCGAATCGGTGGCGACTGCCAGGTTCAGCGTGGACCACCATAGAACGGACAACGCCGCCGCCGCCACGTGCCTTGAGCGGCGGCGCGAAAAGAAACGCCCCAATATTGCCGATTTCCGCATCCTGTACGTCACCTGCATGCAGCTTCGAAGGGTTAACAAACCAAGCAGTACCGAGTATACTGCATGAAGTGCCCGAGTCGAGCAAGGTTGTCTCCGGCATGGAAATCACTGACCTGCGCGCACGGGTTCTGTGAATGTACACGTGGGTTGCGTGATTCAGGCCAACGGTCTGGCAGAGAGGGAAATCCGGATGTCATTGGAAAAGCGGCGCTTATCGGCGAGCACCCGGATTCTGGTGGTCCTTCTGTTTTGCACGTGCGCGGCCTGGGCCTATCACGCGGTCGACGACTACCGGTTGCGGGAAAGCCTCTACGAATCCGCCCAGGACGAGATAGCCCACTACCGCCAACCATACAAAGGCAAGCCAGACACGGCTACCGTGGCGGTGGTGACCACCGCGCGCGAGTACGTTTTCTTCGGTACCGCTTTTGGAAAGGTGGACCTATTCGTCAAGAACGCCCGGAGTTCGGGGGATCCCACGTATGCGGGGGTCGAAATGGGTTTCGAACTCAACGGCGAAGGTTGGACCATGACCGACAGCGGCGGGTGCAGCGACGCGAGCTGCGTCATCAGGGCGAAAAAAGCCTTCGGTGATACGTGACCCCGATTCCGCGGAATCAGCGCGGACTTTCCCCTATCCCAATCGTTTGATTAGCGCGTCCGCGAAGGTGCTCGTGCCCCCCGTGCCGCCTATGTCACGAGTCAACTCTGCCGGGTTGCCTTCCGCGAGTACGGCGTCGTAAGCATCCCGGATTCGTGTCGCGGCCCCGGTCTCGCCCAGGTGATTGAGCATCATCACGCCGCTCATGATCAGCGCCAGCGGATTCGCAAGGTTCTGCCCCGCGATGTCGGGCGCACTTCCATGGACCGCCTCGAATACCGCGCATCCGTCACCGATGTTCGCGCCCGGCACAACGCCCAAACCGCCGACTAGCCCCGCGCACAAATCGCTCACGATATCGCCGTACAGGTTTTCCATAAGCACCACGTCGAATCGCGTGGGGTCGCGCACGAGCTGCATGCACCCGTTGTCGATGATGAGTTCCTCATACTCGACGCCGTTTACCATGGCATCGCGAACTTCCCGCGCGCAAGTCAGGAAAAGCCCATCGGATTTC
Organism: Candidatus Hydrogenedentota bacterium; assembly: GCA_045863335.1. Taxonomy (GTDB): domain Bacteria; phylum Hydrogenedentota; class Hydrogenedentia; order Hydrogenedentales; family SLHB01; genus JAHDWY01. The sequence goes on along the minus strand of BTVY01000018.1, from coordinate 13,511 downwards.
TTGAGGATGTTCGCCTTGTGAAAGACTGTGACGCGCTTGCGGCCCCGTTCATGGCAGTAGTTGAAGGCGTACCGCGCGATGCGTTCGCACGCCGTGCGCGTGGCGATCTTCAGGCTCTGCACCACGCCCGCGGTGATTTCATTTTCCAGTCCCGAATAGAGGCCCTCCGTGTTTTCCCGCACGACTACGAGATCCACGTCTTCGTAACGCGTCTTCACCCCCGGCAGCGAACGAACCGGCCGTACCGCCGCGTAGAGATTCAGCCGCTTGCGCAACCCCACATTCACGCTCGTGAATCCGCCCCCGATGGGTGTCGTCACAGGGCCTTTGAGCGCAACCCGATGCGCCTCGATGGCCCGGACCGTCTCCTCGGGAAGAACTTCGCCGTACTTCTCCACCGCGCCCGCGCCGGCCGGCAACTCCACCCAATCGATAGACGCCCCCGAAGCGTCGATGACGCGCCGCGCGGCCGTGGCGACCTCCGGTCCGATTCCGTCTCCGGGAATGATGCAGATTGTGTGACCCATGATGCGTTGAGTCCTTTCTCGTCGGCAGGGGCGCTGATGCGCACGGTTACTGCGGATATTCAGATGCGGCGGGGGAGAAGGGGAGACCGCTTCTCACGAACGGTCTCCCCGAAAGTTAACGTTGGCCTAGAGCGCTTCCGCGCCTGCCGTCGCACAGGCGTGGTCGTTTTCGACCGTGGATCCGGACACGCCGATGGCGCCCACGACGTTACCCGATTTGTCCTTCAACGGCACCCCGCCGGGGAAGGTGATCAGACCGCCGTTTGACACCTCGATGTTGAAAAGCGATCCGCCGGGCTGGCTCAACTCGCCGATGGCGCCCGTCGGCATGTCGAAGAAGCGGGCCGTCCGCGCCTTCTTGATCGAGATGTCGATACTGCCCAACCACGCGCCGTCCATACGGGCGAAGGCCTTCAGATTCGCGCCAACGTCCACGACGGCAATATTCATCTTGCAGCCGAGGTCAGCGGCCTTCTTCCGCGCAGCATCTACCACGCGCCGGGCCGATTCCAGGTCGATATCGGGGGCGTTCAAACCCATGATCGTTTCTCCTCCTCTGTCAGAACGATGAACAGACTCCACGCGTGTGAAATCCTTGCGTTGCTTGCACCAACCCAGAAAGTAGCATCCCCCGAAGTCGGGGTCAAGCTTGCTCTCCTTGTTCTATGCCTTGAATGGGCAAAGGCGCTTTGTCAGACTGCCCGTAACCGTCGGCAAAGGTAGCCAACGCATGAATAACAAGCTGCAGACGATCTGGACCAATAAGTTCGTCCTTTGGGTCCTCGTGTTCTCTTTCGCCGCCTATCTGGTTCCCCGCCCGTTTGCGTGGCTCGCGCCGGGGATTGTGCCGGGCTTGGGCCTGATCATGTTTGGAATGGGCATGACTCTCGTCCCCGAAGACTTCGCGCGGGTCGTACGGATGCCGCGCGCCATCCTCTGCGGCGTCCTCGGCCAGTTCCTCATCATGCCCCTGGTCGCTTGGGCCATCGCCAGAGGATTCCGGCTTTCCCCTGAATTCGCCATGGGCTTCATTATCCTCGGCTGCTGCCCCGGCGGCACGGCCTCGAACGTAATCGCGTACCTGGCAAAAGCCGACGTGGCGCTCTCGGTCACCATGACCGCCTGCTCGACGATACTGGCAATTCTGGTCACGCCGTGGCTCATCGGCGTGTTGGGCGGATCCTTCCTCCCGGTCGATTCCTGGGGGCTCTTCATGAGCGTCGTCAAGATCGTACTCATACCCGTGGGCGCGGGCTTTCTCATCCGGAATTTCGCGGGGCGCCGCGTCGAGCGATTTCTGTCCGTATTTCCGGCGCTCTCCGTGCTCATTATCGTACTAATCATTGCGGCCGTCGTGGCGCTGTCCCGCGACACACTGGCCGACGCCCTCGGGATTCTGGGCGTACTTGTCTTCGCCCATAACCTCCTCGGCATGAGTCTCGGATACGGACTCGCGACCCTCTTTCGTCTCCCCATTTCAGCGCGGCGCACCATCGCCGTCGAAGTGGGCATGCAAAACAGCGGACTCGGCGTGGCCCTCGCCAAAGCCCATTTCGACAGCGCTCTCGTCGCGCTTCCCGCCAGTCTCTTCAGCGTCGCGCACAACCTGACCGGTTCCGCCCTCGCCAACTACTGGCGCTCCCGGCAACCCGCCTCCGGAGTCTCGCCCGGTCCCGTTTAACACCCCCGCCCGGAATGGTATAGTGGGGACCGGTGCGGAGTTGCTTGGGAAAGCTCCGCCGCCATTCATAATGCGATACGGCCAAGCGGGATACATCCATTCATATGCTGTTGAATCATGAACGAAAACCCGGCGATCTGCGTTCGGCTCTCGACTGCTTTTTCGAGTTGGCCGGCGGGAAGATCCGGGACCTGGATCGCACCTGGGACACGGCAAAAGGCGCGCCCGTCTTTACCCGGCGCGGCAAGTACACCGCCCGGGGCTGGACGGAATGGACCCAGGGATTTCAGTACGGCTGCCAGATCCTGCAGTTTGACGCCACCGGCGACGAGCGGTTCCTCCGGATGGGACGGGACCACACGGTCCGGCACATGGCGCCGCATGTCACCCACATCGGCGTTCACGATCACGGCTTCAATAACGTTTCCACGTATGGCAACCTCCGCCGCCTCGCCCGCGAAGGGCGGACCGAGGAATCCGCCGACGCGATGGAGATGTACGCGTTGGCGCTGAAGGCCTCTGGCGCCGTGCAGGCCGCGCGCTGGACTAACATCGCCGACGGCACCGGCTACATCTGCTCCTTCAACGGTCCGCACTCCCTGTTCAGCGACACGATCCGCTCCTGCCGCGCTCTGGTCCTGGCCCATCAACTCGGCCATTGCCTCATGGGGGAGAACGACCGCAAGATTTCGCTCCTGGGGCGCGCCATTGAACACATGAAAAACACGGCAAGGTACAACGTGTATTACGGTACCGGCCGGGACGCCTACGACCAGCGCGGCCGGGTCGTTCACGAGAGTATTTTTAATGTGACGGACGGCGCGTACCGGTGTCCAAGCACCCAGCAGGGCTATTCGCCCTTCTCAACGTGGACGCGCGGGCTGGCCTGGGTTCTCCTAGGCTTCGCCGAACAACTCGAATGCCTAAGCGCCATCGACGACGTGGACCTCAAACCCTACGGCGGACGTGCCAAGCTCAAGCGCATGATGATGGATGCGGCGCGGGCCACGGCCGATTTCTACATCGCCAACACGGCGGCCGATGGGATTCCCTATTGGGATACCGGCGCGCCGGGGCTGGCGCAGATGCCCGGCCATCTTGACGAACCGTCGAAACCGGACAACCCCCACGAGCCGGTGGACAGTTCCGCCGCCGCAATCGCTGCGCAGGGCCTGTTGCGCCTGGGGCGCGTGCTGGGATTGGTCGACGCGGGCCGCAAATACTACCAGGCGGGCCTGCTCGTCGCCGAAACCTTGTTTTCCGCGCCCTATTTATCCGAGAATCCCAAGCATCAAGGCCTCATCCTCCATTCGGTCTATCACCGGCCCAACGGCTGGGATTACGTGCCCCGAGGGAAAAAGGTGCCCTTCGGGGAGTCGTCCATGTGGGGCGATTACCACGCGATGGAATTGGCGGTCTATCTGCTGCGGCTCGCAAACGGCGGGCATTACCTGACGTTTTTCGACCAACCCTACGCGTAGATAGCGGTTGCGGTCATAGCCTTCGAGGAACCAGAATTATGGAAGAGAACACCTCGGAAGAGTCCACCCCAGTCACCGGCGAAGAGCGGTACCAGTTGCGCATCGAGCCGACGGCCAACCCGGGCGAGTTGCAGAAGTTACCCCTCTGGTATCTGGGGCCCGTGCTGATTCCGCTCTTCATCTGGATGGCCATGCCCAAGTACGGTCCCCTGTGGTTCGCGTGCGCCGCGATCCTGCTGTTTCTGGCCTGCTGGGCCATGTTGCGCAAGGAACGCAGCATCGACACGACCAACGTGGACCGCGAGATCGTCTTGTACCTTGTCGCGGCGGTCGCCGGAGGGTTCGCGGTCGCGTGCAGCGCGTTTCTGCTGGTCCTTGCCTGAGGAATCGCGGGGAGTCATTGGGGCGTCCGTAATCCACGCGGGCGGTTTTCGTTACTGAAGGAATACACATGAAGACGCATGCAGTAGGAATCATCATGAACGGCGTCACGGGACGCATGGGCACCAACCAGCACCTTGTGCGATCCATTCTCGCCATCCGCGAGCAGGGCGGAATCCCTGTGAGCGATGGCGAAGTCATCATGCCCGAGCCGATCCTCGTTGGCCGCAACGAGTCGAAACTCGCGAACCTCTCAGCGGCCCACGGCGGTTTGCCGTACTCGACCGATGTGGATGCCCTGCTGAAGGACGCCAAGTATCCCGTTTACTTCGACGCCCAGACGACGCTGCGCCGTCACGCGGACGTGAAGAAAGCCATCGCCGCGGGCAAGCACGTATACTGCGAGAAACCCGTGGCCACCACCTCAGCCGAAGGTCTGGACCTCTACCAGGCAGCCAAGAAAGCGGGCGTCAAGCACGGCGTCGTGCAGGACAAGCTCTGGCTCCCGGGACTGCTCAAACTGAAATACCTCATCGACACCGGATTTTTCGGCGAGATCCTTTCGGTACGCGGCGAATTCGGCTACTGGGTCTTCACCGGCGAACATCAGCGCGCGCAGCGTCCCTCCTGGAACTACCGGAAAGCCGACGGCGGCGGGATCATGCTCGATATGTTCTGCCATTGGCGCTACGTCATCGACAATCTCTTCGGCAATGTGACCGCTGTGTCCGCCCTGGGCGCGACGCACATCAAACGCCGCTGGGACGAAAACAACCAACCCTACGATTGCGACACCGACGACTCCGCGTACGGCACCTTCACAACCGACCAGAACATCGTGTGCCAGTTCAACTCGTCCTGGTGCACCCGCGTGCGGCGCGATGATCTCGTTACCTTCCACGTTGACGGCAGCAAGGGATCGGCCGTGGCCGGGCTCCGCGAATGCTGGATTCAGCCCGACGCGTCCACGCCGAAACCGGTGTGGAACCCCGACATCGAAAATCCCATCGACTTCCGCGCGGGATGGGAGAAGATGCCGTCGAACACGGTCTACGACAACGCCTTCAAAGTGCAGTGGGAACTCTTCCTCCGTCACGTCGTGCTCGACGAATCGTTCCGCTGGGATCTCAAAGAAGGCGCCAAAGGCGTGCAGCTCGCCGAACTTGGGCTGCTGTCCTGGAAAGAACGGCGCTGGGTCGATGTGCCAGCGCTTTGATTGCGAAGGTCTTTGCTTCCCCCTTTGAAGGGGGGGCCCGCAGGGCCGGGGGATGTTGCATCTTCACGGTAACTTCTAAGGAGCAAATGAAATGAACATCAGCCGGTTCTTCACCTGTGTTGTTTTGATCGCTTTCGCGCTGGCCGCAAACGCCGAGTTCAAAGCAGGCGTTGCCGTCCGCGATGTCACGCCGGACAAGTTGCTGCCTATCTCCGGCGGCACGGGGCCGTCTGTCATGCCCACCAAACAACAGGGTAACCTGACCGTGCGCGCGCTGGTCCTGGAAGACGACGACACCCGCATCGCCATCGTCGGCGCGGACTTTCTCGGATTCCCGCACGCGTTGGGCGACCGCGTGCGCACGCAAGTCAAAGACATCCCCGCTGAGAACATTCTCATTGGCGTGACCCACGTCCATAGCGCGCCGGACATGTATGCCTTCCCCGATGGAAAAGGCGGCACGGAAGCGGACCTCGATTACATCGATTCGGTTTGCGACCGCATGGCCGAGGCCATCAACGAAGCGAGCGCCAACACCCAGCCCGCGGCCGTGAAGATCAACACCGGCGAAGCGGCGGACGGCATCGCCTGGAATTCCTACGCGCCGCGTCTGTACGACCCGCGCTGTCACGTCATTCAGGTGCTCGATGCGGATGGCGAACCCATGTCCACGCTCGTGAACTTCGCCATCCACCCCGAGATTCTAAGCACCGATTCCCGAATCCTCAGTCCCGATTTGTGCGGACCCTTTTACGAACGCATCGCGGCCAACGGCGGCGGCACGGCCATCTTCATGAACAGCGCGCAGGGCGCCATGGTCACTGCGGACAACCGCATCGAAGGCAGCCGCGAAGAACGTTATACGTGGGAAGAGTGCGAGCGCATCGGAAATCTGCTTGCGGACGAAGCATTACGCATCATCGCCGACGCGCCGGTACAGGAAGATCCCGATCTCTATTGCGCCTCGACCCGCATTACCTTCCCCATCGAAAGCGGCATCCTCGATCTCGTGAAGAACTCGCCGGTCATGATCGATATGCTCGAACCCGGCGACAAGGTCTCCTGCCAGTTCAACGTCGTCAATCTCGGCAACGCCCAGATCATCACCATCCCCGGCGAAGCACTGCCGAACATCGGCTCCTACTTCAAGCGCAAAATGCACGGCGATCACAACCTCGTCTTCGGCCTGACCAACGACGCCTTCGGCTACATCCTCGTCAAGGAAGACTACTACGCCTACGACGTCTACAACTACGTCTCCCGCACCAGCCTCGGCGAAAAAACCGGCGATATTCTCGTCGAAGAAGGCATGAAGTTCATCGACTCCTGTGACCAGCCCGCGAAATTGGAGACGGCTTCGGCGCAATAGTTGGGAAGAACATCCCCCTCGCCCCCTTCAAAGGGGGAATTGACCCACTGCGTGTGTGGGCGAACGCGTCGTAACGCGCGTCATAGCCGAGTCTTCGTCGGTCCGAAGCACAACGCATAGCGTTGTGTCGAATTCCCCCTTTGAAGGGGGCAGGGGGGATGTTCTTGAATGAAGCCACGGATACTTTCGGGTGTACGGCGCGAGGTGAACGCAGGCTCAACAAGTGGGAGGTGACGCATCATGTTCGACCGCCGCCAGTTCCTGAAACGCTCCCTGTGCGCCGCAGGCGCGCTGGCTCTCGCCGATGTGTTGCCATCCTTCGCTGCCTACGCCGCCGAACACAACCTCAAGATTACCGCGGTCGAACCCTACGTGCTGAAAGGCAGCAAGTGCTTCGTCCTGATCCGCACCGACGCCGGTGTCACGGGCATCGGCGAAGTCAGTCCCATGAACGCGCCTGCTGCGGCCCACCTCATCGCGAACGAATTCGCCGCGCTGCTCATCGGCATGAACCCCCTCGACATCGAACGCTGCTGGGAGCGCGTCTTCTACCGCACCTACAAGCAAGGCGTCATGGGCCTGCAACCCGAAGCCCTCGCCGGGATCGACATCGCATTGTGGGACATCCTCGGCAAGGTCGCCGGCCTACCCATCAGCCAGCTGCTCGGCGGCAAACGCCGCGACTGGGTCCGCGTCTACGCCAGCATCGGCGGCGGCGCCCAATCCACGCCGCAGAAGATGGCCCAGCGCGCGGAGAAGGCCGTCGCGGAAGGGTTCACCGCCGTGAAGATTCGCATGGACTACGGTCCCATCCCGCCCGACGCGAACGTGAAGAAGGACCTGGAAACCCTGGCCGCCGTGCGCAAGGCCATCGGCGACGACATTGACCTCGGCTATGACGTCAACAATGGCTACTCCGCCCAGACCGCCATCCGCGTGGGCAAAGAGATTCAGCGCTACAACGTCATCCACTACGAAGAGCCCGTCGCCCAGACCGACTACGCGGGCTACGCGCAAGTCGTCGAAGCCGTCGACATCCCCGTCGCCGCCGGCGAACACGAATACACGCGCTGGCAGTTCCGCGACCTCATCGAACAGGCTAACCCCGACATCGTGCAACCCGACCTCGTGAAATGCGCCGGCATCTCCGAAGGCGTCAAGATCGCCGCCCTCGCCTCGGCCCATCACAAGCTGCTCTGTCCCCACCAGACCCAGCCCACCATCGGCCAGGCCGCCAACCTCCACTACACCGCCGTCTTCGTCACCAACGACATGGCCCAGGAACTCGCCGAAGGCGCATTGCACAGCGACCTCCACACCCTCTTCACCAACCCCCTCGAATTCAAAGACGGCCGCCTAAAAGTCCCCGAAGCCCCTGGCCTCGGGCTCGACCTGGATGAAGCGCGGTTGCGAGAAATGGCGGGGTAACCCCCGCCAGAATTCCCGTGCTTGGCAATTGAAAAGAGTTCCCAACGTGATTCTGCGCATACGCGGCTGGTTGTTGTCGCTGAGTCGCATTTGACCGAATCGGCCGTGGCGATCCCTACCTGCGAAAACCGATGCTCCTGCGTTCGGACTTCCTCAACGCTCCCTTACGTGACAATTCCAGAGCCTGATCGAAGTCTCTCATAGCAATGCGCGTCCGCGTTCCACCGCGGTGAAGTGCTATTCGCGCGGCGTTCAGGATTACGTTTTTGATCTCTCCTCCGCTGAGTTCAAGATCTGACAATTTGTCAAATGTGACGTCTCGCGCGAGAGGCATTTTTGCGGGTATCAACTTCTTGAAGATAGCTTCACGGGATTCGCGGTTCGGTGGCTCGAACTCGACCTTCAACGTGATTCGGCGCTCCAGCGCTTTGTCCAACGTAATTTTTCGGTTCGTCGCAAGGATACAGACTCCATCGAATCGCTCGATCTCCTGGAGCAGCACATTTACGTCCCGAACTTCCCACGTGCGCGATGCGAGGTTTCGGTCATAGAACATTGCGTCCGCTTCGTCCCAGAAGAGTACCGCGTCCTTGGCTCTGGCCTCCCGGAACGTCGCGACAATATTCTTTTCCGTCTGCCCGACAAAGCAGTCTTGAATCCGAGCGTAGTTAACTACGAGCAGGTCCTTTTTGAGCTCTCCGGCGAGGGCTTCCGCAGACGCGGTCTTCCCGGTTCCCGGCGGTCCCGCGAACAGCATGGTGACCCCGCGGCCGTAGAGAATCGATTCCCCAAGGCCCCACGTGCGGAACAATGTTCCGGCATGCCGGGCTTGCGTAACTGCAATTTCCAGGGATTGCCGGACGCTTTCCGAATGAACAAGGTCCGCTAATGAAATGCGGGGGGTACGCAGGTTTACGTTGCCATGTTTCTTCGTTGCAATTTTGGGATCCAGCTTAAGGAAACGCTTGGCTTTCTCGGTAAGTTCAAACTCCGTGGATTCCAGGTCAGTGGTATCGTCGGAAATCAAAACTTGATCTCCCCCGCAGGGTTGAATCCAATCGTGTTTTCGTAGCGGAGCGTCTGCTCGAAATCGTCCCAAGGTACTGGGATGGTACTCCGTTTCCGGGGACGCAGCGCGGGCCAATCCGGCCCCTTCGAATAGGTCATCCTCAACATGAAGATGCCCAAGTTCCTTCCCGAGTAATGCGAGTAGAATGACCCATTCCTCGCTCCATATGTATTCTGCCTTATTCTGCTCGTGTAGAATTGACAACGGCCAACCAGTATGGACTAACAGTGTAGCGGAGAGGCCGCGAATGAGTCCGGCGACACGTCGGACATGTTTGTAAGCGTCTCCACTTGAGTGATAGCCGTGATAAACGTTTTTTAGTTCCTCACTTTTCTGTTTCAAAGCGCGCGTCAACCGGCGCATATACTCGTAAAGTTCGGTCTGATTCCTTACCGGCCACACATGAAGTCCGCTTGCGCACTTGTGAAGAGCAGAATCCGGCAGCGATGGGTCTACAATCAATTCGCGCTTCACAAGGGGATCGTCTAGGTCTTTGTAGCCAACAAGCTTGTTCCGATAAAGACGGCCTTCTTCACTCAAGCATCGGAGTCCGTTCAGCATCTTCTTGGGAGGCAAGCATAGTAGCTTCAGAATGTCCTCCACGTCTCGAACGTACTGGTCGAGCAGACCAAGATCTTCGAGAACCAAAACAATTAGGATCTCGCGCTCCATTCGATTTAACCGGTATCTCTTGAACCAGCTCCAAATCGGGAGAGATCCATCCGTTTGCGACAGAGACCTGTGCCAATGCTGTGTCCACGCGTCGGCAATCTTCCGCAATTGGCACGTCTGCGGACTTGTTCCATCATCTTCGTTGGCCTTCTTCCATTCGGACCGAGCCGTAATCATGCGGACCGCAGACTCCAGCAGTTCGTCTACTGTCCCGAATCCCCGAAGTGAGTCCGGGGGAAGCCCATGAGTCCGTGTCATGCCGGGACGGTTGCTTTCACTGAGGGTATACTTCGTGGACATGGTTGGCTCCCTGGTCGATCCTCGTTTCCGCAGATATGCCGTTGGGGACCTACTCGAGCCCCAAATTGACCTTTGACTAGAGCGAGAATCGTGCCAACTTGGGATGCGTGCACGCCTTTGGCACCCCGTGCGCTGTTTCTTGATGAATTGGCTTGCAAATCGAGTCTCGTTCTGGGCAGTATGGTCGAATATTGAATAGGGTTAATCAAATATTGCGTAGAGGACAAGATGCGCAAGATTAATGGTGAGCACACAATCCTGACCGTGAACGGGGTCCTTGGCGCGTGCAATGCCGCGCTCGTGTTAACGCAATATCCAAACGCACGCATTCAAATCACCAGTGAACGTCACATTGTTGTCGCTTTGAAGGAATGTGCTGTTTCCTCGGGCAACGTGCACGTCTGTGGCGTGGGTTGTGCCGAGCCGCGGGAGGAGCTTGTATCGGCTCTGGCTGAGCTTTCTGCGCACGTTACCATCAATTGGTATGCAGGGCATGAGCATCCGGAACTAATCAAAGAAGCGAGACAATTGCGGAAACACGCAACGATTCGCTTCTGGGATGATTGCAGCGACACCGAGGCGATTCGGAGGGGTCTCAAGGTCGCCCTGTCCGAAAGCGTTAATTTCATATTGGAGTTGGCGTCCGTCGCGGGCGTGACGAGTGGAGTTAAGAACAGCAAGCACAAGACGTGGACGAACCGAATCGAGGCCGCCAATTATCGGTTCTATATTCTCGGTGACGAGCACTGCAACGATCGCGTAATACGGGCGCTGGCGGACCCGAAACTGTTTGATCGCGAACTTGAGGAGAAGCTGCGCCCCTATATGGATGAAGCGAAACGGAAGACTTATCCGCTAGGGTCGAGCAAGCAGATGACCCTGATCCGAAAGCGGGTTGGCAAGCTTGGTCCGATCCCGGAGCCGGTACTCATCGGAGGACCGACGGGGGCCGGTAAAGAGGTCGTCGCCCGCGCCCTCCACGTTGCAAGCCGCCGCACGGGGAGATTTGTGGCGTTTAACTGTGCCGTACTCGGCAGCAACCCGCAAATGGCGGAAAGCCGGCTATTTGGATACGCGAAAGGCGCTTTCACCGGTGCGGTGTCCGACAGACCGGGCGCTTTCCAGGATGCAAACGGCGGTACTCTGTTTCTGGATGAGATAGGCGAATTGGCGGTCGAAGTGCAAGCTCATCTGCTTCGCGCCCTTGAAACGGGCTTCGTCGCACCCGTCGGCACCACCAAAGAAGATGAAGTGGACGTGCGAATCGTAGTCGCCACGCACCGAAATCTTCACCAGATGGTGGCAGAAGGGGCCTTTCGCGAGGATTTGTTGTACCGGCTGAATGTGCTCTCGATCCGCGTTCCTCCACTATGCGAACGCCGACAGGACATGAAAAGCATTGCTGCGGAAGTGGCACGCAAGTTGCAATCTCACGGGCACAGGTTGAAACTACGGCCTCAGGATTGGATGGCGATAGATGACTACGATTGGCCCGGCAATGTCCGCCAGTTCATCAATGTCCTGAAGCGCCGGGCGTATCTCGGGGATCCGCTAGCAAGTCTGATTGACGAAGAGCGGCAGACGATGTACGCAGGAACACCCGAAGAAAAAGAGAACCGGATGTTCGCGCCGGGTAGTGTGTCCGAGGTGATGCCCGCCGATGAAGTCTATGGCGCGTATCTGCGGCACGTGCATCGGTTGTGCGGGGAGAATGTGACGCGCGCCGCACGTGTGCTTCAGATAGCGCCTAATACGTTGCGGAAGCATCTTGACGGGTACGGGAAAGACGATACGAACCACTAGCCACAAAGCGCGGGTCACAGGAAATGGAGACAAATTGAGACTGACGATCCACAAGGGGGCGAGCGAAATTGGGGGAACGTGTATTGAGCTTTCACATGCAGGAGAGAATATCCTGCTCGATTTGGGCACACCCTTGTCGGAGAATTCTACTCCGCTGAACGCAGCCGCTCTCAATTCTTCCGCGCTGATTCTGAGTCATGTCCACCAGGACCACTACGGGCAGATGTACCAGTTGGACCCGTCGACACCAGTTTATATCACGGAACTCGGCCGCCGATTGTTAGAGGCGACGTGCGTGTTCCTGGGCCGGGAGCTGACCCAGAGAAACTTCCACTACTTCCGGCCCTGGGAACGGTTTGATGTCGCCGGGTTTCGAATCACGCCGTATTTGGTCGATCATTCCACACCGGACGCCTTTGGGTTTCTCATTGAAGCCGGCAAGACGCAGTTGTACTACACTGGCGACTTTCGGGCCCATGGCCGCAAGTCGGTCCTTTTCGAGCGATTGATCAAGGAACTGCCCGCCAATCTCGACGCTGTCATTATGGAAGGCACTATGATGGAGCGAGACAACGATGCGTTTCCCGACGAGTCTGCGGTGGAGGAGGCTATCGTCGAAGCGATTGCGGGGCAGACGAACCTGTCCTTCATCATCGGATCGTCGCAGAACATCGACCGGTTGGTGTCGGCGTATCGAGCCTGCATCAAAGCAAACAAACTTCTTGTGATTGACCTCTATACGACTTGGATCCTGGAGCAACTGAAACTCGTTTCGGACTCGGTGCCGAACATGTCGTGGGAACGAATGCGCGTCTATTTCCCATACAAACAGTACGAGATTGTGCGGACGAACAAAGAGTACTTCGGAAGCTTTCTCCTCCGAGCCCTCGAACGGCGCATAGAGAAGGATGAACTCTGGGAGCATAGAATCCGGTATCTTTATCTCGCTAAGATGTCCTCGGGGCCCCTGTTTGACATCTATAAGAAATCCGGTCCTGTCAAAGTGATCTATTCGCAATGGCTCGGATACTTGAAAGAGCCATCGTGCCGAATTGCAAATCTTCAGAGCGACCCGCAGGTAGAGTTCGTGTATGCCCACACGAGCGGACACGCCGTACTTGCGGACCTGAAGGAGTTCGCGGATGCCTTGGCTCCAAAACGGTTGATACCCGTGCATACCGAGTACGCAGATCGTTTTGCTGACCACTTCAAGAACGTAGTACGCTTGCAGGATGGGGAAGCTATGGAACTCTGAAACCAGGCTTACGATCAAGGAGGCGGCATGTCCATGCTGTGAGTTTGGAGGCAAATACGAAACCGAGAATGGAAGATGACATCAACAATTGAGGGGGACGAATGGGGAACTTAAGGGGTCTCGCAAGGAAGTCGAATTATAGTGAGATTAATCGCGAAGAACGAAACTTGTGCGCCATTCTCTACCACCTGCTTCTCGTGAGCGACAATATGCAGCGCTTTATGAAAGTGTTGGATTATCCGCTCGGGGAGGAGTGCGAAGTTGACAGTATTTTTCACTGGTGTCCGGTTAAGATTCTGGTGTTACGTTGTAAAGCATTGCGAGGCTGT
>BTVY01000017.1:0-122250 GCA_045863335.1 Candidatus Hydrogenedentota bacterium | reverse complement strand
CAGTCGGGCCGGCTGACTGTATTCGGCGTATCTCGAGTTCTCGTTCTTCCTGCACAGCAACGCAAAGCGTTGCAGCGATTCCCCCTTTGAAGGGGGGATGTTCTTTTCTTCAAATCGCTGGTGACGTGGGGGAATGTCCGCCTGTTGCGCCCGGCTTCCATGCCGGGGGTCTTTGCGAGTGCAGATCGCGGAACCGAATCCCGCCCGGCGTGGAAGCCGGGCGCTACATGGGCGGTCTTCGCATAAAATTACGTTAGATTGACCTCGCCGAAAACCTCGAGATAATAGACGAATCGGAATTCGTGTTGACCCGGCGGAATCGCGGCGAGAAGTTTGATGCGGTGCGGTCCTCCGACCTTCTCGCCTTCGTCTTCGATTTCTTCCCCATCGCGCACGAAGCGAACATCGCGGACCTGTAAACAGTGGTCGTGGTCATCCAGCGTCTTCAGCCGTTTGCCGTTGGGCAAGAGGGCGAGTTCACCCGGCTCCCAATGCACGAAGCCTTCGCTGCGGTCGGGCGGTGTGATGGTGACGTCGATCCAGACGTAGCGGAGGCCCGCGTCTGAATCGCCGTCCTCCACGTCATCGTACTCTTCATCATCTTCGTCCTCGTACTCGGTTCGCTCGCGGACCGGTTTTTCGGTCCACTCCCAACCGTGGATCTCCGCGGTGGCCCCGGCGAGAGCTTTCCCTTTCATCTTGAAGGGGATGGTGAACAAGCGGTATACGGCGGCGCGAATGATCCATTTGATGATGAAGTACGCGGCGATAAGCCCGCCGCCGAGCCAGTAGGGAAGGTATCCCAGGGCCATGGCGACGACGATCGCGACGAGCAACAGCAAACGGATAGGTTTGATGCGGAAGGATCGCATGGCGGGCTCCTCTTTCACCTCGAACAATCCAGGTTCGATCGTCTGCGCGGGCATGGGCGGTGCGGCCGTGGGGATGGCGCCCGGCACGGATGGCGTCATCGGCAAGGGCGGCGGCTGGCCGTTGGCGGTGTGTGGCTCCGGATTACGTTTCGGCAAAGGAGGAGGTTCCGCCGGAGCCGACGGCTTGCCCTTCCTGGCCGCCATATCGACGGCTCCGGCCAGTTGGTCCCGGAGCCGGCGCACTTTCTCGTACTTGAATTCGTCGAGCAGCCGGTCGCAGATGGCCAGCGCAGGCTGAATCTTGCCGAGTTTGGCAAGGGTGCGCGCTTTGGCGTTCAGCAGCCGGTAGTTGTCGGGGTAGTGTTTCTCCAGGTCCGACAACTGGTCCAGGGCTTGCGCGTATTGGCCGTTGCGATAGAGGTCGTCCGCCAACTCGAACCGATCCTGCGCCTCGAAGAAATCCATCGCTCCCTCTCCCGGACACACGGGTCGCGTATCCAGAATGTACCCAAACCCCTTGCCGCCGAAAGTATCCGTTGTCCGCACGGAAACTTCAACTGGGGCAACTGGCAGTGGAAGCGGTTCGGAGTTCTGCCAAGGCGCACTTTCCGAAACCGGTCAGATCCTCTATACTGAAGCGCTCTGGTCCTGGCCAGAGATCGTCCTGGTGATTGACGGGTAGTACGACGAACCTGCGAGGCAATTGCGTCCGATCATGGGCATCCGCAATCTAGTTATCTTCGCATCCATGGGTGTAGCCGCGGCCGTTTTCGCCGCAGCAGAACCCGTCTCCTTCAACGACCAGATTCAACCAATCCTGAGCAAGGCCTGTTTTCAGTGCCATGGTCCCGATCCGGAATCGCGGAAAGCGAAGTTGCGTCTTGATACGAAGGAGGACGCGTTCGCGGATCGCGGGGGATACGCTGCGATTGTCCCGGGGAAGCCGGACGAAAGTGAGATGATTCGCCGTATTGCCAGTCACGACCCGGATACGATCATGCCGCCGGCCAAAGCCGGGGAACCACTGTCGGAAAACGAAATCGCGCTCATCCGGGAATGGATCGCGCAGGGTGCGGAGTGGTCCGTCCATTGGTCCTTCGTGCCGCCGCGGCGTCCGACGGTGCCGGGCGTGGGGAATGCGGAGTGGGCGCGGAATCCCATCGACGGGTTCATCCTGAAACGGTTGGAAGGGGAAGGGCTCAGTCCTTCGCCCATGGCGGATCGGGTGACGCTGTTGCGGCGCGTGAGTCTCGACCTCACGGGCCTCCCTCCCACGCTCGACGAGATCGATCGCGTCGTCGCGGATGAATCGGAGGACTGGTATGCGTCCCTCGTCGAACGGCTGCTTGCCTCGCCCCACTACGGCGAGCGCTGGGCGCGGGACTGGATGGATGCGGCGCAGTATGCCGACTCGGACGGGTTCGAGAAGGACAAGCCGCGGCAGGTGTGGTCGTGGCGGGACTGGGTCGTGCGGGCGTTCAACATGAACATGCCTTACGACCAGTTCGTCGTCGAGCAGGTCGCGGGCGATCTCTTGCCGAATCCCACGCAGGACCAGTTGGTCGCCACGGGGTTTCTGCGCAACAGCATGATCAACGAGGAAGGCGGCATTGACCCCGAACAGTTCCGCATGGAAGCGCAATTCAACCGCGTGGAGATTGTGGGGCGCGCGGTGCTTGGGCTGACGACGCAATGCGCCCAGTGCCACACGCATAAGTACGATCCCATCTCGCACACTGAGTATTACCAGATGCTCGCGTTCCTGAATAACACGGACGAGGCGTGCATCTCCGTGTATTCATCCGAAGAAGAGGAGCAGCGCGGCGCGATCCTCGATCTCATCGCGCAACTGGAAGAGGGTATCAAGGCGGATCGGCCGGACTGGCGCGAGCGTGTAGCGGAGTGGGAAACCACGGCCCGCGCGATCCCGAGTCCGGCGTGGGAACCGCTGGAACTGACCTTCGACGATACGTCGGCGGGCGGGCAGAAGTGCGTTTCTCAGGGCGACGGGTCGTATCTGGCGCAAGGCTACGCGCCGACCCGGTTCCAACCCAAGATGACGGCAACGACGAAGCTGACCACGATCACGGCCGTGAAGCTGGAGTTGTTGCCGGATCCGAATTTGCCGCGCGGCGGGCCTGGGCGTTCGATCTACGGCGCCAGCGCGTTGTCGGAGTTTGAACTGCGCGTCGCTCCGGCGGACACGCCTATCGCCGAGTACGACAAGTGGACCGCGGTGCCGGTTGCCTCGGCCATCGCGGATGTGAATCCGCCGCAGGAAGTGCTGGGGCCGGAGTTCCCGGACAACGGCGGAGCGAAACGCTACACCGGTCCCATCGAACTCGCTATCGACGGCAAAGCCGAAACGGCCTGGACAACGGACATCGATCCCGAACACCGGAACCGGGCGCACTACGCCATTTTCAAACTGAAGGAACCGCTGACGGTCGAACCGGGGACGGCGCTGGCCTTCCGGCTCAGCCAGCAACACGGCGGCTGGAACAGCGACGACAATCAGAACAACAACCTGGGCCGATTCCGGCTGTCGGTGACGGACGCAACGGAGTTGCCGGACACGGCGTTGCCCGTCGCGACGCAAGAAGCGCTGGCGACGGAGGCAGCGGCGCGGACTGATGCAGATACCCGCGCCTTATTCAGCGCGTGGCGGTCGACGGTGCCGGAGCTTTCCGACGCGAACGCCCGCATCGCGGCGCTGTGGCGCTCGCTGCCGTCGGGCACAACGCAGTTGGTCCTGCACGAACGGCAGACACCGCGCGTCACGCATCGGTTGGAACGCGGCGATTTCCTGAGTCCCGCGGAAACCGTCGAGCCGGGCGTGCCGCAGTTCATGCACGCGCTGAACGCGGAAGGCGCGCCTGACCGGCTGGATTTCGCGCGGTGGCTCGTGTCGCCGGAATCGCCGACAACGGCACGCTCCTTCGTGAACCGCGTCTGGCAACATTACTTCGGCACGGGTATCGTGGAGACGTCATCCGACCTCGGCACGCAAGGCGATGCGCCGAGCCATCCTGAATTGCTGGACTGGCTTGCCGTCGAGTTTATGGAATCCGGTTGGGACGTGAAGGCATTGCACCGGCTCATTCTTACGTCGGCCGCGTACCGGCAGGCATCCAACGTGACGCCGGAGTTGTTTCAGCGCGATCCCTACAACCGGCTCCTGGCGCGGGGCGCGCGGTTCCGCGTTTCCGGCGAAACGGTGCGCGACATTGCCCTCGCGTCGAGCGGCCTGCTCAACGACAAGATGGGCGGACCGAGCATTTTCTCACCCGCGCCGGAATTCCTGTTCAAACCGCCCGCGAGTTACGGACCGAAGGTGTGGAACGCGGTGGAGGGTCCGGAGCGGTACCGGCGCGCGCTGTACACCTTCCGCTACCGCAGCGTGCCGTATCCCGCGTTGCAGGTCTTCGACACGCCGGCAGGCGATGCGGCCTGCACGCGGCGCGACCGGAGCAATAGTCCCCTGCAGGCCCTGACCACACTGAACGATCCGTTGTTCGTCGAGTGTGCGCGCGGTCTTGCCGAAGACACGTTGACGTACGGCGGTGAGGCCACGCGTTCGCGCATTGAATATGCGTTCCGCCGTTGCACTAGCCGCATGCCGGAGGATGGCGAGATCGCAACACTTGAGGCGTTTCTGGAAAAGCAACAGGCGCGTATCGCGGCCGGCGATTTGTCCGCGGATGCGATTTTGAAGTCCGCGGCATGGGACGGCGGCACGATCGACGATCCCGCGGAATTGGCCGCGTGGACCTTGACCGCGCGGGTTATGCTGAATCTCGACGAGACTATCGTACGGCAATAGACAGCAAGGATGGGCCAAGACAATGGCACGTGAATGCACGAAGGTGATTCCTAACGGACCCGCGATCGCGCGGCGCTGGTTTTTGCAGCAGTGCGGCGTGGGCCTCGGCACGCTGGCGTTGCACCAGTTACTCGGCGGGTCCGCGGTTGCGCGAGCGGCCGACCCGCTCGCGGTGCAGACGCCGCACTTCGCGCCGAAGGCGAAACACGTCATCTATTTGTTCATGGCGGGCGCGCCGAGCCAGTTGGAGTTGCTGGACTACAAACCGCAGTTGGTCAAGCACGACGGCACGTTACCGCCTGCGGAGTTGTTGCAGAATTACCGGGCCGCGTTTATCGATCCCAATTCGCGGCTGCTCGGCACGCGGTTCAACTTCGCCCAACACGGCCAAAGCGGTGCGTGGGTATCCGAACTCCTCCCCCACTTCGCGAGCATCGTGGACGACGTGACCATTGTGAAGAGCATGTCGACCGACGCCTTCAACCACGCGCCGGGGCAGTTGCTCATGAGCACCGGATCGCAACAGTTCGGACGGCCCAGTTTCGGCGCGTGGGCGAGCTACGGCCTCGGCACCGAGAACCGCGACTTGCCGTCGTTTGTCGTGTTCAGTTCCGGGTCCAAGGGGCCCAGCGCGGGTTCGGCGGTGTGGAGCAGCGGTTTTCTGCCGACGGTCCACGAGGGCTGCCTGTTCCGCACGAGCGGCGACCCCGTGTTGTATCTGTCCAACCCGGATGGTATCGACGACACGGTGCAGCGCGACACGCTGGACGCCATCGGCAGTCTCAACCAACGCCGGCTGGACGTCATGGGCGATCCCGAGATTGCGACGCGGATCAATTCCTTCGAGTTGGCGTTTCGCATGCAAAGCAGCGCGCCGGAACTCATGGACATCGCGAACGAGCCGGCGGCCGTGCTGGAGATGTACGGCGCGAAACCGGGCGAACCGTCCTTCGCCAACAACTGCATCCTGGCGCGGCGGATGGTCGAACGGGGCGTGCGTTTCGTGCAGTTATTCCACGAAGCGTGGGACCAGCACGGTAACTTGCGCAACGACCTCAAGAAGAATTGTCAGGACACCGATCAGGCTTGCGCGGCCCTCGTGAAAGACTTGAAAGCGCGCGGCATGCTCGACGACACCATCGTCATCTGGGGGGGCGAGTTCGGCCGCACGCCCATGGTCCAGGGCGACGGCGACGACGGCCGCGACCATCATCCCAACGCATTTACCATGTGGCTCGCAGGCGGCGGGTTCAAACCTGGGATCACCTGGGGCGAGAGCGACGACCTTGGGTTCAACGTCGGCAGCGGGAAGGTGCACGTGCACGATCTGCACGCGACGCTCCTGCATCAGCTTGGTTTCGACCACGAGCGCTTCACATACAACTTCCAGGGACTCGATGCGCGGTTGACCGGCGTGGAGCCGGCGCGGGTGGTGAAGGAGATCATCGCGTGAGGGAATAGGACGTATAGGACCTATAGGACGAATAGGACCGTAGACAAATGCCGATGGCTCCCGCCACTTTATGTTGCCGATGTCCGAACGGTCTTGCGCGTCCTATTGGTCCTATCGGTCATATAAGTCCTATTCTTCTTCCGCTGTGGCACTGAAACCCGCTACAATCCGGCCTTGATGGACACCTTCACGCTCGAGAATGATCGAATCCTCGCGCAGTTCGCCAAAACCAACGGCGCGCTGACCCGCCTCGTATTCAAGGACACCGGATGGCAAGTTCAACGGCGGGCGGAGTTGTCGCAGGCGTTTGGCCTGCTGGCGCCTGTGCCGGGCAAGCGGAACAATCGGGTCGTCGGCCGGAATCAAGGGTTGACCGACGCATCCGCCGATGGAGATACGCTGCGGCTGACCTGGTCGAATCTCCGTAGCGAGCGCGATGAGGCGCTCGACGCTACGTTCACGGGCACGGTCACGCTGCGCGACAACCGGCTCGAATTCGCCGCCGCAATCGAGAACCGCAGCGGGCACGTGGTGGAAGCCTGCATCTGGCCTTGGCTGGGAGACCTCGCTCGTCCCTCCAACACGTCCGAGTTCTACCACCTGCATTCAACCTACGGCGATTGGATGAACGAATCACTGTATCCGCGCTTTGAGAGTCACCGTGGATGTTTTGGGGTGGAACATCCCATGCAGTTGTCGTCGACGCCGAGCACGCCGTTCGTGCTTGCACATAATGGCCGTGAAGGGTTATACGCCGGATATCACGACACGACGTGTGAGCATCTTGTCCAATTCCGGTTTGAACAGTTCCCCGGCTTCGAGTTTGCCGAGGCCTTCGAGGCGGGCACGGTGCCGAAGGAAGACACCATCGGCGGCGCGCCGGTCCATCTCGAATGCGCGGTGATCCATTTCCCGTTCGCGGGCAACGGCACATCTACCCTGCAACCGGTCGTTCTTGCTCCGTATCAAGGCACCTGGCACACCGGCGCGGATATCTATAAGGAGTGGAAGAAGACGTGGTACACGCCGCCGCGCAAGCCGGCGTGGTTGAAGCAGGTCCATTCGTGGCAGCAGATTCACGTGAATTCGCCGGAGGAAGAGTACGCGGTGCTGTACCGCGAGCTGCGTACCATTGCCGACGACTGCGCCGCGCACGGCGTGGACGCGGTACAGATCACGGGATGGGCGTCGGGCGGGCAGGACCGCAATAATCCATCGCACGACACGGAACCTGGACTCGGCACGTGGGAGGAACTGCGGGATGCCATCGCGTACATGGAGTCACGCGGCGTTCACGCGGTTCTTTTCAGTAAATTCACATGGTCCGACCGCAGTACCGAGCGCTACCGGAACGATCTGCACCGGCTCGCCATGAAAGATCCCTACGGCGACACGTACTACTACCCCGGCTACATGTACATGACCGAAACGCAGCTCGCGAATATCAACACGCGCCGGTTCATTCCCATGTGCATGCAGAGCGCGGCGTGGCGCGAGGTGGCGGTGGCGGAATTCAACAAGGTGGTCGCTTTGAGTCCGTCCGGCACCTTGTACGACGAGTGCCAGCACCACGGCGGCGCGAACTATTGCTTCGACGACAGCCACGGCCATCCGATCCCCGCGCACGTGTTTGCGGGCGACGCCCCGCTTGCGGAAGCTTTTCACGAAGCAAGCGGACCGCGCGATGAACCGTTCCTGCTGGCGGGAGAAGACTGCTACGATCTGCAATTGCGCCACTACCAACTTTCGTATTTCCGCATCGGGAAGAACCATATGCCCGTGCACCGCTATATCGCGACCGACTCGGAAATGATGGTCGCCGTGCTCGGGTACAACAACCGGACCGTTATCAATCAGGCCCTGTTGTACCGGTACATCCTCAGCTACGAGCCGCGCGGCTTCAAGGGCCGCTTATCGGAATTTCCGATGACGCTGGAATACGGAAAGCGGGTCGACGCTCTTCGCGCACGGTATAGTGAGTATCTCTGGGACGCGGAATTCTGCGACACGCTGGGCGCGCAGGTCGAGATCATGGACGGACCCGATACTGTGCGGCACTCCGTATTCATCAGCCGTGCGACTGGAAAGCGCGCGGTCGTAGTTGTTAATACGGGCTATGACAGACCTGTCCGCGTTACCGTGCGGTCCATTCCTGCCACGAGGACGATGATGCTCGCCACCCCGGAGAACCCGGATGCGTCGCCGACCGATGGCCGCGTCACGATCGGACCGGTGTCGGTGGCCGTTTTACTGGAAGTCTGACCAGCTTGTCTCGACCGACGCGGTTTCGTTACGGTCGGTGTAGCAACCGGAGGGCCGTAGCGTATGCCATCAAACGAACTGGAACGCAGGCAGTTTCTCGCGCGCAGCGCGGCGGGACTGACGGCCGCGGCGATGGCGAGTGACGCTGAATTCCGCGCGGAAGAGCGCTCCCGTCCAAACATTCTTTGGCTGCTGGGCGACCAGCATCGCGCGCAGGCCCTGAGTTGCATGGGCGATCCCAATCTATCCACGCCGCACATCGACAGGCTCGCGGGCGGTGTCGGCGTTACGGCCGTGGCGGGATGCCCGCTGTGCACGCCGTTTCGCGGGTCGCTGCTCACGAGCCGCTATCCCCATGAATGCACGCCCGGCCACGATCACGCCATGCCGGAGGGGATGCCTACGGTTGCCGCGCCGTTTAACGAAGCGGGCTATCGCACGGCTTACTTCGGCAAATGGCACGTGGATGGCCGCGACAACTGCGCCAAGGACGAGCGGTCCGGAAAACAATTCGTGCGGCCCGAACGTCGCGGCGAGTTTGAGATGTGGATGGGGTACGAAAACAACAACGCCCAGTACGACTGCTGGCTGCATGGCCACAATACATCCGGCGATCCCATCGAACTGTTCCAACTTCCCAAATACGAAACCGACGCCATAACCGATCATGTCATCGAGTATCTGAAAGATCGCAGCCGCGAGCGGGCGGCGGGCAACGCGCGGCCGTTCTTCGCCATCATGTCGGTACAGCCGCCTCATTCGCCCTACGTCGCGCCTGAGGAATGGACGGCGCGCCATCGGCCGGAGAACGTGAAACTGCGCCCCAACGTACCGCCCGTCAAGCAAATCATGGACGACGCGCGCCGCGATTTGGCGGGGTACTACGCCATGATCGAGAATCTGGATTGGAACGTCGGCCGGATTGTGGAAACCCTGGATCAGACCGGGCAACTGGACAATACGTACATCGTGTTCTTCTCCGATCACGGCGACATGCATGGGTCGCAGGCGCGGATCCTCAAGTGTGTGCCGTGGGAAGAGTCGATTCGTGTGCTGTTCATCGTGTCGAAAGGCGGCAAGCCATGCATGCCGCGCGCAACGCCATCGCCGGTGCACACCCCCATCAATCATGTGGACATCGCGCCGACCTCGCTGGGGCTGTGCGGACTTCCCATTCCGGAATGGATGCGGGGAGTCGATATGTCGAGTCTCGTCGACACCTCGCAGCCGAGCGCGGACGGGATTCCCGATTCCGCATTTCTCCAACTTGTCGATCCGGGATTCAAATACGGGTTCGCTTCCGATCGGGAACGCCCCTGGCGCGGCGTGGTTACCGCGGATGGTTGGAAGTATGCCGTCCTCGAAGGGCAGCCCTGGCTGCTGTATAACCTCAATGAGGATCCCTACGAACTCGCCAACCACGCCCTAGACGGACGCTTCAAAACTGAGCGCCGCAAGCTGCAGGAGCGCCTGGCAACCTGGATGAGCGATACCGGGGATGAATTTGAGTTGCCGGAAATCAGCTGATGCGATCGCCAAGTTGAATGGATGACGAAAGAAGATTACGTTGTTAGGCGGTACTTTGTGGCGAGCTTTTTTGACGAATACTACTTCGCGGTCGCGAAGGGACAAGAAAGGTAGATCATGATCAGGAATACACTCGTAATTTCAGCGATCGCTCTGGCGGTGGCGTTCAGTGCGGCAGCGGCCGAAGGCGATTGGGTAACGTTGTTTGACGGTGAATCCCTCGACGGCTGGATCCAGAAGAATGGCACGGCCACATACCGGGTGGAAGACGGCACGATTGTCGGCCAGACGACGCCGGGTAGCCCCAATTCCTTCCTGTGTTCGGAAAAAGACTACGGC
This sequence comes from Candidatus Hydrogenedentota bacterium, assembly GCA_045863335.1. Lineage (GTDB taxonomy): Bacteria > Hydrogenedentota > Hydrogenedentia > Hydrogenedentales > SLHB01 > JAHDWY01. The sequence continues at coordinate 111,974 of BTVY01000017.1, read as the reverse complement.
GATTTCGAGTTAGAGTTTGAAGTGAAACTCATGGACAACGAGTTGAATTCGGGCGTGCAGATCCGTTCGACCACGGCCGAGCCGGAGGACGGCGCGGAGTTCGGCCGCGTCAACGGGCCTCAAGTCGAGATCGAAGCGAGCGGGGCTGAAGGCGCGCAGGCCGGCCTTGTCTATGGCGAAGCCTGTGGCGGGTGGATGTCCGAGAATGCCGAGGAACGGAAGTATACGGCATTTAAAGATGGCGAGTGGAATTCCTATCGTATCGTTGCCCAGGGACCGCGCATTCAGACCTGGATCAACGGCGAACCTGTTGAAGACCTCGTCGACGAAGAGAAGTTTCAATCCCACCCCAAGGGATTCATCGGCCTGCAGGTACACGGCGTGGGCGACAAAGGACCCTTCGAGGTTGCGTGGCGCAACATTCGAGTCAAGGAACTCGGATCGGATGCCGAGCCGCGGGAGCGAGGCCGGCGCCGCGATTAACCTGCGATCAACAAACAAGGACGAGAACTATGCCTGTACTGATTGCCCTTGTGATTGGGACACAAACGGCGCTCGCTGCGGCGGCTGATGCCGGACCGAACTTTGAACTTCATCGCATTGGAACGTATCGCGGGGAGTCCTGCGGGGTGGCCGACTTCAATAATGACGGTAAACTGGATATCGTCGCGCTCCCTTACGTCTATCACGCGCCGGATTTTGCGCCAACGAAGATTTGCGAGGTGGAAGGCGAGGTGGACGAACAGGGCAATGGCTATCGTTGGGACTTCATGAATGCGCCGATCGACGTCGACGGCGACGGATGGCTCGACATTGCCACGTGCTCGTGGTTCGGCATGAAGGCCGAATGGCTAAAGAACCCCGGCGAAGCGGGCGGTATGTGGCCGCGCACGCTCATCGAAGAGAACGGCAATTATGAGTGCGGGGAGGCGGTCGATCTGGACGGTGATGGAAACCATGACGAGATTCTCCCAGCCGTCAAGCCCACGGTCTGGTATGAAGCGGGAACACTTCCGGACGGATCGAGCGGCATGATCGTTCACACCATCTCAACAGAAGAGATGGAATTCGGCGTCGGTTGCGGCGATGTGAATGGGGACGGACGGCCCGATATTCTGCGGCCCGACGCGTGGTTCGAAGCACCGGCGGATGCGCGCGCCGGGGAGTGGGTCAAGCATCCCCTTGCCGTGGGCGGCCGCGAAGAAGGCAAAGCCGGTCACACGCCGCAGATCCTCGTGTACGACGTGAATGAGGACGGTCTTGCGGATTTGGTCACGAGCATGGCCCACGACTACGGTATCTTTTGGTACGAGCAACAACGGGACGGGGATGCCGTTACGTGGAAGCGCCATCTCATCGACGATTCCTGGTCGCAGGCGCACAGCCTGGTCCTGGCCGATCTCGACGAGGACGGTGATCTGGACCTTGTTACCGGCAAGCGCTACAAAGCGCACAACGGAAACGACCCGGGCGGGAACGATCCGCCGGGGGTGTACTGGTATGAACTGGACCGCGGCGCGGAGCCGACGTGGACGAAGCACGTGCTGTCGTACGATGAAGGCGTCGGCTCGGGACTTAACCTCGTCGTCATCGACCTGGACGCCGATACCGATCTCGACATCGTTGTTACCGGCAAATGGGGCGGCCCGGCCTGGTTCGAGAACAAACTGAAATAGATCGCAGTTAATTATCCTCCGCCATGATTTGTACAGGCCCGATTAGCCCCGAAGGCAGCAGGGGACTGTCGGGCTTGTACGGGTTCCAAGTGGTCCAGGAGATCTGTTCGTCTTCCGGCAGGGCGCTGTCCCCGATGAGCCGATTGGGCCACAGATTTGCCACGTCGACTTCAAGTGCGTTCTCACCGGACTTCAGATCACGCGTGATCTCGACGCGCCACGGCGCGCACCACACCACGCCCACGTCGTTCCCGTTTAGCCGCACGCGTGCCATGCTGTGCACCACTCCCAGGTCTAGATAGACCGTCCGCGGCAGCGCGTAATCCGCCTCGGAGTAGTTGAACGTGGTTCGATACGTCGCGATCCCCGAATAGTGCTTGATGCCGGGTTCGAGGCGGGTACTCCAATCCTCCAGCGCGTCGAACTGAACTGGTCCCGGCCCGCCCAGCGCGGGATCGAAGACGACGTCCCACGGACCTTCCACATTCGCGACGAGGGTCGTGCCTGGGCAGTTGCCTAGTAGCGCGGCGTCTTCCGGCCCCGCGGAGTTGTCACGAAAGACAATGAAGAAACTCTGGTACGGGGCAAAACAGAGCGGCAGTGACGTTCCCCAGCCTTCCTCGGTGAAGTCGGGCATATCTCGAATCGCTCCGATGACCGGATCCCAGCATTGCGGAATCCGGCCGGTGACGCGAAACGAGCTTCGCGTGTTGACCGTTTCCGCGCTGCAGTTGGCGACGAAGTAAATGTCGTCTTCCCCTGCGCGCCGGTGGGTGTAGCGAATGGGGCCGTCAGATTCAAAGTCCGGTGAGACGCCCATGGCATGAAGAACCTCGGCAGTCGCTTCATAATCGGGGTACAGCGGCGGAAACGTTTCGGGGTCCGCCGTCAGTTTGAAATCCTCACCCCAGATGACGCGACCAGCTTCCACGTTGTGTATGGCAGGTTTTTCCGGAACGTCCGAGGAACCCCAAATCTCAAGCGCCAATGTCTGTACGTCGCCATCACATTGCGGATATTCGGAGAGGCTCGGAGATTTTTCGGGCGGGTTTCCGATGATGGATGCGCCTGACTCTACCAAGTTCTTGATCTTGCGCAGCAGCGCGGGGGTCATGGTATCGACGGTTGGAAGCACGAGCACGGCATACGCTGCGCCGCCGGGGAAGACGATTTTCCCGTCTTGGACCGTTGCGTGGTCGATCAAGGTCTGCGGTGTACAGCCATCGAAGTTGTGGCCGCGCCGATCGCGCAACTCGCCTTCCAGGGCGTCCGCCGGGGGACGAAACACATGGGGCGCACCTTCGGGGACGAGGTAGCAGATATCCGCGACCGGAGCGCCCTGGCGGAGCATGAACTGGCAGCGGGCGACATACTCGTGATACGCCGAAACCATGGGCCACCAGGTCTGCGTCCGATCCCAATGCACCCCGTAGGGTCCCATGGTCATTCCTGGCCGCCGATCCAGCCACGGTTGGTGCGCGTAGCGGTGAAAGACGATCCGGTTGATCCCCGTGGCGAAGGCCCAATCGCCCTGGTTTTTCATCGCGGCGGGATACAGTTGCCACGCCTCTTCCGACCCCGCGGTGAACGCTTCGGCCGCGACGATGGGCCGCCCTAGGGTATGGCCGATCGACGTGGATTCGATGCAGGAAAAGGTCGAATCGAACCCAAATCCGTGCGACCAGAATTCACACATGGGCACGTCGGCTACGCCGCCCAAGGCCATGTCGGAGGTGGGGTTCATGTCGTAGGGTTCGATGGACAGACCAAATCCATGCTCGCGGCCGAGTGCCTTCAGGTGCTCCGCATGGTTCTCGAGCACGAGTTCTTGCGCCGTCAACCGGAGATCCCAGAGGAACCGCTCGGAGACTTCCAGGCTCTCCACAACGCGGCCGGTCATCACCGGCAGGTACGGCATCGGGTCGTATCCGCGGCGCGCACGGAACTCTTTCTCGAAACCGTCGGTCCAGTTCTGCGAGCCCATTTCCCAACTGTCGATATGCAACATGGTCCATCCGGTGGTGCGATCGTTCGGTCGCGGACCCACCGCGTCGAGAAGCCGGCCGACAAAGGCATCGAAATGCGCGTCCAGCGCCGCGGGGTCAAACTTGTCGCTCTCGAACCCGAGACCCGGTTCCGGTGCGGGGCGCGTGTTGGCGCCCGTGTTGCGCCGTCCGAAACGCAGGATGGTCCACTCGCCTTCGGGGACCTCCCATGTCAAACGTCCGTCAGGTTGCAGGCGATCGGTAAGATCGACAATATCGGCTTCGGGAATGATGGCGTCGTCCGGCAAGTCGTCGTAGGAAGCCGGTGCGGGCAGGTACGGTTTTATCCCGGGTTTCGATGTATACGGTTCACGTACGTACAACGCTTTTTCGTCGATGTCCGCAATGCGCGGACTCGCGTGAGGGACGGCCAGCACAGCCACGTCGGCGTAGAACGCTTCGCGCGCTTGCTTGATCCATTCCGGCAATCCGGATTCACCGAAGTACGGGGGACGCGGTTCTGGGCGCGGCAGGATATCGTCGAACTGCGTGGGGCCGGTCACCTCGACCGCGGATGCGACGAGGTGTTGCATGGATTGCTCTGCCTTGACCCAGGGCCCGCCGCTGCCGGTCCAGCCGGGACCCGCGTTGAGCGTGATGGCCAATCCCAGGCGCTCGGCTTCCCTTACGGCGTGGGCGAACAGGTCGCACCATTCGTCGCTCATGAACTCGACAGAACCGCGCGGGATGCCGACGTTCACTTCCATGAGCACCATCCCGCCGATGCCCGCTTCCTTCATTGCCTCGAAGTCTGCCGTGATACCCTCGCGGCTTAGATTGCCGTCCATGATGAACCAGTAGACCCAGGGCCGGGCGGAGTCCGGGGGTTGTATGAAGCCATTGGTGAGGTCGTCTGCGGACGACGGCCCGGCGACAAGAATCGTCCCCAATATGAATGCGGCAAGCATGGTGTGTAACTTCATTGCTCCCCCTCCTCCCAGTAATCCTAATCAATATGGCGCCCGCAATCGAGCCGTCCCTCGGAAGCCCGGCTTCGTGTGACACCCGGCTCAAAAGTAGCGTATGATGGCTGGACGCATCCTTCGGGCGTGAAACCTTGCGGGGCCGGCGCAATTGGAACCCCGCGTTTGAGAAGGGGGAAAAGGAAATGGCATACGAATCATTGTCACGACGCGGCTTTCTCGCCACGTCCGGGCTTGCGCTGGGCGCGAGCATGATGAGCCAGGCGGCGGGTCCTAACGAGCGGATCCGGATTGGCCTTATCGGAACCGGGAGCCGCTGCCGGGCGCACATGGAGAGCCTGGCGCGGTTGCGCGAGTCGCACAACGTCGAAGTCAGCGCGGTGTGCGATGTATGGCGGCCCAACCGGGAATCCGCTGCCGCGATCATCGAGAAGACCTTCGGGGCGCGGCCTTTCGAAACTTCCCGCTTCGGCGAGGTGCTGGTGCGGGACGATATCGACGCGGTGGTCATCGCCACACCCGACTTCGGGCATACGCCCATCATGATCGAAGCCTTGAAAGCCGGGAAGGACGTCTACGTCGAAAAGCCCATGGCCCTTTCCATTGAGAACGCCAACGAGGCCGTCGATCTGGCGCGGCAGAATGAACGCATCGTGCAGGTGGGCACGCAGCGCCGCAGTGAAGGCCGCTGGAGTGCCGCGCACGACTTCATCGCTTCCGGTAAACTCGGCCACGTGAGCCGGATCTCCGCGGGGAACCATTTCAATCATGCCCGCTGGGCGCGCGACTTTGACGACTGCAAAGAGGAGGACGTGGATTGGGAGGCCTACCTGTTCAACCGGCCCATGGTTCCCTTTGACCCGAAGCTGTTGCGCCGCTGGCACCTGTACCGCATGTGCACGAACGGCATTTCCGGGTTGTGGATGGCCCATCTGATTGACGCAGCCCACATGGTCATGGGATCGACGTATCCGGACAGCGCGGTGGCGCATGGCGGACTCTACGTGTGGAAAGACGGGCGCGAGCATACGGACGTGTTTCACGCGTTGCTCGCCTATCCTGAGGGCTACCTCTTCAACTGGTCTATGAGCTTGACGAATTCGGCGGGGACGCACTATACCGTTCACGGCCGTTACGGCACGCTCGACCTCGAAGCCAACACCTACTCGGGCGTGGGCGGCGAGGAAGGTAAGGCCATCGGTGAAGGCAAGCTCGACATGCCGCCGGACAGCGACCACATGGCGAACTGGCTGGAATGCATGCGCTCGCGCGAGTTGCCCATTGCGGACATCGCGTATGGGCATCAGCACTCGGTGGCCACGATTATGGCCGCGGCCGCATTGGAGTCGGGGCAGCGAATGAAATACGACCAAATTGAACGGAAAATGTACGCCGGATGACGCGGACCGTCATCAGCATACAGAACATACGGAATAGAGGTGAGATACATGATCGCTCGAATTGGAACCATGGCTAAGGTAGGACTTCTCGTTATGGCAACTGCGGCTTTCTCATCCGGCGCGAACGGCGAGGATATTCGCGTCGGGATCATCGGACTCGACACGTCCCACGTCATTGCTTTCACCAAACTATTGAACAATGCGGACGATCCGAAGCATGTGCCCGGCGCGAAGGTGGTGGCCGCGTACAAGGGTGGCAGCGACGATATCGAGTCCAGTTACTCGCGCGTTGACGGGTACACCCAGCAATTGCAGGACGAGTTCGGCGTGACGATCGTGCCGACCATCGAGGAATTGTGCACGCTGGTTGACGCGGTGCTGCTGGAAAGCGTCGATGGACGCCCGCACCTGGAGCAAGTGAAGCCGGTGTTTGCCGCGGGCAAGCCGGTGTTTATCGATAAGCCGGTAGCCGGTTCGCTTGCCGACGCCATTCAGATCTACAAGCTCGGCAAGGAGCACAATGTGCCGTGGTTCAGTTCCTCGTCGTATCGCTACTACGAAAGCATGACCGCGCTCATGCAACAGAATGTGGGCGAGATTAAGGGCGCCATTTCCTTCGGGCCCGCCCACCTCGAGGAGCACCACCCGGACCTTTTCTGGTACGGCGTGCACCCCACGGAAGCACTGTTTACCGCCCTTGGCACGGGTTGCGAAAGCGTCGTGCGCACCTCCACCCCGGACACCGATGTCGTCACGGGCATCTGGTCTGGCGGCCGGGTTGGCACGCTGCGCGGCTTGCGCAACCAGGCTACGCCTCACAAAGTCATTCTCTTCGGAACGGACGCGGTCGCCGAACAGGAAGGCGGTGGCGACTATGCGCCACTGGTTGTGGAGATTGTGAAGTTCTTCCAGACCGGCGTGGTCCCGATTGAGCCGGAGGAGACGATCGAGATCTTCGCGTTCATGGAGGCGGCCGACGAGAGCAAACGCCGCGACGGCGCGCCCGTGACGATTGCGGAAGTGATCGAGAAAGCCGGCGGCATGCCGTAGACGGCGATCATGCGACTTCTTACGCTCGTAGCATTCATGCTGGCCGCCGGTCCCGCGTTTGGGACGGCGGCCGTTGCGTTCAACATCCGCGATTACGGCGCGATCGGAGACAGGACAACGAAGGACACCGCATCGATACAGGCTGCTATTGATGCCGCCTATGCGGCGGGCGGCGGCACGGTGTTCTTCCCTCGCGGCGCATATCTGTCGGGCGCGCTCACGGTTCGCAGCAACGTCACGATTTTCCTCGAGAACGGCGCCACGCTTTACGCGAGCCGCGACAAGGCCGACTACCCGGAAAACCGGAGCGAACTGCTCTTCGCGGAAGACGCGGAGAACATTGTCGTCTGCGGCGCCGGCAGGATTCACGGTCAGGCCACCGAGGATCTGCGCCGGAAACCGCCCATCGAGGAACCGTGGCCGGAGTTCCGCACGCGCATCCTGCTGTTTCGCAACTGCCGGAACGTCCATATCCGCGAGGTGACTATACTGTACAGCGATTCGTGGACGCTGCATCTCCAGCGTTGTGATACCGTGTTTATCGACGGCGTGACGATTCGCAACAATTATTTCCGCACCAACTCCGACGGCATCGATCCCAATTCCTGCCGCAATGTGCACATCTCGAACTGCCACATCGTCGCGGGCGACGATTGCATCGTGTTGAAAGCGACGGAAGACGCACCCTGCGAGAACATCGTGGTTACGAACTGCACGTTAGAGACAATCGCGACGGCCTTGAAGCTCGGCACAGAATCCGTGGGCGACTTCCGCGATATTCGATTCTCAAACTGTGTCATCCGGAATTCGCCCGTCGGCATTGGGTTCTTCATGAAAGACGGCGGGACCATGGAGCGCGTGTCCTTCGACAACATCACCATCGAGACGGCGAATCCTGAAGAGATCGCCTACGCGCGCAACAACGTATTCCCCATCTTCATGGACATCGAGAAACGGCATGCGGACTCGCCCGTCGGGATAATTCGCGATGTGACGTTCAGCAATCTGGACATCCAGACTGTGGGGAGTTCGGTCATTCAGGGCATGCCGGAGGGCGCCATCGAGAACCTGACTCTGCGGGACGTGACCGTGCGGGTGAATGGAACGATGGACTTCAGCGAGCGCAAGAAGAAAGTCGGCGGCAACCGGAGCCTCAGCAACCAGCGCGACACCGAGTACGTCCGCAAACCCGCCTACTTCGCAATCGCGAATGTGGACGCCCTCACCGTGGACAATCTCAAGATCCTCGCAGGTGACAGTGTGCACGGTGTCTTCCCCAGAGCCGCCCTCTATTGTGACAACGTCTCGGACGCGGTCGTACGCGGAGTTCGATTCCGACCTGCTGACAACCAGACGCCTGTCGTGCATTTCGAAAACGCTCGGCATGTAGTCGTGGAAGCGTTCCCCGATCCCGCAACTTCCGAAACCTACCTGAAAATCACGGGAGACCAAAGCGGAAACGTATCGGTGCTGTCGCCCACGGGCGCGAACTAACCTTCGCCTATCCGCCGCCAGACACACCGCTCCCTGCCACGACACAAAGCGGGAAGATAAGATAAATGGCGTACCCGGAGGGACTCGAACCCCCAACCTCTTGGTCCGTAGCCAAGCACTCTATCCAATTGAGCTACGGGTACGCATTTGCAGGTCGGCTGCGGAGAGGAATGTTAGCATTTGGATGTCGGGAGATGCAACTTTCACTTTGACGATCGAGATTGGGGGAGCGGCAGGGGACATGCGATAGGACCTATAGGACCTATAGGACGAATGGGACGAATAGGACATTTTTTCATGGGCTGCGCAATCAGCTTCCGCGCAGGTACTAGGCGGGGTTTGCCCATTTTGGTTGGTCAAAGACTTGTCCTATTGGTCGTATTCGTCCGATAAGTCCTATTCTGCGTTCTTCTGGCCCATGGAACGCTACTCCCCGACCAGGTGCTCCAGATCCTCACGGGAAATGGTGAACAGGTCCATGTCGTTGGTGATGGCGCCTAGGCTGACGAGGCATTCGGTGAACAGTTCGCGGGTGCGTAGTTCGAGTTCCTGGCTGCCGAGGTCGGTCATGCAGCGCAGGATGTGCTGTCCTTTCTTCACGTGGGTCCGTTCGTCGGAACGGATGAAGTCGGCGATGTGGGCGAGTACGGTGTCGTTCTCTTCACGGGCCTTGTCGATGAGACTGTTGATGGTCTTGAGCACGCCGACTTCACCGAAGAGGTTGATCTCGGCCATGGCGAAGGCAGGTTCCATAGGCCCGCGGCAGGTGGAACCGGTCAGGCGGTTCGGCAGTTCGTAGGGATCGTAGCCGGAAGCCATCATGGCGCGATGGCCGATCTCCGTGTGGCGCGCCTCGTCCCAGGTTATCCGCGCGAGATCGTACTCGGCCTTAAAATCCAGGAAGCGGATATCCCAGAGGAAGGTGCCGAAGGCCTCTATGGCATCGACCTCATCGCGCTGGGTGCGGATGAAGCGCAGGCGCATGTTTTCGTAGGCGTCTTTGGGAAAACGTTCCTTCCCGTCGGCCACGTCGTAGTCGCCGGTATGGTGGAAGGTGGTAAACCGGGAATCCCGTTGCGGCACGGTATTGCGTTCGTAGGGCTTGTCGTCGATGCGCAGTTTGGAGGGCGGCGCGGTAGGCGCGTCGGCGCCGGTGATCCCGCCTATACTCGTGAGCAGTTGCTGCAAGTGCCAGCGCCACGCGGTCAGGCGGCTTTCGGGGATACCGCCATCGATGTACGCGGCGATCGCTTGTTCGGCCCATTCGAGCATGGGTTCGTAGTCGAGGAGCACCCGCTGCATGGCACGAATCGTCGGGGCATCCGTAATGCTGTCGGTGTTGTCGATGTGGTGGCGATAGGCAATCGTCAGGGCGCGGCCCGCAACTTGATGCACGCCCACCAGCAGCTCCGGCGTATCCGCCGCGGAAAGCATCTCGTCGATGAAGCGGTCGATGTCGTCGTTGCGGAAGGCATCGATGGTCTTGAGGCTCTTCTCCTGTTCGGTCAGACGCGTGCGGAGCGTGTTCGCGGCGTCGGCGTGATAGAAGATGTGGCGGCCGGTTTCGAGTTTGACCTCGAATTCCGGGATCGCAAGGGTCCACGAGCCGAGCGCCTGCGCAAGCCGCCGCTCGAAGTAGAAGAACCGAAGCAGGCGACGGGCGTTTTCCTCCACGGTGAACCGGCCGCCCATGTTCCGCCGGTCGCGGGGGAACCGGTAGGGAAAGGCGCGACGCCGTTCGGCGGCCGCCTCGCGGCTTTCATCAAACGAAACGACCGGATACCGCGTGGTTGGCGGTACGGACGGATTGGAATTGCCATTACCCGACATGGTTGAACCCTCCACACTCGACTGGTTGCTGACACCTTGCGCTTGCAGCTTTGGCGCGTTCCGATCAGCATAGAACGAATCCAGGGGACGGCGCAATGGACACGGGGCCGTTCGCGAGGGCACTATAACTCCACTTGATACGGTGCCACCCGATCGGAAGGAGGGATCGCCATGCGCAAGTACTTCTGTTTCATCCTCATTGGCTCGCTCGTCTATCTGTTTCCGGCTACCGCTTCTGCAGAGGAGAAGGCCGTTCTCTGGCCCGAACGCATCCAGGCAACCTACACGCCCAAACCGGACCCCGCGGAACTGGGTCCCGAGGAGGCCGCGGCCAAGGAACTGGCGGAGAAGCTGGACACCCACGACTTGCTCTATACAGGGAAGGTGGTCATTGACAAGAGTGACGATATGCTTCAACCGGTGGAACGCGTCGCGATGCACAACGGCTCGAAGTACGTCGTCGCAACGACGCCGCCGGAGATCGAGTTCGGCGTGATCCCGGCGACGCCGCACTGGTTTCCCGAACCGCTGGACGATCATCACCGCGCCATGTGGGCAAACTGGGGGCAGTCCGCGTACTACCCGGTGACGGACAAGTTCTACTGCTCCATCGGCGACAACGGCAGCTACAACGCGCACCTCTACATCGTCGAGTACGATCCCGCGACGAAGACCATGACCATGTCGCCGGAGGTCAATGAAGTGCTCGGGCGTTCCGACGAGGTTTTCGGCGAAGGAAAGATTCACGGCAACCTCGAGTTCATGGACGGACCCAACCTGTGGTTCTGCACGTACTGGTCGAAGTACCCCGAACCGAAACCGGAGGATTGGGACACGGGGTATCTGGGCGGCCACGTGATGTCGTACAACGTGGAGACCCAGGAGTTCGTGGACTACGGTGTGCCCATGCCGCGCGCGTCGTGGCCATCCGCGCGGCTCGACGTGAACCGACGCATGATTTACGCGGCGGGGTACTGGCCAAACTTTCTGTCCTACGACGTGGACGCGCGGCGGCCCATCTATGCGGGGCAGTTGCCGGAAGAGCTGAAGTGGTCGAACCGCGTCATGATGATCGACGACGCAACCGGCATGCTTTACACGTCCAACCAGGACCCTTCCGATCCCGAATGCAACCTTATCAAATACGACTATACGAAGAACCGTTTTGAACTTCTCGATGCGCCCATGCCGGCCGACGAAATCGGCGAGGACCACACAATCGCGGTCATGCGCGGGTGCACGCCGAAGCGTGGCGCGGATGGACTGCTCCATGGCATCACGAGCAACGGCCAGTTGTTTTCCTTTGATCCCGACGCGGTGAAGGTAAGCGATCTCGGCTACGGCTGGCCGGGGGAAGAGCGGTACACGACCTCCATCGAGCGCAGTCCCGGCGGGCGCTACCTCTACTACGTGCCCGGCGCTCATGGCCACGGTTGCCGCGACGGCTCTCCCATCATGCAGTACGACCTGCAGACCGGAAAGCGGAAGGTGCTGGCCTTCGTCGCGCGGTATTATTGGGAGAAATACGGCTACGTGCCCAGCGGGACTTTCGCGATCAAGCTTGACGACGCCGGCGAACGACTCTTCATTATCTGGAACGGGGGCTACTTCGACGAGGAAGCGGCCTTCGGGGAAGCACGTACCTCGTTGTTCAAGCACAATGCGATCATGTTGATTCACATTCCGGAGAGCGAGCGGGGGGAGTAGCGATTAAGACGAGCGAAGGGAGTGCGGTGCGAGATACAGCTCAATTGCTTCGCAGATGTTTGCCATGGCTTCGTCTTCGGTAATGCCCGCCGAAACGCAGCCGGGCAGTTCCGGACACCACACGGCGTATTCGCCAGTTTCTGAATCCAACTCGACGACAACTCGCCAGTTCATGGACGATCTCTCCCATCACTGATTACACCGACCGTTTCTAATTGTACGGGATCACCGAGTACTCGACGAGCGCCGAAAGCGTGCCTGCGCAGTCCTCACGCTATCCAGCGCTGCACGGCCTTCTGCCCGTCGGGCGCGGGTGTGAATAGGTCGGCCTCGGTCAACCCGAGTTCGCGGGCCGTGGCTAGGGAGTAGTCGAGCAGGCCCATGTTTGGATACCGGCCGTTGGAGCCGAAGGAGAATTTGAGGCCGACGGCCTTGGCCTGTTCGAGCCAGGGGCGTTTGGGCAGGTTGAAGCCCGAACTGATTTCGATGGCGATGCCGTGTTTGACGGCCACATCAACCACACGCCCTACGCGGGTTTCGGTCCACAAGCGGTCGTAGTCGGCCGCGAAGGGTTCGGGGAGCCACGAGACATTGGCGAGGATGTCGATGGGCATGCGTTCCATGTTCTCGACGTACCAATCGACGTAGCGGTCCATGAATGTCGCGGGGTCACCGATATCAAGGCCCGGTTCCCACATCTTCTGGCGCTTTCCGCCCATGCCGGGCCAGGTCATCATATCGGTGAGCACATAATCCAGCCGCGCCAGTGTGTCGCGCGAGAAGCAGTCCATCCAATCGATCCACTCGGCTTGAACGCCCTTGTACACCGGTTTGCCGTCGAGCATGGTCAGATAGGTTTCAAGCTCGGCGTCATTGCTGAGCACTACGGGATACTGGTTCTCCTTGGTCCCGGCGTGTTCGACAATACCGAACCTGATGTTGCGCTCTTCGGAGAGACGAACCACGTCGTCGATTGTGCTGTTATCCAGATGCACGTGGAGATCAATAGGAGGAAGGGCGGCGCTGTCATCGCCGTGGGCACTAGAAATACAGGCGCACGCGGCGATTGTGCTCTGCATCAGAAAATCGCGACGAGACAATTGCATGATGCCTTCCCCCGATTCGATTCAGACCGGCTACGGTTATGGCTCAACCATAACGCGATAGCCGGGATAAACGGACATTTCTCCTGGAGCGCCTATACCTTGATGTCCTTGAGCTTCCACCCCCTGCGGAAGTGGGGTTTGATGTAATCGTTGGCCTTCTTGTTGTTGGTGAACCGCAGATTCTCGCCGTCCCACATGAGTTTCTCGTTTGGGAATCGCCAACTGATCGCGCCGAGCAGTATCCACTCGGTATAGGGTCCCGCGATCTGGAAGGGCGAACAGGTTTCTTCTTCGCCCTTGCACGCGCGGATCCAGTTCTCGCAGTGTCCCGGCGATCGCTTCAAGACCTGCGGCGGCAGAACATAATCCTGCATCTTTGCGGTGGGCAGCAGACTTACGGATTCCCCGCGCCCCTTGGTCCCCATGAACCCCTTGGTTCCGACGAAGATCTCGTTGAAGCCGTTTACGTCATCGGCGGTGAGTCCTTCCGGAGGCGCAAACTTCCCCGCCATGTTTCCTTCGTACCAATGAACCGTGACGGGTCCCATCGTGCCGCCGGGGACGTACTGGTTCGGGCGTTCCGGAAACTGCATCTTGCACGCGTAGTGCGGGAAGGTGACGGGATTCACCCCTTCCACTGCGGTGCATTCGACGCTGACCGGGCTCCCGAGTTGAAGGCCCCAGTTCGCCGGGCCAAGCATGTGGATGCCCCAGTCGCCGATCATCTGGGAGCCGTACTCCAAGAACCCTCGCCAATTGGAAGGATGGATCTTCGAACTGTAGGGATGCTTCTCGGCGCGACCGGACCACAGATTCCAGTCAAGGGTGGCCGGGACGGCTTCCGCGGCGGGCCATTCGGTGATGTCGCGGGCGAAGCCGCCGCCGCTCATGGAGTGAACCTCCGTGATGTCGCCGAGTTCGCCGCTCCAGATGATCTCGCACGCGACCCGCGTGGCCTCGGAGGAGTATCCTTGGTTGCCCATTTGCGTGACGACGTCGTATTTCTTCGCGGCATTCGTCAGCAGGCGCGCCTCCCAGACACTCTGGGTAAGCGGTTTCTGGCAATACACCGCGACGCCGCGCTCCATGGCGTACAGTGCCACGGCGGCGTGCATGTGATCGGGGATCGTGATGGTGATTCCGTCGAGATTCTTGTGCTCCTTGTCGAGCATCTCGCGGTAGTCGCGGTATAACTTGGCTTTTGGAAAGAGTTCCGCCGCTTGTTGGAGGAAGGCCTCATCCACGTCGCACAAGGCATAGATGTTTTCCGTGCTGACGCTGCGCGTGTCGTTGAGTCCCTGCATGCCGCCGACGCCGACGCAGCCGAGGTTCAGCTTGTCGCTTGGCGCTGGCTCGCCCGACGCGGCCAGTGCGCTCCGCGGGACGATGGAAAAGGCCGTAATCGCTGCCGTAGTGGCGAGAAAGTCCCGGCGGGTAACGGTCAGTTTGTTTCTGGATTTCACAATGCTTCTCCCCCATTTGGGTTCGCCGGTCTCGCCGCGACAGTGCGCGAAGCGAAGACGTCAGAATCCACGCTACGAGATAACAGAGAGATTCTGCCCGTTTGCGGCTGGGTCTTCAAGAGGCCATGCGAATCAGCTCAGGGGTCTGATCCTTTAGGATACTCATACGGCGTGTGAATATACGTGTTGACGATGAATCGTGCTTTGCATTGCCGAAGCGCCGCACGTACATTGACGATGCAACGACACTCGGTAATACAACGCGAAGCGGGAGGGCTCGATGGAGCGCATTGCACGTTCACTGGCATGGTGTTTCCTGATGGCCGGGGTCATTCACACCACCGCCATAGGAGCTCAAGATGCGGAGGCGTCGCGTTCAACGCTCGGCCTGGAGCCGGGCGAGCTTCGGATGAGCAATGACGACGTTGGCGTGATCCTCTGGGGGCCCGACGAGTGCCCCACACTGAGTATCGGAAAGAGCGACGTTTGGGATCGGCGCCTGCCACCGACAGAGCGGCCAGTCCTGACTGCGGCGGATATGGAGCGGATGGCCCGGGCGGGCGATCCCGAGCTGATCAACGGTAGAGCCTATTACACGGGGTACAACTCCTACGACATCCCCTGCCCCAAACCGGTGGGACAGGCAATCCTGAAACTGCCGTTTCTCAAGGAGGGCGGGTCGGTTACGACGGAGCGAGGCGACCGCGCGACAACGCTCATAGCCAAGAACGGACCGAAGCGTCTCGAGCTGCGGATCTTTGTCAGCGCCGTGCGAAACCTAATCGCAATCGACGGCGAGGGAGTCGCGCTCGAGGCCGGGGACGTTGCGATTCGACTCTGGCGACACCGGGACACGATCGTACCGGGAGGCGATCTTCATCCGACGCTCAACAAGGACAACGCGGCTACTGATTTCGAGCCGTTGCCGGCGCCGGCCGCGGGGACGGATGACGGCGCATTCTGGGTGAGCCAGGATTTTCCTGCCGAGATGACATTTCCAAACGGGTTCCAGGTGGTATTCGCAGGGCGACTCAGTGGTACGGACGCTGCATACGATGTCGCTGAGGGCGAGCGTCACCTCGGCACACCGATGATCGCGCCGGAGGAAGGACAACTCAGCCCCATTCTGTTCAAACGGCACACGCCCATAAACGAGGCCCCCGGCGCGGCGGCGACGGCGACCCTTCCCGCAATCGATGGTGCGTTTTCGTTGTTGATTTCCATTGTAACGACGCAGGACGATCCCGATCCGCTGAATCGGGCGAAGGTTGAACTGGAGAAAGCGGCCAAACCCGGCACGGCGTACTTGTGGGACGAGCACAATGCGCAACTTGACGCGTACGAAGATAGGCCTCATGCCCGGGCGTGGTCTGCCGACGGCTCAATTGCCTTAGATATGCCGTGGGGCGGCATTCCGTATCGCGTGCGTCCGGCGGGGTACTACGGCGATGTTCCCCTCTGCTCTGTGGACAGCACGAAGTTTTGTTTTCAGGATTCGGGACGGTGGCACGGCGATTTTCATCTCAACGAGGTCGACGCCACGGTCCCGAGCATACAACGGCAGTTTGACTGGCTCGATCCGTACTTCCGCATGATTCAGACCATGCTACCCATGGCGCAGATGAACGCGCGGGAGGTTTATGGCTGTGCCGGCGCCATGTACCCGCTCGTGCATTATCCGTTGAAGGCCGAATCCGTGATCCACACCAGCGTGACTTGGGAACAGAGCATGGAGATTACGGCCTTGCTGGCCCGGCCGTTCTGGCTGCGTTTCTTGTACACGTGGGACAAGGACTTTCTCGCCACGCAGGCATACCCCGTACTCCGTGAAGGCGCTCGCTTCTATGCGGACTATTTGAAACTGGAAGACGACGGCCTGTATCACGTCTTCCCCACCGTCTCGCCGGAGCATCGCGGCATCACCAAAGATCTCGCGTTGAACAAGAATACGCAATCCGGAATCACCCTCATTCGTTATCATCTCCGAGCGGCGGCTCGGGCGGCGGCGATCCTGAATGTGGACCAGGACGTAGCATCTGAGTGGCAGTCCATCGCCGAACGCATGCCGGAGTACCCCACCGTGGATACGCCCGAAGGACCAATCTACATCGACGTGGCCGGAGCTGAGCCCATGGAATACAACATCGCCGTGCCGCTGACGGCGGTGTTCTGGGGTGACGATATCGGGCTGGACTCACCGGCGGATCAGGTCGAATTGGCGAAGCGCACGCTGGAACAGATCGACGTATGGGAACCGCATCAGGGCTATCTCAAGACCGTGCGGCGGCGGCTCGGCATTCACAAACCGGAAGACGGTATGAACGTGGAGAACCTGCTCCAGTCCCACACGGGGGTGATTCGGTTGTTCCCCGCCGTGCCCGAAGATTTTGAAGGCGGATTCGAGAATCTTGGCGCACAGGGTGCGTTCGTCGTGAGCGCGAAACACGACGCGCGCGGACCCTACGACATCACGATCCAGTCCCTGGCGGGAAACGCCTGTACCGTTCACGTGCCGTGGCCCGGCCGGGACGGGATTGTGGCAGACGCGACGAGCGGGACGGAAGTCGCCGTATCTAAGGAGGACGGGAAACTGCATTTCGAGACTGGTTCCGGGAGAATCTACGAACTGACCGCGTCGTCCGAACGTTAGAAACTACAGGCAAGGGAACTGTAACGCGGTAGCGCTCCCGCAGAGCGACACACACGCTCGCGGAGGACGCCATCTTTTTTTGGGGGCTCATGCACGTGTCCCGCAAAACGTGGCCGCAGGTTCTTTGCGATTTTGACGAGGAGAAAGCCGGTGCAGAAAGGACGGGTCGCGGGTGCCGGTTTCGAAATCAACGGTTTCGAAATCAACGTCACGCTGGCAATATGTGGTACCGTATCTTGCGCGTCAACGGGACCAGACGCCACCAAAGGATCAGGCGCTGCTGCGTACTCGCTGCAACCTGAAGAACTGTTCGGTACCGCCAGGGAGTTGTCAACAATGAGAATCCGGTCGCTTCTTGTCGTGCTGGGTGTGGCCGCCGCGGCGTTCCTTCCCGCGCTTTCGGCACAGACCGAAATGGCATTGCGCGCGGGCGACGGCCTGCAATGGTACAAGGGCAATACGCACTGCCACACGCTGTGGAGCGATGGCGACATGGCTCCCGAGTTGCTCGTCGGCTGGTACAAACACCACGGCTACGATTTTCTATGCTTGTCCGACCACAACATCATGAATGACGGTTCCGCGGCGCGGTACATGCCCGTTCACGCGGATACGTACGTCACGGCCGAGCGCGTGGCCGAGATAAAAACTTCCTTCGGAGACAAGTGGGTTGAGGAAAAAGAAATCAACGGCCGCACGTACATGAAATTGAAAGCGCTTCCGGAGTTGAAGGCCCATTTTGAATCGCCTGGCGAGTTCGTGCTCATTCCTGGCGAGGAAGTCACCGGCTTCGTTCCCGGTCTGCACTTGAATGCGCTCAATACGCGCGAGTTAATCTGGCCGGGACACGAGGTTCCCATGGTCCAGGCCATCCAGATGGCCGTCGACCAGGTGGCCGCACAGAGCGAGCGTTATGGCGTGCCCATGCTCGTCCATCTGAACCATCCGAATTTCGACGCGGGTGTTCGCGCCGAGGACATCGCGGCGGTTCGTGAAGAGCGGTTCTTCGAGGTCTACAACGGTCATCCGGCCGTTTACAACGCGGGCCGTGAGGAGCAACAACGCGTTTCCTGCGACCGCCTCTGGGATATCGCCCTTACGCTCCGGCTCGACGCCGGCCCCGGCGCCGTGCTTTACGGCCTCGCCACTGACGATACCCATGAGTACTACGAATGGAAGCCGGGCAATTCCAATGCAGGCCGTGGCTGGATTATGGTGCTCGCGAAGGAACTCGAAACAAACACCCTCATCGAAGCGATGCAAGACGGCCATTTCTATGCCACCACAGGTGTTCTCCTGGGCGAGGTCGCATACAACGCGGAGCAGTACGAAGTGCGCATTCAGGAAGAAGCGGGCGTCACGTACACGACACGGTTCATCGGCACCCGAAAAGGCTTCGACCGCACCGCCACTCCGCGAGCCGATGCGGATGGAAAGGAATTGACGAACGTCACTGCGAAATACTCTGAAGACATCGGCGAGGTGTTGTTGGAGACCACAGATAACCCCGCTGTCTACCGGTTCCAGGGCGACGAGTTGTACGTGCGCGCACACATCGTCTCGTCCAAATTGAAAGACAACGTCCCCCTTGAAGGCGAAAAGGAACAAGCGTGGACCCAGCCCGCGACGCGGTAGGGCGGAGGTTTGCGATATCCGTTACCGCGGCCTGATCCCGGATTTCTAACTGTCACGCGAGATGATTCGCATCAATCGATGTCCTTCGAGCGGTGAGTTAAGCGGGCTGAATAGCTTGTGATTGTTCTCGGACATTTTATGCAACTGCTCTTTGCACAGAAACTTTTGTGCCCGGGAATGGCTGCACATCTTCGAGGAACGTTGTTACATCCGCCCATAGCGCTTGCATTATGGGATGGCGATGGTTGCGGGTCACGTTGTCGTGCATCTGCTTCCATAGCCTCTCAGTGGGGTTATGTTCCGGTGAGTAAGGTGGCAGGAAGTGCAGTTGGATTCTCGGCACCGCTTCGAGAGCCTTATGGGTAACCTGCGATTTATGAATGACGTAGTTGTCAAGGATAACCTGAATTTGCCGTGCCCGGCGGTACGCGTTGTTGAGTACTCGAAGCAGATCGATTAACAGTGTGGAGTTCTTGCGCGTGCCATGGCTATAGAGAATGCGGCCCGTGCGGGAGTTCAACGCGCCGGCAATGTAGTACTTGACGTTCTTGCCCGGCGTGAGAACGAGTTGCTGTTGTCCTGGCTTCATATAGGTCAAGCCAATGCGCGGGTTCAGGTCGATGTCGGCTTCATCCACGTACACGACTTCTTCGTCGGGTCCTGCCCGCTCCACCAATCGCTCAATATTGCGAAGGATTTCCTGCCTTCCCCGCACAGGCATCTGCAGTGCCGGTCGTGGGCGTCCGCGGCGGCATTTCTCTTGTTTAAGCACTTGGCGAAGATGAGACGGCGAAATCTCGACGCCCGTATCTTCCTTCAGTTGGAGCGACAGCAGTTCCAAGGTCCAACTGCTTGGTCGCCATCCGTAGTCTTTGGGAACCTTCTCCAGATAAACCAGCAATTGTTCTCGTACCTCTGGAGTGGCCTTACGTGCCGGCGGGCACAGGCGCTTATCCCGAAGACCATCAATACCTTCGTCCTCAAAGCGATACAACGTGGTATAGATCGTGGAACGTACACAGCCCGCGCGTTTCTGAACTTCGCCGGGAGATTCGCCGTCAGCCAACAACAAAATGATGCGGCATCGAAGTGCCTCGACCCGGCTCTTAGTCTTCTGCATCATCTTCGCGATCTCATAGTGTTGCTCCGTACCAAGCTGAACGCGTATCTTCATGTGGAGAAGCTCCCTGGGTTTGTTACCTTCGCTTCGAACACGAAAAGTATAAACCCTTGGGGCTTCTCTCATTACATTTGATCGAATTCGATCACAGGCTATTTAGACCTGGAAGACCGCGTGACGTTCACGGGCCGCGTGCCGGACGAAGCACTTCTTGAGGCCTTGTCTACGGCAGACGTTTGTGTGTGCCCCGATCCGAAGAATCCGCTCAATGATGTCTCGACGATGAATAAGACGATGGAGTATATGGCAGTGGGCAAGCCTGTCGTGGCATTTGAATTGGTTGAGACCCGCGCCTCCGCCGCGGACGCTGCGCTGTACGCTCCGGGGAACGACTATCGTGCGTTTGGCGATTCGATCGCGCACCTGCTGGACAACCCGTCGCTTCGCGCGACGCTGGGCGCGCGGGGTCTCGCCCGTATCCGGCAATCTCTTTCGTGGCAGCATTCGAAGCGACCCCTGTGCTTGGCGTACGAGCGGGCGTTTGCCAAAGCCGGGAGGCCGTGTCCTGATGTGGAGTATGACGCAGATGGTGTATCGGTTCGTACGAAGGAGGAATCATGTTTACATTAGCCCGACGCCGTTCGACCGGGTTGTTTCGAGGGATCATTTCTGTTTGGGCGGTTTCGCGGGGTGCGAAGACTCAATTGGACTCGCCTCTGCTTCACTTGACATCGCCGCCCACGATTTGGAAATCAAACGGTCCAACGATTCCATCGAGTCGACCGGGGGCGCCCGCAATTGCGCGCGGCAGTCGGCAGGTCATCGCGCCGGATGTGGAGATTGGCGAGCGGGTTGTCCTGCGGGACTTCGTCAATCTCTATGGATGTCAGATTGGGGATGACAGCCGAATCGGCACGTTTGTTGAGATTCAGAAAGGGGTCCGAATCGGAAGGAGCTGTAAGATCTCAAGTCACACCTTCATTTGCGAAGGCGTAACCATCGAGAACAATGTTTTCATTGGCCACGGCGTGACATTCATTAACGACGCGTACCCGCGCGCAACCTGCGATGATGGCCGGCCTCAAACTGAAGTGGATTGGGAATGCATCCCAACCCGAATATGCGAGGGCGCATCCATCGGTTCGGGAGCGACGATCTTGTGTGGTGTAACCGTGGGCCAAGGCGCCATGGTTGGGGCGGGAAGCGTGGTCACGCGAGACGTACCGCCCAATGCCGTCGTCGCGGGAAATCCTGCGCGGATACTTCGAAGCACAACGGTGCGTGTGCAGTCAGGAAACGGGGGGTAGCGGAAGAAGCACTAATGTGGCAAGTCACTTTCTGACCGCCTGTTCGCACCGGTACCATCAAGCGCGACGGAGAGGTCTGGAAAGCACGGCGGGACTGGTCTGGCGGGCTGGTTCCCCGTGCTTTTAACTTGGATCACACCTAAAGTTTTCGAGATGTTGGCATGCACGTGCGCGCCTCAGTTTTTGGCGTTAGCGTCGACGATCCTCACCGTGTCGGTGCATGTATACTGGTTTCCCCACAGGTTCGAGAATGTCAACGACGCTGACGTGCTTGTTGCGTCCACGTCCAGCTCCTGCACTGCAAAGTGGAATACAGCATCATCCACCCCATCGCCGTCCACGTCCTCAAGGCCCCAGCGCACCGGCACGGCACCCGCGAATACGACTGTGTCGAAATCAACGAAGTTCGGCACATAGATCGTGCCCATTGAGAAAAGCGCCACCGCGACCATTCCATTGCTCGAAATGTTTATGGTGTTCGGATCGCTTCCGGGTTTGATGTCGATTTCGCAGGCAGACGCGCCCAATACCCCGACAAAGCCCGCTACAAGTAGAAAGACGGTGATTTGTTTGCGAACCATTACTCTTCCCTCCTTCAATTGTTGCGTCACCGCTGTGCGTGGCGATGAAACACGAAAGCACTCGTGAGTTCCTCACCGCGTCGACTACGCTGGATGTGCCACTGCCGAACGGTGCCTACTGAGCGATGAAACAACTTCTTCAATTTGCGACTCGACCAATTCGGGGTACATTGGCAACGACAAGAACTCGTCGGCGCATGCTTCCGCCACCGGGAAGCTATTCTCCACGTACCCGAGACACCGGTATGCAGGCTGCAGATGAATTGGTGTCGGGTAATGAATCGCACATTGCACTCCGTCACTACGGAGTGCGCCTGCCAATCGGTCACGATTTGACGCACGGATTGCGTAAATGTGGTAGACATGGCGGACATTCGGGGCCTCGAATGGTGGTACGAGTTCCTCCAATTCCGCCAGCGCGCGGGAGTACTCACGCGCGTGGCGGCGACGAGCGTCCGTCCATGATTCAAGATACTTCAGTTTCACGGACAGCACCGCGCCCTGGATGCCATCCATGCGCGCGTTCCAGCCAATGCGCACGTGGTCGTGTTTTCGAGACTGTCCGTGGTCACGCAACGTGCGGAGGACTTGCGCCAACGCTTCGTCGTCTACAACGACAGCGCCGGCCTCACCATAGGCACCAAGGTTCTTACCCGGATAAAAGCTGAAACATCCGGCGTCTCCGAACGAGCCTGCGCGGCGGCCATTGTACTCCGCACCATGTGCCTGGCAGGCGTCCTCAATTACTCTGAGTCCATGCCGGGCAGCAACTTCCAACACGGGATCCATGTCCGTTGGTTGCCCGAACATGTGGACTGGCACAATGGCCTTCGTCCGAGGACCAATGGCATCTTCTAGCAATTCCGGTTGCATCGTGTAGGTGTACGGGTCGATATCAACGAATACAGGTTTCGCCCCGCACAGGCTGATTGCTTCAGCCGTAGCAAAGAAAGTGGTAGGAATGGTAATGACCTCATCCTCGGGGCCCACGCCCAAGGCGGTCATCGCCAGCCAGAGGGCGTCAGTACCGCTCCCGACACCGATTGCAAACTGTCTCCCGCAATAGGTCGCAAACTCGCGCTCGAATCGTTCGACGTACGGTCCGCCGGCGAATGCACACGATTCAAGAACTTCGTGGATGGTTGATGCGATTTCGTCTCGGATAGACTGGTATTGGGACTGAAGATCGAGAAATGGGACCCCCACCGCAGATCCTCCAGGCATGGCCCGGCACAGCCCCTTTCGTGGCCCCCACAGGTGTTTAGAATAGAACTTTACTATCGATTTGTCAAGACCGTGCGGTTGTTCGTGCGGTTGTTCGGCAGGCGCAAGTGGAAAGTGTCCGCCCGGTGCAAAGTAGAAATGGCCTCTTCGTCCTGCTTCTGGGCGGAGGGGATGGGAATTCGGGTTTTGGGATACCCTATTTTGACGGACACGATGGAGTTCTGGCGGACCGTAGCAGGCGGTCGATGGGGACGGTGAATTGTTCCCCGAAGCTCAATACGCGACCCCGCCGCCGCACGAGCCGGGCGTGTTGCCGGCGTGGCTGCACACCCAGGGAATAACGCACGTTATCGCAGGCGGAATGGGCCAGCGCGCGCTGCAACTGCTCCAAGGCCACGGCATCCAGGTTGTCGTCGGCGCGGCGTCGGCCGATCCGATCGCCAGCGCCCGTTCCTCTATCGCGGGGGCGCTTGAAGTCACGGATAATTGCTGCGACCACTGAGGTGGCCGCGGTTTACACGTAGGGTTCTTGCGCACCCGGATATGGGGCTTAGACGAGGGTTGCCGCGGTCGTACCCAGCCGGCCGTCGCGCATTTCCAGAATTGTTCCCGCTTGATTGCTTGCGCGGCTTTCGTGTGTCACGAGGATAACGCCTCCGCCTTGGTCTGCGAACTGCTTCAGCGCTTCCAACACGATCGTGGTGTTGTCCTCGTCCAGATTGCCCGTCGGCTCATCGGCAAGGAGGATCTTGGGACGGTTCAGAAGCGCGCGGGCCAGCGCGGTCCGTTGGCGTTCGCCGGTACTGAGCATGGATGGCACGTGGCTTGCCCGACGAGTCAAGCCGAATTGTTCTACCAATTCCTTTGCCCGCGTGAGAGAGTCGCCTGACGACAATGCCAAGGCAGGCGCCCGGACGTTGTCCAACACGGTCAGGTAGGGCGCCAGGTGGAACTGTTGAAAGACGAAACCAATGGTGCTCGCACGCAATTGGGCGCGCGCGTCGCTCGTCAGACCGTATGGGTCGGACTCCAGCAGCCTGAGACTGCCGGAGTCAGGGCGAAGCAGGGCGCCAAGTGTGAAAAGCAGCGTTGATTTCCCGCAACCGCTCGGACCCTTCACGGCTATAAAACCGCCTGCATTCAGTGTTAGCGAGACGCCGTCCAAGGCGTGGACGGGCCCCGCGGGTCCTGGGAATGATTTTCTGAGATTGTTCGCCTGGAGCAATATCATGAGTTAGTCGTTTCGCAGCGCGACGACAGGATCTTGCCGTGCCGCCATCTGGGTTGGGAGCCAACTTGCCAACACGCTTAGCAGGGGCGCGAGCGCCAAGGCCCCAATCAAGAGCCGCTCGTCGAAGAGTGTCCAGGCGCCGTACTCACCCACGTTCACGCCCTCGTGATGGCTCCATGCCAATCCGGTAGCGAACCCAAGTAGATAGCCGGTTATCGCGCCCAATACACCCAACAGAACTGCCTTTGTCAGAAAGATGCATGTAATCTGGCGCGACTGCAAACCCAGGGCGCGCCAGATGCCGATTTCGGAGCGCCGGGTCCGGACGTTGGAGAGGAACTGTAGACCCACCCACGCGCCCGATCCCAGCAATACGACGGGGAATAGCCAGGTAGCCAACGCTTCTCGTTGAGACTGCTGCGCGCGATGATAGGTCTCTTCGGCCGCAACAGTTTCTCCACTCAATGCGGCGGCGCGGTCGCGAGCGAGCGCGCGGACGTCGGTTTGCGCGGCGAGCTGAATGACCTGCGTATCGGGGAGGACCTTGGCGATCTCACTGCGAAGGCCTTCCAATGATGCTCCCGCGCAATGGCAACTCAAGGCCATGATTGCGTTGATTCGTCCGGGCTCACCAAGCACCGCTTGTGCATCTTCAAGGTGCAACCAGACCGTAACGTCGTCCGCGTTTCCCCGCTCGGACTGGATCTCCGCGACCGTGAATGCGTGGCCTCGCAGGTCAAAGGTATCGCCAGGATAGAGACCCAGTTGCGCCGCAATCACATGACCTAATCGCGCGGCGCCCGGTTCGACGGGTTGCGAGAGGGGCGCCTTTGGATCGAGATGAGTCTGCGGGATCTCGCTTCGCACGCCCATCAGAATTACTCGCACATCCTCTCGTCCGGGCCAGGCAATGGTCTCACTCAAGGTCGGCATCAGGTGTCGTACCGTGACGAGCGGCGATTCCGCGAGCCGAGTCACGTAGGTTTCCGGAATGACCTTCGTTGCAAATCCCTGTGCATAGAATTCGGCGAGATTCTGGTCTTGACTCAGAATCAGAACGTTGTATCCGGATTTCAGTGTAATCTTGCGGTAATCGTCTTCAACGGCACGCATTAACGCGAGCGTCTCTTCATGTCGAATGGAGGCAAGGTCTGCGGCCCTGGCTTCATGAGCCCTGAGCAAGGTCATGACCGCGACAAAGAAAGCAACGGCGAGCGTAACTACGGTGGCACTCACACAGAAATCAATCTTGCGGTAGCGGATTTCGCAAAGCACTAGCCGCCAAAGACTCATGCTTCCCTCCCGCCTTTCCGATACGCCAACGCGACCGAACCCGCGAGTACCGCGACTATGGCGACCGCAATCGCGAGCGCGACACTCACAAGCGGAGAGAATGTCCGGCCACGGGAAACATCTTCTTCACTGGCGATTTCGCTGTCTTTGGCGATACCCACTGCAACCGTCCCAGTGGAAACGTCATTCTCGCTGTTTCCTTCGGCAGTCTTCGGATCGGAGGCTTGGAGCAGGGCCGGACCAGGAACTACCGCCGGTTCCGGGTTTCCCAACAGGAATTCGTGAATGCGCGCATCCCAGTTCACGGCAAAAAGGAGGTCGATGCCGGGATTCTCATCCTTAATGTCGCAACTGCACGGACCCGCGACCAGTGTACAAGCCTGACGAATGGTTTTGGGGTTGATGCCGTTTCCCGCCAGCGCATACAACGAGCGGCCCCGGCCGTAAATCGGGAACACCATCGGCGCGTCGATACTGCGCAGACCGGGTTCGCTTCCGAGAAGCATTTCGACGAAGATCTGCTCGCTGGGATCTTTGCGCGATACGCGCTCCATGGAGAAGGCAATGCGGACCTTCTGCTCGTCGATGTCGGGCACTTCGTCATCTACCCGCCCGGGCAATTCGAGCGAGGATTCGGCTGCAGCCAACTCGCGCTCCAAGGTTTCGGCGGCAACTAGATCAGCCGTTTCATCACCGGATTCGACCAAAACAAAAACCGCGGATTCACCATCCAGGAGCGCCTGTGCGATTGCGCGCCGGGCTGGCGAGTCCAATAGGGCCTCGCAGTTCGACTCTGTAATCGGACCCGCCCAGAGGTAGGATTGCCGCGAAGCCGATGCCGGGTAATACAGGGCCAACCACGGCGTGGCCCCGTTCGTTTCCGACCTCCAGCGGGTTTTGAGTCCTGGGTCCGGAACGCGTCCAGAATCCGCTCCTCGAATGCGAAGGTTCAGCGAATCCGGAACGGACGCGGCCTGTGTGATGGTCTGCCAAAGTGCCGCGGCATCCGCGTTCAGCGGCGACTCGTGCAATAGGACTACCTCGTACGCGTCGGGTTGCCAACGCTCCAGGGCGTAGCGAAACACGGGCACATCACACGCCAGAACCGGTTGCGCCAGAATCACACACCATGCACATGCGACCGCTGCGAATCCGCGCATCAGCCCCCCTCTGCGATCATTTCGATGCCGCAAAGCAGTGGCGCGTTTGCACCGGATGATTCGAATTCCAGATCCAGCACGGACTTCACAGGAACGTTTCTGAACTCCTTTACGACGCCGTGTCGCTCCTGGCCGGCTTCACGAATGATGTCGAACTGTTCAAGCACATTCGTTCCCTGCAATGCGACATCGAACACCCGTGCTCCGGGTTGGGCCGCTTCAGGCTCGGCAAAGTGCAGCCGGACCGTGTAGGGCCGCTCCTCGCTCCCGCCTTCCGCAAGCGTGAGGCGCAAAGACTCTACATTCGCGACGCCGGACGCATTGACCCAGGGGAAACCCGCGCCACCGAACTCCGACGAATGATGACGAAAGAGTTCCGGTTCCGATTCGGCATACGTGATCTCTACCGGAATCTCCGGTGAGAGCCCTCCCACGCTGGGATACTCCAACCAAAGCGTACCGTCATCAGCACGCCGATCGCCCGGCGCGCCGAAGTTGATGCCCACGCGTGTCACCGGTGCGTTGCCGGTGGTGTACGCGTTGAATGTCCACAGTTCAGACTCCGGCATGTGGACCATTGCCAGGGACGTCTGATTCTGGTAGCTGCAACTGCACGTCCGGGTATAGTCGGGCGCGTTGAGGACACCGTCCGCTGCCACGAGATTGGAGGAACAACTCGACTTGAAGCCTCCGAAGTTGCCTGTTCCGCCGTCATGCTCGAAGTCGTAGAAGCCTGCAGCGGCTGAACGAAACGTGAGCAGGTGCTCGCTGGCAATGGGATAGTTGCATCCGTAGTGCCGTTGCCATGTCCAGGGTTCTTCGATGCCGGTAAGCGGATTCACGCGCATTACGGGTTCCCCAGTGTGCAGCGCGAGCATGCCGTCCTGGGTCACGACACGGCCGTTGTGCAACATGGGAACGGACGAATACGTGGTATCGGTATCCCAAAGCTTCCGACCGCTGGCGCCGGTGTAGGCGAGCATGCGCGCTCCGTCCTCACCTTCGGTCATGTCTCTTGATGGCCGGGTCGACTGTAGCAAGATGTCGTCTTCCTCGGAATAGGCCAGGAATGACCCGAACACATCCTGATGCTTCTCCCATCGGATTTTCCCGGTCGATACATCAATTGCGATGAGCCTGTAGTTGTCCGGCGGTTCGATACCCCGGCGTTCCAGTTGCTCTTCCAGGAATAACGGCAACCGATCGAGGCAATACATGGTTCCGCCGCCGACCGCAATCCCGTTGTGAAGAAACCCGTGGACTGCATCGACGCGCCACCGTTGCTCGCCGGTGTAGCGGTCGAAGGCGATGATCCCTTTGCTGGCACTGGTATCGAAGTCCGTCCAGATCGAGTACTCCTCCTTCCTGCTGTCAAGCAGATCGGAAAAAGCCATGAATCCGTAGCCGCCGAAGAGAAGGTCATCATAGCAACCGATGTAGGCCCATGGCGGGCCTTGAGGACGCCGGGCCGTGGGGTCCACGGGCGGCAGATTAATCGTTTGTAGGATCTCGCCGTCCGCGGCGTCGAGTACCGTGCATGCGCTGCCTTGCGCGACGTACACGCGGTCCTCCGTCGCCACGAAATTCGATCCCCGGATGTTGGCGCCGGGAATGTGCACCTGGTTGTAGCGCGTGTCGGTGGGTGTATCTTTGTACGTTTCGTCGAAATACACGCCGTAGGTTCCGAGGTCGTGAAGTTCGGTTTTCCAGAGCACCCGGCCCGTGTAGACATCGCGCGCGCTCATGCAGTCCATCCCCTGGATGAACAGGCGGCCGCCGATGACTTGCTCCGGAGGACCATGTCCGTGCCTCGGCAACACATCAAGGTTGCTGCTGCCGCCGAACCACAGGAGGCCCAGCGGAAGCCGAACCAGTTGGTCGTCCGACTTGGTGGTGTTCGCAATGTTCCCGTACATGTGCGTCCACTGCCCCGCACCCGGCAGGGGGCCCTCCCGCGACGCGACCTGTAACTGCGCGTCCACAATGGTGAATCCGGGAGACTGGCCGGACTGGATCCAGTTGGTAAAGTCAGCGGGATCGTTCCCTGGATTGGAGAGTAAGCAGAGCTTTCCGCCATAGGGCCGCGTGGAATGGAACAGTCGATTCAGAAGCTCTTGGTCCTTCAAGATGCTGCTGGATTCTCGATTGTCGACGACGGTCAGGGATGCGAGGTACGGAGGAAGGTCTAAGGTCATGGGTGTACCGTGGAGCACCGCCACGCGGACACCGTAGAGTCCTTCATCGTCCAGCGTGCGCCGCCATGCATGTACATGCGCTTCATCAGGCTGGATTGAGATGATTTGCAAATCCGAACGTTGGGCCAAGGCGATCAGCGTGGAGACATTGTCCGCGTTGTGGACCAGTGCATAGCCGTCGCGAACATCCGTTGCTTCGAGAATGTGACGGGACGCGGCATCGGCGTCCTGAGCCGGGCCGGTGTATACCGGCGACGAAAGATGGTGCCGGGCCGGTTCGGAAGTAGACCCGAAGCATAGAATCCCGCCTTCTGCGGTTACTGCGAACAGCTTGGCGTCCGCCGCGATCAAACGCCGCACATCGCCCTGCACGCGCTTTCGCCAGGCAATCTTTGGTTGCTGACCGGAATCGTTCAGTTCCAGGGCTGTCACGGAATCTCCGCCTGCGGCGTAAAGCCGGTTGCCGGCCTTGATAAGATCTGCTGTGGCGTCTACCGGTATTTCCCAGCGCGGCGTTGTCTGGGAACCCTCGGGCGGGGCAACGAGAGAACTCAGCGAGAAAGCACGAACGGAGTCACCGCGGAAGAAGACCGTATCAGGCGTCAAGACCGGCTGAATGCCTATGCGAGAAAGCAACGCGTCGCCCGTGGCTGCGGCGTACATGTTCACTTCGCCTTCGCGATAGTGATTGAAGTAAATGCCTCCAATGGCGGCGACAAACGCGCCGCCGGTCTTGTTGTGTTCGGCAAACCGGTAGTAATCCAGCGTCCCGGTTTTCCGGTTGAAACCGGCAGGAACGGATCGGCCGCCGGGCACCAGAAGCCGCTCCCCTGCCATGACGAAGTACCCTTGAGGCGCGACGCCTGCGAAAGCCGGGGAATTGTGCGGCTGCAAGATGTAGTCCATGCTCTGCCCGTCGTTCACCCAGAGTGGGTCGCCGGTCTCCGCGTCAAGCGCGTAGATGAAGATCCCCATCATGGGCCAGATGCTGGCCCCGAAGTAGATGACACCGTCTGCGATGACCGGCGCACCCCGGACGGGCCAGGTGGAGATCAGCCGCTTGTTGCCGAGGATCTTCCGGTCAGATGGTCCGCCCCTGAACCTCCAGACGATCGCTCCGTCGTGCGCCTGCAAGCAGTAGAGATATCCATCGTCGCAGCATACGTAGAGCTTGTCATTCCAGGCCAGCGGGGCGAACCGTACCGGCCCGTCGAAGTATCGCCGCCACCGCTCCTCACCAGAGCCGGTGTCTAAAGCTACGACTTTGTCGCTGTCGTTAAAGCCCTGAAAGAGTGTTTGGCGAGATACAATCGGCTCAAAGATCTCGTCATAGGGCATGAGGTCCCGGTTCAACGGATCGTCCCACACGGGTTCCCGCGGCGTGTATTGGCGGATCCATAGCAGGTGTAGATCGGCAGGCAATGCTTCGGGCGAAGCAGCCGTGCGGCCGCCGTCGAAGCGCCATGTGGGCCAGTCTTCGGCGGTGGAAACGCACGCACTGGCAATGACGAATGCCGCTACAACCGGACCGATCGCGCGAAACATACTTCGCTCCTTCGCAAGGGGGACATACCATCGCCGCGCCTGCGGGGGCATGGACGCTCGGCAGTAACGACACGCAAACCGAATCGAGGGGAGGAAACTTCTGACCGAAATCTGACCGTAGCCAATGCGATCATGGGACGCCTACCGGAATTCCCGATCGTACCGGCCCATGATGCGCGGCCCGTCTATCGTAATCATCCAGGGCTTGTCCGCGCCCAAGTACTTTTCGAACCGTACGTGGCCGTCCATATACAACACATTCATGCCAGCCGGGACGTGGCACGACCCCATGATTTGAGGGGTGAGGTGATCCCACATGATGGGAACGTCGCTCTGTGCGTGCGATCCAGACGCGGGATTGTTGATGTCGGTTATCAGAAATCGCTCGATGCCTTCGCGCAAACGAAGTATCACGTCCCCGCCACCGGCCTGGGTCCCAGCGTTCGCGGCCGAAACGGTGAAATCCTCATCGGAGACATGGCCGTCTCCAGACGCCGCATTTGCGGCGCCCAGTTCTCCCAGTGGGGTACCGTCCCAGTCGCTGCCTTCGTACCTTCCGTTGATTCCACTTCCCGGAACGCCCACGAGGTCGAAACCCAGGAAGTTCATCGACTCGATGAATAGCCATCCCGTGTAGTTGTAAGGAGCCTTCAACAGTTCTTCCGGCTCCACGCTCCCATTCTGGTTGCCCATGGGAGTTCCGTTGGCGCGCACGCCCTGGTCGTACCGCTCCACCGGTGTTGCGCCCGCCCCAACCCACGAGGGACACCACACGACGTTTACATCCGTCAAATACTCCGGCATGACGGAGGGACCATTGAATATCATTGTGTCGGAGAGGTTGCCATGGACGTCCAGAATCTGCCGCGGGGGAAATGTTGATCCCCGCGATTCCGACGCATACATCTTGAAGACGAGCCCCATCTGTTTGAGGTTGTTCTGACAGACCGCCCTGCGCGCGGCTTCCCGTGCGCGAGCCAATGCGGGCAATAGAATCGCGGACAGAATTCCGATGATGGCAATGACCACGAGTAATTCGATCAATGTGAAACCGCGGGAACGCGAACAAGACATACTGCTACCCCCAACTAAACCGGCCTTCCCCCGAAGGCCGTTGAAACTCCGCACCCAAGACGGGCGGAAATGCTATGGTGCCATCTTTACGTTGCCGTGCACAAACGCGTGGCCCGCCGTCGTACGTCAAAGACCTGCGCGTCCGCGTACCCCTCGTCTGGTAATGACGCCGAAAGTTTGATGTTTCTCAGGTATGCCAAGGGGCGCGTTTGGCGCGTCGCAACAGACGATTTGCCTGTTCGTCTTTTGGAAACACTTCCCGGGCAGGGTCCCACTGTAGCGAGCGGCCCAGCTTGTACGCGATCATTGACAGGTGCCCCAGCGAGGCCGCGCGATGTCCGATTTCTTCATGAGAGTGGGGCTTCTCACGCGTCTTGATGCACTCGATCCAATTGGCATGATGGTCTTTGCCGCCAAGGTCGACATCGTGCGCCGGGGAGTTGTACTCGGCCATGAGATCCTCGGGACCGCCCGTGATTCCCGGGTTGTCCGACATGGTGGTGAGCCAGCCTCGCTCGCCCACGACGACGCCGCCGAAGTTTCCATCCAGCCGGGCCTCTTCCGGCACGGCGCCATACAGTTCCTTGACCTGGCCCCATCCGTCCACCAAATGGAGCAATGTGCCGTCAGCATACCGGTACGTAAGAGTCGGGAATTCGTTGCTGCTGGGGTGAATGAACTCGACGGGGCCGCTCTCTTCATATCCAAGGGCGTACTGGAGCACATCCGCCGCGTGCGAGTGATACCAGGTGGATGGCCCTACGCCAAAGTCTTCGCAGAACGACCATGGCACGACTCCCGGCATGGGATTGACGTGGTAGAGCGAGTTATAGGGACGCCATGGCGCTGGTCCTACCCATAGATCCCAATCCAGCCCTTCCGGCACGGGCTCGCCCGGC
Organism: Candidatus Hydrogenedentota bacterium; assembly: GCA_045863335.1. Taxonomy (GTDB): domain Bacteria; phylum Hydrogenedentota; class Hydrogenedentia; order Hydrogenedentales; family SLHB01; genus JAHDWY01. Next base: position 79,366 of record BTVY01000017.1, on the reverse strand, counting down.
AGAGCGAAGTCCAGCGTCGTATAGTAGCGGCCCATGACCGCAGCGTTCACACACGCGGCGTAAGGTTGAAAACGTCCGCTTCCGATCGACTCCCCGATGGGACGCCATAGGGTGAACGCGGCTGTTATCTTGCCCAGTCCGCCATTGCGGATGAAGTCGCAGGCCCGTCGAATGGCGGGGTTCGTCCGGTACTGGCTCCCATTCTGGAAGACGCGACCATGGCGATGCATGGTTTCGACGAGTTGGCGGCCTTCGTCAACGTTGATGGATATCGGCTTCTCGCAGTACACATCTTTGCCGGATTCCGCGGCATGAATGGACAGGGGTGTATGCCAATGGTCCGGGGTAGCGATAAGTACGGCGTCGATGTCTTCGCGGGCCAGCAATTCGCGATAGTCGTTATAGGCCTCGCAGCCGCGATAGGTCCCAGTCGCGGCGCGTTCGGCGTAGTGAGCCGCGACCTGCGCCACGCCCTCATCGAGCCGGGTCCGATCCACGTCGCAGAGTGCGAGAACCTCGACCGATGGGTTCTGCGCGAGATGGTTTACATGCCCCCGCCCCATGATCCCGCGCCCAATCTGCCCCATTGTGATCCGATTGCTTGGGGCTACATGTCCGTCGGCACCCCGTGCGGAAGCCGGGATAATCATCGGCGCGGCAATGGCGCCCGTCACAGCGGCGGTCTGCCGCATGAAAGTGCGGCGACTGACTACCTCATTTTTTCCAATGCTTCTTGTCACTGCTCATCTCCGCGGCAGCACACGATCGGATGCTTCAATCGGCGCGCCCCCTTCTAATTGCCAGCCTCGATTTTCCGTAGTGCGGCGTCGGCAGCCGCGGACAACGTCGAATCCGGGCTGTTTCGCATTTTTGAAAGCATGGGAATGGACTTCCGGTCGCGGCGCTCGCCCAAGGCATTGACAATTCCGACGCGTTGAACGCCATCGGCCTTGTCCAACGCGCGCCGCAGGGCTTTGCCTGCCGAGGGATCCGGAATTGCCTCGAGCGCCATGCGCGCACAATCCGACAGTGCCGGATCGATGAGCATTTCGGAAAGCACGGGAACACTTCGATCACTGCCAATCAGGGCCAGTTGGCGGCAGATGTACTCTTTCGCAGGAAGTTTCGCATCGGATTGCAGGACCTCGAGCAAGGCTTGTTCGATGTCGGCCAACTCCTTCTTGGCGCCACGCGCATCGACAATTCGCTGATCGATGCCGGCCAAGGCCCCCCGGTCGCCGCCCCAATCATACGTCTTAAGCGCTGCAATCAACTCATCCACGACGTCGCATCCCCCTCATTGGAAGCTAACTGCCGAAGTACAGGTACCACTACTTCACCAGGTCCAGCGTTACCTCGTCAAAGAACCGTGCCGATTGCTCGACTTCCGGCATGGAATCCAGCCAATCGTAGGAATACTCCAATCCGAACATCTTGGGCTTGATCCCCAGGCGGTGAACCTCCTCCAGAAACTCCCGTACGCGGCCGACACCTGTTCCCCAGGGCACGTCATGGCCGTCCGCGCTCAGTTCATTCAGGTCATGCATCTGGACCTCAAACAGACGGTGCCCGATCGTGCCGACCGCGGCGACGGGGTCGATGCCGCTCCGCATCCAATACCCCATGTCGGCGCACACCCCGATGTGGGGACCGCGGCCTTCGCAGACCTGCATGACCGCCTCGGGGCTCCAGTAATGGGGAGACGCCTTCTGATCATGGTTGTGGATGGCAAGGTCGATGTCGTACTCGTTGCAAAAACGCTCGATCATATCTAACGCCTCGAGCGGCGGTTCCGAGATGAGGGTTTCGATACCCATCTTCCGCGCGAACTCGAAGACCTTGCGGCAGCCTTCCTCGTCCCCCGGGATGACGGAGTAGAAACAGGTCAGCATGCGCACGCCCGCATCATCCAGCTTCAGGCGGATCGCCTTCAGTTCCTCATCGCTCAGATCCGCGTTGAAGTTCTTGTCGATGTCCGCGCTGACCTTCTGGAAATCCAGACCTCCCAAGTAAGCCAATCCCAGCTGATCGGTCTTCTCGATGGTCTCGAACAACGTATACCGGTGGAACGTATAGGCAACGATGCCCAGCCGCCATCCGAGCTGTTCCTGCGCCTCGATGGCCGGCGTCAGGCGGGCGCTGGGAATAGTCGGCGCGGACAGATCGCCGAGGACAAACTGGGCCGCGCCCAAGTAGAATTGCAGCATCGCGGGGTCCCAAAACTGGTACGGATTGTGGGCGACGGTCGAATAGAACACGCGTCCGCGGCCGTAGTGACGCACCCACGCTGCGGCGTAGTCCTGGTCTTCCCGTTCGTGCGGCTTCGCGCTGAGGTCGGTCTTGTCGACGTCGATACTGAAGAGCACGCGCACCCGGTCTCGGGAGTACGGATCGCCGACACGAAAGAACTCGTCGCTCAGTTCGAAACCCTCGTCCGGAAACGGCGCCATGAGAGGGTGGCCGGGCGAATCCACTTTTATATAGGCCCGTTCCTGGGCGTCGCGATGGTTCGCGCCCCTTCCGCCCAGCATACGCCCAAACTCCTGCCAGTCGTCGCCACCCTCGGGACCCCAGTTCCAGAAGGCAACCGACGTACCATGCACGCCCATGAGTCCCCCGCCGCCATAGACAAACTCAATTAGATTCTGCCGGAGGGCCGGATCCTCGAACTGGTTTCCCACGGCGTTGTTGAGAAAGACGGCGTCGAATTCGGCCAGGTTTTCTTTCTCGAAGACCGATGGGTCACGGCTGATCACCACGTCGAATGCGCCGGTCTTCTTGCTCATCTCCTGGAACGCCAAATTCGCATAGAACCGTGAAGGATGGCCGCCGTAAACGACGTTGACGTCGAAGATGAGCAACTTCCTCGCCTCCTTGGGCGGCACGGGCGCCTTTTCCGGCAAGGCTGATTCAATCTTCGCCCGGTCTTCCTCGCTGATTACGTAGCCCTGGTCCTCAGGGCCGCCGGGCTCGTATGCGAAGGCAGCAAGCGATGACAGGACGCATGCCAAGGTCGCAGCCAAGAATAATGCTGGTTTCAGGAAGGCCAATCTGCTCGTCACAACACGCACGTCTTGTTCCCCCATGGCGTCGATAACTCCCGGCAGCTAAAGCCGCAACGAACGCAGAATCCAACATTCCCGCACCTGATGCGACCGTGTTTCGATCAACGTACCTAGTGTAGCTGAAACCACCGGGTCCGGTCATTCTTCGCGGCGCCGCCACGCGGTCATTGGATGTTTGCAGCCTGCGCCGGCTGGGATCGTATACTTGGCTCACCAGGAGTAGCTTGTATCGTGGCTTGCCCACATACACGACGTTTTATCAGGGGGACCAATGAAATCTAAATCCACATGCCTCGCAGTTCTTTTGTGGGCGACCGGCCTTTGCACCTCGGCGCAACTCGTGGAGAATGGACAAAGCGACTACGTGATTCATGCGTCGACCGTAGCGACCGAGACGGAGCAGTTTGCCGCGCGGGAACTCCAGAAGTACATCGCGCAGATCAGCGACTGCGAGCTGCCTATCGTCCAGACCGTCGCCGCCGGTGCGAAGGTGATCTACGTCGGTTTCCAGGACGTGCCACCGGCGGTGCTCGGCGATTTGACCCCGGCGTCCTTCGGCCCGGAAGAGTACATCATCCAGCGCGTTGGCGACGCGCTGCTTGTCGCGGGAGGGGCCCCACGAGGGACGTTGTACGGGGTGGTGGGCTTGCTCCGCGACCACTTCGGCTGCCGTTGGTATACCCCAATGTTCTCGAAGATTCCGAAACAGCCGACTCTGCAGGTGGACGGACTGCCCGATCGTCAATCCCCCGCTTTCGCGTACCGTGAACCGTGGTACCGGGAAGCCTACGATACAGAGTTCGCCGTGCATAACCGGCTGAATCCGTCCATGGTTCCAATCCCCGAAGACAAGGGCGGCAGTTTCATCATCTATCCCTTTGCGCACACATTCAACAACCTGGTGCCGGTCGATCGCTACTTCGAGGAACACCCCGAATACTTCTCATTGGTGGACGGAGAGCGGCAGGGAAAACACACCGGAGCGCAACTATGCCTGACCAACCCGGAGGTGGTGCGGATCGCCACGGACAGCGTTTTGAACTGGATCGCGGAGCATCCTGAAGTGAACGTGTTTTCCGTAGACCAGAACGACGGGTACGGGTACTGCGAGTGCGAGTCCTGTGCGGCGCTCGATGCGGCCGAAGAAAGTCACGCAGGAACCATCCTGCATTTCGTGAACCAGATTGCCGACGTCGTTGCCGAGCGGCACCCGGACGTACGCCTGCAAACCTTCGCGTACGTCTACTCAGAGGCGCCCCCGAAGACTATTCGGCCCCGTCCGAACGTAACCGTTCGATTGTGCCACTATGAGTACTGTCAAGCCCACGCCATCGGGCAGTGCCACGATCATCTGCCCTTTGTGGAGCGACTCGAAAGGTGGAGCAAGATTACGGACTCCATCACGATCTGGGACTACTTCACGGATTTGCGCCATTATCTCGTTCCTTATCCGAATTTCGAATCCGTCGTAAACCATCCGCGTTTCTACGCAGATCGGAACTGCATCGGCCTGTTCGCGCAGGGCAATAACGTCCGCGCCCATGGCGGCGGCGAGTTTTCGAGCTTGCGCGCCTGGGTCTTCGCGCAACTCATGTGGGATCCCCGTCAAGATGGATGGTCCTTGATCAACGAGTACGTTGAGAATGTCTACGGGCCGGCGGCTCCTTATATCGCCGAGTACATACGAATGGCCCACGACGCCGTCAAACCGAAGGAGATAAAGTTCAGCATCTTCTCGCCGCCGTACGAGATGGAGTTTCTCACCCCCGAGTTTCTGGAGCGCGCCGAAGACCTGTTTCGCAGGGCGGAAGCGGCGTGCCAGGGAGATGCGGCCTTGCTGAAACGTGTGGAACTCGCCCACCTACCGATTCACTACACGCGACTCTACTTCTTCACCATAGGGGGTACCGCGTATCTCGACCCCTCAGAAATGCCGATAGTGCTTGAAGCGTTCGCACGCATCGTCGAAGAACACGAAATCACCCAGTTGAGTGAACAGGGCGATAAGGACGAAATCGCGGAATTCATCCAGAGCGCTGCAAACGCGCCCACATACGTCACGGATTGGCAGATCATGGGTCCATTCGACAACCTGGACCGTAGCGGATTCGACACGGCCTACCCGCCGGAGAAGGAATTCCGTACCGAAATGACGTGCGCCGGCATTGGTGGACGGGAGTTGCGATGGACCGTCACTAAGAACGGCCGTATCGGCTACGTTGATCTGACGGAACTCATGCCGGGTGTCGAGGAAGGCGTTGCCTACGCATATCGTGAGTATGAGGCCGACGCGGACACCGAGATGACCGTGGAGCTAGGGTCAAACGACGGCGTCAAGTTGTGGTTGAACGGTGATTTGCTTCTGGCTTCGAAGGCTAGTCGTACCGCGCGACCCGGTGACGAAACGGTGAGCCTGGCTCTTAAGAAAGGCACGAACTCCGTACTACTCAAAATTGACCAGCTTGGGGGCGGATGGGGTTTCTACTTCGCGGTAAAGGACTCAGATGGGATTTGATATGCGCAGATAACGCATTGAAGGCCCCGAAAAGCGGACCGCTTTTCAGAGGTCATGCCCCTTGTCTTCTCGCAGTGACCCAGGTCCCGCCGACATTAGGTATGACGACCACTTTGCCTTTCACGCTAACGACCTAATGCCCTGACGAATTCAGCGTGTGCTACAAAAATAAAAAACGGCTGGACTTTCGCTTTACGTAAGTCCAGCCGTATAAGACACATGGTAGCGGGGGCAGGATTCGAACCTGCGACCTTTGGGTTATGAGGCCGGGATCGAGATCCCGTGTAACCCGCTGAATTCCAGGCAATGAGCGCAGCGCCAACCACTTGGCGTTCTTCAACTCTGCACCACATGCTACGCGATGGTACGCATGTTCATCAAGAAAAGTGGCACACAAAGTGCCACATCTCTTAGCCACCTGTCCTGAATACTCAATTTTCGCTCGTTGTAGACAGCCTGGACACCCGCCCGATTCAATCGGTTGTCAAGGGCACGGCTATTCCGTTTACGCAAGTTGGAGGAGTTCACCGCTAATTCGAACGCCCAGCCGAATGGCCGACAGATGCGACGTGACCCTATTTCCTCGCACCTCATTCCGAAGGGAAATTCGGGGCTCGTGCGGATGCTACCTACGGAATCCCCAACCGCCGTGCCGACTGCCCGACCCCGCCGCCGGACTTGGCCCTGGAATTCGTGCCCGTGAAGTTCCGTCGATCGCACAGATTGGGCAAGACCGGACACGGGCGGTATTGATTCGCGGTGCTGGTTCTGGTAGTTTCCAGCAGTGATCGTACTTGGCGCGTTTGGTGGCGACGTGCGAAAATGGAAAGAGTTACGATTCATTCTTCTAACGCTAATGGTTGGCCTGGATTCTTTCGTGTTACGAGTGGGATTGGCAAGTTTCCGGCGGGACTAGTCGAGGACGGGGACGATGAATACCCTCGCGATAGTATTTCGGCGCTTTCACCGCGACGAAACAGGCGCTCCGGAAATGTCTACCATTTTGATCGTTGCACTCGTCGCGATTCCACTCGTCATTGGGTTAATCCTTTTTGGCCGACGTATATTGGGATGGCTGAAAGGCGCCGCGTCGATGGAGTGATGTTAGGAGCCAAGGGTGCCATTTCGCTTCAACCTGACGCTTGAAACCCCGTTGACGGACACTGTGAATTCTGCTAGTCTAGCGACGGCTGCCGTATCTGGAGTCGCGCATCGCTCTTGGGTGTTCGGTGATTGTGCCCCGTGGGGTCTATGAGGGGTACCTTCTTATCATTGCGGATCTGTGGGTAAACCGTGTCTACACGCGGACTTTCGGGGTGAGTAGGGAATTAAGAGAAGGAGAGGTAGAATGCCAACACTTGCTGCACTTGTGAAGCGCTTCCACGATGACGAAACCGGTGCGCCGGAAATGTCCACCATCATGATAGTCGCCCTCGTCGCAATCCCGCTTATCATCGGAATCATTTACTTCGGACAGAGTATTATCGGTTGGTTTCAGGATGCCGAAAGCGAGATCGAAGGTACGACGATCGACCCCTGATCACTGGGTCTGAACCGGTGATTGGAATCTCCGGGGTGCTGAGCCTTAGGCACGTAAGCGGCGCGACTTCGCGTCTATGAAACCTCGTGTTGCCGGCATTTACCGGCGGCATATCCACGCCTTGAGTGCTGCTGCGATCCGATGGAAGTCGAATAGGGAGTGGGAAAGTGGTGCCGAATCTCGTGCTGTCCGGGCTTTGCGCCTGGGCCGGGTGGACGGATACGACCAGCGGGAAGATCGCGAATCGCTTGACGTACACCGGAATTGCGCTCGGGCTTGCGTTGGCTGCGTGGCAGGGCTGGGACCGGTTCACGGGAAATCTCGCGGCGGTGGTGTTTGGGTTCGCCTCGCTCATTCTGTTCTGGTACTGGCAGATGATCGGTGGCGGCGACGTGAAGCTCGCTATGATGGTGGGCGCATTCAAGGGCACGGCGTTTCTGCTGCACTTCCTGTTTTACGCACTTTCATTCTCCCTGGTGGTCGTGTTGTTCGTACTGATAATGCGATTGGGCATATGGAAAGCATCGTGCTTTGTCTTGACCAATCTGAAGAGCATGGTGCTCTTGCGCGCATTCCCGCAGCCGCCACGGGAAATGGACAACACGAGGATCCCGTTTGGGCTCGCCGCCTTTCTTGCAGTCATGGTGTGTCTCATCCTCGAGGAGTCGGGATTAATGCAAACGACGTTGGTGGGTTAATCGTGAGTGCCGTTCTCTTTATCCGATACCTGCTGGTCGTGCTAGTGGGCGCCGTTTGGCTCGTGTTGTGGCGGCGGCGAGGTTCGGCGGAGCGCAGGCGTCGCAACTTTGCCGCGTTTCTTGGCGACGAGAACGGCGCTTCGGGATCGCTGGATTTTGCCATGACGTCCATCGTTTATCTCCCGATCGTCATGTGCACGGTTCAGTTCTTTTTGCTCCTCAACGCGTACCAGTTTGTGAAATACAGCTCGTACTATGCCGCTCGCGCCGCGATTGTGGTCATCCCAGAGTCGAGTGGCGGCGAACGTAACGAACTTACTTCCGCGAAGGAGGAGATCATTCGGGAAGCGGCAGCATTTGCTGTTTCCCCGGTTTCACCGACGACCGCGAAAGTTGGGGGGGCTGACGCATCCGGTCGCAATGCCACTTACGCGGAAGGCATCGAAGTAATCGCCGGGCCGGTGCTGAGCAGGCGGGTCGTGGGGCAATACGCGCGGTCTGACATGTGGTGGACCAAGTATGGCAATGCGCTTGCGCAAACGGACGTGCGTGTACTGAGTGGGACCAGCTATGGCGTATTCGATCCGGTGGTCGTCGAAGTGGTCTACGAATATCACCTGAACTTACCGTTCGCGAACCGCCTGTTGCGCCAGGGCGAGAATGCTTTGGGCGGGTACGCCGTGCTTCGATCGCGTTGCGTGATGATGAACGAAGGATCCGGCGAGAAACCGTCCGACTTCTGAGGGACCCATGGGGACGGCTGTCGTCAGATCATCTTGGATATGGAGGGCCCGATGAGCCGTGTGGCGCAAAGATTCCATGAGGATCAGCAAGGACAACTGATATTCATCGGTATGTTCGGGGCCTTCGGTTTCGTCTTCATTCTAGCGCTTTTCCTCAATATGAGCGCCAACCTTCACGAGAAGATGCGGATGCAGGCCGCAGCCGACGCAGCTTGTCTGGCAGCGGCTCAGGAGATCGCCGACGGCATGAACACCATTTCGGACAATAATGTGGCGATTACGGAGTTCGTGGCACTGAAATCCTTGTCCGAGGCGATGGTTCCCATGGCTGAGGCCTTGTTCGAGAGCCATGATGCCACCTACAACGAGCTTCTTGAAGCCATGGAGGATTCGCCGGACTTGTTTCCCTTGAAGGAACAGTACCGTAAGGCGCGAAACCTGGAAGAACTCATCATCAATAACAGCAGCTACTTCAACAACACAGTTCCGGGAAATTGCAGTTCCGCCATTAGCGCTATGATGAGTGATAACCGGAGCATTACAGCGAGCGCACCCAAGGCGGCCGTTCAGGCGGCAGACAACGTCGCGCGGCAGAACGGAGCCCGTGGGGCCATTATCGCGGGACCCACACACGAATCCGATTCTTCCTACCCCCTACATATCCCCGCCTTTGAAGGAGAGGGCGGCGCTCAGGATTGGGAATCGCCGACGGTGTACGGCTCACAGTCCGGCTCGGGCGATTCGAACCGGCGCGGGTATCACTATTTGTACAGTTTGCGGGAAGACGATTACGCCTTAGGGGAAGGGCCGTTTACTGCGTGGCTGGACCGGGTGAACATCGAGAAGATCGAAGCGATTTCGGGGAGGGGTCCTTTGGAAGGGGAGGCGTATGTGCACCTCTACGAGAACCTTGACGATCTCGATCCGGCCTGGACCTTGTATGACTTCGAATCCGCCTACGAGGAACTGGGGATCGTCGTAGTAGCATACGGCAAATCAAGACCGGCTGTGCTCGTTGCCGGCAGCGGCAGTCGAAATCTGTCACCTTTCAGCCGGCGTTTGTCGGGATTCGATCAACCCCAGGATTTGGGAACGGTTACGGTAGCCCAAGCCCAAGTCTTTAATCCCGTCAGTTGGGATCTCTCCACACAGTATTGGGACATCAAGCTGACGCGGGTGAAGAAACTGCCCGACGTGTCCGACGAAACGACAGCACCGCTGCTCCAACAGAGCGGCGCAACGGGCCGGGGGATCTATCACTGACATGCGACTGGCCTTGCCGACGAGAGCAATTCCGAGCCAAAATGACCGATGGGGGGCGGCTGCAATCGAAGCAATCCTATTCTCCACCTTTTTCTTGATTCCCGTCGCGATGCTTTCGTGGGTGCTCTTGCAATCGACCGCTACGGTGCATAACGCAATCGCGTCTGCGCGCCATGGCGCATTCACCGAGTCGGTCGCCGGAGTGCCGCGGTATGAGGATCAAGATGGCGATAACGATGTCAGCGAGAGCGCGGACCGCGACGTTCAGGAGGATATAGCGTACTATCCGCGCAGGCAGGGGCAGATTCTGAGTCCGTCTGCAGTCGATGCCAATTCCACGGAGGTCGACGTGGTAGCCACGGTTCAGTTCAATGCGCCGTATCGGAGATCCATTGGCTTCGAAAATCGGAGCATCCAAGCCCGGCTTCGCATGATGAAGCGGCGACCCCATCATTACGATGTTGAGCCAGGAGAGATGCACCAGAGCGCGCTCGAAGCGTGGGAGGGATTTCGTACATTTATGGATGAGCTAAACGCCGCAGCTGAGTCGGGGCCGGCCTCGGAATGAGCTATCGCGCGCCGAAGAGCCGAATCCCCATCCTGCGGTTCGCGACCGCATCGGCCGTGGCGCTTGCGGCTTTGGCCGGGATCTTTCTTGGCGACCCGGCAGCGCGTCGCGCCCTTGCCGACGTGTATTTGCTTAGCGGAAGCGCTGACGCCAGTCGTGCGTGGCGAAATCCGGTGGAAACAGAGCGACGCATTACAAGCACGGAGTTCCGTTTTCGCGGGATGACCTGGGATGCGCAGACCCAATTCCTCGATTGTTCACCTGCGGAGGCCATCGATCGTCTGGACGAACGGTACGGCGGGTTACCGCCATCCGACGCAGCCGCACCTGCGGCCGCAAGCATGGAGCATTTCGAAGCGATGGCGACGACATCTATCCCTTTCCATTCGTACAATGTCGGCGCCCACACGGTAGTCCGCACCTATGCCGATCTGGCATACCCCGAACCCCGTCGAATACTGATGGCAATTGCCCGAGAAACACGGCAAGGGTGCGTGCTGACCACCCTTCGACTGCAAAGCCGGAAGTCCTTTTGGAATATGGCCGTGCCTTCCGAAGAGCGGGCACTGGATACTGCGGTTGGCCATCAGGTTGTGCTTCATCCCGAAGCCCGAGTCGTGGAATCAGTCGAACACATCTCATCGGGAGATTCGTTCACAACCTACCTTGTCGAACACCTCGCCGCAACCCCTGACGTGGTGTCGTTCTATGGGACCGCCTATTCGGGGATTCAAACCGCGCGGCCACTTGGCGAGGACGGACCGGTTGTTCAAGAGTGGGAAGGAGACGGGTTGCGCGCGCGGTTCTTCCACGTTCCGCGCGAGACGGACCCCGAGACAACAAGCTTGTTGAAAATCCAACAGGTATCGCAATCTGCGTCAACAATGGAGAGCGTGAAACGATGACATCAAAAGTGCTCCTGCTGGTTGCTATCGTGGCCGGTCTCGGCGCGGCCTTCGCGACGCATCTATATATCGAGCGCCAGACGAAGAGTCTGGAGATACTCGTGGCTCGGGAGATGTTGCCAGCAGGAAAACCCATTGCGGCCGAACAACTGCAGCGCGTCGCCATCCCGATTGCGTTCGACGCCATTTCACGATTCGCCGTGAAACGAGAGGACAGCGTCGTGGTCATTGGTCAAACCCCGACCGTCGATATCCCCGCGGGCGAGCCGGTTCTTTACGAGTTCTTTGACCAACGGGCTCCGAAGCGGGAAGTTCTCGAGCGTCTGAACCCTGGCGAACGCGCCATATCGATCTCGGTCAGCATGGAATCGTCAGTTGCGAACATCATCGAACCCGGGGACTACGTCGATGTCGTCGCCACTTTTGAAACGGACGCAGATCAATTGCAGCAGCCAGCCGCCTTATCAAGAATGCCGAGGCAAAATCCTCAAACCGAGGAGGAAGGCGCACCGGGCGCAGCCTCGACCCGAGATTTGCTAGGGGGAGCGCAGTCGGCCTCAACGATGCCGCGTGCCTTTCCTTCGGCCCCGATTCAAGGCGGGCTTTTTACCCGAACGCTGCTACAGCGCATGTACGTTTTGGGCGTCGGACAGAACTTCGGAGAACGTGAATACCGTCTCGTTGCTCCCGAGCGAAACGCGTACAGCGTGGTCACCTTGCGGGCGACTCCTGAAGAGGCGGAACTGCTTGTCTTTGCCCGTGAACTTGGTGGAAAGCTGACCCTGACGCTTCGAGACGACGCGGACATGGAGCACGCGGAGATTGGCGATATGGATTTCGGAACGTTTCGGACCTTTGAGCAGGAGCGGCTTTCCGATGGGGCTGAGGACGCATCATGAATCGCAGCCTGTCTATTTCGACGACGGAGTGATATGAAGCTGCTGATCACCAACATGATCCTCAATACCCGCCAGGAAATCGACCTGGAGGAGCGCAATTACATCATTGGCAGGGATGTCGACAACGATATCGTGCTTGATAACTTTTTCGTGTCTCAGCGGCAGGCGATCCTGAAATTCGAACGGGATCTCGTGGCCATCCGTCCGGTGGGCAGCGCGCCAACAAAGGTCAACGACCAGGTCATTCCAAATCACAAGACGTATACCATCCAACGGAACGATGAGATCGGAATTGGGCAGTATGTCTTAAAGGTTATGGTCGAGGACGCCCGCGCCCTCCATGACAAGGTCGATGATGCGAGCGCCGACGGACTTCGCGATCTCGAGAAAGGGATTCACGACGAACTTCTTCAGCGGCTTGATCTCCGGAAAATCGATCCGAAGACGCTTCCCAAGGGCGAGTATCGCAAGATGGTCGAGGTACAGGTGAAGGAGATTATCGACGAGAAGTGCGATTCGATTTCGCCGGACATTGTGGAGTATGTCTGCCGTACGAACTTGAAGGAAGCTGTTGCCGCGGTCCATATGCAAGATGCGGCAGCGGACGCAACATTCGATTTCTTCGAACGGCTCGGCGTTCCTCAGTTGCGTCGACTCGTCGCGCAGGTTTACGCGAATGCCAAGATGGACTTGATGAACGGAGGCAGGTCGTCACTTCACACGGAAGATCTGGAAGTGTGGGTCGACACGCACTATGCAGATTTTCGATACGAACTCATGAAGGGGCTGAAGAGCCAACTGTTGCGGGCTCTGCTCAAACGGAATCTGATGGACACGGTGTTTGGTTTTGGTCCCCTCGAACCATTGCTCCATCTGCCGAACATCTCCGAGATCATGGTCGTTCATCCACGGCTGATTTACGTGGAAAAGAACGGTGTTCTGCAAAAGACCGGCCGCCAGTTTATCTCCGACAGTGTGGCCATGGCGGTGGTGGAACGCATTGTTGCCCCGTTGGGGTTGCGCGTGGATCGAAGCAAGCCGCTGGTCGATGCCCGGCTTCCTGATGGTAGTCGTGTCAATGTGATTATTCCTCCTCTGGCGCTACGGGGTCCCTGTATCACCATTCGCCGGTTTTCCAAGATCCCGTTAAGCGTCGATTCCCTTATCCATGAGAAGAGGGCATTCAACCAGCAGGTCGCGGAGTTTCTGAAGGCATGTGTGGCGGCTCGAAAAAATATCATTATCTCGGGAGGCACCGGCGCCGGTAAGACAACTCTCCTGAATTGCCTTTCGGAGTACATATCGGCGCGCGAACGCATCGTGACCATTGAAGATTCCGCGGAATTGCAGCTTCGTCAGGAGCACGTGGTATCCCTGGAGTCGCGTCCCGCTAATGTGGAAGGGAAGGGCGCGTACACAATCCGCGATTTGGTAAAGAACGCGTTGCGAATGCGGCCGGACCGGGTTATCGTCGGCGAATGCCGGGGCGCCGAGGCGCTGGATATGCTGCAAGCAATGAATACCGGGCACGATGGTTCAATGACGACCGGTCACGCCAATACTCCCGCCGATATGATGCGTCGGCTGGAAACAATGGTTCTGCTGGCGGCGGACATGCCAATCCGCGCAATACGCGAACAGATTGCGTCGGCGATCGACTTGGTTATTCAATATACCCGCTTCGGAGACGGAACCCGGAAGGTCACGAAAATTGCTGAAATCGTTGGGATCGATCCCGAGAGCGGAGAAATCGTGGTCGAAGACATCTTCAGTTACAGTTACACCGAGGGGCGATCGGAAGGGCTGCTATGCCATACCGGCTACGTGCCTTCGTTCTTCAACGAACTCATGCGAAAGGGGGGAGTGTCGTTGGACGTGCTGTTCAGCGCAGGACAGGAGAGCAAGTAGTGAACGAACCTTTGATTTTGTCGGTCGCGGTGGGCACGGCTGTGGGACTGTTCTTTCTACTGATGCCGAGTGCAATCGAGCTTCTGAACCGTATCGGTGACCGTCGGCGCCGATACTATTCGGCGAGCCTCGACGAACTGCAGGAGTTCGAGGAGAATCCCGCCTACTACTTCTTTCTGGAGATAGCATCCATGTTCGTAGTGGGTGCGGTCATTCATGTCGTTTTCGGAGCAGTGGTTCTGACATTGATTGGGGCAGTCGCGGGGTACCTGGTTCCCAGCGTGCTGATTCGCCGTCGCGTACGTGTGCGGCACGAGAAATTTGACCTGCAATTACCGGATGCGTTGACATCCGTCGCGTCTTCTGTCCGAGCGGGATTGTCGTTGCCCCAGGCTATAGAAGAGGTGGCCGAGAATCTTCCTAATCCGATTGCCCAGGAATTCGCCCTTATTGTGCGGCAATACAAGACGGGGCTTCCCCTGGATGAGGTCTTGCGGACGGTGCAGAAGCGGGTGAACAGCCGCCACTTCAACCTCGTGTGCAATGCGTTGATCATCAACCGCGAGCGTGGTGGAGATGTTGTGCACATTCTTGAACGCATCGAGGCGTCGTTGCGGGAGCTTTACCGCCTGGAGGAGAAGATCCGTACCGAAACTGCAGGTCCGCGATTTGAGGCGCAAGCCATGATGTTTGTGCCCCCGGTCATTCTGCTCATGTTCTCCATTGTACAACCTGAGTTAGTGAGTCAGCTTTTTCGTACCCCAATCGGCATTGTCATGGTCCTTTTTGCCGCGGCCCTCATGTTTGTCTCGTTCTACTGGATTCAAAAGATTATAAACGAGGACGTATGAATACCGAAGAACTCATTTTATCCATTTGGACCGGCGCGAGCGTAACGTGCATTCTTGTCGCTCTGCTGTATCGCATGCGTCACATCCTACAACTCGCTACGAACATCGACGAGATGGCAAGCAGCCGCTGGGAGTCGACAAGCTGGAAACCGTTCTTTCCGGTGATTCGCGTATTGGCCCCCCTCTTCAGCCGCTTCGAGGGAAGCAGTACGAGCAAACGGGTCTACCAGTTGCTCGAGACACTCGGGAACCCACTCCGATTAACCTATGCCGACTTTCTCGCGATCTGCATGATTGCGTCGGTAGCGCTGGGATTATTCGGTGTTCTGGCGGGCGCGGCGGTCGGCTACTTGATGGGTACCTCAATTAAAATCGCACTGGCTGTGGGAGTGTTCGGCGTGGCGGCCGGATTCGGCCTACCATGGTTTTACCTTTCGTCTGACGCGAGCGAACGTGTACGAAGCATCAATAAAGATCTTCCCTACGCGCTCGATATGCTCCTATTGATTATTGAAGGCGGCGGGAGCGTGCAGGAAGGGCTTGAGGTGGTGGCGCGGGAGTCCAGCTACGGAGCATTGCGCGAAGAATTCGCGCTGGTCAACCAGGAGGTAGCGCATGGCGCCGTGTTGGTCGATGCACTTGGCAATCTCGCTCGTCGGATTCCATCAGATGACATCGTGGTCATCGTACAAGCAATCGGTCAAGGGATCAGAATGGGTACGCCGCTGGCCCGTGTTCTTCAAGAGCAATCGGATTTGCTACGTCTGAAGCGAACCCAGCGGGCGGAAAAGCTTGCGAAAGAAGCCGCATCCAAAATGACGTTTCCCGTTGTGCTAATCATGGTGGCAACCTTCATTCTCGTACTGGGCCCTGCCGTTATTCAGTTCAATTCATCGTCGTTCCAATAGCCATCAGGAGACAGAGCATACGATTATGGCTTCGCATCAACCAGTTTTGAAGGCCAAGAAGGGGCGCCTTCGCCAGACTGACTACGCATTAAACAAGGACACGATCCTCCTGGGGAGCAGTCCCAAATGCGACGTGCACCTTGAAGGCGCAGACGTCTCGCCGATACAGGTCATGCTTCAACGGTCTGGTGAACAGTTTGTCGCCATTCGCAAGGGCAAGGCGCCGTTCTATGTTAATGAACGCCAGACGGTCCAGGCGGTGTTGTCGCACGGTGACGAGTTGCGTATTGGTGAATCCGTTCTGACGTTTTTGCACGGTGCGGCCCGGGCGGGAACGGAAGCAAAACCGGAAGTCGCCGCGCCGGGCGACGAGGTCCGCGTTCGGTCCAAGAACGCGAGTGTGCGTTTTACACTCGTTGCAATCTACCTCGTTTTCGCATTCGGCGTCATGGGATACTTTCTCATGAATCCCGGTCAAGAGTGGTGGGAGGTCCCGGTTAAGGAACGCATTCAGATGCTGGATTCCGCCCACGCCAGAAGTTCATTGCCGCACAAGGATGAATTGCGCAACTCGCTTCGGGAGATACTCGTTCACGACACCCGACTCGTCGATCGGAAGGTTACCATTGAGCAGCTTCGCGCGGTCCTTCAATTGACGTATGAGCACAACGATACGACCCGTGACGGTTTGGTAAACGACAAGTTGTACCAGTTTATCGTCGAGGAATTACGGCGCCAGGAGATGCGTCAATCGGAGGATTCGAAAAGTTAGTCCTTCGCCGCGTCCACATGGCTTTCTTTGGAATCGATAGTTGGCGTACCAAAGAGATGGAGAGATCATGACGCAAATCATCGGACAGTACGAGGTGGAACGTGAACTTGGGAGAAGTCCGCGCGCTACATTGTACATCGGGACGAGAAAGCATGACGGATTGCGCGTGATTCTCAAGGAGTTCGTCATCCCGGCGGACACGCTACCAGAGTTTCGTCCGAAGTACGTTGCGCGATACCTGAGCGAGTGCGATTGGCTGACGCACATTAACCACCCAAACATTATCAAGGCCCTGGAGGTTATCAAGCCCGGACCTGAACGGGAAACCCCGGTGCTCGTGATGGAGCATTTGGATGTATCGTTGAATCAGCTCTATCAACGGGAAGAAGTGCTCGACCCGCAGGACGTCGCGGGGTGGACCGTGCAAGTGCTGAATGGGGCCAACGCGTTTCATCAACACGGAATTAACCATCGCGACATTAAGCCGTCGAATGTAATGCTGGACAGCAAGGGCGTTCCCAAGATTATCGACCTCAGTATTGCCGTCCAGATTGGTATGGACATTACGCTGAGCATGGACGATATCTCGACGCAGTATGCTGCTCCGGAACTTTACCAAGGGAGTAAGGGCGCCAATTTCGCTACGGATATCTACTCGATCGGATTTATGGCCTACCAGCTCCTGTGCGGCCGGGACCGTTTTGAAGCGGAGTTCTCTGGTCTGCTCACCGATGATGCCCGGCAGAACACGATGCGCTGGATCAACTGGCATTGCGATGAGAATGCTATCCTACGGCCCTTGAACGATGTCCGCCCCGAGATCCCTGAGTACCTCTCGAGTATTGTGAGCAAGATGACGGCCAAGCGGCTGACGGATCGGTACCAGTCGATTGACGATGTTCTCGGGGATCTTGCCGCGGACGCCCGCGAAGATAGAGACGTGCTGAGTATCATCGTCACCCAGTACATATCTCCTGAATACTGGCGCGACCCCGGCTCATATCGGATCTCAGAAGATTCGACGACGGCATCCGACCATGCGCCTGACGAAGATAAGGCGACTGACGCCGGGGTCTTGTCAACGACCGACCGCAAGACAAAGAAAAAGATTGCCACAATTGCGGTTGTGTGCGGCGCTATCGTATTGCTGATTGCTGGAGGAGGATATATCGCCTATTTGCATCGCGTTAATGTAGCGATATCGGCGAAGGTCCAGAACCTGTATAAGGAAACGCTAGGAGCCTACGACTCATCGGCCTACGATGCGACGCGATCGTATGCGGGAGAGGGTATTGCGTATATCGAGTCCGTCAACAAAGAAGCGAAGTTCGCGGGATTCGTGCAATCGTTTGAGTATTTGCAAAGCGACTCAGATTGGGTGGAGGGGTTGGAGCAACGTCTTGCGGAAGCGCTTGAAGCCAAGGAAGCGGGAGATCGTACGCAGAGTTCATTAATCGCGGACGAATTGTTGGCTGTCAAGTACGACCGGGAGCATCGCAGCGACAACATCGATCAACGGACTGGTTCGAAGATCGAGTCGGTGCAGGCACGTGCCCAGGATCTGAAGTCCTGGGTTGCGGAGGAAAATGCCAAGGATGCGACCATGGAAGCTGTGGCCGGAGATCTGGAGCCCTTCATAGTGGCTGGTAAGTACCGACAGGCCCTCCACTTTGCTCTGGTGTCGGACTTGGACAAGTCCCGGCGCGATGAACTTGTGGCGGGAGTACAACCAGTCGTGGATTACCTGAATGCGGGCCGGACCGCCTACCGGGAGAAGCGGTTCAATGAAGCGGAGTTGAACTTCGCGGATGCCTTCGAACGGTCCGGCGGGAGATCGCTGGAGGCGCTCTATTATCTCGAAAAGATTCGGTTGTGGGCGCGGTGCTCCATGGACCCAGGAATCTCGGAGTTCGCGAATGCCTTAAAGGCTTGGCCGGATTCCGTCGAGACTCGACTACTTCGTATCGAATATGAACTGACGGGGCTGTTTGTACGCAAATACGACCTGGATCACCCTGGGCTTGACAACGAAGTTCAGGGCTTCTTCCCTGCGCTGGAATCTCTCCGGAACGAACTGGCCGGACTGATTCGCGCAGAGGATCTATACGGCGAACTGGATCATGCACTACTCGATGCCATTCAGTTTCCAATCGAAGATTCCAGAAAGTACTACCAACAGCTTCTTGTGGATCTCGAAATCCTCTCTTTCCGCATGGCGCTGGAATCCGGGGACGTGACCGATGCCGCGTCCGGTCTGGACGGCATCCAGGATTGGCTTACGGAAGGAGATCGGGCCTATTGGTCGGCTCGCCAGGCCGAGGTCAGCGCGAGCGCGAATCCGGAGGTTCGCGACACAGTGTTGAGCCAGGTGGCGCAGACCTATGAAACGTTGTTGGAGGACTACCCGCATTGGGCGGAGTGTCATTACCGACTCGCCCACATTTACCGGTTGATCGACGACTACGAAACTGCGCTTCAACAATTCTCGCTGGCGGTCGACGGCATGCCTGAGAACGAGCGGTTTCGGTGGTGGGGTGCTCGCGCTGCTGAAGAGCGGGCATTTGCGCTGCTGAATCTGGGCGATTCCGTGGGAGCCCGCCAAGCGTGTGAAATGGCGCTCCTGTTCTGGGACGATTTTCCGTGCGCGTATTTCACCCTAGCAATGACGTACCAGGAGGAAGACCCGGAGAAATTCGACTACTACCTTTCGAAATTCGAGGAATCCTATGCGAACCGACGCTATGCGTTCCTGGATGAAGAGAATAACTTCAGCGTGTACCAAAAGATACAGTCCAGCGCCGAAGGGGCGCCCGGAAAAGTTGTTTCTGCCGAAGCTTCCTGACGATCAGTCGAACAACTGACGTGTCAGATTCACCTCGTCCGAATAGCCGAGAGCGCGTAACTCTTCGGCAAACGTCGGCAAGTTGCCCGTCCAACGCATGACGCCTTCGACTTTCGACTTGGTAGGGCGCCCTTCCAATTCAAAAACGTACATCGGCCGGGTTTGGTAGTTGCCCTGCGGGTCCAGGTCCAGAACTTCGGCGATCTCTACGAGACGACGGGAACCATCGCGAAAACGGCTGATCTGGACAATGACGTCAATCGCGGACGCGACCTGCGTCCGTATCGCGCGAAGGGGTAGATCGAGGCCGCCCATGAGCGCAAGCGTTTCCAAACGGTTCAACGCGTCTTTTGGTGTGTTCGCGTGAATCGTTGACATGGAACCGCTGTGCCCCGAGGTCATGGCCTGGAGCAAGTCCAGCGCTTCCCCACCCCGAATCTCACCAATGACGACGCGCGTGGGCCGCATGCGCAGGGCGGAATGAAACAAATCCCGGATTGTGACTCTCCCTTTCCCGTGCTTATCGCCCGAAACTGCCTCGTAATATAGAACGTGCTCCTGCTGCATTCGCAACTCGCTGGAATCCTCGAGAACGAGGATTCGATCCGTGCTGGGGATGAATCCGGACAGGGCGTTTAACAATGAGGTCTTGCCGCTGCCGGTCCCGCCTGAAACGAGCATGTTCTTTTCCATCAGCACGCATATCCGAAGAAACTCGGCGCCTTCTTCGCTGATGGAATCCCGGGAAACCAAGTCGGCGACCGTGAAGTTCACGTTTGAGAACTTCCGGATGGCGATGCATATGCCATTGCGGGAACAGGGAGGCAGGGTCACATGGACTCGAGATCCATCGGGCAATCGGGCGTCAAACCGCGCGACATCCGGCGTCAGAACACGCCCGACATATTGCGCCAGGTTCTTCACCGACGCGTACAATGCTTCGTGGCCGGGGAAGCTCAGAGGCGATTTTTCCACGCGGCCTTGCCGCTCGATATACACCTCTCGCGGTCCGTTGATCATGATTTCCGATACCGTTGCGTCGTCGAGATGCTCCTCCACAAAACGGAAGAAGTACCGGAGAGTGTGTTCGTAAATCTCGCGCTGGGTGACTGCCGCGGCGACGTCCTGCAGTTGCCCGTTATCGCCGTTCGATTCAGTCATTATTGGGGCGCAACCTTCTTACGATCGGAGGAATCCGGCGATAGCTCAAGACTCCCCTTGTTGTCGAACTCAACCCGGCGGTTCATTCGCCGCGTATCTTCAGTAGTATCTTCGGCAATCAGCGGTACTGATTCACCATATGCGGACACGTCGAGTCGTTCGGCGGGAATATTGAACCTTTCGCGCAAGTATTCTTTTACCGCGTTTGCGCGAGCCTCTGACAGGCCCATGTTGTAAGGTTCGTCGCCCTCCGTGCTCGTATGGCCCTCGATTCCGATCTTGTTGTCTGCCAGTGTCTCGGCGACGAGCCTTTCGCCAACTTGATCCAGCATCGCGCGCGCTTCCGGGAGCAACTCTGCCGAATCCTGTTCAAACTGGATATTCTTCATGAGTCGCGGCCCATCGTACTTGTACATTCCACGTACTCGGGGGCGACTCAGGATCGCGTCAATCTCCTTGCCTGTCGCGGCGTTATGAACTTTCACGATGTGCTCGATATATTCCCGATACGATGTACCGGCCGAAGGATCGAGGCGGCGCAGCGCGGTCGCGGCAGCTTCCATGTACATGGTTTCTTCGGGATCGTTGGAGCCTTTAGCCGCGTCCAGATACTGGGTGTAGTAGTCGACGGCTTTCTCCGTGCCATCCAGATTATCGTAGCAGGCGCCCAATTGGTACAAGACGCCCAGCGAGTCTACCTCAAGCATTTCGTATTGCTTGAAATAGGTAATCGCAAGATTATAGAGACGCCGATCAGTGTAGACGAGCCCCAGGTTGAACAGGGGCTTCGTATAGGTAGGGTCGAGCGAGTAGGCCTGAAGATAAAGCTCTTCCTCTTGCTGTGACCCGTCGCTCAGGGCAATACCCTTCGACACCAATGCCTCGGCCTCACTTCGTTGGGCCGACTTCTCGTCTGCCTGCGCAATGAGCGACGTCGCGGAAACCACGAAACCCAGAATAACTGCGCATGTTAGTCTTGCCGTCTTCATGATCGCTCTTGTCGCCTCCGTATGCTACGCCCAAACCGCATCATTTTGAGCTTGAGAACCGATCGCGGAGGTACTGGTTGTACCAGTCGTCGCCTTGGGCCGTGTCTCCTAGACTCGGTCCATCGTATTCGCCACCGTCCGCATGGTTGGCGTTAGTTTCGAACTCCGACTCCGGCGGCGGTCTCGTTGCCTGAATCCCAGGCGTCGGCACGGGTTGTATGGGGTCGCGGCGAGACGGCGGCCTTCCATCGTCTCCCAGCCACTCGCGTATGTATTTCCGTACGATTTTGCCGAGCAACGGCTCGTAGAATTCGTCTACAAGTTTTCCCGCGGCCAATTTGCTGATTTCTTCTCCGAGGTACCCCGCTGCCACGGCTCCGGCCACCGTGTGAGGGCCGGGCACCCCACCGGTAAGCGCGGTCGCGCCCGCCCCACCGACAGTGTGGCCGGCGTACTTGCCGCCCATGCCTGCCAATTTCTTTGCGCCGAACTTTATTGCTTCCTTCACGGCGAGGTTTAGCGCCTCAACCCGGCCTTCATCTTGGTGCTTCTTTGCGATGCGCGTTGCGATGTCCGCCAGATCAACGACCTTGGCGATGGCACCCACCCACTTGCCAAAGGCGCCGCGCTTCTCAATCTTCTTGATTAACTCTTGTACCTGATCTGCATCGAGCGCCGCATCTGAGAGCTTGTCCAGCGTCTCGACCGTGTTGACCAGGAGCTCGGTCTTCTTCGTTTCAAATTCACCAACCTTGGTAATGATTTTCCCGGCTTTCGTGGCCGTAGCAAGGTGGTCCAGGAACGTCTTGTTGCTCGTCGTGCGGGGGAGGGCGGTTCGAATTCGCGACGGAGAGCTGTCGGGGTGGATTCGGGCTTCCTGCAGCGTACTACCTTGCGTTAGGGAGCCGTTCTGTACGCCCTGAGCGGAAGCGGCCGGAAGGAATGCGGGCTGCACATAGGGAAGAAGCCCCAGTGCGAGCACGACCACTAGGTACACCGGGAAGCGCGTGCCGTTAAACATCGTAATACCGCCCCCTGTCTTTTCACCCATTCAGCAAAATATGCAACAGATCGAATTTGTATACATCGGCGCGGGTGGTCACGGGTCCGGATGCACCTGTCTCCAACGTAAGCACCACGAACCACTGCGGTGTTTCCGGATTCACTAGGCCCGCAATCGCGCCCTCTCCAGGCCGTGTCAGGAAGAAATTCGGCGCCATGCGGGACCGGACTAATTCCGGTAACTCGAATAGGTTCTCTGTAGCGGTTTCTGTTTCATCCACTTGTGTAAGCGCCAAAAAGGTCTCCTTATCCCCTTCCTGCACGGCTTCCAGCACACTACCGACATTCGCCAGCGCCTCTGCGCCGAAACTGCCCGGCTCGGGCGACAGAAAGTCCTGGAACATCGTCATGCGGGCGCGCATGCGAAAGATCACTGGCAAGACCTCCACGTCGAGTGGCTCAAGTGAGGCCTTTAAGGAGAGGGGGAGAAGCTGGTAACTGTCCGTGGGCGGGTAGAGGCGCGAAATCGCCTTTTCGGTCTCGACGTACACCTTTGCCATCCCTTCCGCGATCGTGGCGTCCACGCGCTGCCATGACGGCATGACTGCCTTCTCGTTGATCGGTTCGCCACGGAGCCGTTCGCCCGCCAGGATTGCGCCATCGAGGATGGTGTGTTCGCCGAAATCCGCGCCCATACAGAATGCAGCATCGCTCCACGGATTGTAGAAAACCAGGATGCAACGGGTGGGTCCAATTCGTCCCGCAAACAGAACCGCAGACGAGAAGAAGTCTTCAAGCAGCACGGAATCCCCATCAAATTGGGGCTTGATTTCTGTTGCCCATTGGCCCCGAAAGTCCGGGGATGCAAACGCCTCGATCGTCCCAAAGCTATCTCCCGCAGCCAGGACTCGAAACTCGTTTCCAAAGGCCAGGATTTCCAATAGCCTCTTTTGATGTGGAGTGAGTTGTTGGTCCACTTCGTTGTCCTCGGAATTGTCTTGCGAGAACGCGAAACCGCATAGACACGTGATTGCGAGCAGATACAACGCGCAGATACGGATTAGCCGAAAGCCGGCAGGCTGTTCCACCTTCAATGACCTTCTCCTTTACTGCCCCTGTTCCACGGATTCGGTTCTTCGCCACTAACGTCCGTTCTTCGGTTCCGTGGTGTAGGAGACGCTCTGGGTCGCGATTCGAATGAGCGGGTCGCGATACCCTTCCAAGTCCGACTTCACCCGGCTGACGTAGGCGCTCGGTTCCGTAAACTCACCTTTGATCTGCAATGGGACCGTGGAAAAGACTACCTTGACGTACTCGCGACCGAACTGATCGCCGCCTACTGTGTATTTGTAGGTTGCTTCCGATGGGTCGCTCGGCGGGATGACAAGTTCCTCGTTAGCCCTAACTTTGTTCGACTCGTCTCCGATTGGAAATATGACATGCATGTTCCCGGCCGCGTCCACATTGACGAGGCTGATATATCCGGCAACAGGGGACAAGAACCGAAACCGGACTTCGCTGCCTTCTTGGAGCACTTTCGAATTCGATTCGACCAGACCGAAGCGGATCGGTACGTCCGAACGATCAAGGACCGCTAGATTCTTGATGGTGTACAGCCGCCGCAACTCAATTCGAAGGAACGGTTCAATAGCAATAATCGCGGGAAAATGTTCTGGCACATTCTTTTCTTGGGTCGTTTCGAGGCGAGACGTCACGCGCATGGCCCAAGTCGATGCTCCGGTCTCGGAATCTAGGTGGTCTGCGATGTCCACCACCACGTCCGGGGCGTCGCTCGTCCCGACCCACTCGAACCAGTCGCTCTTCTCGGCGACGACACGTGCCACCACGTCTTGCGGCGTGGTTGGAAGTGCCGTTGACGCAGTTGGCGCAACGGGTGGCGCCGCCACGCCATTCAACGCCACCCGGAGCGATTGGTGCCCCGCCGGGGCAACTGCGCCAGCGGAACAAACGCCAAACACAAACCACAATAGGATTAGGAACTCGGCAGCGACCCTATTCCGCTTGCGTTTCCGCGGGTATCCAGCAATAATGCGATGCACAAACGGCCTCCCGGTTACGGTATGAAGGAACCTCATCATGGCGCTAGAATACGTATTGATCACTGCCCTATTTGCGATCGGCATCATGATCATGATTGCGCTCGCGAACGACATGACGTTCATGTATTTCCAGCATCTCGCCCTGCCGGTGTCGCTCCCGATTCCCTGACGGATTCCGCTATTCATCAATCAGGCGGACGGTTACGCGGTCAATGAACTCCGCATCGGCGTCCCCGGAAAGGCGCGGCACCTGCGCATCGTTCGTTGCTTCCCGTACTTCGCGGGATACGTAAGCGGAGAGTTCTCCAACTGTCACATGCCCGTTCGCATCTTGATCCGCTTTTCCCGTCAAACCCCGCAGCATCGCGTGGGTAAACACCCCGCCACCCCAATCGGCCGCTTCGCGAGACACCTCTTCCGCGTTCGACGCGGTAAACATAACGGTTCCATCAAGTGACGGCGTCTCCGCGCGATCCTCTCCGCGAAGCAACTCGTGCATACCGTCGTTGACTTTCTTGGTCATCTCCTTTTGCACTTTCTCAACGACGATAGCGCGGGGATCGCCGCGCAACTTACCAATGCCTCCGGAATGGCACGCATCGGCCACGACAATGAGCTTCTCCGCTTTGACATTGTCTTGAAGGTCGCCCAGCAGAGTTCGCATCTTGTATCCAGTTTCGGCGAGGTTCTCGTTGTCCGCCTCATATGGGAGAAAGTATAGGATGTCGCTCGTGTCATCGAGAGGGGCTCCGTGGCCGGAGAAGAAGAACACGACGATATCTTCCGGAAGGGCCTTTTCGAGCCCCCGGATTGCCTGGGAGATCTCAGCCTTCGTCGCATGCTCGTCGAGAAGTAATGTGACCCGTTCGGCGTCGTAGTTTCCGCCCGCCGGCGAGATCAGCCAGCGATAAAGCTGTTGCGCGTCAGATGCGGCGTACGTCAGGTCCAATGCGGATTTCTGGTACTTGGAAACACCGACTATGACCGCCCAGCCTTCTTGCCCCGAAACTGGTGGACCCGACGGGCTCGCGCTAGGCCTTTGCCCCGGAGACGGGGAAACCGTGGAGAGGGCGGCACCGGAAGGATTGGATGACTGACTGGAACTCGAGACCCCTTTTTCGTTCGCATTGTAGATATTGAGTTCCTTAAGCAACTCAGTCTCTACCCGCATCCGATCCAGTTCGTACTGCTGGCGCTCCTGCTCCTGTCGCGCCTTCTCCTGAGCTTCCAGGTACTCCATGATGCCGGGGCGGTCTTCGGGCAGTTCAACCACGCCGTCCGGCCGGTATGGCCTTCGGGGAATCGTTGTTTTTGGAGGCGCAACGGTCCCCGGAGGGGTCTCTGTCTCGTAGGGCTCCAGCGCGTTAGTTTCGTTTGATGCGGCCGCCGCCGAAGTCGGGTCAATCGTCGCACATCCCAGGGCCAGCAAGACGACACCCGCAATCCGGCTGATCTTACCTATGGTCATGGCGCGGCACCTCATGGATGTTCCTGGATTTCGATGTAGTAGTATGCATGGTCTTTTCCAATGGAGTTCATCCGAACGGTTTCGACCGATCGTGGCGACAGAAATACAGAC
The DNA here is from genome assembly GCA_045863335.1 of Candidatus Hydrogenedentota bacterium. Lineage (GTDB taxonomy): Bacteria > Hydrogenedentota > Hydrogenedentia > Hydrogenedentales > SLHB01 > JAHDWY01. The sequence continues at coordinate 53,098 of BTVY01000017.1, read as the reverse complement.
CGCCATTCACCCGGCCCCTCGGACGGTATTCGCTCGGTCGAGAAGAACTGGGTTCGCGCTTGCAGGGCGACGTTCTGTCCCGTTCGATTGCGCAATACGGCATAGGCTTGCAACGAGTTTGTGTCCGTGCGGTCCGCGCCGGTTTGTTCCACGGCCACGACCTTGTTCAGGTACGGTTGCAGGAAGCCAACGCTGTTAAGGCGAATTTGGACAGCCGGGTGCTCGACGTAAAGCGGCGCACCGGTCGCTTCCTGTCGCACCTTCGCGTCGTCCGGCGTCGAACGGCAGCCGAACAGGCCGCCGACAACGAGGACGGGGACGATCAGAAACCTTACTACCGACTGACAATTTCGCATGGCTAACTCCAGGTCATCGTGCGGCGCTATCGATTCGCGGGATGTATCGCGGCTCTTTTCTTGAAATCGTAGAAATCGCTGAAAACGATTTGCGCACTTGATTTGTCGTAGAGTTCGATAGAAATCTGGGTAAATTTCTCGACGGCCGTTCCGTCCGTCGTATCGTGGTCCTCGATACGTCCGCGCAGCAGGAAGTCCGAACCCAACATTCGCGTTGCGCGTGGCAGCGTTCCACTGCCGACAAGCCCTTGCCGTTCGAGTTCGGCCTCTTTGAGAATTCGGTCCATTTGTTCCCGTGTCACTAGAATCATCTGTCCTTTTGCTTCCTGATCCATGACACCTCGAAGGCGAGAAATGAGCATTTCCTTGTTGAGCCGCCCGGATACATTCACAACAAAATCTTCCGCTTCCATCACCACGTGTGGAGCGCTGCCGTACCCCATGACATCGTCATCTGCCAGCATGCTTCGTACGAAGTGTTGTGCCGCGGCGGAAATGTCTTGGGCTTCGATCTCGGTAACGCGAAGGCCCGAATCCCGATCCACGTCTTGGTACTTCGAGGATTGCGGAGCAGCCGGAGTCGCCGTCCCGCCGCCCGACGCACAACCCAGCGCCAGGACCAGTAGCCCGGACAGCATCAAAACCGAACGACAGCTTCCGGGACTGAACAAAGCTATGCGAATCATTGCGATGCCTCCGACACGGTAATTCCAGATGAAGCATCCGCTTCAGCGGCCGATTCGGCGCCGGCCGAACCGGCGAAGGCAGCGACAATCGATTCCACGGGCAGGCCGCCGTCGCCGATACGCGTGATCGCTTCTTTTGTATCGCCGTTGTCTTCCGGAAGCACGGCAAACTTGACAAACTCGCCCCGTGTGAATGGCTTTTTGCGCTTCGTCCAGAACTGCACGTTGATAATCGCGTCAGCGCCTTTCTTCTTGGCCTTGCGGCTCATCTTGAAAAGAGCATCGTATTGGGCAAACTCCGCGGGGGCCTCTCTCGTGTAGTGCGTGCCTTCAACCTTCATTTCACCCATGGATACGTAGTAGCGGGGCGGTTCGCCGAAATACACCGGGATACCGTACGGCGCAAATACTTCGCGAATCTGGAATCGCTCGATGCTGTCGGTCCGCACGACACCCTGGACGTCGGCATTCGTGATATCTCCCTCAAACCAAGGCGGCAATTCCTGGCTTTGGGAGGCTTCTCGGAACAGATCGCGGGCGGCATCGTTGCCGTACCATACACTTTGGCTGGCGGCGGTCGCGGCTTCCACTCTGGCCCCACGAGCGAGGGCGTTCGACGCCTCTTCCATGTAGCGATCTGCGATGGCCTGCTTCACGCGTTTTGCTTCGTCCAACGCCTGCTTGCATTCCTCGCGCTCCCCGTCCACCGCCGACGTCTGGATGTACCAAATCCAGGCATGGACAAGTTCGCCCTGGGCCTCCGCCTGTTTTGCCTGGTCGAATCCATACGCGATTTGGCTGTCCCGGTAGTGGGCGACCTCATCTTGCCGGTGGCCCCGGTTCAGCACCTCCGGTTTCGTGTCAATGACCTCTTCGAAGTTTTCCAGGACCGCTTGGTGGTTGCCGGCCTCGTATGCTTTTTCTGCCTTGCTAATCTGCCGTGTCGTCGCGCAACCGCTTGCCGCCGTAAGGACGAGTACTCCTGCCAATACAAAATGCATCCGACGAAAGGCGCGCGCGCCGCACCATAGCCAAATCTCATGTTTCATTGCGATCTCCTCAGCCTCCATTTCCAGTCGCGCGTTCGAGCCACTCAACTCCATGGGGTCCCCAAATACAGCAAAGCCGGACGCTCGCCGTCTACGGTGAAGCGGTATCGCTCCGTCTTTTCGTCGAGCGGCTGGCCGAGCTTATCGAAGTAATTGGACTCGATCTCATAGCTGCCGGGCGCGAGTGAGTCGCAGGCAAAGTAATAGCGGTCCGGCAATTCGTGCCATCCGCGGACATCGCCTTCCGGATGCAGACTGTCCATAATCACCATCGTCACGACATAGATGCCGTACATGGCTGCCGCAACTCCCAGTGCCGTACCGGCGGCGCCAAAACCGGCCATGCCAGAACTGGTCGTGGTCGTGGTCGTCGCGGTGACCGCCCCCGTCGAGGAGACGGTGTAGGTGGTTGTTGTCGTCACCGTCGTCACAACGGTCATCGCTTGCGCTAGTGCGATCGTGGTTGCTACGGTGCCGCCCCATGCCGCCAAGTTATTCGACACGGACATGGCATCTTTGAACTGCGCCTTTCCCTTCAAGATGTGATCCATCTCGCGGCCCCCGCGCGTGCGCGCCTGGTAATCGAGGGAATCTCCGTTCGCGGCGAGCAGGACTCGTTCCCCCTGGGATGCCGCCCCGTCACTGGGCCGGAGCGCGATCAGCGCACGATCCACGGGATTGGGCACTGAACGAAACTGCAGCGCTTCGCCATATGCGCCCATACGGATCTTGTACGGCGCATTTCCGGTTTGCTGAATGACAAAGGTATTGGTAAGCGGGTTCCGGCACTCGTCGACCAGTTTGGAGAAGTAGGTTTCAGCTGCGTCCAGTGCAGCAAGCATCTCGGGCGTCAACGCGGTAACTGCCTGATCGCAAATTGCCTGAATGTCCGCCTTGGCCGCAGGCAGTTCCTTCTTGTACTCTTTCGCGACGCTTTCCTCGATCGAGTCTTTCTCAAATTCCTCGGCATCAAGCGCGCCGCTCGCGCTATCGGCCGCTTGCTGAATGACGGTCGCGAGATCGTCTTTACCCAATGCTGTGGCAAGAGGCAAGTGGTTGAAGACCAGCGGAAACACCACGTCAAAGCGGGCATCAGTTTCTTTTTCGTCCCCACCTTCGGCTTTGCGCGCTTCCAGATAGTGGTAGCCGCCAAGATACATCGCCTGAGCCACCAAGGGCATGCGTTGCCGGAATCCGTGGGCATTGGCCGCGAGCCGGAATGCTTCTTCCGCGGCCGCACTGTTTCCCGCCATGCGCTGGCTGACGCCTTCCAGGAGGAACGCGAGATAGCTGTCGGATTGGTATCCGGGTTGACGGGACAAGGTATCGGATAGCGAAGCACTTCGGAATGACGATGCGGCGTTCTCGTAGTCGCCGGCTTGAAAGTCCAGGACACCTAAGAGAAAGTAGGCAGCGAATTGTTCGTAGGGATCGCCGAGGAAGTATTTGTCGCGCTCTTCGCCGCCAATCATCCGTGTGGCGCGGTCTGCTCGTTCATCAAAGTCTTCGGGCGTGGCATTGTTTGCCGCCATCCAACCCGTAGCGTCAACCAAGGTCTCTCGCGCCAGAACCGGGTCGCCCGCATCCAGCGCCATCGATGCGATTCGCAACTGCTGATCGATGATATCCTGCGCCCGCTTCTTGTCCGCCCGGATCTCCTCCGCTTCCTGGAGTTCCATTTCAAGAACGGCTTGTTTTGACGTGGGTGGCGCGACCTGCTGGATTCCGGCACAACCAGGTGAGATGACCACCATGGATATGCACAACAAAACTGAAACAAAACGATTTAGAGCCTTGCAAAGCACGCTGGTCCCTCCCACACATGATACGGCGACGCGAGGTACGCGCAGCGCACCACGGCCAGCCACACTTCGTTTGATCCGGTAACTAAGCAGCCAAGAAAGAAACCGGTTTCACCCAAGACGCGCTTCTTGCAGAATTCACTGATTGACCCCGTTCAGAGAATAGAGCAAGTTGCTCAGTTTTGTCAATACGCTAACTCGTACGCGCATTCATATTCTAAACGCACCAGAGGAGAGTTTTGGAGAAGGGAGTGGCCTGAGCCCTTTCCCGTCGGAGCCGTTCGTCGCTCACCTGAATTGGCGACGAACGAGTGACAGAGGGTAAGGGCGGCCCTTTTCCTGTTGGAGAGTTTGGAGCGAGAAGAGGCGAGAAGAGAAAGAGGAAGGCATCGAGGCGTCAATTCGGTACAGTGGTTTTGCCAAACAACAGCCGAAAGGAGTCTCGATACCTTCTCATCATCTTACACCAATGGAACGTGGCCAGATAGAAGCCCTTTGGAAGCAGGATTTGGGACCCGGGCCATTGCTCGGATTCTGAACCGGTCCCACAGCACGGTTTCCCGGGAACTTCGGCGCAATAGCAACCGCAATGGCTACACGGCGCAATCCGGCCAGCAGCGGTATGAACAACGCCGTAAAGCGTGCCGGCCCAGAAAGAAACTCCAGAATCGGCACCTTTGGAACCACGTCATTGAGCGAATCACCAGCCGGTGGACGCCCGAGCAGGTGGCCAACAGCCTGCCCCTGGAATACCCGGACGACCCGAGCATGCGCATCAGCCACGAGGCCGTCTACCAGGCCATCTATACCGATGAGCGTCTGGGTGGGCAGCGGATTGTCCTCGCCCCGGACTCGGGTCGAGTCAAAGACGCGCTGCTTCTCCTTGGCGACCTGTACGTCCTCCGTGCCGAGACTGAGGCGCTGGCGCACGCCGTTCTCGAAGTAGTGGAGGTAGTACGTGCGTCCGCGTTTCTTCAGATACGAATTGAGGCTGGCCATACCCATGCTCCTTTTCGGTGGCGTGGTTGGCGGTAAGTCCCAATCGGATAGACCGGCGCGGACGCGGCAATGCGCACGGGCACGACCGCGGGGCAGCGCTCCTTTTGCGATCCGGGAGGCATTACAAGTCCACATGGGGAACATGTTTACCGAAAAAAGTGGCACACAAAGTGCCACATCTCGGGGGTCCGGACACAAAAAGAGGACTTACGCTGCTGCGTAAGTCCTTGGAATTCAATGGTAGCGGGGGCAGGATTCGAACCTGCGACCTTTGGGTTATGAGCCCAACGAGCTACCAGACTGCTCCACCCCGCGTCAACTATCGAAGAGGTATTTTACGACTTGGATGATGCGAAGTCAAATTGCGCACGCGACTTTGTGTTGCGCGTTGGCTTCGCCTCTTTTGCCAGGTCACGTAAGTCCTTGTGTCTCTATTTCAAATAACGGATACCCCGTCCGGAGTGCCTCGTTCGATCTTGCCGGATTCACAGCAAATTGTACGGAAAAGTCTACGCTCGACTTCGCTTCTCCCCTTTAGTTGCAGGCGAGGACGCCTGCGCTACATTTCAACGTGTTCGGCCTTTCAATTGGGCTTCGGCTGCTATCACGTGTACGGCAGTTTCCACGGTTTCCGGTAATGGGCTTGGATCAATTCGTCTGCGGCGCGGTTGCCTTTGGCGGATTCGGTTTCGGGGTCCCAGTCGATCTGGCTTTGGGTGCGAAGGGCCAGGTTACCGAGGTGGGCGACGGTGGACACGAAGTGCCCGAGTTCGACGTGTTCGACCGGCAGTTCGCGGCTTTTGACGCAATCGAGAAAGTTGCGCACGTGCGCGGGCCGCGCGTCGGGGCCGGGTCCGGTCTTCAAGGGTTCCAGCGAGTTCTTCTTCGGCTCGGGGATCACTTCCCAGCCCTGTTCGTCGATGACGAGGGTCCCTTCGGTGCCGCTGAAGAGGATGCCGTGGGGCCGCCCGCCGATGCCGACGCCGCCGACCATCTGGTGTTCGAAGATCATGGTGTAGCTGGGAAAGTCAAAGACGGTGATCTGCGTGTCCGGCGTCTCGGCATTGTCGTCGATGACGCGTTTGCCGCCGGAGGAGTAAACGGATCGCGGCCATTCGGTGCCCATGCCCCAGAAGGCAATGTTGATGAGGTGCACGCCCCAGTCGGTCATGAGACCGCCTGCGTAGTCCCAGAACCAGCGAAAATTGAAGTGGAACCGGTTGGGATTGAAGGGCCGTTTCGGCGTGGGACCGAGCCACATGTCGTAGTCGACTCCGGGCGGCGGATCGCCGTCGGGCGGATTGCCGATGCCGCCCACCCAGTCGAGGTAGGCCCACACGCGCACCATGCGGATACCGCCGAGCTTACCGGACTGCACGAACTCGATGGCCGCGCGGTAGTGTTCGCCGCTGCGCCATTGGGTGCCCATCTGCAACACGCGGTTGTTCTGCTTGACGGCTTCGACCATGGCGCGGCCTTCCTGGATGGTCGTGGCGAGAGGCTTCTCGCAATAGACATCCTTGCCGGCCTGGCAGGCGTAGATGGTGGGCAAGGCGTGCCAATGGTCTGGCGTCACCACGAGGACCACGTCCACATCGTCGCGATCGATGACGCGCCTGAAATCCTTCACCGTGTCGGGCTTTTTGTTGCGTTGGCCTTCGACCAACTCGACTGCCTTCGCGATTCGCGCATCGTCCACGTCGCATACGACAGGACAATCGACTTCCGGATTGCGCAGGAAGGTCGCGAGGTCGCCGATGCCCATTCCGCCGCAACCGACGATCCCGACGCGCACGCGTTCGTTCGCGCCGAAGGCCCGCGCCGAACCCGCCGCCATGCCGAATGCCACTGATGCCGCGCCCGCGCGGGCCGTGTCGCGCAGGAAATCCCGTCGTGTAGATGTATTCATGGTTTCCCCCTTGTGGTCTGCCCGTGGTCGGGACCGCCACGGGGTATGCTACGCCCCTGGTGCCCGTGGACACAAATGCGGCGCTTTACACACCCGCCGTTTCGCCGTATGCTGATGGGTGGGGGCACGTACTCGTAGCGGCGCGGTGATTGCACCTCGTTCGAGGGGCGGTGTATGCCGCGTCAAGGGGGTGGACTATGGGTCGCGGGATTCAACGCAGGCAATTCCTTCAACTGGCGGGCGCGGGGGCGGTGCTGTATCTGGCGCCGGCCATGCCGTCCTTGGGCAACGAATCGAATCTCTATCCGGGGCTGGTGAGTCCCGGGTGTCGCGGGTCGAAGGTGAAGGTGGCCCGGTTGTATTTGGGGGTGCCACAGGCCCATTGGCCGACGCCATCCATGGACCTGAACGCGGAGGCGCTGCGGTACCAGGCCGAGTTCGACAAGCGGGCCGACGCATTCGCGGATGTGGAATTCGTGCCGGATACGATCATCACGTCGCGCGAGGAAGTGCAGGCCATCGTTCCGCAGCTTGCCGAGGCCGATGGCGTGTTGTGTATCCATCTGTCGATGGGCGTCCATGAGTGGGTTCGGGACATCCTGACGGCGGGACGGCCGACCTTCTTGTTCGCGGCTCCATACTCGGGGCACGAGTGGACGCGCATGGGCCAGCTCCGCGAACAACCCGAAGGCGCTTTGTTCGAATGCTCGCTCACCAGCGACTTTGACGAACTCGCGACGGCAGTGCGCCCGTTCCGCGCCATTCATCACCTGCGCGAAGCGAAGATCCTCAACGTCACCAGCCGCGAGTTGAAGGCCGACTACCTCCAATCTATTGCCGACCGATTCGGAACGACCATCGAAGTTGTCGATCGCGATCGCATGCTCGCGGCGTACGAAGCCGTGACCGAGTCTGACGCGGCGAATGAAGCCGGCCGTTGGATCGGCAATGCGCGTGAGGTGGTGGAACCGCCGAAGGACGAGATCGTCCGATCGTGCCGCCTGGCGCTGGCCTTCGAGAACCTGTTGAACGAGGCAAACGCGACGGTGATGACGGTCGACTGCTATGGCTCCATGTACCGGCAGTTGCCCGCTTTCCCGTGCATCGGATTCACGCGGCTCAACGATATGGGCCTCGCCGGGATCTGCGAATCGGATCTGGCCAGCGCCATGACCTTTGTCATGCTGCAAGGGCTGACCGGAAAACCAGGATTCATCAGCGATCCGACCGTGGACGAGTCGCGGGACAGCATCATCCTCGCCCATTGCCTCGGATCCACCCGCATGGACGGGCCCGACGGCAAGGCGTGCCCATACCGCATCCGCACGATCATGGAGCGGCAGGAAGGCGCGGTGACGCAGGTGTACATGGACAAGAACCAGCCGGTCACGCAGGCGATCCTCGTGGGGGCCGACCGCATCCAGTATTTCACGGGCACGATCATCGACACGCCGGAAACGGAGCGCGGATGCCGCACGAAGATCGAAGTTGCGGTGGATGGCGACATCCGAACGCTGTGGCGCAATTGGTCGAGCGGTCTGCACCGTGTCACGTGTTACGGCGACGTCCGGCAGGATTTGGAGCGCTTCTGCCGGTACAAGTCGGTCACGCTGGTCGATGAAGCCGGCCGGAACTCGGACGTGGAAACGGTCTGACGATACGGCGCTCATAGAAAACCGCGAATCAACGGGCTTCGTGTTGTGTTAACTGGGTAACGGCCTGGTCCGGGATTGCCCAGGGCGAGCATGCACGGAGGATGGATACACATGTTCACGAAGCGAGCAAAGCTGTTTAACCTGCTCGGATTTCCAATATATTGCGATGCCACGTGGATTATCCTGGCCATTTTGATCACGTGGTCATTGGCCCAGGGTTGGTTTCCGCAGTGGTACCCGGACTTGCCCGTCCAGGCGTACTGGTTTATGGGGGCCGCGGGAGCAGCAGGGCTTTTCGTTTCCATCGTGCTCCACGAACTGGGCCATGCCGTAGTCGCGCGCAAGTACGGCATTCCCATCCGCGGCATCACGCTCTTCCTCTTCGGCGGTGTGGCGGAGATGGAGGAAGAGCCGCGCAGCGCGAAATCCGAATTTCTCATGGCCATCGCGGGGCCCATCGTGAGTGTGTTGCTCGCCGGGCTTTTCGGGGCCGCATTTGTCGTCATGCGCCAACAGCCCGCCATGGCGGCGATTGGCGGCGTGATGGGGTACCTCGCCTGGCTGAACGGCATACTGGCCGTCTTCAACATGGTGCCCGCGTTTCCTCTCGACGGCGGCCGGGTATTGCGCGCGGCCCTGTGGGCGGCGCGCGACAACTTGCGCTGGGCGACGCGCATCTCGTCGGGCATCGGCACTTTTTTCGGCACCGGCCTGATCGTGCTTGGCGTGTTCGCCTTCATCGGAGGAAATCCCATCGGTGGACTGTGGTGGTTCATGATCGGCATGTTTATGCGGAGCGCGTCCCAGATGTCGTACCGCCAATTGCTCGTGCGGCGCGCGCTGGAAGGCGAGCCGCTGGCGAAGTTCATGCACAGCGCGCCCGTGTATGTCGACACGCAAACCTCCGTTGCCGAACTCGTCGAAGATTACATTTACCGGCACCATTACAAGATGCTTCCGGTAGTTGAAGACGGCAAGCTGGTGGGCTGCATTACCACGCGGGAAGTGAAAGACATTCCACGGGAAGAATGGGCCGCCACGCGCGTTGCGGACGTGTTCAAACCCTGCGACAAGGACAACACGGTTTCGCCGCGGGAAGACGCGATGAAGGCGTTGATGCGGATGAATCAAACCGGCAACAGCCGCTTTCTAGTGACAGATAACGGTCAATTACTGGGCGTGGTGACACTGAAGGACCTCTTGAAATTTCTTTCGCTGAAGATGGATCTCGAAGGCGAAAACGCCGGCATGGAAGACGCTATCTAGCCGTATCCGCGATCTGCGTGCGCAGCCACTCCGCCAGCAACTCGCCCGCTGGCCTTTGGTCTGCCGCCGCACGAACGACCGTCCCCAGGTCCTGGGAATGGATGAGACCCTGTGCCAGGCGGTCATGTTCCGCGGCTTCGCCTGTCAATTCACTCGTGGCGAGGGAAGGCGGCAACGCGATTACGTCCCATTCCTGATGGCCGAAGCTCAGGGCGTAGTTCATGATCCAGGAATAGGAGCGCACGAATTGTTCGGGTGAATCGGCGCTTGCACCGGGGGGAACTGCGACGACGACCAAATCAACGCCCATCCCGCGAACCGCCTTCGCATCCGCTTCGATTTCGGAGAGGCTCTTGCCTTCCACGAGCCACACTGTGACCTCGAGTTGCGCGTTAGAAACGCAGGCACGGATCGCGTCGGGCACAAGTGTGTCATAGGGCGGCATTGCATAGATCCGGACCGGTTCCCCTGAGTGCAACAAGGCGCGCGTCTTGGGCATGGCGGGCTCCGGATAGCCTACGTCGCCCAGCGAAACCTCACGTCCACCGATTGCCTGCGCGAGGAGTTCCGCGAACAGCTTGTGGCCATCCATGTTGGGATGAATCTCGTCGCTCATAAGCAATGCGAAAGCGAAGCGATCCGCGATTCGTACGGCCTTGAAAGCGGCGAAGCAGTCCGCGACTGGAACGTGCATTTCCGCGCCCACGCGATGTATTGCCGCCACGTACTCTTCGAGTACCGATTCCGGGCGTCCTTCCGTGTCGAATACGGCGTTGGGCGTACAGAACAGCACTTCGGCTCCCACATCGCGGCATCTGGACGCGATGGCGCTCAGGTTCGCGGCATACTCGTCGATGGGCACGCGCGTCATGTCGTTCAGCCCGAACATGACCGTCACGAGATGCGGACGATGGCTGAGCACGTCGGTATCGATACGCGCCAGTGCGTCTGGCGTGGCGTGGCCGCTGATGCCCGCGTTGACCACTTCAATTTCTGCGTCGGGGTAAAGCCGCTGCAGCGCTATTTCCAACATGTCCGCATACGCACGACGCCCGCCGGTGTGGTAATAGACGCCCGTCACGCTATCGCCGAAACAGACAATCCGCACCGGACCCGTCCCCTCTTCCAGCGCGCGACGCGTTCCCGGCAAGGAGACCGCGCCTTCCTCCTGCGCATGACCGGCGAGGGGCGCGCTCGCAAGCAGCGTGGCCAGAAGGAGACCGCGAATCACGACAACCCCTCCAGCGCGTACACGCGGTTCTTCGCCGGGACACTGAAGGGACCGGAGTAATGGTAGACCTTACACGTCTCCGCCGCGCCGGAGCCGACCGGCGTAAGCTGCTCCACGACGAAGTCGGCGAAGTCCGGCGCATTGAACGCAATAAAGGCGAGACTCAGGCAATCGATCTCCGGTTCATGCCGCTTCGTCAAATCGGGGTACGCGACAGGGCCGGTGTCCACCTGATACATCTGCTTGTCCAGACTGACGTTCATGGTTTTGGTCGGGCATTCGATGATGGCGCGCAGTCCCGTTTCTTCATTCGCGATTTCTGTTTGCGTGACGATGGGCGCCGCTACGGCCGTTGCATCGCGGATTTTTTCCCACGTGTCCAACTCGGAAATCTTCGAGGCTTCCACCAGTTTCAGGACTGGTTCGCCCCACATCTCCGTCGTCTTGGCTACGGTGCGATACCGGTCGAACTCCCCCACCGGCCGGCGAAAGACCAGCCATTCGCCTTTCCCCAGGATGGGCAGGAAATCGTAGTTGTCCTGCTGGAACAAATCGCGCTCGGCGAAGGTATGCTCGCTCTTGCAGGAACCGCACTGGTAGTAATCCGTCCACGTGCCCGCCGCATCGTCGATAATCCGCGTGCGGCTCTCCACCCAGAATCGTACGGAGTTGAACTCTGCCGTGTTGCAGATGAAGGACCGTCCATAGTCGAGGGGAATCATCTCGGGCTCCGCGCGATCGTCCGCGCGAACGCCCACCCCGGCGAAGGCCATCCCGCACAAGGATGCCGCAGTGATTCGAAACGCCTCGCGTCGTGTTGGACTCATCGCCCTGTCCTCCCTATGGATTACCCATGAAGTTCAATCCTGAAACCTATCCACGAAGAGCTTGTCGTAGCCCGTTTGCCGCAACGCGTTCAATATGCAGGCACCTCCGACCGCTCCGCGGATCCGGCTGAACGTGGTACCATGTGCGCCAGAATCACAACGCCGATCGGGGGAACCAACGATGATAGCAATACTCGTAGTGATGCTGTGCGCCGCAGGCGCGGATGAACCCGAGGTCACGGCACTTCGGACCGTGACCGTATTTGAATCCGAAGACCACTTGAACTTCCCCTGGGTGTTCCGCGGTCCAGACGGGTTCCTGTCCATGAGTTGTTCCATAGGGCACCACACCGTTACGGAACGTGGCATGGCGCTCATCTCCAATGATGACGGTGAAACCTGGGAATCGCCCCGGGAGGACGCCGTAGGCGGCATGGGAACGCGCCTGAACGATGGGAGGGCCGTCGATCTGTCCTGCTGGGGACCGGAACGATCCGCGGACGGGACGTACCCTATTACCACGCTCTTTTACACGGACGGCGGCCAAACGCTTGACGCAAAGGTCGCCGGTAGCCTGACGCTTCCTTTTGTTATGCCGCCGCATTTTCACCGGAGTATCGTTGAACTGCCGGACGGAACCCTGCTCGCCACGATTTACGGTCATCAGGAAGGTCATGAGAAATACTCGTCGGTCCTGATTGAGACCCCGGACGGCGGGCGTTCGTGGCAATTCCGCTCGCTCATCGGCCATTCGGAGGACGCGGGTACGGAGGGATTTTGCGAACCGGCTTTGGCGCGTCTTGCAAACGGGGACTTGCTATGCGCCATGCGCGTGGGCGGGCCGTTGCATCTGACGCGTTCGACCGACGACGGCCGGACCTGGTCAGACCCGGTGGCCGTGGCCGATCACGGCGTGGATCCGGATTTGCTCCTGTTAAGCAACGGCATGCTCGCGCTCAGCTACGGCCGGCCCAACGTGGATTTGATGCTATCCGCCGATGGCACCGGCCATGGCTGGAGTGCGCCGATTACGCTTTACAGGGGGCCCGGGTGCCACTACACGTCCCTGGTCGAAGCGGAGAATGGGGATCTCATGGTCTTCTTTGCCCAATCCGCATTTGGGCAAACGCCAGGCATCGGCCCGCTCAATCAGATGCGGCTGGTGCGTCTGTCGATCGGTGGCCCGTAGTTTCCCGGGCGAGATTCATTGAGGAAGCGGGATTCGCGATTGTGATATTCTATAGTCTGTGCAGGTCGGCTGAGACCTGAAACACGACGGTGAGCAACTCAGGGGCGCAAATCCGGCGTTGTCGGCCGCCGCAAGGCGTTGCTTGCACAACGGGCGCTGCTTCGCCCGCCGGACTCGCGAAACACCAAGCCCACGATTAGGAGCGAATTATGTACAAGATCATTCTGTTGCGGCACGGCCAGAGCACGTGGAACCTCGAGAACCGTTTCACCGGCTGGACGGACGTCGATTTGAGCGAGCAAGGTATCGAGGAAGCGCGCGCGGCAGGCAAGCTGTTGCGTGAAGAAGGCTATGAATTCGACCTTGTTTACACGTCCGTGCTGAAGCGCGCCATTCGTACCATGTGGCTTACGCTCGACGAACTGGACCAGATGTGGTTGCCGGTCATTCGCCATTGGCGCTTGAACGAGCGGCATTATGGCGGACTTCAGGGGTTGAATAAGGCCGAGACCGCCGAGAAACACGGCGCGGAGCAGGTCAAGATTTGGCGTCGCTCCTACGACACGCCGCCCCCTCCGCTGGAAGAGACGGACGACCGGTATCCAGGCAAGGATCGGCGTTATGCGGATCTCACGAAGGACGAATTGCCGCTGACGGAGAGCCTGAAGGACACCGTTGCGCGCTTCGTGCCCTACTGGCAGGAGACCATCGCGCCGCAGGTAAAGGCGGGGAAGCGTGTGATCATTGTGGCGCATGGCAACAGCCTGCGCGCGCTGGTCAAGCATCTTGACAACATGTCCGAAGCCGAGATTCTTGAACTCAACATTCCGACTGGCATTCCGCTGCTGTACGAACTGGACAAGGATTTGAAACCGATTTGCCACACGTATCTCGGCGATCCTGAAGCCGCGGCGAAGGCCGCCGAGGCCGTTGCGAAGCAAGCGGCCGCGTCCAAGTAAGTCCCTTCATCGAACCTGAGTGCGCCGGCGGCAGCAACCGCCGCCGGCCTTTCCTTCCTTGGAGAATCGATCATGGCTACGCTCACCGAACTGCCCTCCTGGAAAGCCCTTGAGTTTCACTTCCGCGACATGTCGAAGGTTCACATGCGCGAATTGTTTGAACAGGACTCCAAACGGTTCGAGCGGTTCAGCCTGCGGCTGGACGATATTCTCTTCGACTATTCGAAGAACCGCATCTCGGAAGACACCATGGCGCTCCTTTTTAATCTAGCGCGCGAGTGCGGGTTGAGCGAAAAGATCGAGGCCATGTTTTCGGGACAGATGATCAATACCACGGAAGAGCGGGCGGTGTTGCACGTGGCGCTGCGCAATCGCTCCAACCGCCCCATCGAAGTCGATGGTCAGGATGTCATGCCCGACGTCAATCGCGTGCTGAAACAAATGCGCGCGTTCAGTGACGCGGTCCGGTCCGGAGAGTGGAAGGGCTACACCGGTGTAGCGATCACCGATATCGTCAACATCGGCATCGGCGGATCGGATCTGGGGCCGCTCATGGTGACGGAAGCGCTGAAGCCCTACGCGCACGAACGCATCCGCTGCCATTTCGTATCCAACATCGATGGCACGCATCTGGCCGAAACGTTGAAGCAGGTCAAACCGGAAACGACGTTGTTTATCGTAGCGTCCAAGACCTTCACGACGCTGGAAACCATGACCAACGCCCAGTCCGCGCGGGAGTGGCTGCTCAAATCCGCCGGGGACAAGTCCGCAGTGGCGAGGCATTTCGTCGCATTGTCGACAAACGCGGAAGCCGTGCGGGAATTCGGCATCGACACGGCGAACATGTTCGAGTTCTGGGATTGGGTCGGCGGGCGCTATTCGGTGTGGTCGGCCATTGGGCTCTCCGTGGCGCTTTCGATCGGGATGGACAACTTTGAAGCGTTTCTGGGCGGCGCCCACAAGGTGGACGAGCATTTCCGCACGGCGCCGTTTGAAGAGAACATCCCGGTCATCATGGGGCTGCTCGGAATCTGGTACAACAATTTCTTCGAGGCGCAGACGCATGCCGTTCTCCCCTACGATCAGTACCTGCACCGGTTCCCTGCGTACTTCCAACAGGGCGATATGGAGAGCAACGGCAAGAGCGTCACGAAAGACAACGAATGGGTGGACTATTCGACGGGACCCATCATCTGGGGCGAGCCGGGCACCAATGGCCAGCACGCGTTCTACCAGCTCATCCACCAGGGAACGAAGCTGATCCCCTGCGATTTCCTTGCGCCGGCCGTATCGCAGAATCCGGTGGGCGAACACCACAAACTGCTGCTGTCCAACTTCTTTGCCCAGACCGAAGCGCTCATGGTGGGCAGAACCGAAGAGGAAGCGCGCGCGCTGCTCGAGAAGTCGGGCGTGTCCGGCGCGAAACTCGATCAACTCGCCCGCGCCAAGGCGTTTCCAGGGAACAAGCCCACGAATTCGTTCCTATTTCAGAAGCTGACCGCCGAGACGCTCGGGAAGTTGATCGCGTTGTACGAACACAAGATTTTCACGCAGGGCGCGATCTGGAACGTGAACTCTTACGATCAGATGGGCGTGCAACTCGGCAAGGAATTGGCCAAGTCGTTGGAAGGGGAGCTTGCCGGCAACAGCCCCGTGTCGAGCCACGATGCGTCGACCAACGGGTTGATCAACTACTACAAGTCATTGCGGTAGGCGCAATGCAAGACGACCTTACCGATAGATTGAATCAACCTGCGAGTTGAATTCGCTGATGTAACTCCAGATTATCGCGATCAGGACGTAGCCAAAGTATACGGTCACCAGGGTATACAGTATCACCGCGACGGAAATCCCCCACTTCGCCCCTCGGCTGAGCTTCGGCGACTTGAACACGAGCGGCAGCACCAAGGGACCAATCACTGCGAAACCCAGGATCAGAATCCAGACGGGTTCGTAGTACCATCTGGTCCTGGCTTTCTTCTGTACCTGCGGTTTCCCGCAATACCGGCAGAAGCTGTCGCCCGCATGGATCACGCGTCCGCAGGCGCCGCAGGCCATCATGGAACCCGCGTCGATTCGTGGAGGCTCTCCAGGTAGACCGGAGTTCAATGCCGCTTTTTCGTGCTCATCCATGACTTGGCCTCGCGTATCAAGATGTCGATTTTATTGTAGTGGCGCCGCCCTGAAGAAATCATCCGCAGGAACGCGCGGGAATTCGATTAACTCCCCTCGGGGCGCTGGCGGTGTAGAATGGAAGAGTATTCGACGTTCTGGCATGAGTTACTCGAGGAAAATCCGTGAAGCATCCCAGCCATGAAGAACAGCGGGAACTGGTGCGGCGCTGGAAGGAGACCGGCGAGGAACTGGAACGCCTTCGCCGCGAAAAGTTGCGCGGGATGCTCTACGACTGGCGGCATGTCGATGCCTTGCTACAACTTGCGGAATCTTACGATGGCCCGCCGCGGACCACCAGCGGGCTCGTCGAGATGCAGCGAATTTTCATGACACACCCGCGCTACAGGGAATTTACGCCGGAGTACCTGGCGCGAATTCTCGAATCGGACACTTCCGAGTAACCGCTCCGCGCTATGGCCGCTTGGGCGCTTCGCCCGTTTCATGGTAGGATGCAGCGAAGGCTTTTGGTGAACCCGCCCCCAATGGGCGCGAAGCAAGCTGCATGCGACGACATCGTATCCATAGCGTTACTGCTCTGTCCCGTCGAATTGGGCGATCCTTCTTCGGCATGACGGCCACCGTGTTCTTTTCGTTGCTATCGGTGCCGTTGGTAAGCGCCGACCCGATCGATCCGGAGCAAGCCGCGGACTCGTTAATTGGCACCCTCGAACGGGCGCAGCAGGATTCCGCGCTGCGGAATGAACTGCGCGGCGCCATCGAGCGGCAGATCAATGAGCTGCGATCGCAAGAAGCTGCAACGCGTCAATCGACGGACGCGGCGGATCTTACCGTGCGCTTCGACCGGGACGTCAAACCCATCCTGTCGGAGAACTGCTTCGCGTGTCACGGCCCTGACGAAGGACAGCGCAAAGCGGGACTGCGACTGGACCTGCCGGAAGGCGCGGTGGCAACGCTGAAATCGGGCAATGCGGCAGTAGTCCCCGGAGACCGCACGGCAAGCGTATTGTTCGCGCGCATCACGGCGGAAGACCCCAACGATATCATGCCGCCTCCCGAATCCAACCATTCCTTGACGCCGGAAGCGATCGAAACATTGGGCACGTGGATCGACGAGGGCGCGCACTATGAGAAGCACTGGGCTTTCGTGCCGCCGGTGCCTCCTGAGCTTCCGGAGGTGTCCAATCCTGCGTGGCCGCGCAATGCTATCGACTACTTCATTCTCGCAAAGCTGGATGATTTGGAGGTGCGGCCGTCTGCGGAAGCGGATCGGCGCACGCTGATTCGGCGCGCTTACCTGGATTTGATTGGGCTCCCACCAACCGTTGAACAGGTGGATGCGTTTCTGCGCGACAATCGTCCCGATGCCTACGAGCGCTTCGTGGACGAGTTGCTGGCCTCCCCCCACTTCGGCGAGCGCTGGGGACGCCACTGGCTGGATGCGGCGCGGTATGCGGATTCCAATGGGTACAGCATCGACGGACCTCGCACGATCTGGCCCTATCGCGATTGGGTCATCAACGCGTTCAACCAGGATATGCCTTTCGATCGGTTCGTCACGGAGCAACTCGCGGGCGATTTGCTGCCCGACTCCACGCGGGACCAGAAGGTGGCGACGGGCTTTCACCGCAACACCATGATCAATCAGGAAGGCGGAATCGACGTGGAAGAGTTCCGCGTCGAGGCGGTCGTCGATCGCGTGAATACGACAGGTTCCGTGCTGCTGGGACTGACCATGGGTTGCGCGGAGTGCCACACGCACAAATACGACCCGATTACGCAAACGGAGTACTACCGGTTTTTCGCGTTCTTCAATAACGACGACGAAGTCGATCTGGAACTGCCAACGCCCGAACAGACCGAAAAACGCGCGGAAGTGAACGCCGCCGTCGCGGGTTTGCAGCAGGAGTTGGACGCCTATCTCGCGGAAACGCTGGAGCGGGGCGATACGACGTGGGAAGCTACGTTGACCGAAGCGCAGCGCGCGAAGCTCAGCGACGAGGAACGCGCCGCCTTGGGTGTTGCGGCGCCGGAGCGATCCGAAGAGCATATCAAGCTCGTTCAGGAAGCGTTCAAGAAGACCGACGCAGAGTATCTGCGTCTGGCGGGGGAGCTCGACGCAGCAAAGAAAGAGGCGCCGACCATCACGAAAACGATGGTGCTACGGCAGCGCACGGAGCCGCGCGAAACGACGGTCCACGTCCAAGGCGACTTCACGCGGCACGGCGATCCGGTTACGCCGGGGACGCTTGCAGTACTTCATCCCTACGAGGGCTCCAAACCTGCGACCCGGCTCGATCTGGCGGCGTGGTTGATGGCGCCGGAGAATCCGCTGACCGCCCGGGTTACAGTAAACCGGTTCTGGCAGCGCCTCTTCGGCCGTGGCATTGTCGAAACCGAGAATGACTTCGGCACGCAGGGCACGCCGCCGACGCATCCGGAGTTGCTGGACTGGCTCGCGACGGAGTTCGTGGAACAAGGCTGGGGCGTGAAGAGCATTCTCCGCACAATGGTCACCTCCGCAACGTACCGCCAAGCTTCGACCGCGCGGGATGATTTGGATGAAATCGACCCCACGAACCGCTGGCTGGCCCGTCAGTCCCGCGTACGGTTGGACGCGGAGATTATCCGCGACGCTGGACTCCAGGTATCCGCGCTGCTCGATCCGAGGATTGGCGGCCCGGGCGTGCATCCGCCCCAACCGGATGGGGTCATGTCGCTGGGACAGCGCAATCGGCCCTGGGACGTGAGCGAGGGTGGGGACCGCTACCGCCGCGGCATGTACACCTACTTCTGGCGCGCGACGCCGTATCCGTCGTTGATGGTCTTCGACGCGCCGAACGCGATGATGGCGTGCACGCGCCGCACGCGTTCGAATACGCCGTTGCAGGCGTTGACCCTGCTGAACGATCAAGCCTTCTTCGAGGTGGCCAAGGCGCTGGCAAAACGCATTGCCGAACAGAACGCTGACGCTCGCGAAGCGTCCATCGACTACGCCTTCGAAGTGAGCCTTGGCAGAGAGCCCAGCACCCGCGAACAGCAGATCGTGGCGCAGTTGATGGACCGGCAAACCGACGAGGGCCGCGACCCCTGGTTGGCAGTAGCGCGGACGCTGTTGAACCTGGACGAATTCATCACGCGCGAGTAAGGGAGACGAACTCCAGTATGCAAAGGAAGGCACCCGAAAAACTGTTGCATGAGGTCACCCGGCGTCACTTCTTCCAGCAATGCGGCGTGGGACTGGCGTCGATCGCCCTGGGGTCGTTGATGGGGCCGGGGCTCGCTTCCGCTGCGGAGGTCAACCCGCTGGCCGTGAAGACGGGGCATCTCCCCGCGCGCGCGAAGAACGTGATCTTTCTCTTCATGGCGGGCGGACCGAGCCAGTTGGAGTTGTTCGACTACAAACCGCAATTGCAGAAGTACAACGATCAACCCATCCCGGAATCGTACCTCGAAGGCAAGCGCTTCGCCTTCATGGACACGTTTACCAAAGAGAAGCCGAAACTGCTCGGTACGGTGCGCAAGTTCGCGCAACACGGACAATGCGGCGCGTGGGTGTCGGAGTGTTTTCCTCACACGGCCGGTATTGTCGACGATGTGTCCTTTATCAAGACCGTGGCCACCGACGTGCCGAACCACGCGCCGGCCAAGATCTTCATGAACACCGGCTCGGCGCAATTCGGGCGTCCGAGCATGGGTTCCTGGGTCACTTACGGGATCGGCAGCGAGTCGAACGACCTGCCGGGGTTCGTGGTCTTGCAGAGCGGACCCCGCGGACCCCGAGGTGGCGCGCCGCTCTGGGGCAGCGGCTTTCTGCCCTCCGCCCATCAGGGCGTGCCGTTCCGCTCCACGGGCGATCCGATCCTCAATCTCAGCCGGCCCGAAGGCGTGGACGACGCGGATCAGCGCCGCATCATCGACGCGGTCAATCAGCTCAACCGGGAGCATCTGGACGTAACCGGCGATTCAGAGATTGCCACGCGTATTTCGTCGTACGAGATGGCCTATCGCATGCAGAGCAGCGCGCCGGAACTGATGGATCTTTCCCAGGAAACGCAAGCGACACTGGACTTGTATGGTATCGAACCGGGCAAGCCCTCGTTTGCGTACAACTGTTTGCTCGCGCGGCGTCTGGTCGAGCGGGGCGTGCGGTTCGTGCAGCTTTACCACACAAATTGGGACCACCACGGCGGCAACACGGAGAACTTGACCAACTCGTTGGATGAGGTCTGTCTTGACGTGGATCAAGGCGGCGCGGCGCTCGTCAAGGATTTGAAGGCGCGGGGGCTGCTCGACGACACGCTGGTCATCTGGGGCGGCGAGTTCGGACGCACGCCCATGGGCGAAGTGCGCGATACGGTAGGGCGGAACCATCACATCGAATGCTCGACCATGTGGATGGCGGGCGGTGGTGTGAAAGCAGGATTCACCTTGGGAGAGACCGACGAGCTTGGATTCTCCCCCACGGAAGATCCGGTTCACGTTCACGACATTCAGGCGACGGTGCTGCACCTGCTTGGAATCGATCACCTGAAACTGACCTACCGGTTCAAGGGCCGCGATTTTCGTTTGACCGATGTCGCGGGCAACGTGTTGCACAAGTTGCTTGTGTAGCGTCAGGCTGCGGCTTCCATCCGCGCGCGCCGCTTCGCAACGACGCGTTTTACCACTTCGTCGACAATCACACCGGTCAAAATCACCGCGCCGATGATGGCGAACTCCAGGTGGGTCGGAATGTGGAGGATGTTGATGGCGTTGTACAGCACGCGCATGACGGCCGCACCGATGACGACTCCCACGATTGATCCTTCGCCGCCGCGCAAGCTGCACCCACCCAACACCGCCGCCGCGATGGCGTAAAGCTCGTAGAATTCGCCAAGACCGGACGGTTGAATGGAGTTCACGTCGAGCGCGAACAGAATTCCGCCCAGTCCCGCGAGCAGCGAACAGAACACGTAGGAGACGATGATGACTCCATCGGTTCGGATGCCGCTGTACTTCGCGGCGGTTTCGTTCTGTCCCAAGGCGACGAGGTGACGGCCAAATCGTGTGAAATTGAGCAGGATGCTCGCGACGATGGCAAGCGCGATCATGATCAGGAAAGGGACCGGCAGTGAGAAGCCGCCGATGGGCAGCGCGCCGGTGGCGAGGGAACGCAGCCCTTCAAACGAAGACCCAAACCCGAGACTCTGATCGTCCGTGACATAGCGCGCGAGTCCGCGGTACAGGAGCAACCCGCACAGGGTGACGACAAAGGGTTGCAGGCGAAGCTTTGTGATCAGGAGTCCGTGCGCCAGGCCGATGCAGATCGACATAGTGACCACCGTCGCGAGGGCCATAGGTACGCTGACGTCTTTTACCGCGAGCAGCCAGGCGAGCATGGAACCGACGAGCCCCACCACGGAACCGATGGAGAGGTCGATCCCGCCGGAGATGATGACGTAGGCCACTCCTATGCTGATGATGCCGTAGAGCGCGGTCCAGCGGATGGTATTCTGGATGTTGTAGGCGTTGACGAAATTCGGGTTCGCGATTGCGGTGAACGCGCAGACGAACACCAGTAGCCCGAAGATCCCGAGTGTCTTCTTCACTGCCGCGCCCTGTCGTTGAACGAGACGGCGCTATTCACCGCGCAGCTCCGCGAGTTTGGTGCGGAACGCTTCCACGTTGTCCTTCTTCACGACGACGATGGGCACTTCGTAGAAGTCGTTCTCGGGCAAAACACTTTCGTCGCCGCGCGCCAGACCGGCGAGGATGCGAACGGAGTGATACCCGTACTCATAGGGTTGCTGACTGATCGTTCCGTGCACCGCGCGGTCGGCGATCCCCTGGAGCGTTGCGTTGTCTTCGTCAAAACTCACGAGCTGAATTTGCCCCACCTTGTTGGCCTCCTTCACGGCGGCAAGGCAAGCAGGCACGTTGTACGCCCACAATCCCACCATGCAGCCGATGTCCGGCACGCTGGCAATGGTGTCTTCCGCGTTTGACTTGGCCTTGGCGTAATCGAAACTGTCGGTGCGGGTGCCGAGAATGCTGTACTTCTCCCCCACGATCTCGCCGCCGGGCGGGTCGTACTGGATTGCGTCCGGCGCGGGGATTGGGCGGTCGAGCAACTCGTCAATAACGCCCTGCCGCCGCTGCTGGGAGTTGAGCTGCTCCAGGCGGCCTACGTAAATCATGATCTTGCCGCCGTCGGGGAGAGCTTCCTTCACGAGCTTGCCCGCTTCCCGGCCCGCTTTGTAATTGTCCATGCCTACAAAACAGAGCCGATCCGAATCCGGCGCGTCGGAGTCCTGCGTGATCACTTTCGCGACCTTGCACGCGTCGTTGATGAAAGCGACCTGGTTCGCCGCGTCGATGGGGCTGATGGCGAGGCCATCGATACCATTGGACAAAGCCGACTCGATCATTCGTTTCTGATCGACGATACCTTTGGGTGGCATGAGCACTTCGCAGGTAGCGCCGAACTCTTGCTCGGCAGTGCGGACGCCCGCGGCCGCGATATTCCAGAAGGGATCGACGCCGTTTGTGACGAAGGCCAGTTGAACGGCGTCCGATTGCGCCGGCGCGCCGGTGTCCGACGCCGTTTCGGGGGCCTTCGTGCAGCCCGCCATCACTACGCCCATGAGGATGCATGCAATGCCCGCTTTACGCATCTCGACTCCCTCTCCACCTGTGGGTTCGGCCTCGTGCAGCTTTCGACGCGCGGGTGCCCGGTTTGATCTGCCAACGGATGTGGACTAGATTGATGCACCTGCGCACGAACGAACGGACAGTCTACCCACGTTTTTCGGGTGATGCAAAACGGAGGAGAGGGACCATGGCGCGACGGTGCTCGACATGGATGGTGGTGGTGATTGCGGTGGCCGGGCTGGCGACCGCCCAGGCCAAGGTGCAGATCAGTGAGCGGCCATTCGGCCAGATGCCGGACGGCGGCGTCGTAACGGCATTCACGCTCACGAACGCCAACGGTGTGAAAGCGACGCTCATCGAACTCGGCGCCACGCTGGTCTCCCTGGAAGTGCCGGATCGCGACGGGAATATGGCGGACGTGGTTCTGGGCTGGGACACGGTCGAGGACTATCTGGATCATGGCTCCTTCTTCGGATGCATCGCGGGACGTTACGCCAACCGCATCGCGAAGGGGAAGTTCACGCTCGATGGCACCGAGTACACCCTCGCCACGAACAACGAGCCGAACCACCTGCACGGCGGCAACGTTGGCTTCGACAAGGTGGTCTGGAAAGGCGTTCCCTTCGCGACGGAAGAAGGCCCCAGCGTCCGCTTCACGTATCTCAGCAAAGACGGCGAAGAAGGCTACCCCGGCAATTTGGCCTGCGCGGTGACGTATACGCTGACGAACAAAGACGAACTGAAGATCGCGTATGAAGCGGAGACGGACAAGGCCACGCCGGTGAATCTGACCCATCACAGTTATTTTAATCTGGCCGGCCACGACACGGGCAGCGTGCTCGACACCGTCTTAATGATCGATGCCAGCCGGTATACGCCGGTCGACGACACGTTGATTCCGACGGGCGAATTGGCGCCCGTGTTAGGGACGCCCTTCGACTTCACGGAAGCGCACCCAATCAACGCCAAGTTCGATCAGGTGGAGGGCGGCTACGACCTGAACTATGTGCTCGACAAGACCACCGGCTGGTTGGAACTCGCCGCGCGCGCGACGGAGCCGTCCAGCGGACGCGTCATGGAAGTACTCACCACGGAACCGGGGATCCAGCTTTACACGGGCAACTTCCTCAACGCCACCGGTGGCAAAGGCGGCGCGGAATACCCCAAGAACAGCGGCTTCTGTTTGGAGACCCAGCGTTTCCCCGACACGCCCAATCATCCCAACTTCCCGTCGTGCATCTTGCGACCCGGAGACAAGTACAGTCACATCACGATCTATCGGTTTTCGACAGAGTGACCCAACCTGGCGGTTGGTCGAGTAGACGGACATGACGAGTCAGCGCGACTTGGACCCCATGTTCTTTGGTGCGGGTAGCCGGGTGTGTATACGCTCTCCTCGAAGAACCGACATGACGGAGTTTCTTCGAGTCGTCCACGAAAGCCAGGACTTTCATGCCCCGTGGGTCTCGCCGCCGTCCACGCCCGAACGATTCGTGGAGTATGTGGAACGCGCGGCAGACCCTGCGTTCGTCGCGCTACTCTTATGCGCCCTGCCGGACAACCGCATCGCGGGCGCCATCAACTTGAGCAATATTTGCTACGGCAACTTCTGCAATGCGTGTATGGGATATTGGATTGGCAAGAGTGATCGGCGGAGCGGCTTGATGACGGAAGGCATTACTCTTGCACTGTATCATGCGTTCAACGAACTAAATCTCCATCGTGTTGAAGCAAACGTCCAACCGGATAACATCGCGTCAATAGGATTGCTCAAGCGCCTCGGATTTCGGCTCGAAGGCCAGTCTCCCCGGTTTCTCAGAATCGGCGGCGAGTGGAAAGATCACGACCGCTGGGCCATATGTGCCGAAGAATTCGGAAGCGGTAAATAGGGAAGCCACCAAGATGGCTATCAGTCACCATTCAACTACGCGGTGATCGAGAAGTTAGAAGGCTCGCAGAAGTTAAATGGTAATAGTCCCTATCTTCCGTCCTGGGCGTCGAAGAATTCCGCCATCTTTTCGCGGGTGTACGCCATCATGGCATCGCGGTGGCTAAGGTCGGGTGGGACGTTGGGTTGATCGATCTGCGGCGCGTCCTGGTTCAAATAGGTTTCTGGTAGCGGACCGGGACGCCAGTCCTGAAGCGCCTTTTCCAGCGCGCGCACGTCGTCGGCGTAGGCGGGGTCCTCGTAGCAATTGACTGTTTCGCCGGGGTCTTTTTCCAGGTCGTACAGGAAGTTCTGTTTAAGGCCCTCGTGCCGCAGCAGTTTGCGGCTTTTCGTGCGCGCCATGACTTGGGCGCCGCCGTGGCTCTCCGCGAAGACGATTTCGCGTCCGGCGCTTTCGGCGAGATTGTTCCCGTGCATCCCTTCCGCCGGCTCGATACCGCACTGCCGCAGAATGGTTGGTGCCAGATCGAGATTCGTCACCTGTGCGTCGGAAGCCTCTGCCTTCCCGCCGCCGGGATACCGAATGATGAGGGGCACCTTGACCAGTGCGTCGTACATGTAGCCGCCCTTCAGCAGCAAATGGTGGTACCCCATATACTCGCCATGATCGCTGGTGTAGATGATCAGCGTGTTGTCGTAAAGTCCCTTCCGCTTGAGTACCTCCACCATGCGGCCGACCTGATGGTCGATGTGCTCGATGGTTGCGTAGTAATGGACCATTACGCGGCGCAGGACATCCTTCGACAGCTTCTCGTGGGGGAAGTAGCCGGGGTTTAGCTTCAGGTCATGCTCGAAACACTCATCAATCCAGCCAGGCAGCAAATCCAAATCAGCCGCGTTGTACCGGTCTGCCCAGGCCTTCGGCGGATCGAAGGGGTGGTGCGGTTTGATGAAACTCGCGAGGAAAAGATTTCCGCCACCCGACCAGCCCTCCAACGTTTCGACCGCGCGGTCTCCCGTCCACGTGGTCGAGTGCAACTCGTCCGGCAGGTTCGACGGCAGTGCGCCAAAGTTTTCCCAATACTCTTCCCGCGCGTGCTCGCGGAATTCCCGTTCCTGGTCCTCGAGATCGTTGGCATCGATAACGCCGCGATCCCGGAGCATGCGGTGATAATCGTCATCCCAGCGGCCGGGTCCGTTCTGCTCGGACAGGTACATTTCCGCAAAGCCCACGTCGAGATAGGTCGGCGTGAAGTGCATTTTTCCGGCGCAATCGGTCTGATATCCGGCCGCTTTCAATAGGCTCGGCCAGGTTTCCACCTCCGGCGGCAGCGTGCAATGGTTGGTCCAACCACGGTGTTCGTGCACGTAGCGGCCCGAGAACAGGGAATACCGCGAGGGGGTGCAGACGGGGTACGGACAGAAGCTGTTATTGAACCGGACCCCTTCCGCAGCAAGGGCATCGATGTTGGGTGTCCGGACCTGCGCGTTGCCGTATGCGCCGAGGCAGTCAAGTCGATGCTGATCGGCCAGCACAAAAAGCACGTTGGGACGATCCGATGCAGGCTCGCTCGTCTTCACGGTTTCCTCCGATAGTGCGGGCACCCCCGACGCGGCGAGTGCAATCGTTGCCGATCCCGCTACGAACTGCCTCCGGGAAATCTCCGCCATGGTTCCTCCTCAATTACCGGTCTTTGGATCAAAGCCGAACTGTTGATCCAACCATTCGTACGCTGTCTGCCGCGACGCGGGGGGAATGGAGTGGGCGCCTGTGACCAACGAGCCGTAGAACCGGTCCCGCGCATCATACAGTCCGTACACTTCGCCAAGCTGCACGTAGACGGTCGAGAGGTTCTCGGTGTTGGGGAAGATGTCGTCGTTCAAGGTCGCATGATTGAAGTACGCGCGCGGCGCGATGCAGGCCGCGATTTCGTGCCAATCGAAGGGCGCTTGGTCAATGTCGTCGATATAGAAACCCAACCGCGGAAGCAACGCGGTTAGATGACTCCAGCGATCCGGGCGGGGATCGGTGCGGAGCGTCGTAAACCCACAACTTGCGATAGCCGCTTTGATACGCGTATCGAACGCCGCCGCCATGATCGTTCCGTACGCTCCGTGGGAATGGCCCATGCATCCGATGCGCGACGCGTCAACCTCGGGGATCGTCTCCAAATAGTCGATGACCCGCTGCACGTCCCAATTCATCTTGCCGAAGAAGGACCAGTCCGGGTGTTTGCGGTAGAAGTCGTGGGCGCCGTAGTAGGGCTGCTCACCTTCCGGGATACGCTCGCCGAAGCCGATGGCGTCCGGCGCGATGCAAATATAGCCGCGCTCGACCAATTCCAATGCGAAGGCCATGTTGGGATCGCCGATCATGCCGCAGGCTTCCTGT
Organism: Candidatus Hydrogenedentota bacterium; assembly: GCA_045863335.1. Lineage (GTDB taxonomy): Bacteria > Hydrogenedentota > Hydrogenedentia > Hydrogenedentales > SLHB01 > JAHDWY01. Next base: position 26,124 of record BTVY01000017.1, on the reverse strand, counting down.
TTGCCCGGCGCCTGGGTCTGGTGCAGCACGATCATCGCGGGGCTCGGGTTCTGCTGTAGCTTCTTCGGCACAAGTAAGTACGCGGGGATCGAATCGTCGGACCCGCTGACGATCCGAAGGTGACGTCGCACATAGGCGCCCATGTCCTCCTCACCGAGCACTTCCGCATAGGGTTCGGGTTTCTCGATTGGACCCGGAGTGCCCAGAAAGGCTTCGAGCACATCCACAATTCGCGCGCGCTTTGCTTCCCATGCTTCCGGAGTATCAATCCGCGCCGAATCCGGTTCCTCTTTTGCCAGTAACGGCACCAGATCGGCCTGGCCCGACTGAGGATTCGACACCTGAGGCGCTTCAACTCCGGTGATCTCGCGCCAGGTATCCCAGTTGAATCCATCCCATGCCAAGACGGCTCCCCCACCGACGGCGCACAGCAGCGCGATTGCCGCTGCAACTCTCAAACGGGAAACCCAGTCGTGAATTTGTTTCGTCACGGTCGATTGTCCTATGGTTGCACCTGCACGCATCCGGATTCCTGCGGGGTTGTCGGTGCCAGAATACCGGAAACCGGATTCGGATGCGAGACGGGGATTCAATTCAAAGGTCATCGCCACGCCATGAGTTTCGAGAACAGTTTTGCCGCGGCGGACTACGCCATCTTGACGGGGTTCTTCGTCGTCATGCTGGCCATCGGTTTGTACTACGCGAACCGTATGAAAGACCTCAAGGACTTCTTCAGCGGGGGCCGGCAGGTGCCGTGGTGGGTGTCCGGCATTTCGCTCTACATGACAACCTTCAGCGCGTTTACCTTCGTGGCGTATTCCGCACTGGCCTATCAACACGGATTCGTTGCGATAACCATCTGGTGGTTCTCGGTTCCAAGTTGTTTGTTCAGCGCGTACTTTCTGGCGGCTCGCTGGCGAAGGGCAGCGACGACCAGTCCGTTGGAATACATCGAAACGCGGTTCGGCCCGGCGCTGCGACAGGGATTCAGCTGGATTGGCCTCCCCCTCATCGTTATCGATGACGGGCTGAAGTTGTTTGTCATTGGCAAAATGGTAACGGTGAGTCTGGGTCTTCAATACGACTACAGTCTACATCTGGCCATTGCTGCCTGCGGCGCGATCATTCTTGTATACACCTTTCTGGGTGGCCTCTGGGCGGTCATGATCACGGACGTCATTCAGTTCGTAATCGTTGCCGTTGCCGTCATCGTACTTGTCCCGCTCGCATTGGGGCGCGTCGGCGGTCTATCGGGATTCTTTGAAGGGCTTCCCGAGGGATTTTCCACGCCGACCGGGGGCAGTTACACCTGGCCATGGCTCATTGCCTTCGGCGTGGTGCTGCTGCTCACGTACGCGACGAAGTGGCCGTACGTGCAGCGCTACTATTCGGTGGCTAGCGACCGCGATGCGCGGAAGGTTGGATATCTCGTGGCCGCGCTTATGTTCTTCGGCCCTCCGCTGTTGTTTTTGCCGGCCATGGCCGCGCGCATTTTCATGCCGGACATTACCAACTACAACGACGTCTACCCCCTGCTCTGCCGGGAACTGCTGCCGGTCGGGATGTTGGGGGTCATCATCGCCGCCATGTTCTCAGCCACCATGTCCATGCTTTCCAGCGATTACAATGCCGGCGCGTCGGTAATCACGAACGATATCGTGAAGCGCTTCTTCGGAAAGTCATTTTCGGATCGGGCGCTCGTGTTAACGGGCCGGGTATCGACCTTCCTGATCGGCGGTCTCGCGCTGGGCATCGCATTGATCTTGGCGAGCGCACAGGACAAGGAAGACCTGGTCAACTACATGGCGCAGCTCTTCGGCGTATTGATGCCACCGGTAGCGATCCCCATGATGGCGGGGTTGCTCACGAGAAAAGCATCCAATGCGGGCGCCATGGCCGCGTTTATTACCGGCACTGCGTTTGGCGTGGCCGCCTATGTCGCCGGCGGCAACGAAGACCTGAGCTATCTGCGGAGCGTCACGTACTTGACGTGGATTACGGCGGTTCCGACTACGATTGTGCTCGTTGTCGTGAGTACATTGGCGCCCAATTCGCCGGAACGACGCGAACGGATCGCACAATTCCTTTCCGGTCTCACGGCCCGCGACCTTTCGGCCAAAGCGGATTTGGATGAAGGCGGCGACGCATCGCTCGCGGTGCGGGTGATCGGCCTGGCAAGCGCGGCGCTGGGTGCGATTATGATCGCCGCGGTGCTGTTGACGGCGTCGGCGCGAGACGGCTGGATATCCATCGCTGTCGGAATCTTCCTGCTGGCGCTGGGCGGATTGACCGCCGCGTTTTCCCGGCAGATTATCCACATGAAACGTACAACGACCACGGAAAGTGAATAGCCTAATGGCCGAATCGAGCAAGAAACTGGGTATCGGCGTAATCGGCGCCGGATTCATGGGGCAAACCTACGCGCGCGCAGTGCAGTCGCTCGTACCCGGCGGGGAATTGATGGGTGTGGCCGGCGGCACTCGTTCGGAGAAGCTGGCGCGCGAGTATGACGTGCCCCACTTCGAAAGCGTGGAAGCGCTGGTCTCCAGCGACGACATCGATCTCGTGTGCATCGCCACTCCCCACGTGTGCCACGGGGAGCAAGGCCTCGCGGCCGCGCGCGCGGGAAAGCACCTCATTATCGAAAAGCCCATGGCGTGTACGGTTGAGGAATGCGACGCGATATTGAACGCTGGCGAGGAAGCCGGCACGCAGTGCGCGGTCATGTTCACGCAACGATTCCGCACCTGTCCCATGGAGACGAAGAAACTCTTGGACTCTGACAAGATGGGCCGCGTCATGCACATGCGTTCGACGCAACTTGTCCCCAACGGGATGGAAGGCGCGGTGCCGCGCTGGCAGTTGGTCCCGGCAAATGTCGGTATCTTGATGGGGCACGGCATTCACAACATCGACCAGGCGCGGTGGTTCACAAACCAGGAGATCCGTTCGGTATTCGCGAAGGTACGCTGCATCAGCGGACAGTATCCGGTGGATGGGACCTCCGACGTGCTGCTCACGATGGAAGACGGTTCTGTGGTGTCCATCTTCTGTTCCTTCGAACTGGTGAAGCCGGGCTTCGAACGAAGCGGCGGCGCGACACGGATTGTTTGCGAACTCGGATTGATCGACGTGGACTGGTATGGTGAAATGCGCGTGTCCTTCGACGGCGGCGATTGGGAAGTGGCCGCCGAGCAGGAACCCATCGATTGGGCCGGAAAGGGGTTTCTCGATCCCGTCCGCCTCAAGACCTACGCCGCGAACATCAACAATGTCATTGCAGCGGTGCAAGACGACGCGCCGCTGGCCGCATCGGGCTGGGATGGCCGGCAAGCTGTGGCGGCTGCCGCCGCCGCGTACGAATCGAGCCGGACCGGTAAAGAAGTCTTCCTGAGGTCTTAGTCATGGGATACAAGAAGTCCATCGCCGCTCACGAGCGGGCGAAGAAGATCATTCCCGGCGGCATCAACAGCAACGTGCGCGCCATATCGGATCCGGTCCCGTTGCATATCGAACGCGCCAAAGGATCGCGCATCTGGGACATCGACGGCAACGAGTACATCGACTATCTGCTCGGCCACGGCCCGATGATTCTGGGGCATACGCCCGCTCCCGTCGTTCAGGCGGTGCAGCGGCAGGTCGAACGGGGCATCGTGTACGGCCTGCAATCCGAGCTGGAGGTTCGCGCCGCGGAACTGGTTTGTACTCATGTGCCCTGCGCAGAGATGGTCCGTTTCAGCACAACGGGGTCCGAAGCGGTACATGCGGCGTTGCGACTCGCGCGCGCCTGCAGTGGACGCAAGATGGTATTGCGGTTCGAGGGGCACTATCACGGCTGGTTCGATAACATTGCGTGGAACCAGGCCTCGCCCACGGCGGAACTGGGACCGCGCGAGGACCCTCCACTACGACCCGCTTCGGAAGGGCAGCAACCAGAGGACGGCGCGAATGTCGTGGTGCTGCCGTGGAACGATGCGGCGTTGTTGGAAGACCTCTTTGCGCGGCGCGGCGAAGAGCTGGCCGCGGTGATCTGCGATCCCTTCGCGTCGGCGGCCGGATTGATCCCCGGTCAGCCGAACTTCCTGAAGACCATGCGCAAGTTGTGCAACGAGCACGGCGTACTCTTGATTTTCGACGAGGTCATCACGGGGTTCCGCGTGGGACTCGGCGGCGCCCAAGCCTATTTCGGCGTCACGCCGGACCTCGCCACCTTTGCCAAAGCCTTGGGCGCGGGCATGCCCGTGAGCGCTGTCGCGGGCAAGGCCAAGTATATGGAACGGTTCGGCACCCTGAAAACGGTGCATGCCGGCACGTACAATTCGAATCCACTTGCCATGGCCGGTACGGTTGCCGCGTTGGAGGCGATGAGCGCGGACGACGGTGCCATGCTCAAAAAGGCCAACGCCAAGGGCGATCAGCTCTCAATCAAGCTTTCGGAAATCGCAGACGACTTCGAACTGCCCATCACGCTGCGCGGTGTCGGAACGGTCTTCAGCGCCACATTTCTGCCGCCGGACGCGGAGCCGGTGACGGACTATCGCACCGCGCGGCGGACCAACTACGAGCTTGGCCGCAAACTCTGGATCGCCCTCCAGAACCGCGGCGTCCAGATCACCTCGATGGGCATCTGGTTCGTGTCCACCGCCCACACGGACGAGGACATCAAGAAAACACTCAAAGCCGCCGAAGCCGCGCTGAATGAACTGCGCGGGACGAAGCGCTAGTTCGTCGTTTCCACCTTGCCCAGTGCAATCGCCGGTTCTTGCGTAACCGTCTTCGCGAGCGCCTCTACTTCAAAGCGCCAGTTGTCGATGGTCGGCGACACGGGATACTGCCGGCCCCGCCGCCAGTCGCCGATGACCCAGTAGCGCAACGAATGCTCCGGCGCGTCACACAGCAAGCGCCGCTCGTCTTCCAAGTCCACCGTGTCGTTCAACAAATCGGGCGGCACGATCAGCGCCAACGCAATGTCGCCGATCCGGTACTCCTGGTAGCCGTAGTTCGCAAGTATCCCGGCATCCTCGTCTTTGAACCAGGATTCGTCGCCGAGTTTCACCAGTCCCGGCGCAAGTTCGATGGGTCCATCAACGCCCAAAATCTTGCAGCGGATCTCGCTCTCGGCATGGCCCGTATAAATAAGGCAGACAAACTCCGCGGAAATGTCCGGGTTACCTGGTACGACATTCTCCGCTCTGATGGCAATTGCGGCGCGCACCGGCCCATCGGCCAGCACGCGATGGCTGAACGCGACATGGCCTTCACCGGCGGGACTCTGCACCAGGTAGTCTTGTCCGTCCAGACGCATGGTCACGCCACCAAGTCCGGACGAGTAGTCCACGTGCAGCGCGTCCATCCCCCACTCCTGCTGATCGTGATAGGCCACTTCGACGATCGGATACAGCAAGCGTTCTTCCCGCGGCAGACCACGATCGGGCTCCTTGCCGAAGAAATCGAATTGGCCGGTATAAAAGCGGTACGCGCCCGCGTCCGATTCCCACGCCACGTAGGCAGGGGTTTCGAGGACGGCCCGCGTGTACTGCGGATACGTGACTTCGCGCTGTCCTTCGGGCGAATAGTAGAGGTAGAAGGTTGATTTTGAATCCGCCGGCAAATCAGAAACGAATGAAAGCTCCTGGCCCGTATCGGAATTCAGTTCATCTACCTGGTGCGGAAGTTCGAACCAGTCCAACCAACGCTGAGGCGCGACGATGGCGCAATTATTCGCGTTGAAATCGGGCGCGGCTTCCTCGATGGCCGCAATTGACAACACGATGGGAGACCGTTCGCGCTCCGGCTGGCCGCTGTTGTCGATAGCAATCGGAATCCGCTTTGTAAATCCACCGAAACGCCGAGCCGCTGACGCGTAGCTGAGTTCGTCCGCGTGACGCCGGATGATCGCCGTTGCGGCTCCGATGTCGCCAGACGCATAGGACTGCTCAAACTCCGGCCACTCCTGCATGGCGCCGTACCGTTCCTTCATGACGGCAAAAAGACGATCGCGTACCAGGTCCAGATAAAAGCGCGCCCCAGCTGGACTGGTGCGCACGTAGAGACCCACTTCGCGCTCCCGGTGCCAATTCGGAAGTTCGTTCAAGAAGTACGCTTTGATAGCGTCGGCTCGCTCGTCGTTGGATTCGAGAATGGCCTCGGCCGCGTCGATGAACTCCTGCGTGTCGCGCAGCACTTTGTCGAGCGTCGGCTTATAGCGTTCGAGCACGGGCTCATACTCGAGCGCGATCTCTCCGGCGTTGCCGCTCATCGCAAACTCGAGTTCAAACGTGCCGTCACCGTCCGTATCGATGCGCCGGCGATCCAGGACGCCGTCGCCATTCTGGTCTTCATACTCGTACGCGGCATCGACCGTCCCGTCCAGGTTGTAATCCACGTCGATGTACCCATAGGCCGCGCCCAGGAGGTGCAATCGCTGATCAGTTTCGTCGAAGTACAGGCGAAGTGGGGAAACCGGCTTGTGGCTCACTTCGACACGCGTGTTGTACGCGCTCGTCGGCGGACCGCCCACCTGCGGAAAATCGTCGTGCTTGGACTTGTGGTTGAGCACGCCTTCCCACCGTTCGTGGGAATCCTTCGCGATGTCGCCGTCCGTGTTGGCGTTCAGTTCGTTCCAGGAGAGCATGGCCTTGGACCACGACGCCTTCTGTGCGAAACCGCGTGTATCTTCCCAGGACAGGACCGGATGAGTCGGAATTCCGCGAACCGTTGCCGGTTGCGTCGCGATTCCTTCCGTGCTCACGGGCGAGTCCCCGGGAATAGCCGTCACAGAGAAATCGTAGTTATGCGTGCGGCTACCGTAGGCGTCGCCGTCGGCATCGATGCTATAGCGAAGGTTTTCGACTTCGTGACCCTTGGCGCAGACCCGCACGACCACCTCGCTGCACTGATCGCCATCGGGATCGTAGAACGCGAAGGGGTCTTCAAAGACATTGAGCCATTCATCCCAACCCTCGGCGAGGCGGTACTGGTAAAACATTTCGTCGCCGCTGAAGTGGGTCCGGTACTGGCAGAGGTCCTGGTAATACGTGCCGTCCACGTCGTACCAGAGCAGATTGTCGTCGCCCACGTCAACGCCCCACCAGACCGTGATATCTTCGAGATCGTCGCTCCAGTTCTTCTTGTAGAAGATGCCCATCTCGTCGAGGTCGTTGTCGCCGTCGTTGTCCTGGTAGTCCGTAGCCACGTCGATGGTGCCGTCCGCACCCCAGTCCCACAGGTAGAGATCGCTGTCGCGATCGCCACGCCCGGTTTCCGAGAGGTCCCCGTCCTCGTCAATGACCCGGACCAACAGTTGCTCCTTCGTGTGACGCTTGCCCCGGTCCATATACCAGAGTTCGTCAATGGTCCCGTCGCCATCGGCATCCACAGACAGGGTTTCGCCGGGCTTCAAAGCTTTCGCCTCCGCGACTTTCGCAGGGTCTAGCGTCCGCGACACCCCGAAGACTCGCTCAAACACATCCGCTTGAGCGACGCCCAGGATGCCGATCAACGTCAAACACACGAGAAATTGGCTTGCACTTCGATACCTGGTCATTTACGAATCACTCCCTTCCGCCGGATTCACGTTTCCATTCTTCACGACGATTTCGGAATTCTCCAGTATATTGTTGTTGATCAGAATTGGTTTGTTAGCGCCTGTGGTGTCGTCCACTTCGACGACCACGTTATCCAGAATATTACCGGAGACGATGCTGTTTCCAGCGCCGACGGACAGTACGAGCTTTTCCGTGGCGGAATAGAAGTTATTCCCGGAGATGACGGCGCCGAAGCCGCGGGCGTCGACGGCCTTGCCGCACTTCCCGCCCGGGTCGACAGTCAACACGTTATCCGCAATCACATGCCGGTGCGAATCGGCCCAGGATCGGAAGCCGATGTCGATATCGCCGCCTTCCTTCACGTGGACGATGTTGTTGGCCATGATGATGTTGTCGCCGCGATCCGATCCAATGGCTACATGCGTCCGGCCCGTAATCTCGACGTAGTTCCCCCGAATCTCGCCGGGGCCGGTGAGAATTTCCACTGAATCCGACATGGCGTTGCCGAGCACGTTGTTGCGCACGCGCATGTTGAAACCTTCCAGCATGATGCCCAAGCGCCGCGCGTTGAGCACGTAACAGTTCTCGATGGTAATGTTGTGATTCGGTTCGCCGCCGGGTCCGCCGGGTTCCTGGTAATAGGCCTTGATCCCGCAGAATTCGAACCGCGCGTGGGACACGTCTGGGTCGCCTTCGCCGAGGGGGTTCTGGTCGCGGTTAGCGTCGACGTAGAGATCGCGAATGGTGATATGACCGACGCCGGACCCGATAACGCGGATCACGTTGGTTTCCTGCTCCGGCGCCTGAACTAGCTTTGTTGCGGCGCCTTGCCCTGCGAGAGTTACGTTGCTCCGCTCAATCAGCACCCCGCCCAGTTTGCCCTCGACACGGCGGATGTCGTAGGTTCCTTCCATGAGCATGACGGTGCCGCCCGGCTCGGGAAGCGCGCGAATCGCGGCGTTGATCTCTTCTTGATCGCCATTGCCGTCGCCGACAAAGTCCGCCGTCGACTTGGATCGAACCGAGGAGTCGTGCGTGGCGACGATGATGGTCGCGGTCTGCGGGCTGGCGGGCTTGGGTGTATCCGTTGCCGCGATCACCGTCGTGGCAACAATAAAGGCTATCGCGTGATACACGGGGCATTCCTCACAGGTAGGAGCCAAGGTTCAACCGGTATCTGACGAGAGTAGCAAGAAAGGGGCAAAGGGTGCGAGTTTCGATACTTGGGATCGTGGCGGTTTTGAGTGCGGCTGCGATGACCACAGTGGCACAGGAGCCGGGTGCGGCCGATCGCAAGACGGAGTACGTTGACGCGGTCACGCGCGGAGAAGGTCTTATGCCCTGGCAGTTGCCGGGCGTCTCCCGGGAGGAGACCGCGTTTCGCGCCGAGATGGAAGCCCGCAAGGACGCCCTGCTTGCGGGCCGGGTACAACTCGACCATCCGGTCATGGTCGACGCAAGTGCTCGGGAGACGATCCTGAAACGCGCCGAATCTACGGAATGGGGCGCGGATTGGTATCGCGGAATCATCGCCCAGGCGGATATCCTGGTCGCGCAGCCCGACGGCTATGTGGAAGCCATGATCCCGGAATTGACACCAGCCAATCCCTACGGGTTCACCTGCCCGAACTGCGTGGGCGAGCAGTCACAGGAAGCGGTGGGGAGTTCTCTTTACCGCTGGTCCAACGCAGCGCCCGATCAAATTCAATGCAGGGCCTGCGGGCAAGTTTATCCGGATCCCCGCTTCCCTGAGACGGCCGTATTGCAGGCGCCGCGCGCGGGCCAGACTTTCACCTTTTATCTCAATGAGGCGGAGCGCGCAAACGCTGAAGACCGCAGCGGGAAACTCGCGTGGCATTGGGTGGGGCATCCCATTCACGTGAGCTTCACCGGAATTATCCGGGCGGAGAAGGTGCTGTACATGCGGGGCGCGGCCAATACGCTCGCCTTCGCTTACTGGCTCACGGGGAATCCCGAATACGCGGAGATGGGCGTGGCAATTCTGGAGCGCCAGGCCACGTGCTACCGCAATTGGCTCTACCACGATTACTGGGACACCTTCGCGGATTGCGATCCCCTGTACGCAGCGTGGCACGACATGGCGTTGCCCTTGGAGTGGAAGCGGCATCTCTGCGCGGATGTGTATGCGAAGGATACCGTCGATGCGGCGCGTATGGAGCAAACCTACTGGGGCGCGGGACGCGTTCATCCCAGCACCGACGCGATCACGGGTCTTCCCGATCTCCTGTTCGCCTACGATTTACTTCACGACGCAACGGACGCGCAAGGCAACCCGCTCTGGACTCCCGACTCTCGCGCGCTGGTCGAACGCGACTTGTTTCTCGAGTACGTGATGGGCGCGGAACCCTACGCGGGCGGCGCGGGCGCAGCCACGAACGCAAACAACAAAGCGCCGCGCGTTTACAACGCTTTCGCCGCGATTGGGAAATGCCTGGGACTGCCGGAGTACGCCGATGTAGCCCTGCGTGGATACGAGATCGTGCGCGACGAGTCGTTTCTCTACGATGGGTTCAGCAAGGAGAGCCCCGCGTATACGAACATGTACCTTTCGCAACTCATCGCGGTGCCGGAAACCTTGCACGGCTTTCAGTGGCCGGAGGGATTCCCCGGACGCAGCGGCACCGTGAACTACTTCGAAACCGACAAGCGCCTCGCGCTCATGCTGGAGGCCGTCGTCGATCAGCTCCATCCCACAGGACGGTACTTGCCGCTCAGCGACACGAACGTCGCCACGAAACCGAGCGCGGGCATTTTGGAAATCGGCACGAAACGGTATCCCGGAAAGTATGCGGGGGTGCTGCACGCATTGCGTGGCGACGCGCGGCCGACGGACTATGGTCTCATTCATCTGTCTGAAGAGGCGCTGCAAAATGAGAAGCCGCTCGATCTGCCCGAGATCTATTTCCCCGCCTGGATGAACGCAATCTTGCGTCAGGATTCCGATGACGGAGACACGGTCGTGTCGTTAGCCTTTTCGCCTTCCGGCGGGCATCGTCACTCCGACAACCTGGCGCTCTTTTATGGGAACGAAGACTCCACGTTTCTCGGGGACCACGGGTACGTCGGCGACATGCCAGTTAACAAGTGGATCAAGAGCACGCAAAGTCACAACCTCGTGGTCGTTGACGGCAAGGATCAAGAATTTGGCGAACGCGTACCCAGCTTCCACTGGATGGTGACGAGCCCGGAGATATCCGCCGTGGAGGCATCTTCCACGGCTTACCCGCAGTGTTCGGGGCATCGGCGCACGGTGCTGTTGCTGAAAGGACCCGAAGGCAAGAACGTCCTCGTCGATATCTTTCGTGTTGCCGGCGGGGAGAAGCATGCATACCGCATCTTCAGCGAAGTCGCCGCGAGCGACTCGCAGGATGGTGAGATCGAGTTCGCGGGCCTCGACATGCCTGCCGAACCGCCGCTGCCGCAGGTGGGATCAAGCCTCGCGTCCGAAGATATCTTCGGCTTTCGCGATGTGCGCATGGCGAATGCGCCGTCGGATTCCTGGCAAGCCACGTGGAGCGATACGAAGCACGCGTACCGGTTGTGGATGCTGTCGCCGGCGCACCGCGTCGAGACCTCGAACGGACCCGGACAGCAAACCCGGGACGACGCGGGCCGCCGGGTCCGCTACGTGGATGCGGTGCGCGAAGGCGTGAATATGGAGAGCACCTTCGTCGCGGTTCACGAACCGATGGACGAAGCCGGCACGCCGCGCGTCCTCAATGCAACGAGACTGGACGCGCCTGCCGACGCAGGACCTGACGCCGTGGTACTCCGCGTGGAAACTGCGTGGGGCACGTATACAATTCTGAACGAGTTCGAATCGGCGCAAGCCGTTGAGGACACGACGTTCCATGGCGATCTTGGTATCGTTTACCGCGGAAGCGAAACGGTATGGTCATGCGCCTTGGGCGCGTCTGAACTAACGATTGCCGGGCGAGGATTCGAGGACGCGCCCGCGCACTGGACCGGCGAAATCAGCGACGTAACGGGTCAGACGGTCGCGACGTCTACGCCGCGTCCGGAAGGATGGCCGGAGGAATCGACCGCAAGCTCGGTATATGTTCGTATGCGGATTGGCGACTTGTGGACGGGATTTCCCGTCAAATCGTCAGACGTTGACGAGATCGCAGTTGCGCGGTTTCCCGTGCCGGCTGGTGCGAGCGAGTTTCAGTTTCCCGCGTGGCGTCGAGTACCGTTGAACACTCCATTGGCGCCGCTCCGTGGAGACTGAATCTGGTTGGGTTCTCGCTTTCGCGGGAAGGATGGTTATGACGAACATGCGAATCATCGTGTGCTATCCGTCATCTCCGTGCAGGGGATTTCCCAATACTCATACACGCGGTTCGCGTCTCGTCTTTGCCATTGGATTTGGTCACGGCAATTCTGGTCTTCCGGCGGCGCCATGGGCTGCCCGATTCCGATAAGCAAGCACAGGTCACGAGCAAGTTGATGCCAATTCAGTTCGGCTTGGACGGCTCTGAGTTTCAGGGTTCGACATCGGGTCCAGCCGTGCAGGCCTTTGTCGCGAACATTCCTTCGACCTAAGTCCCGCGAGCCATCTCCACTCGATGGCCTATTGGAGCCTCCAGCCGTTGCGCCAAGTCCGCCACCATCTGCACGTTGTACGCTAGCGCACCCCCGGTCTTCAGATCTCTGCAATCGGCCTCCGGCTCACTGACGGTGCTGCGATCCTCTGGGGCAGCGCGTCCCAAGGCATCTCCATTCCGAATAAGTACTACTCTTCATTCAATACCCTTCGCTCAAACCGGCCCACCGGGTATCCTGGCGCGTACGAAATGACAAACGTTCCGTTAGCCGTCTCGTATCGCACGTTCTCTTCCCGAGACTCAAGATCCGATGGCGTCCCGCGCTCCAGCGCATTCGGCCCATTTGGCGCCAGATACTCCCCCGCGAACTTCTCCACAATCTCAGTCCGATCGCCTAGACTGTGCCCCGTCGTCTTTAAAATCTCCCCATCGAGATCCGCTTCCTCAATGAAGTGCGGCTCCACATCCAGTCCTGCGTCAGCCATATTCACCGCCATCTCGCGCGCGTCGGACACCAGGCACGCGTCGTCCGTGGTTCCATGCACGATGACGATCTTGCACGCATTCCCCAATGCCTTCATCGTCTGCAGATGCTCTGGATTGCCTACGAATCGGATTGCCTGCGCGTCGGCGTTCAAATACCGCGGGTCATCCGGGTCGGGGCTGTACCCCGCGTTGAGCCGGCTCCCTCCGTCCAGGTTGAAGGCAACATCGTCGCTCAACTTTGGCATCCCGCAAATATCGATGATGCACGCGAAGGTGCGCGGCGCGAGCTTGTTCACCATGAGCGACACATTCCCGCCGCCTGATCCGCCCGTGGCAAACACGCGGCCTTTCGCGAACGGGATCTTCGCCTGGCTCAAACCGTCCCACACGAAATACAAGGCCCGCAACGCGTCCAACGCCTGGTAGTACCCGTGGTCGTAAGGCACCCCCAGTTCCGCTTCGTACTTGCCGCTCTGCACGTAGTCGACGCTGATGGCGACCACGTTGTAGCGGTTCGCAAGCGTCGCCGGGTCCGGCGCGCCGGTTGCCCCCGTGCCGCCCCAATTGTGCAGGCTCAACATGAGGCCGGTGCGTTCGTTGACCTGGGAAATGTCGCCTCCCGGATAGCGCAGATACACTTCGACCGTACGCGGCCCCGGCTGGCGCGGCCACTCCTGCGCCGCTATCGTCACCTGGCCGTCGGATTGGGGAAGTGAGGGCAAGGCTGCCGGATCATCCGCAGACGCCGCGAATGCTACGATCCAACAACACACCTCGAAAAAAAGAATGCGCAAGATCGGTAGTGCTCGGCGACATCTAACGCTGTTCACGATGCGCTCGATTCCAGGGCGTTCTGAAACGCTTCGAGTACGTCGTTCGTAAACAGCACGAACCGGACCGTATCAATGGAATCGTGACCATTCAGAAACGCAGACACAGTATCCACCGCAATGCGCGCCGCTTCGGGAATTGGATAGCCATACACGCCGCAACTGATGGCGGGAAACGCAACCGTACGCGCGCCGTTCTCCGCCGCGACCTCCAGGCTGCGTCGGTAACAACTCGCCAACAGCTCTGGTTCACCGTGCTTGCCGTCGCGGTACACGGGACCCACGGCATGGATCACGTACTTCGCGGAAAGCTTGCCGCCCGTCGTGATCTTCGCGCCGCCCGTATCGCAACCACCCAACTTCCGGCACTCGTCCATGATGGCCGGACCGCCGGCACGATGGATCGCCCCGTCCACGCCGCCACCGCCGCGCAGACCGGAGTTTGCTGCGTTTACGATGGCGTCCACAGACTCTTTCGTGATGTCCCCCTGGACGACTTCGATGTTCCCGTTTCCAACGCGCATCTTCATTGGCAACGTTTCCTCCGCAGCAAATTAGAAATCCGTTTGCTGACGCCGAATGCCGACGCTGCTGTCGAGTTCGTCTTCGACTCGCGCGGGATCGTCCGCGTTGACCAACACCAGCTTTCGCAAATGAACGAAGCTCTCTTCGTCGATCTCCTCAAAGGCAACAGCGACCATGTTCGCTTCCAGGCGAGTGACCGTGCCCTTCGCCACAATCCGAACCGGAGGATCCGCGCCCGGCAAGAGAAGCTCCATGGTGCAGGTCGTTCCATCCGCCACTTCGCCTTGGGCCGCTACAAGCGCGCCATTCATGCTGAGGTCTTCCAGATGACAGGAAACAGGAGGGCGGCCGGGTTGGAGCAGTTTCGCATCGAGGTCCGTATGGACGCGGGTGAACTCTCGTTTGTCGTGTATGTCGGCCATGGCTTCCTCCTTCCTGACAGCGTATCAGTATATCACGGTGTGGAAGTGAAGCCGTTACAGCGTCGGGCCGGACTCATTCATCCGCGTCATCAATCGGCGCTGCCGTTCAAGGAAGGACCGGACGAACTCGGTTTCTGGAGCATCCAATATCTGCTCCGGGGTGCCAATCTGGTGGCAGCGTCCGTCCTTCATCACCGCAATCCGGTCCGCCAGGTCGAGCGCCTCTTCCTGGTCGTGCGTCACGTAGATAGCCGTGATACCGAGGCGTTGCTGCAACTCCGCCAGTTCCCGCCGTGTCGCGTGCCGCAGTTCCGCATCCAGATTGCTCAGCGGCTCGTCCAGCAGCAGGATGGCCGGATGGACCGCCAGCGACCGCGCCAACGCCACGCGCTGTTGTTGCCCCCCGCTCAGATCGGTCACCGGGCGCTCTTGCACGCCTTCCAATTGCACCCGCTGGAGAGATTCCGCGACGCGATCCGCAATCTCGCCTTTTGCCATGCCACGCGCGCGCAGTCCGAACGCCACGTTGTTGAACACGTTCATGTGCGGGAACAACGCGTAGCTCTGAAACACCATGGCCGCGTTGCGCTTCTCCGGCGGCAACGCGGTCACGTCGCGTTCGTCGAAAAACAGGCGGCCGCTATCAGGCACTTCCAGCCCCGCGATCACGCGCAACGTCGTCGTCTTGCCGCATCCGCTGGGACCAAGCAGGGCAAAGAACTCGCCCTGCTGAATCGTGCAGGTGAACTCCCGGACGCCGCCACCCTCGTCATATACGCGCGTAATGCTCTCGCAACGAACGGAACTCATGGCGCGTTATACACTTCCGCTTCCCAACGTTCGCACCAGCGTTTCTCGTTTCGCGCAAACGTGGTCCAGTCGATTTCCATCGGTTCGATGTCCAACGACGCGATCCAGTCGGGAAGGGTCCCGGGGTCAAGATCCGTGCGCGCGGGAACCTTTGCATAGGCCTCCGCCTGCTGCGCGAGCGCCTCTGGCGTGGTGACGAAATCGTAAAACTTTCGGGCCCAGTCGGCGTGCGGCGCGCCTTTGATGATGGCGATGCCCTCCGTCAGCACGGGCGTGTTCGGCGGCACGACGCATTCAAAGGGAAACCCGTTGCGTTCCCGCTGCAGCGCCACGTCGGGCATGAGCCACACGCTGACGAGATCCTCTTGCTTCTTCACGTGATCGAACAGCAGCTGCGGGTTTTCCATGTAGGCTTCAACTTGATCGTGCAGCGCATCCAGCCACGCAATCCCATCGTCGTCGCCGGGCGCTCGGTAGATCATCGCCCCGATAAACGTCCGCATGGTTCCCGAGGGCAGCGGCTTTCTCATGGTAATCTTACCGGTCCACTCCGGAAGCAGCAGATCGTCCCAGGTCTGCGGAACTTGCTCCGCCGTGTAGTGGCGGCTGTTGTACATGATCGCCAGTGGCGAACGGTACGTGCCGTACCAGCGATCCTCAGTGTCCTTGTATTCCGCGGCAACCGAGTCCGCCCATTCCGGACGATATGGTTCCAGCAAGTCTTCCTGCGCGGCCTGCATGAACATCGTTGACGGCGCGCCCCACCAGACGTCCCCTTGGGGCCTTCCGCGCTCCGCCTTCACCCGGCTGTAGACTTCCTGCGACCCCGCATCGACCCATTGCATGTCCACTTCGGGGTAGGCTGCCTCGAAGCGGGCCTCGTAGTCCTTGAGGATATCCGGCCCGTGCGGGCTGTACACGACAACGACTTCGCGTGACGAGCATCCGCTCATGACGGCTAGCACGACAATGCCAATCATCCACGATCTCATGAATTCACCTGTTGGTCGACCGATTCGAGCGTGGGCGCGATCCTCGCGGGAGGCGCGACCTGATTGCGTATCGCGTCCAGGTCTTTGATGCCGGTTCCGGTAATCACGCAGCACACCCGCGTGTCGCGTCCGTTGCGGGGGAGCTGGTTCAACGCCGCGACAACGACCGCGCAACTCGGCTCGCACAAGATGCCTTCGGCCGACGCCAGCAACAGTTCGCCCGCGATAATCTCGTCATCCGTAACCACGGGGGCGAGGCCGTCTGTAGTGCGAATCGCCGGCAACACCGTATGCCCGTCAAAGATAATGTCATCAGCAATACCGCCCGCAATCGTTTCAGGATTGGGCCAGGGATGTTTCAGCGTTTCGAGGAAAGGCGTGCCTTTGTCAATCGCCTGCTTCACCGGCGCGCATCCAGCGGCCTGCACGCCCGCGAGCCGAGGAATCCGACTCAATACGCCCGCGCGTTGAAGGTCCAGAAACCCTCGCCAGATACCGCCGAGCAGTCCGCCGCCGCCGACCGGCGCCACGATCCAATCCGGCACATCTCCACCGCATTGGTGAAAAAGCTCGTAAGCAATCGTCTTCGCCCCTTCGACGTTATAGGGTTCGTGCATGCCCGACGTGGACAGGTGATACCAGCCAAACTTTTCGCACGCGGCGACACACAATTCGAACACCGCGCCGGCCGAGGGACTGTCCACGCAAAGCACCTTGGCGCCATACGCCGCAGCCTGGGCGATCTTGCCTGGAGCGGCCATGCCGTGCATGAACAATACCGCGCGCATCCCCGCCCGTGCCGCGTAGGCCGCCGCCGCACAGGCCACGTTGCCCGACGACACGACGGCCACTGTATTCATGCCTAGTTCGCGCGCGTGGCTGATCCCTACGGATACCTGGCGGTCCTTGAATGACCCCGTGGGGTTGGACGTCTCGTTCTTCAACAGGAGTTGCTCGAACCCGAACTTGGCCGCGAGCCGCGGCGCCTCCACCAGGCGCGTCGCGCCTTCCCCCAACGACACGATGCTTTCTCCGTCCGCGACAGGAAGGAACTCGCGATAGTGCCACAAGGACTCGGGGGGCGAATCCAAGCAGGTTGGTGAGTCCTTGCCCGAAAACCGCAAACTGAGCGGTTCGCCGCAATGGCCGCACGCAGCACCACGGGGCTCCACAGCCGCCGATTCGCCGCAACCGTAACAATGGAATTCAAAATCGGAGAGTAGGGTCGTGCTCATGATCGCCTATTCTGGCAAATCGGAATCGGCGATACAACGCGTATGATTATCGAAAGAGGGAGACTTTGAGCAGTTTCCGGTAGATCCGGAAGGAATCGCGAAACTTGTTGAAGTGGGACGAGGGATTTCCTTCCTCGTAGATCGTACGGATGGGCGATGTGGTCACCTTGAAATCGTTGCGCACGGCTTTCACGAGAATCTCCATTTCGGTCTCGTAGCGCCCGCCGGGGATCGTCTCGACGATGAACTCGAGCAGGGACCGCGAATGCAGGCGAAAACCGGACTGCGTGTCGCCGATGCGCTGTCCCAGCAACGCGCGCGTGATGCCGGCCGTCAGCTTGTTCCCAAACCGGCTGCGCCAGGGGACGTGCGCCTGATCGAACTCCCGCGCGCCAATGACAAGATCGGCCCTCTCGTCAACAAAGGTGCGATACAAGGTTGGAAGCTCCCTGGGATCGTGCTGGCCGTCGGCGTCCACAATCGCTGCGCAGGTCACGTCGGGTAGAGCCAAGGCTTCCCGGAACCCGCGCATCATGGCGAACCCCTTGCCCTGATTCTGCGGCAGCGCGATGACGGTAGCTCCGAGCTCGCGCAAAGGCTCCGCCGCGCCGTCCGTGCTCCCGTCGTCCACGACAATTACGTGGTCGAGGAACTCCCGCAGGCCGGTTATGACGGGTGCAACGCGGTCCCCGGCGTTGTAACACGGGACCACGGCCGCCACGCTGGTTCGCATCGTCGTATCACTCATGTCGTAGGCTCAGCTATCCTCAGTACGGCCCTTCGCAATGGAGGGCAGGCAATACTTTGGAGTTCGGCCCCTTGGGGCTGCTTTGACCGAGCAGGCTTGCCTGCGGCTTGATGGCAGGCAGATGAATCTGTCGGGCGAACGGCGCATGACTCAGAATTCTAAGGGCCATCAAAAAAGTCTAAAACAAAGCAGCCCCAAGGGGCCGCACTCCAAAGTTACGCTGGTACGAACGTCTATTGTGCTCAATGTCTGTCGCAACTGTACCACGTTCGTCGAATAAACGCATTCGGAACAGGGCGACGCGACCTACCGGGCGCAGTCGGTGCGCTGGGACCGACGCCTGCAGTATACTGCCGGGAACGCCAATCTTCTGGGGGACTTGCCATGACGGGACGGGAACGTATACTCGCGATGATCGCCGGTGATCCGGTGGACTGCCTGCCGCTGATGCCCATCACCATGATGTTTGCCACCGACCGCATCGGCAAACCCTATCGGAGTTACGCCTCCGATCATCGAGTTCTGGCCGAAGCGCAGATCCATGTCGCCAACGAATTCGGATTCGATTACGTATCCGCCATTTCCGATCCCGCCCGGGAAGCGGCCGACTGCGGCGCGGCCATCGAGTGGTTCGACAATCAGCCACCGGCCATTGACGAATTGCGCGCCCTGATCCATGAGCCGTCGGCGCTGGCGGACCTCGCGATGCCTGACCCGGCAACGGGAACCCGCATGCGCGATCGCATCGATGGCGTTGCCTTGCTCAAGGAGCGCGCCGGAAAGGAGAAACTGGTTGAGGGTTGGGTGGAAGGCCCCTGCGCGGAAGCCGCCGATTTGCGCGGGATCAACACGCTCATGTGCGACTTCTTCGAGAACCCAGACTTCGTGCGCGATCTGTTCGCTTGGGTCATCAAACTGGAGATTGCCTTCGCACAGGCGCAGATCGACGCCGGCGCCGACATCATCGGGGTCGGCGACGCCGCGGCATCTCTTGTAGGACCGCAAGTCTATGAGGAATTCGTGTGGCCTTACGAAAAGCAGCTCGTCGATGCGATTCACGACATGGGCGCGCTGGTCCGCCTCCACATCTGCGGCGATACCCGAGCCATTTTGAAAGGCATGGGCGAGCTGGGTTGCGCGATTGTCGATCTCGACTATCCGTCGCCCCTCGCCATGGCTCGTGAAGCGATGGGGCCTGAGCAGGTCCTGCTGGGCAATCTCGATCCGGTCTCGTGTCTTCGCAACAAGACGCCCGGGCAAGTGACCGAGGCGATCGCCCAATGCCACGCCGAGGCGGGGCCCCGCTACATCGTCGGCGCGGGCTGCGAAGTCGTGCGCGATACGCCGCTCGATAACCTCCGCGCGCTCTGCGACTACGCCAAGACGCATAAACCGTAGCGCGGCACGAAGGTTCCTTGTATCGGGTGCGCCGTATCGCTAGAATCGCGCCCTTCGGACTGCACCGCCGAACTCACGAGGGCGGTTTTAAGGAAACACGCGCGTCCCATGCTCCCGGAACTGATAGTCCTCATTGCTTTCATCATCGGCGGAATCGTTCACACGGTCGCCGGCTTCGGCTCGGCCCTCGTCACCGTAACGCTTACGACGCTCTTTATCGACATCCAGGTCGCCACGCCCCTCCAGGCCATGGCGGGTCTGTCGCTCTGCATCTACATCTTCTATCAAAACCGCAAACATTGGCTCTGGTTCGAGTCGTTGCCGCTCATCGCCGGCGTCGCTGCCGGAATTCCCTTCGGCACTTACGCGCTCACGTCTTTTCCCGAGTCCATCGTCCTGGGTTGCCTTGCCGTTGTCGTACTCGGCTACGCCGTCTTCGATCTGATCGCTACCCGGCGGCGCGGCCAGGACGAACTTATCGAGGAGGGCGTGGACGAACCGAAGGCCACGCGGACGCAAGTCGGCACGGCGACCATTGTCGGCGTGCTGTCGGGCCTTCTCGTGGGGGCTTTTGCGGCAGGCGGACCGCCTGTCGTGATTTACGCGGCCATTCGCGGATGGCACAAGGAGCGATTCAAATCCATCCTTCAGAGCCAATTCATCTTCAGCGGCGTTTTCCTGCTTCTTTGGCAGGCGTACTACGGTCTCATCACACGAACGGTCGGCTGGTTCGCCCTCTTCGCCTTCCCGGGGCTCCTGGCAGGGGTGCTCGCCGGACGGATTATTGACCGCCGAATCGACCACGCGCGGTTCCGGAAACTCGTACTCGGCCTGTTGCTCGTGCTCGGCGTCACGCTCTTGACCCGTGCGCTTGCGGGTTAGGGCTAAGGGCGCCGATCCTCGGAAATGGTGTGTGCAACCATCTCCACGTCCTGTCCCGAACGTCCCAGTGCTTCGCGGCTGAGCCGGTAATACGCCCACGCGGCAATCGTGAGCAGCAAATAGGCTAAGGCGACGCTGGGACGTTCGATGGCGATCAGCACCACGAATCCAATCGAAGCAATGACCGTAACAACCGTACACAGGATGAGTGCCCACTTCGGGAACCGGATATAGGCCGACGCATAGGCGGCCGGCTCTCGCGTTCCAAGCCGAAGACATGCAAAGCACATGACCGAGGTCATAAGCTGAATCCCCACGGCCGCCATGTAGCCGTAAAAGTCCAGGTCGCGATGCGTCAGCATGAGGACAACCACCAGTCCAATGAAGACGCTCAACGCCACAAGGGGCGCTTTGGCGTGAGGGGCGATTCGCGCGATACGCGAAGGCAACAGGCCGTCGCGTGCCTGCGCGTACAACTCGCGCGGGATCGCGATGGCCGCCGCGTTCAGCGACGTGAGTCCCGCCGTGACCGCCCCGAAATTCAAGAACGCAAGCAGCGCCGGAGAGAGCAATAGTTCGCCCGAAGCGCTGAGCGGCGCGTTGATCGACTCGTACGCGGCGGGATCGAATGGAAGGGAATTGACGAAGACCATGCCGACGAGAATGTAGATCACCGCAACAAGTCCGCTGCCCACAAACAAAGCCAGCGGAATGGTGCGGCGCGCATCGCGAATCTCTTCGCCCATCTCGGCCAGCACCTGGAATCCCAGGCAGGTGTTGTAACAGAGAATCACGGCGAGCAAGAATCCGCTCGCACCGCCCCGAGGCACTACGGAAAACGCGAGATCGACCTGCGTAACGCCCGCAATGATGTACACGATCAAAGCCGCCAGCATCTGCGCTGCCATCACGATCTGTAGTCCCATGGCGAACCGGACGCCCAGCAAGAGGATGAAATAGAAGATAGCGACAACCGCGACCGCCGCGACATGCGGATGCGCAGCGAGCGCTTCCGGCAACGGAATATAGCTGACCAGTGCCAGCGAAACCACGCAGGTCGAACATGCGCCGCCCAGTATGACCCATGCCGATGTAATGGTGCCCAATACGGGGGAGATCAACCGGCTGGCGTAGAGATACCCTGCGCCGGCGCGCGGCAGCGCGCTCGCCAATTGGATGATGGGAATCGCGCCCAGCAGCGACACCACAATGGCCATCGCGAACGCGAGCCAGACAGCAGTGCCCGCCTGTGCGCCAATGGGGCCGATGAGCGCGTAGATTCCCGCGCCCACGACGCCGCCCACGACAAATGCAATCGCACCACCCAATCCAATCGTCCGGGCCAGTTCAGGCATGGTGCTCGGGGCATTCGCGTCGTTAGTCATAGCGGGCGTTGCGAAGTGTCTCGCTGGTTCGTTGCTTGTCAACCTCGGGCGAGGACGCCCAAGCCACGTGGAACGGCCGTATCGAATCTCGGTCGGCGATTTCGTTCTGGATCCCGGATCTGGTTGTGACGAAGCTGCGCCGGGCTTCCCCGGCTGCGCAGCCCATTCTATCGGAAACTCCGGGTCGAACAAATCGCCGGGAGCTGTATCTTTCTCCACGTTCCGGCTAGACTGGTCCCATCCTGCAAGGAGACCGATCATGGCCGCAATACTACTCGTGTCACTGCTCGCACTCGGCGCACCCGACGACGCTTCTGACGCCGAGGCGCATCTGGACCTTCGTGTTGTCGAATCCGCCACGTCAAAGCCAATTCCCTGCAGGGTTCATTTGCTCGATGCTGCCGGCGAAGCGCAGGTCCCCGGTGACCTGCCCTTCTTCCGCGACCATTTCGTGTGCGACGGCGCCGTGGGACTGAATCTCGCGCCGGGCACGTACACGTACGAAATCGAACGCGGTCCCGAGTACGAGCGCGTGCAAGGAGAAGTGTCTCTCAAAGCGGGCCAGCACGTTGCTGTCGAAACCAAGTTGCGCCGAATCGCCAACCTCCCCGAACGCGGCTGGTATCCCGGTGATCTGCACGTGCATCGGCCGGTGGAAGACATCGAACGGCTCATGCGCGCGGAAGACCTCTACGTTGCGCCGGTCATCACGTGGTGGAACAAGAAGGATCTTTGGTCGGAACGGGCTCTGCCGGAAGACCCACTGGTACGCTTCGACGGCGACCGGTTCTACCACCTCATGGCCGGGGAAGATGAACGGAACGGCGGCGCCTTCCTGTTTTTCAATCGTACGACGCCGCTGGAAATAACCGCTGCGGAAAAGGAATGGCCCTCGCCCCTGGCATTCCTGGAAGTCAAAGGACCAAGCACTTGGATCGATATCGAAAAGCCCTTCTGGTGGGACGTGCCCGTCGCACTTGCCCATGGCTTCGGCGATTCGATTGGCCTCGCCAACAATCACATGTGCCGTTCGTCCATGTACGAAAGCGAAGCCTGGGGCAAGCCCCGCGACGCGGAACGCCTGCCCCCGCCGCGTGGAAACGGTTTTTGGTCGCAGGAAATCTACTACCACATCCTGAATTGCGGATTCCGGCTGCCGCCCTCCGCCGGGAGCGCCTCGGGCGTGCTGCCGAATCCCGTCGGATACAACCGGGTCTACGTGCAGGTTCCCGGCGAGTTCACATACGAGAAGTGGTGGGACGGCCTCCGCGCCGGACGTTCTTTCGTGACGAACGGACCGCTCCTGCTGGTTCGCGCGAACGGCGAACTCCCCGGCCACGTCTTCAAGTCCGAAGACACTATCGAGATTGCGATCGCCGCGGAACTGATCGCGCAAGACCCGATCCCTGCCTTCGAGATCATCAAGAACGGCAGCGTCGAGCGCACGATAACGATGGACGAATGGAAAACGTCGAACGGCCTCGGTTCGATACGCTTTGACGAAAGCGGGTGGTTTCTCGTTCGCACGATCGCCGACGTGCCGCATACGTTCCGCTTCGCCTCGAGCGCGCCGTTCTACGTCGAAATCGGCAATTCGCCGAAACGGATCAGCAAAACCTCCGCAAAGTTCTTCCTGGATTGGGTAAACGAGCGCAAAGCCGCCATCACGATTGAATACCCTGACCAACGAGCCGAAGTCATGAAGTACCACGACACCGCGGCCACCTTCTGGAGTTCAACCGTAGACAACGCAAACGCCGAGTAGATTCGGCTGTAGCGCCCGGCTTCCACGCCGGGCGGACTCGAAGCCATCTCTACATCGCACAATTAATCGCTGTCACCGATGAAGACGCCCGGCATGGAAGCCGGGCGCTACAGTGGGCGTTTCGTGCGCCGGTCATTCTTCCGCGGGCGTCGCGTTCTTCAATCGTTGCCGTTGCGCGGGCAACCATCGCTCCTGCAAGTCGCGGCAATTGACCACCTTTTCCACGAGATCCAGCGGCACGTAGAAATAGTGGTTCGACGCCTCGAACCCGATGCGCGAATCCCGGCGTTGGATCGCATATTGCCGTTTCGCCAGATCGAGTTCACTGTCAATCACGGTTTCCAGTTCGGCCAGCGCAGGTTCCACCTCCTCCAACGACTGTGCGTTGAGGACCGCGTCACGCGCCCGAACGAAGCGAGCCTGGTTCGCCACGCTGCGGAAGTGAATGGCGGCGGCTTCCATCACATTGAGTTCCCCTTGCAGGGCATCGGAAACGTCCGCACCCGCCGCGGCGCGAAGCCCGTCGAGCGCCGCATCAAAACCGTCCGCCATCTTGGTGAACTGCCCGATGAACACGTCTTCCGGATACCCGCCGCGCCAACGCGTGAGGTCGTCGTACGGAATCCCCACCATCGTCGCGGTATAGCCCGTCGGGGCGCTGTACAACGGGTTCGACGGGCCCACCTGCATCGGCGCGAGATACACGACGCTCCCGTTGTACGGAAACTCGCTGAAGGCCGTGCTGCACTGTTTCCACGCGGTCACGACAGCTTCCGCCATGTCGTCACCGTAGCGTCGCGCCGCGACGGTCGCCATGGCCTGCTCGGGAGTCGTCGTGGCGCCGGCCTTTCCCATTTCCGCGACGACTTCCAGATTCGGCGACGGGTATCCGCCCAAGGTCCAACCCAGCATGAGGCCGTCCACGTTGGCCTCGCGCAAATTCGCCGCGTGCTGTGCCACGTTCTCCAGCGCGGGGATGTACGGCACCGCGGACAGCTCCCACGTGTTCCCTGCCTGAATTTTGGCAACGGTCCGCATACCCCGGTCGCGGGCGGCCTGCCAGTGCTTCGTCGCGCGCGGGCCTGGCCCGATGGTCGAAATGGAATACTCGCCGATGACGCTGTCGATTCCGCCGCGCGTGATGGGAATGCTCCACTCGCTGACACTCTGGAGGGTTACTTCGGTCGGCAGCGCATTGATCGCGTCCACCGCCCAGGCATCCTGCCAGCCCCAGTCCCACGCGATCAGCCGCGTCTGCGTTCCTGCCTTGGCAATTCCTTCCTGGATGGTCGCGTTGACTTCCGCGATCACTTCCGCGGGCGGACGTTCGCTGCATCGCGGGCATCCGCCACCGTTGTGGTGCGACCAGCAGTTGGTCAGGTTCTCGGACGCCGTAATCGTGAAGAAGCCCGCCAGATCCGGAACCGCCGCGCTGATGCTCGCGATCGAATCGCGAATGTAGTCCCGTACCTCCGGCGCGCTGGTGCACATGGCCGCGTGATCGCCTTCGACCACGCCCTTGAGATCGGGATGCTCCTCGTAGAACGACAGCGGCATCGCGCGCGGTTCGTTGAGATACAGGTAGATGCCCACGCCTTGCTGTTTCGCTCGCGCCACGAGCGCCCGCAGGTTTTCCAAACGCTCTTCGTAATGCTCGCTCAGCGACGGGTTCCACGGAAATGGCGCGAGCTTATATAACACTGCCTGCAACCACACGCCATTCGCGCCCGCCGCTGCCATTCGCGCCAGCAAGCCATCGGGGTAGGGGTCCGTATCCGTTTCCAGCAAGGGGTCGCCGTACAACGCGAAATAGGAATAGCCATAGCGCGGGTTGAAGCCGCTCTCAACCGGCTTCACTTCGTTGTCGAGCGGCGCTGAAAGCCGATCCACAAAACCGAACAAGGGATCCGCAATCTCGCCGGTCCCCTCCGGAAAGGCCCGCATGACCTCATGGGCGATCAGTCGTTCCTGGCTCAGGGCGATCGCGCCCGGCGTTTCGTACCGCAACGGCTCGCACTTCGGTTTGAGGCTGCCGAGTTTGATGTAGAGAAAGTCGTCTTCCCGCAGGGTGAAGGCCAGTTCTTCTTCGGTCATGCCCAATAGGTCCAGCAACTGTTCGTAGGGCAGGATATGCCAGTTCCGCCGGATGACGGTGATGTACGAACGTTTCCGCTGGTCCTCGGTAATGGGCGGCGGGCCCGCCAGCCCCATCGCCCGTCCCATCCGGACGACTTCCTCGGGCGGCGCGCCTATCACGCGTGCCATATCCTCGGCCGGCACCAGTTCCCAGTTGCGCCAGACGAAGGCGTGAACCTTGTCGGGAAAGTGGGGGATGGCAATCGCCTCGGGGGCGGCGCCCGCGGGTAGTTGCGTGGCGCATAGCATGGTTCCAACGATCAACATCAGCATGAGAAACTCCCTCCGTTTTGTACAGCGTACTCCAGGACGGGTTGCCAAGAAAACTTCGCGTTTCGAGATGTCAAAACTTGCTGATAATGTCCTCTTTTGAACTCATTAGAAATGTCCTCTTA
>BTVY01000016.1:41682-130023 GCA_045863335.1 Candidatus Hydrogenedentota bacterium | reverse complement strand
AGTCCACAACTATTTATTTATTACAGAATTCGCGGTATTCCCAGATCTGCACCCCCTGGGACAAGTGGACGCGCCGATTGGTGTACCCGAGCGGACAATGGGCGAAGAGCCGCGCGTTCGTGGTGCCGAATGACTGCAACGGCACCATCCGTATCAACCTGAAAGGCCGCGAACCCAACGGCGTTGTGGACCCGTCCGAATACGACTCAATCTGCGCCATGCTCGAACAGGAGCTGGCCGCGCTTGAGAACGTGGCCACTGGCACGCCCGCCGTGGAATCGATCATCCGCACGCGCCGCGAACTGAATACCAAAAACGCCGACGATCTACCGGACATCATCGTCATGTGGGCCGGCGATGCGCCGAAGACGGGATTGCGCTCGCCGCGCATTGGCACGGTGCTCGGAGAGGATCCCGAACGCCGATCCGGACGCCACCATCCCCGTGGGTTCGCGGTCATGGCGGGACCTGGTGTCGCTTCGGGGGAAACGCTCGTCGATGCGCAACTGCTGGACCTTCCGCCGACGGTCCTTACGCTCATGGGAGTCGAGCCCAACGAAGGACTGGACGGGAAGATCCTCGGCGTCGTGGATTCGGCATTCACGCAAGGCGCCGTCGTGAAGTGAGTACTCGTACGAATGCGCTCCACGCAATGGTCCTGGTCGCGTTACTCTCATGGAACCTGCGCGCCGAGGACACAGCGGCGTCCCTCGCGGACTACGAGATCGGCTATACGGAGTTCCGCGCCAACCTCCCGGGCGGCCGTCACGCCAACGTGACCACCATGCGTGCGCACCTTGTTCGTGCGAATGGCACCGACCGGCGAATCGTTGCCGAATCCCTCGCGCAGAAAGCTAACACCTGGACTCAATTCGCGGGCTGGTCTCCGGATGGGCAGTACGCCATCGTCGGGTCCGGTTGGGAGAGCCCCGAGAATGCCGCTTGGGAAGAAGAGCATAAGACCTTCCGCATGACGGAAGGCTGGCGTTACGACATGTGTCTCGTAGAACCCGAGACCGGCGTCATCGAGAACCTCACCGAAGTGGATCGCGTCAGCGAATACAACTCGGGGCTATTCTTCTTTCCGGGCGACGACGGAAAGCTTGGGTTTCAGGCGCTCGTCGACGGCGTATCTCATCCTTTTGTCATGGACCGCGACGGCTCCAACAAACGCGACGTCAGTTCCGGGCCGGAAGGGTTCGCCTATGGCTACAGCGCCTCGCCGGACGGCGCACGGATCACGTACCACAAGGACTATCAAATCTACGTGGCCGGCGCGGACGGCGCCAATCCGATCCACATTGAGACCGGCAATCCGTTCAACTTCGTGCCGCAGTGGTCGCCCGATGGGGATTGGCTGCTCTTCGTATCGGGCGAACACTACAACTGCCATCCATACATCGCCCGGCCCGACGGGTCCGATCTGCGCAAACTCGCGGATCGGAATGCGTACGAAGGCGTCATCGCGTTCCTCGACGTGGAGGACTTTCACGGCGGGAGCAGCGACGTGCCGGTGTGGAGCAAAGACGGACACTGGATCTATTACACGGCGGCCGTTGAAGATCGCGTCGAACTGATGCGGGTCTCGCTTGATGGCGCGACAGAGCAGCTCACGCAGTCACCACCGGGCGCGAAGGTTTATCACCCGACGCCTTCGCCGGACGGTCGCTGGCTCGTCTTCGGCTCAAATCAAACGGGCACCCGGCAACTCTACGCCATGCCGGCGGACGGCGGAACACCGCAGACGGTCACGCAAGCCCCCGAAGGCTCCGGCGCCATGTGGCCCCATTGGCGGCCGAAATACGGGACGGCCGCCCCTTAACGGGACGGCCGTCAGCCCCGGCTAAACTAGCACTCTTCTCGCGTTTAGCGCTGGATTCTCGCGCGCTTACGCGTCATCTTCTTTGGACAGGTGCAGCCGGATGACACCCACGGGGTCCTCCAGGAATGCCGTAATCGCTTCCTTCCAGGCAGGATGATTCTCGCCACAGCAAGCCATCGCCGGGACCCGGGTAATCGCCATTGTATGCTTCATGGTACTTCCTCCTTCGGAGGCGCGGGCATGCCCTTCGCCTCAGTGAACCACATCCGTCTTTCCGCGGTGTGACATACTGCCGCGCAGAACGGAGTTTTTCGGTCGAAGGTGGCGGAAGTTTCTCTCCCCCCGTGGGAACGTGCTTCGGAATGCCCGGTTGCCGTTCCCGCGCCGAATATCGTTGCCCCCGCTTACACTACCACCGTTCCGCCGATTCGTGTCAGAAGCCATTCATCGCCCACGCGGCGAAAATGCAGATCGGTCCACCCACCCAGCGTGGTCGTGTTGAGGATACCCGATGCGTAGTCTTCGGAGACCGTCGCTCCGCTGTATGAATCTGCATCGAACGGACGCGGCGCAGGGCCGGCATCTCCGGACAACACCCACAACACCATGTGCGCCGCCTCGGCCATTCGTTCGGCATGGGTATAGGATTCTTTGCGGGGCGGCGCGTTGGGCGCACCGTAGGCTGCGTCCCGCAAGCGGGCGAAGGCCTCTGCGCTCTCTTTGGTACCGATCGCGCCAAGGGACAACAACGCCGCGAGCCGGACGGCCCGGTCCGCTGACGAGTCGCCGGAGAGCGCGGCAAAAAAGTCAGTGGAGTCCTCGCCTTCCAATGCAACGATCGCGCTTGCGACGGCGCCCGCGGTCTCTGGGCGCCCCCAGAACGTTCCGCGGTCTTCTCCCGATTGGAGGTTCGCCAAACGCTCCTTCAGCAGGGGAACGGCATCCCGGTCCTGCAACCCCGAGACGAGGGCCGCGTACAGCCGCATTTCGTTCGCTTCCCAACCGCGCCACCCGATCGTGCCGGGCAACACGGCGATCCCGTCAAGCACGGCGCGTTCCAGTTGGCGCCGTTCCTTCGCGCTCAAGGAACCCACCTGTTCCTTTAGAATCTCCGCCAACCCATCTCGGCGAACCTGGTCGCGCAGGCTTTCCCGCCATCGTTGCAGTTGAACCTGCGGATCGGCGTGGGCGTCGTGCGACAACGCGAACGCTTCAACACGCGCCTCGGCCGGTTCGAGGTCGACCAAGATCGTTCGCATCGTGCTGCCCATCGCGCCCACGGCGAATCCATGGAATCCCGGCGCAAGCTGGTCCAGCCGGAACACGCCGTCCGGCCCCGTTTCACCAATCTGAAAGGCCTGCGCATTCGCCTCGTGGTCCCAAGCCATTTTGCCGATGTAGACTGGGACGCCAGCGGCGGCTTGCTTCCCTGGATAGGCGATCTGTAGTTCGAGCGAGGCGGCTTCCCGCAACACGACATCGGTGGTCTCACCCGGTTGATTGGACCACTCAGGCATCACGAGTACGCGCCCCGAGACCGGCGTGTACACAATCGCGCCATAGGTCCCTAACGGCAGTTCGTAGGTGCCATCCGCACTGACCATAGACTGAGCTTGGCTGCTCGAATCCGTGGCGTACAACCGCTGTTCGGGAACCGGAAGCGAGTGCAGCGATTCGAGGTAGACTCGTTTTGCCGGATTGCCATCCGCGTCGAGTACGCGAAGCTGTTTTTGATAGGAATGTGCAGACGCAGCCGCGGAAGGATCCCGCGGTTTCGGCGGTTCCGCATTCCGGTAGTAGTGCCATTCGTTCTTGCGGATGCGCTCGGCCAGCGGAAATTGCGCGACGGACTCCGGTGTGGGCGGCGTGCCCGTCACGGTGGCCCACACGGACTCCCCAACGGCGAAGGGGCCCGGGTCGAGGGTTACGATTAACGGCTGGGACGGCGAGTACGTCAACTCCTCGGCCTTGAGCACGCGCGCTTTGTATCCTTGGGCTGTGACTTCCAACACGTACGCATCCTCCGGCAACCTGCGAAACGTGAATTCGCCCTCGCCGCCTCCGAAGTTTCCGCTTTCCGAATCCCATTCGCCATGGAGTAGTTGCACCTGAGCTTGAATCGGGCGACCGGCAGCGTCGACGACTTTTCCTGTGAACATGCGTAGCGTCTGGGGTTTGACGACGAACTGCAATGTCTCGTCGCGTTCCGCATTGAGTTGGACGGTATCCGCCCCTACGATCTCGCATGCAACGGAAATGTTGTCGTAATGGGTGTCACGTTCTATTTGCACGCCGCGGCTTGCGCTGACCTTGACGGCGCCGGAATTGACGACGTCCATCTCGAATTGCCCGTCTTCGTTGGTGGTGGCGGACACGCTGCGCGGCTCGACGCCCTCGTCGTAAAGGAAGTGGAGGCGGATATTCGGTAGGGGTTCTCCCGAGGGATCGACGACGGTCCCGCGCAGCACGGCGGGCTTCATCGCCGCGGGTAGACGCAGTTCCACGTCGCTGACGATTTGTCCCTTCGCCATCGGCCCCACGGCTGCCTTCGCGACACGCTGATATTGGTCGGTCACCTCGACCGTGTACGTCAGCCCAACGCCGTCCAAATGCGGTATTGCGAAGTGTCCTACCTCATCCGTCCAAATGGCGCGGTAATGAGGCATGGGCTGCCACATCACTTGAGCCTGCTTCGCAGGTTCGCCGTCGGCGGTCAGGACAGTGCCCCGGATCGCGCAGCCCTCGTCAATGAGCACTTCGACGGGCACTTCGCCGCCTTTTTCTTCAATCCGGACCTGTTGCGGACCGCCGATTTGGTAGAGCGTGGGGCTTGTGGGCGCCGCGAAGAGGTAATACGAACCCGGCCAGATGTTCTCGAAGGTAAACCGGCCCTCTTCGTCGGTGTGCGTTTTCTCACGCGGCGAATAGAATTCGTTGGAGGTATCGAGGAATACCCGCCCTACAACGGGCTCGCCGGAGTCCATGCTCAGGACATGCCCCTTGATGGTGCCGAAACGGACGGGCTCGAGGATCAAGGTTATTAGTTCCGGTACCTCCGGCGGAACGACGAAACGTCGCTGGTATCCTCGGTACGTCGTGTCGTCGCGGCGGATAGTCGCGCTGATGCCGATATTGTCGCCCACAGGCGCGTCGGTAATCGTGGCTCGGCCGTCCGAGTCAGTATGCAAAGCTCGGCTCCATCGTACCCCCCCGCCCACGTGCGCCTTCTCGGCAGGCGTGCCGTCGGGATAGACAACCCGGACCGGTATGTCCACGGCGCGCTTCAGGATGATGGTCACTTCGTTGGCATCGAAGTGAACGTGAGTCCCTTCGGGCGAATATCCTTCCTTGGCGAACACAAGTTCCGGCGAATAGGTGACGCCGGCGTTGGGTACTGCGAAGCGGCCCGCCTCGTCCGTCTTGCCCGCGGGCAATGAGCTGTCGGCAAGAATCCGCACGTCTGCCAAGGGTTCTCCGTCGACGCCGCGGACCGTGCCACGCAGGGTGTGGCCGGTATCCACGGTCAACATAACCCCCGCTGGCTCGCCGCGATCGTGGACGCGGTACCAACCGCCCAGTTCGCCGGCGATGACGCGGACGAAGACCTGGCCGATGGTTTTGTCCTGAAACGTCACCTTGCCGTCCGGACTGGTCACGCCCTTTTCACCGTCTTGCAGTGGCGTTTCGCGAAGGACTTCGCCGTCCCAGTTCACGCAATGGACTTCGGCGCCGGAGACGGAATTGCCTTCGGCGTCCTGGACGACCAACGTGATGGGACCAAGCTGCTGGGCGGAAGCGAGACCCGCGACCACAGCGAAGATGGTGAGGAAATGCACATTTGTCAGGGTCGTCTTCATGGTCCCTGGCCCTCCCGCTCCAGCACGAGGCGCATGGGTTCGTTGGCGCGCATCTGCGAAGCGTCCTGGGTAAGGGCCTTATGAATCCACTCCGCAATCCGCGGCGTGGGGGTGGTCTCGGCGATCGTCTCTAGCTTCGCCCGGTAGGGTTCGCCGCTGGGTTGGCCTGCGCGGCCCAGGAGGTACGAGATTGCGGTGTCCATGCGGGGCGAGTCGGGATCGCCGAGGAAGCCGTTTACGATGGCATCGGCCGCGGCGGCGTCGCGCTTCCCGAGTAGCCGGAGCAACTGGGGCAACAGGTGGTTGCGGTGGTCCTTGTCCGCAGGAAGTTCGGCGTGCTTTGCAGCTTCGTCCCGCAGGAAGGTGATTACGGCCGCGCTCTCGAAACGGTCCAGGATCGTGAGGATCTGGCCGCGCCAGTCTTTCCATTCCGGGACCTCGTACAGTGCGATCAGCGCGGGGGCAGCCTCATCCCCCCAGCCCGCAACCCGTTCGTCCAGCGTTCCAACGGGAGACGGCCCCCACATCTCGTAGACGAGCACGTACTCGATGGGCGGGTCAAATCCCGGTGTGATGCGGGTTTCCCATCCGATAGGCCCGGGCGGTGGCGGCGCGTAGCTGGCCAACCCGGCCAACGCGACAACTAGCGATGACAATCCGAGGAGCGCGTGTCTTCCCATGCAGCAGGTCTTCCTTCCAGGTCGGCAATTCCTGAGAAGCTAATCCGTCCAAACGGCGAAAGGTTTCAGCCACAAAACTGAACCGGGCCTGATCGACCTCTAGAAACAGCTTACGCCCTGATTGAGTTTGACACCAGAGTTGGGATTCGGTTCGGGACGATGCTAGGCGGCTCAAAAACAAGCCGGGGCGCGCGGCGAATAGCGCCGCGCGCCCCGGTCAGGCTGGTGCAAGAAAAGGGTTTACTTCACATAGACGTGTTGATAGGTGCGGCGCATGAGGACGCCCATGACCGTCAGCAGCAACACTAGGAACCAGGCGCCGCCGAGCGGAACGCTCTTGCTCGGGTCCGTCGCATCGCCGTTGTACAAGAACTCGGTCAGGTTGGTGCTGCCGTCACCGTCGAAGTCGTCGTTCGGGTTCACATCGGCCAGGGTCATGATCCAGTCGTTCAACGGATTGCCGTCATTCTGGGCGTGCTGGATGATCGCGTTCTCGAAGTTGTCGCCGAGACCGTCGCCGTCCACGTCCTGCGTCTCGTTCGGATTGTGCGGGAACGCGTCGCTGGAGTCCGGTTCGCCGTCGCCGTCCGCATCGGGGAGGGCGCGGCCCATGAGTTCGACTGAGATGCAGGGCACTTCGGAGTCGTCACACATGACTTCGAATACGGCCTTCTTGTTTCCTGACGAGGTCGGCGTGAATTCGACTTCGAGTTCCAGGGTCTGCCCGGATACCAGCGGCTGGGCCGGCAGTACCGACGAGAGGCGGAAGTCGTTGACGTCGCCTGACACCGGCACGATGCCGAGCAACATGACGCCGCTCTTCTTCTTGCCGTTGTTTTTGACGTTCAGGTCTTTTTTGCTCTTGCCGCGCACGGTGGTGTCATCGAACTCAACCGGGTCCGGCGTGACGCTGATGCCGGTGGTGCCCGACCAGGTCAGGGTCGTCATCGAGTGCTTGGGCAGGGTCAACGTGTACGAGCTGGCGAAGTCCGCAATGAACGATTCCGTGGTGGTCACGTTCAACGCCGTTTCGTTCGTCGCGTCGATATCAGCGGCCGTGAGGGTCGTCACCGTAGCGCCCCCTTCGGGTTCACTCGGAAGGCTCAAGGTAACGTCGTGGCTTTGCACCAGGTCGAGATTGAACAGGACCAGGCCGTAGTTCGTGCCATCTTTGTACGCGAAGGAATGAAGCACGGGAAGGGTGCTCGCCGTAGCGACGCCGTTGATAGCCGGAAGCGGAACCGAAGGCGTTTCGCCTTCGTGAACCGTCGTCACCATGCTGCCCTGAATCGCCTTGTTCGCCACTTCGACGCCAAGCCAGGTCGGGCGTTTGCGGCCGGTGGCTTCCAGGTCGCGCATCATGCCCCACAGGCGGACATAGTCGTTCAACCCGTACCCGAACTTGAAGGAGTAGCCGACTGCGGTAAACGCGCACTGGTTGTTGATCCCCAATTCGCGTTGGTACGAGAGCATGGTCAGGGGCAGGGAAAGGCCCGCGCCCAGGCTCGCCACGAACTCATTACGGATATCGTTCGGCGCGGGGCCGTGGGTCGTGTGCAGGTTGATCTCGTAGATGGACAGTTCCGTGCCCTGGCCGGCCGCGTCCAGATAGGACTGCGACTGGGAAACGACGCCGTTGTACCCGTTCAGGGCCAGTTGGAACATGGGGTAGTACTTGCCCGCGTCGTCCGGCCATTCATCGAGGATGCCGAAGTACGGGGCAACCGCAACGCTGTCGTGATTGGAACTGTTGGCCTCGATTTCGCCTTGCCGACCGGGAAACGCGGACTGGCCGCCGATAATCAGGTCGAATTTCGCATCATCGAAGTAGGGGCTGCTCGTGATAAATCCAAACCGGAAGTGAGAAATCGAACCAAGCCGCACGCCGCCGAGCGCCGATGCGCCAAAGAAGGGATCGCCGCCCGAGGCGGTGCCCCACATCTCGTTTCCGTATTCCAGGTGGATCTTCTGGAAAACCGTCGTCCAGGGTTCGGACTGGCCAAGCGCCTGCCGGCGCAACGCGTACGGGTGACCCGAACTGACGGGCGCCGCCAGATACGCGGCGAGGTTGGACATGTCCTCCTCGGAGAAGGTCGGTGCGATGACGTACCAGGGTTCGCCGCCGACTTCCTTGCAGAGTTCCAGGAATTCGTGCAGGGAGTACCCATAGGTATCGGAAGCGCGCGAACTGGGGCGGAACCCGGTGAGCTTACGCGCGAAGGGATCGGCCAACTCGTTGTCGAGCGAAGCGCCGCATTGGATGCGCCAATCGCGCAGCACGCCGGGGCGAAGCTCTTTGAGCCGGTTCACGAAGGTATCGGTGAACGCCGTCGGATTCGTCTGACCGTCCTTGTACAACTGGCAATCATCCAGCCAGACCTCTCCACCCTCATTGAGAATGCTGAAGGTGAGGCTGAGTATGGGGTGATACGCACCATCTTCATAGGGGCCAAGCTTGTCTGCCGAATCCGGAATGGTTGCAAAGACTTCGTATTCCTGCCACGTATTGGACAGCAGGATTGTATGGTTGAGGAAATCGATCTCGCCTTCACGATAGAACCGGGCGCGTATCTGGTCCCCATTCTTCTTGCCCTTTGCCCAGAACTTAAGCTTCCACGTCCCGGAAACCTTCAGAAGTTTTCCCGACGACGTGTCGCCATCGCGCCAGTAGGAGTCGAAATGGGCCGCGTAGATGGGAGGCGCCCAACCCGCGCCTACCGGAAATACGCCGTGAAACGACTGCTCGCCGGTGCTTCCGGGGCGTTTCGTGCTGACATCGGCTTGCTGCGAGGGATTGGGTGTGCCGAAACTGTGGGCGAACTTCTTCCGCGCAATGATGACGTCCCACTGATTCAGCGTCGGTACTTCGGGGAACAGGTACCAGGTGTACCGGTTGTTTTCGTGGGTGAATCCCGTAACGGTGCCTTTGTGCCCTTTGCTGGGTCCGAAGACCACTTCGAACTCGGCGCCAGTCCAGAACCCGGTCGGTTGTCCAATACCATAGGTATCGTTGTTCCATTCCGTGTACCAGAAGTCCTGCTCGACCCGGCCACCGGTGGAATTGGGTCCCACGTGGAACATAACGCCGTACTCGCCGGATTCAAAACCGGGGTTCGGCAGGATGTTCTTCATGTACTGGGACGCGCCCCACGACTCCGGTCCGCCGACGTTGACCCCCAGACGTTTGGTCGTGGCTTGGAGAATTTCGTCAGACACCCGGACTGTTGTTGCTGCCGTACTCCGGGAGGTTGACGATCCGAAATTGGTCGAATCGACAGCATTCTGGCCGCCAACTGCACCTGGATCGGTAGCATCGCCCGAGGCCTCGGCAAGGCCAACCGGGGTTGTTACCGCAAGCACCAGCGCGGCGATAAGATATTGGTGTGCTTTGCGATAGTTCATTTTCTCTCATCCCATCTCGTTTTCAACTCGTTCTGCGTTGCGTGTTCGCTTTCGCAGGGTGGCGACCCCTCTAAATGTCGCCAGCCGAGAAGAGCATATGAAACCCTCATGCCAATATTTTGTTATGGGTATTCGGCGTGAGCGGGGTATACGTAACCCTTGGTCTTGTCTACGCCGCGCACTAACTCGCATGGATTCCGGTCAGAAATGAGGAGGGAACACCCGGTAAATCACGAAAATCACTGCGTCAAAAATTGTCACTTGCGAACAGTTTTGTGAATAAGATCACGACATTTGTCGCCCGCTCCGGCAAATGGTGTCAGGAATTCTCCTATACCAGATGGAGGGGAATTTCAAATATCAGATACAATATATTGCCTATTGACCAATTTTTCATGAAAATCGCATTTCATGTGCAACCGTTAAGGCTCTCACCCCTCTACACTTAGTGCTTGGCCGTTGCAGATCCCTGCGGAGTACGCGGCCCGAAATTTGCCTCGTCGTG
The DNA here is from genome assembly GCA_045863335.1 of Candidatus Hydrogenedentota bacterium. Classification (GTDB taxonomy): domain Bacteria; phylum Hydrogenedentota; class Hydrogenedentia; order Hydrogenedentales; family SLHB01; genus JAHDWY01. The sequence continues at coordinate 119,757 of BTVY01000016.1, read as the reverse complement.
TGTTGTCCCGGTATGTTTGCCCGAGCACGTTTCCTGAAGCGGGACGCTTCTAGGCGATCAATTTAGGGGGAGTAAGGTGCAAGAACTACGAAGATCGGCGGGAAAGGGGTGGCAAAGAACGTGCTGCCGGGCCGGTGCTTTGACGCTACTTTTTGCAGTGGCCGGGATTCCGGCCGACGCGGAATCCCCGGCGCACGGCAACAACCTGGTCAAGCAATTGAAGGTGCTGGAGCCTGGCCCGTCCGAGCGACCGATTCGGCTCGACTTTTCGACCCCCCGGAACGGATGGGTTTACGTATCCCTCAGCGCGGGGGAGGGCCAGTACGGGTTTCGCTTTCTCACGGGGGAAAGCGCGTCGCGGTGGTACCACCCGCGCGGCAGCCTGCCGGAAGTGATGGTGTATCTCCACGCAGGCGACTACGAACTGGAGGTTGAGCCGGAAAGCGGCGTGCGGCCAAGGTCGATTGTTGTCCGCGCAATACCGGAGTTGCACTATTGCCGGTTTCCGGCGGAACCGATCGTGGAGCAATTCGGCCGTTACGATTGGGAGTATTTAAGCGCCCACGTCTTGCCTCAGGTGAACACCATCGTGGGGCTGCCTACGGAGGAGTCGGATGCGCATATCGCGCCGTGGGTGGAATCGGGAGGCAAGTGGATCGCCTACGGAAGCCTTCCGCATATGGAGAATCTGACGGCGGACCAATCCTTCGACTACTGGCGCAAGAATCCCGGCTTCACAGACCCGCGGCTGTCGGGGTTGATCGCCGACGAATTCCAGGGAAGACAGAACAAGTGGTACCCCGCGTGGACCGAGGCCATGCGTCGCTTGGGCGAGGACCCGGCGCTCGAGGGCAAGGCGTTCTACGGCTATTGCGGCGGACCCGGAATGTACACACGGCCCCAGACCCGGGAACTTGTGCGCACGGTATTCGACGCGGGTTACTACATGGCATGGGAGCGTTACCTCCACGAGGTGCCGACGCTGGAGGAGGCCCGGACGCTGCTCGACTCGCACCTCGGTGAGGAGATGGCGAGGTGGCGCGCCGCGTTTCCCGAGTGTCAGAAGCAGATGGTGCTCGTGTCCGGTTTGTTTACCCATGGCCTGAGCCTGAACGTGCAACCGGAAGTGGACTACAAGGTCTGGATGGACCTGCAGATGCAGTACCTCGCGACGCATCCGGAGTTTGAAGGACTCTTCGGATTGCACTGGTGGAACTCGAGCTTCGCCGACGAGGAGACGCTGCGCTGGATGGCGCGGCTGTTCCGTCACTATGCCATCGAAGGAAAGACGGAACTGCTTGCTGAAACTCTGGGCTATTCCTACATCCCGGGTTTGATCGAGAATGCGGACTTTGCAGATGGTCTCTCGGCTTGGGAAGTCTCTGCCGCCGCGCCTGATTCGATGCGCGCGGATTACATGGAACGGTATGGCCGGTTGCAAGGGCGGTACTGGCACCGCGCGGAGTTTCCCGACGAACCGGCGGGTAATACCTTCCTCTGGATGCGCAGCCAGGCGGACCGGGCGAATGTCGTGAGCCAGACGATCCGCGGGTTGAAGGCCGGTGCATTGTACTCGGTGAAGGTGATGGCTGCGGACTACGAGGACATCACTCTCGGGGCATCGAAGGAAAAACTACTGCCCATGTCGGTCGTCGTCGACGGCGCAGCCATAGTCCCGGAGAAGTCGTTTGTCGGCCAGGTAAGCAGCCGCAACGCCGCGCCGTCTGACCTGCCCTTCGACGGCCAGAATCCCGCCTGGTTCAACCTCCACCGCATCGTGTTCCGCGCCACCGGCGACTCGGCCACGCTCCGCATTTCCGACTGGGCCATGCCCGACGAGCCGGGTGGGCCCGCCGGGCAGGAACTGATGATCAATTTCGTGGAGGTGCAACCGTATTACGATTCCGAGGCTGCCGAGAATTTATAAACTGCGGTTCAGGTTCGACCACGCGCGGGTCCCGGTTCCCGCGTACGATATCTCGGCAACATGCGCTGGCTGCGATCACCGCAGGGCCAGTTCGATCTCCGTATCGACGGCGTCCATATTGATGACCTGGATCGCGGCCCGCGTATTCGCGAGGCGCTCGTCTTGGCTCGTGGGCGCGCCGCTGGTGGCTTCGGCCACGACGGTGTAGGTGCCGGGCTCGACCGAGTCGAAGGTATAGGTGACGCCATCAAACCGAGCGAATCCGATGGGCCAGAACGCGCGGTCGACGGGGTAGGCGGGTTGCGGTGCCGCGTTCAATGCTCCAGCGTATATCTTCACCAATACTTGCTCATTCGGTCTCGCGCCATGCACGGCTACGGAGAGCGCGTGCCCCGATTGCAGTGCAACGTCATGCACGACATCACCGGTCCCTTCGACTAACACCTCGTCGCGCCGCTGACAGGAACCTTCGCCAAGGCTTGCCCGGATGTCGAGCATGATTGCGCCCTGAGGCAATTGTTCGAGGCGGTAGTAGCCTTCTGCGTCTACACGGGTGTCCTTCGTGCTGCCTCCTGGAAGTGCGGCCGAGATGTATCCACCGGTGACGGGTTGGCCGTCGATTTGAATCTGGCCTTCTACGGACGCGGCGCCCGGCGTGGGGAAATCGAAATCGACAACCGTCACTTCGCCATCGCGAATCGTGGCGGGTTTGTCGAAGGACATGCGCTCTCCGGTATCCGGGCTGGACACCCCGACCGAGACCGTGATGACTCCTGGCGAGAGGTTGGCCATCTCGTAGGTGCCGTCCGGACGGCTTCGTTCGTCGAACCCAACCATATCCGGCACGCCGCGGAACAAGTTAATGATGCTTTGCGCCGGTTGACCGCCAATGGTGACGGTGCCCTTGAGGGTCCCGCCTTGGGAGAAGACGATGTCAATGGGTTCGGATTGCGGAGCGTTGAAACGCTGCCAGGCAGGCGGATAGTCGGGATGCCAGGCGTAGATGAGGTGCTCGCCGGCCGGTGCATCGTCGAGGGAGAAGGATCCCATCCAGTTCGTTTTCGCGACCAGAACCTTTTCGTCGTCGGCCAACTCGTAACCATAGGGAAACTGGCCGATGTAGATCTTCGCGCCGCGCACGCGATCGCCATTGGCGTTTCGTACCGTGCCTTCCAGGTGATTGCCGGGCGACAGTTCGAGGATTAACTCGCCGGTATGCGAGAGCAGGTCAACGCCCTGGACCAGCGGCGCATATCCGTCGGCTCGGACTCCTATGGTTGCGTACTCGGGACTCTCCATCTTCATGGAGAAGCGCCCGCTCGCGTCGCGCACGGGTTCGAGGCGGTCAAAGAAGCGAGTAAATTCGAGAGCGCTCACGCGACCGCCGAGGTGCATGATCTCGAACTCGCGGATGGGTTCCTGGGTTTGTGCGTCAATGACTCTTCCTGCGAGCGTGAGGCGCGGCAGCAGGACGATCTCGATGTTCTCCAGGCCGCCTTCGGGAACAAGATGGCGAATGTGGTCGTAGTCGGCATGTTGTACACCCAGCGTGGGGGATGTTCCTTTGCCAGCAAAGACGGTCAGTTCAAAAACGCCATCGCTGCCGGTTTCGGCCATCTGGCCCTGGTAGACTTCGTGCACCCGCGCACCTGCAACCGGATTGCCCGCAGCGTCGACCACGCGGCCCTTGAGATCGACGTAGGGTTGATATGTCAGCTTCAATCCCGTTCGTTGTTCGCCTGGTTCCAAAGTGATTTCTGCGAGCGCAGTGTCGTGTGAAATCATGTCCGTACCGGGAGGGAACGCGAGTATCAAGTACGTGAACTCGGCGCAATCCCGTATCGTGAACTGCCCATTTGCGTCGGTGCGGGACCACGAAGGGTGATTCAGGTCGCACGACTTGGGGGAGGCGCTGACGTTGATTTCCGGCACCGGCTTTCCAGCTTCGTCGACCAGTTGCCCCTGGATGCTCCCACTGGTATGGAGTACCAACTCCAAATCGCGGATTCCCTCTCGGGTTAGCGTGAGCGGTCCGGCCGGCGCACTGATCTGCGAGTATTGCTCACGGGATTCCCTGGTCCTGCCCGTACGACGCAGAGCCGCCTGGACGTAGAGGTGATTGCTCGTTTCCAACCCTTCGATGGCAAACTGGCCATCCGCGTCCGACGTCACCTGTTCGTGGCTCATGGGCGTGCTGCGCGCGGAGACCGACGCGCCCTCGACCGGTTCGCCGGACTCGTCAACAACGATTCCGGTAACGGCCCCTTCGCCCATTACAGCGGTTCGGCCTGCCGTCGGAGAGGAATTGGCATTGAACGCGTTCACCAACATGGCAGCGAGCCCCTCGTCATTTCCAGAACTTGGAGAGGGCTCTTGAGCACGGGCAACCTGTTCAACGCGGGATGATTGCGCAGGAGAAGGTTCAGGCTTGCTTCCGGACCAGACCACGATTCCCGTTAGCGCGATCGCGGCGACGAGGACGCCAGCCGCAATCTTCCCAAGCGTCATCGCGCCTGTGCCTGCGGCAACTACGGTTCCCGCACCTGCGCCGCCGGCAGTGCCCGCGACCGCGATCTTCACGAGCGCGGCGGATAGGGACGCGGGCAAGGCTTCCGCGGGCGCTTGGGCCAACGCCGCGGCCAGGCCGACTGCAGAAATGGGGACGCCGCGCTTCTGCAGCGTCTTGCGTATCTTCTCCACGCCCCGGCGCACACGACCTGCGGCCGTCGCACGGGGAATTCCAAGTTCCACGGCGATGGCGTCATAGGTCCGGCCTTCGAAGTAATGGGCCACGAGGGGTCCCTGAAACTTCTCCGGAAGTGCGGCGATGGCCTCGTCCACCATCTCGCGAATGTCGTCCCAGGCTGGTTCAACGGATTCGGGATGATCTTCCGCGAACTGTTGCTCGCGCTTCGTCCTTCTGGAGACCGATCGAATGCGATCGATGGACCGGTGGGTCGCCAAACGGTGAAGCCAGCCGCCGGGCGATTGGATGGGTCTCCGCTCTTGCGCGAGCTTAAGGAAACACTCCTGCGCGATATCTTCCGCGTCGGATGCGTTTCCAAGCACGCGGCAACATGTGGAATACACCATGGTTGCGTGCCGTCGGACGATCTCGGCGAACGCATCGGGATCCCGCCGTTCAATCCATTGCCGCAGGAGGTGTTGTTCAGAAGCGCTCATTGAAGGTTACCTCGCCGGTGGTGTCGGTTGAAATTCTCACCTATTTGACGCCACGGCCGCCCGTTTGTATCGCATCGATTGTACGACAATGCGGGCTGTCCGCATCGCAACGGGCAATTGCCTTGAACGCCACACCGCAGGGGCCTACGATAGTTGAGCGTGCGCCGCGCCGCGCGCCAAGGGGGGAATTCGTTTTGCGAAGCCTGAACGGGAGGTTGCGAGGCTCGCGGCCGTATCGTCAGTCTACCTGCCAACCGCTACAGGTCTTCGATGGGGGTTCAGTCATGGAAGTTCCACGTAAACGTCGCATCGTACTGTGTGTCCTGTTTGCGTTTTGCGCAGCAGGTTTCCGCGCTCTCGCGCAAGATGCGGAAGAGCCCGCGTACGCGCGAATCATGAACCCGGCGGTCATTGCTCCGGATCTGCCGTTCGCCGACGCGCGTCCCGCCGACTGTGATGCCTACGGCGGTTGGACCGGAATCCAGGGAGAGCGCACAGGATTCTTCCACGTGGAAAAGATTGGCGATCGCTGGTGGTTCATCACCCCGGAAGGCAACGCGTTCTTCATGCTCAAGGTAATCAATGCGAAAGAAAAGGCGGTGCCGCGTTTGAAATCATGGGGATTCAACACGGGCGAACGCGACTCGGGGCTGCCCTATGACGTCCACCTCGATCTGCTCCGGCTGGCTTCACGTCCGTATCCGGTCGCGCAACGGCCAGGATTTCCGCCCTGGGTATCCCTTCCAGACGTGTTCGATCCGGAATGGCCGGAACAGTGCGCGCGGCGCGCCGAAGAAGTCCTCGGACCAATCAAGGACGACCCCCTGTTGATCGGGTACTTCCTCGTCAACGAGATTTGCCTGGACGGGTGGTACGAAGCTGCCACGCACACCGATCTGGACGCGCCCGCGCGCGCGGCCTTCGTGGAGGTAGCGCGAACGTATTATGCGGATAAACCGGGTGCATTAGCCGAGGACTGGAAAGACTATCAGGTCACAACCGTAGACGATCTCAAAGCGGTGCAGGGTGATCCGCCCTCGGTTCCCGGTTTGAAAGCGGTGTGGGTGGAAGCCCTTGCAGAACGCGCGTTTAGTGTGGCCTCGAATGCCGCCCGGGCCGTTGCCCCCAATCACCTGAATCTGGGCACACGTTTATTCAACGCGCCGCTCCCGGAACCGGGAATTCTCGCGGCCATGGGGAAGTATTGCGACGTGATCAGCATGAATCTGTACAGCATGTTCCCGGACCGCTTGCCCGTGCAGATGTTCACGCTGGTTCCCGCGATACACGCCATCACCGGCCGCCCCACGATGACCACCGAGTTTTCGTTCCGCGCGGCGGACACCTTGCATCCGGGGACGATGGGCGCCCTGCCTGCCGTCGATACCCAGGCGCAACGCGCCATCGGTTATCTTTCCTACGTGTCCGCAGCGGCGTCCATCCCGAGCCATATCGGGGTCGCGTGGTACACCTACCACGATGACGATATCGAGAAACCTTGGGAGGGGTACGCAGAGGACTGCAATTTCGGAGTAGTCGACAACGATCGGCGCCCCTACGCGGTGCTTTCCGAGACGATGCGCACGACCAACAGTGTCGTTTATGAGCTGGCGGCCGATCCGGTGCGTAACGAATCGATTCCACTCTTCTGGCGGACGGAATTGATGCGGTGGGACGTGCCCCAGGATGAAGTGCTTCTCGGCCGCCTGGCCCGCGCTGGGAAACCTTTCGAAGATCCTCTGGCGAGGACCCTCCCGGAACCGAGACGGTACCACGAGAATTACTGGGTGCAACACAGGGGACCACGGCTCACCGTCAACGATGACCGCTTCGTGGGGTGGTGTGGGGCCAACATGATTGAATCCGGTGAGGATTCCACCACGCTTACGTTGATTGATGTGCTTTCGTACACGTCGTTTCCCCAGTCGCTATGGCTCGGCATGGAATGTCAGAACCCCGACGAACCAATCGCGCTGGAGACGAACGCCCGCTTCCTGCAACGGAAGATCGATGCCGAAGGCAACGTGCGCGAGATGATCGTTGCGGATTGCAGCTATGTGCGAACCGATTACGATCGAACCGAACTTCGGCTGAATTGCCGGGTGCCGTATCTGCGGTTCGCGTTTGACCGCGATACTCAAACGCTGAGCATTACTATCCGAGGCAGCGCCCAACGCGTTGGCGTGGCCGGCGTCAGTGGCTGGAAGATCGTATGCAATGGCACGCCCGTTGATGCCGCTCAGGTGGAAGAAGGGGACGGTCTAATGGTGATAACGCTCAACCCGTAACGGGCTGACCCGCGGAGTCCCGCGCTTCCTGCGTCTGGCGTATGAACGAGTTGATCGCCGTTGCGATGGCGTCGGGACGTTGCACTTGCATGGCGTGGGACGCGCCTTCGATCCAGACGAGTTCAATGTTGGGCCGGTCAGGGAGCCGTAGGAGTTCGCGGCTGGGTTTGGGTTTGCCGCGGTCGCCCCAGATTTCCAGGATAGGAACCTCGGTGGTCTCCAGGATGGGGTAGCCGTCCCAGCGTTTCCACACCGAGGAGAAGGAATCGCGCTGTTCCTGCGTCAGCTTGTCGTAGACCCGTGCGCGGTTGGCTTGGCGTTCGGCGAGTTGTTCGGGGGTGATCGTTTCGTCGGGCCCCGTTCCGAAAGCCTCTTCCTGCACTTTCCAGTGGGTCCAGCCTTCCATGGCGATGGCGCCGGCCACCTGTTCGGGCCTGCGACCCGCGATCTCGATGGGCAGCATGCCACCGATGCTATGGCCGCCCACGTAGTAACGTTTCAACCCGATGGTATCGATCACGCGAAGCACGTCTTCGGCGAACAGTTCCATGGAGCAATCGGTAGATGGCGGCTGGCTGCCGTTGTGCCCGCGCAGCTCAACAATGATGAGCTTGAGATCGCGGTCGAGATGTTCGACGAGATGATTAAAGGTCCGGTAATCGCCCCAACTACCGGGGATGAGCACGAGATTAGGGCCGTCGCCCTCGCGGATGTAATAGGCGAGTTGGCCGCCTTCGGGCAGCGGGATCGAATGTGCGGTGAACTGGTCGATGACGGGGGTGGGCGGTTGCCCAATTGCGTTGGTTGAGAAGTGGAAAAGCGCACACAACAGTACCGGACAAATGCTTGGTCGTGAAAACCTGAGTACCTCTGAGGCACATACGTTGATACACATCCGTCGACGCTCCCGGCCTTACACGGGTCACGCGAAACGCGTGATGCCCTTGGGGGCATTGTGCAGATGCGGGATTGACGCGTCAATGAAAGTCGAAGTTGAGGGTGGCTGTCTCGCCTTCGCCGATGCGGACTACGCCGGAGGCCGTGTGCGCGACCGTGGAGTGCCCAATGTAGCGCTTGGCGACGATGGTGTAGGTGCCTGCTTCCAGGCAATCGACTTGATAGGCGCCATCGGCATCAAGACTTGTTCCGCCTCGCTGCCGTATTATCGCTTGCTCGGGATCGTCGGGGATTGGTTGAGAACCTTCAAACACCGATATGCGTACTCTGCCATCGCCGGAGATGCCCGCGACTTGACCACCTATCGCTGCGTTCCCGGTAAAGGTGATCGTAACCGGCACGGTTTCTCCGGGGATGACCGTTGCCTGAAACGGCCGGCTGTAGTCCGTACTCGGACCGGCAACCGGATCATCGACTTTGGGGACTATGGCGACCCGTCCCTCCACGACACCGGCCGGCAGATCGCTCAGCGTGAATTTCCGGTCTTCCAGGATAAGAATCCGCTGCTCGAATCCGCCGGTTACGGGGAGGTTGCACCAGACCTGCGCGTGAAACTCGAAGTCGCCGTGCGGCACGATCACACCATCGACAATGCCCGTCTCGGTGGTGAACTCGAAATTGACTTGCGTCGCATTACCGGGCTCGATATTCACCCATTTCTTCCAGCGCCGTCCGAACTGCCCCGGCGTACCTGCCGGATCTAAGGCCGCTGTGATCTGAACGTCGCCCGCGGGCAGGCGGGAGATGCTGAACCTGCCCTCGTGATCCGTTTGAACCGATTGCGATTCCGCCACAACGCTCGCGCCGTCTTGGGGAACGCCGCCAACGCGCACGGTCCCATCAATACGTCCTGCGTCTTTCAATACGACCCGAACCGGCGCGCTACCCTTGGGCTGCGGGATGTCCGCTTCCGTTTGCCCGGGGGCGTAATCGCCGTGCGCACAAGTGATCGTCAGCGGTCCTTGTGGCAGGCCGGTAAGTGCGAAGGCGCCGTTTTCGCCTGTAACCGCACGGGCATCGCTCGGCGGAGCATTTTCCTCGCCATTCCGTGGAATATCGCCGACATATACCCCCGCTCCTGCGACGGGGTTTCCACGTGCATCCACAACAAATCCGTCCAATACGTGCCCGGGATGAAGTTGAAATGTGATTTCTTCCAGGCGTTCCCCGGAAGCAAGATGAATAACCTCGAAGGCGGGCATGTATCCATCCGCCTTGACTGCAATGGTCGCTTCGTCGAGCACGACGTTATCCAAATGAAACCGCCCGTCCGGATCTTCCACTGCGCGCAAGCTGTTTTCGCTGTTGCTGTCGAGAGCGGAGGCTACACCGCCAAACTGCATGATGCCGAATGCAGTTACCGGATCGCCTGTCTCTCCGTCGACAACCCGGCCCGAAACGCTTCCGCTGCGGCGCAGCACAATCTCAACATCCTCCGAACCGCTTTCGACCAAGCGGGCGTCGTCCAGGGTGTTCCGGTCGTAGTAGCCGGTAAGCGACGCATAGAGCGGGAAGGTCCCCGGCGGCATTTGCACGAGCCGGAAGTTGCCGTCCGCATCGGTTCGTGTATCGCGTGGGTGCAAACCGTTGATGGCCTGAACGAAAGCCGCTTCCAACGGATTTCCCTCTTCATCGGTCACGCGGCCGGCGACGACAAGTCCTTCGCCGTCGTAAGGAACGCGAATCCCGGTGCGGTGTTCGCCCTCCTGCAGTTGGACCTCCAGAACCGCCACGGCTGGACTGAAGTCCTCCTCCTTGATGACAGCAAGGCTATGTGTGCCGGGCAACAGCCCCTCTAATCGGAACACGCCCGAAGCATCGGCTTCCGTTGACGCCGTCCATCGGATCGGCGACATGTCGCGATTCGCGGTCGTCACAGGCATACCGGGAACGCCCGAGCCCCCTGGATTGGCAACCACTCCTTCGACGGTCGCCTCGCGGTACAAGACATGATCCACGCCAGTCGCGCCTTCCGCCGTTAGCGCGAACAGCGTAGCCGAGCGTTCGACGTATCCCTCTTTTTCCGCGCGGATGACAAACCGCTCCCACGGCATGGTCGCGTGCAGCGTGAATGCGCCATCGTCGCTGGAAACCGTTTCCAGATCGGGAAGCGGCGGTGCATGGCGGCCGTAACGGCCGCGAACGGTTGCACCCGCGATGGGCGTGCCGTCCGTGTGGACAATACGTCCCGATACGAGGATGCCGCCAGAGCCGACGGGTGGGGTTGAGGACGTTGCAGCACGGTTGTATCCGCGATCCACTACGGCTTCCCCGGAGGCATCTATCTCCGGCGACAGAGTATTGCCTTGCGATTGCGCGTCGAAGACCTCGTCTTCTTCGTTCGCGACGGACGGTCGATACGCGATGACAATCAGTCCGACGCCAACACAAAATACTGCGCCGAGCGCCAACGTCTTTCCCACGCCGATGCCGGCGGCCAGCAAAGCACCCATGCCGGTCGTAGCGGCCACGGCACTCGTTGCTTTCCATGTGGCCCCGGCGGCCAGCACCGTGACGAGAATGCGTTGCGCGTTGCGTTGGCGTTCGGCCGGCGGATCGGATTCCTCGCGGAATGTATGCAGCACGCGCTCGCCCAAGGCCTCGCGCGCCCGCTGCAGCCGCTTCCGCACCGCCGCGTCGGACAGTCCGAGTATCGACGCGATCTCCCGGCTCCGTTTGCCCGCGAAGTACTTGAGCAAGAGCACCTCGCGATCTTCGGACGCGAGCGCGTCGATTTGTTCGCGAACCGCGCGGCGTGCTTCCCGGGAGACTACGTCGGGTTCAACTGGTTCTTCATCGGACAAGGACGCAGCCAGCGCCGCGTCCTTTTGTATGCGGCGCTGGGCGCTGTGGGCGACGTTCCGCGCAATCGTTCCAAGCCACGCGCCGAACTTCTTCCGCTCTCGCAACTGATCCAGCCGCTGGAAGGCCAGAACGAAGGTCTCTTGAGTAACATCGTCGACATCCGAGGGATTCGACGTTCGAGCGCGAGCAATCGCCTGCACCACAGGCAAATAACGCTGAACGAGCGTTCCAAATTGTTCGTGATGCCCCGCCAACACTCGGGCTACGATGGATTCGTCGCGTTCCAAACGGCCCCACGTCATGGTTGCCTCCTCCTTTCTACAGTATATAGATGCGGAGCCCGTGCGGAATGTGACTGAGAACGCAGCGCGCGGCTAAATCATTGCAATCTCGCCCGTTCTGCGCTAGGATGACAGGAGGTGACGGTAACCGTATCTTGGCGATGCGATGGCTTGGAGGGAGTGACATGCGGTATTCGGGCGATGAACGGCGGCGGTACGCGCGGAGCCGGCGGGGATTCCCGGCCATCGTGGACGACGGCGGCCCCGGCGTTCTCAACCATATCGACAACATCAGCGCCAACGGCGTGTTGTGTCACACGGTGAAACCGGTGCCTCTGATGACGCGTATGAGCATCGCGCTGGAACTGCCGAAGCCCGCTGACCGCCGCATTGAATGCGAGGGCATTGTGGTGCGTTGCGACCCTCATGAAATGGGCGACGACCATTTCAAGGTGGCCATCCTGTATACCAAGATTTCGGAAGACGATCGCGACGCCATTTCCGACTTCGTGCAACACGATCTCACCGCTGAGGCGTCCGCCGAGAGTTGAGCCGCGTGTCCAATGCGACGCGCCACACCGACCAGCGTTCCCTCGATCGCATGCTGCTCGCTGTTTGCGTAGCGGTGCTGGGCATCGCCATCGCCTACCCTGCATTGCGGCTTTTGGCCGAGTCCTTTTCGTCGTGGCAACCCGAAGCAATCACGGCCAAGTCAGGCCTCGCGGCAATTCGCAACACCGTGGTCATTTCGTTCCTGTCGGTCGCCGGCGCGGGTACGATTGGTACAGCGATGGCATTCTACGTGACGCGGTACGCCTTCCCCGGCCGAAACCTCATGGCCGCGCTGGCGTACCTGCCGTTCACGCTCCCACCTTTGGTGGGCACCGTCAGTTTCTACTATCTCATTGGGCGCGACGGCTTCGTTCCGCGGCTTCTGGAAGAGGCTTTCGGTCTGGAGAACGCGTTTCTGCAAGGGCCGTCGGCTATTCTGCTGATCCACGTATACTCGTTCTACGTATTCTTCTACGCCATGGTTTCGGCCGCCCTCGAAAGCCTGGACGTGGCGCAGATTGAAGCGGCGCGCACGCTCGGGGCGGGGCGGATGCGCGTGTTCGCGCAGGTCACGTTGCCGCAACTTATGCCCGCCTTGCGCGGCGCGGCATTGCTTACGTTCATGTCGTCGGGCGCTTCCTTCAGCGCGCCCCTCATTTTCGGCAATGACTACCCCATGCTGAGCGTGCGCATCTACGAGGAGCAGACGCAGCACAACGACGCCGCCGCCATGACCTTGACCGTCGTGCTGGCCGCGGTGTCGCTGTTGGGCGTTCTCATATTCCGGGCGCGACGCAGGGCTGGTGGAACCGCGTCCAAAGGCACGCGCGTGCGCATCCGGTCGCGGCGAGGAAGAACGCTGGCGGGGATCCTCTCGGGACTCGCACTGGCCTTGCTTCTATTGCCCCATGCGACGATCATCCTCTTGTCGTTCGTTCAACATCGCGAATGGTACGCGGAGGTGTTTCCGACGTTCTACACGTTTGAAAATTACCTGACGATCCTGCGCGATCCGACGGCGTTCCGCCCTATCCGAAACAGCCTCTGGATGAGCGCGCTGGCTGCGGTCGCGACGCTGGCCATTGCAATGCCGGCCGCCTACCTTATCGCGCGGAAACGTCGCGGCGGACGCTGGCTGAACGTGTTGGTCATGATCCCCTGGGCCCTGCCGGGGACCGTGATTGCCGTCAACCTCATCGTGGCGTTCAACGACCGCTGGCTGCCGTTGGTTGGCACGGTCTGGTTGTTGCCCCTCGCCTACTTCGTCCGCAACGTGCCGTTGCTCACGCGGATGGCAGCTTCTTCCATCGAGCCGTTCGACGCGACACTTATCGAAGCGGGACGCACGCTCGGCGCATCGCGCGGCTACTGTTTTCGGCATATCGTCGTGCCGCTCGTAGCGCCGGCGCTTGGCGCGGGCGCGGCGCTCGTCTTTGCCACGAGCCTGGGGGAATTCGTCGCGTCCATCTTGCTGTGGATTCCTGCGAATGTCCCCATCTCGGTCCAGATCAACAGTGCATGGCGCGGTTCGGGTATTGGCACCGCCTTTGCCTATAGCGTCTTCCTCATGCTCCTCGTGGCGATGACCTACCTCGTCTCCCGCCGATTTGCATCCCGCGTGTTATAAGTGCGATCCTCGTGCGGTCAGGTAAGCGGAATAACCCCATGCGAACGTTATTATTTGGCGCCGAAGTCGACACCTTACGGCCCATCCTGTCCAAATATCCCCAGTATCAAGTCGTAGACAGCGACCCGGAGTTGGTGGTCTGTTACGGCGGCGATGGAACCTTGCTCTCCGCGGAGCAGGAATGGCCGGGCGTGACCAAACTGCCGATCCGCAACAGCCGCAGGGGTATTCGTTGCATACCCCATCCCCCGGATCAGGTGATTGAACGGCTGGCAAAAAACCGGCTTACGCGAAACGCCTTCATCAAGATCGGGTGCCGCGTGTTTCGCGACAGTACGCCGATGCCGAAGCGTACACTCACGGCCATGAACGAATTCAACGTGCACATGGGCAACATTAACTCCGCCGTGCGATTAAAGGTCTGGATCAACGACGAAGCCTTCGCCGACGAGGCGGAGATAATCGGTGATGGTGTCGTCGTCAGTACGCCGTTTGGGAGCACGGCCTATTTCAATCAGATTACCCGCGGGGTCTTTCATGCCGGACTCGGCATCGCCTTCAAGAATACGACGGAACTGACCAGTCACCTCGTCGTGCCCGACGATGTCACCATCCGGGTGCTCATCACCCGCGGCCCTGCGGTTCTGGCCCATGACAACTGCCCCGAGTATGTCGATTTGGAGGAGGGTGATCGTCTCATACTGGCGAAACACGAAAGCCCCGCCACGATCCTCACGTGGGAACCCATGAGCCACCCCTCGGACGCCTTCTAAAAGCTCATTCACCCCAGACGCGAATCGCCTGCGCGTGAAACCGTCGCGCGATATCCGTGTTCTTCATCGGCGAGACTCGCTTCAGATAGGTGAGCGCGCGGTTGCGGAACGGCTTCCACCAATGTTCTGGGATTCCGCGCGTTCCCAGAATGGCGCCGAGGATCGAGCCCGCGGTTGCCGCGGTACAGTCGTTGTCGAACCCCATGGCGACGGTGTAGCCGATAGTCTTCGTGAAGTCTTTCTGTCCGAGCGCCAGACCGAAAACGGTAAGGCAGGCGTTGTTGTTCGTGTGCACGTGATGCATACCGGCGAAGCGCCTTTCCACGAGCCGCCGGCCGTGTTCCCATCCGTCCAGATGGGGCGCGCGTTGTAGAGCCCAACGGAGATCCTGGGCGAGGCGGCAATCGCGCGGGATTTCGGTCAAGCCGATGCGCAGGGCTTCCACGGGGTCGTCCACCGCAAAGGCCGCCGCGATAGCCGCCGCGAAGAACATGGCCCCGTAGATGCCATTCTTGCGATGCGAGAGGTAGGCGTCGCGGTATGCAAACTCAGCGGCCTTCTCCGGCCATCCCATGGCGGCGTAGCCCCAGGGGTCGCTGCGAATGTCCGCGCCAATCCATTCCACGTAGGGGTTTCCGCGCGCTCCGGCGGAGCCTGCCGGGACGCCGGCCTTCAAATTCCGCAGCGCCACGTCTTCGGCGGTACACGCGATGGGCAGGTGCCGGACCCAGGCTTGGCCCACGTCGGCCGTAGTAAACTCCGGCCCATACTTCTCTAGAATTAAAAGTCCCAATTGGGTATACCCCAAGTCGTCGTCTACCGGCACGGCGCGAATTCGGCCTTGCAGGTAGTCGTCGAGAGTGCAGGTGCCGTAGTGCCGTCGGTGGCGCTGCGGATGAGCGGCCCAGTAATCCTCAGGCGGGAACGGTTGCCCTCCAAGTCGGGCCAAACTGGCCATGTCTTCGACCGGCCAGGACTCCACGGGTGCGCCGAGGGTACACCCGGCGGCCCGGCCCAGCCATGCGCCAAGCAGCTTGTCGCGGACGCCGCGTGACGGGAGCCGCTCCCACAGCCTGCGGGGCCCGTGGGGGCGCAAACGCCGGATTGCCGGAAGTGCGTCCGGTTCCTGGCGCGCCGTCTCGACTGGTGCGGGCATTCGCTCCAACTCGCGGATTGCCTGCGAAAGTTGGGTCCTCACGCGCTGTAGGACCCGTTCGGGATTCGCCCCCTGCTCATGGCGCAGGTCCGCCCAAAGGCTGAGCTGCTCGGCCAGTTCCGCCACATCGGGATAGTACGGCATATACGTTTTGTCCCCTTTCTGCCATCAAACCGCAAGGGCGCTACTATAACTGTTCGCGCGTGGCGAGATCGCGGCAAGCGCCATGATTCCTGCGTCCGTTAAATGGTAAAATGGGGGATGAAGAACGCCGGTACCGGTGTTTGATTAAGGATTACACAGGCGTTCGGACTCCCATGAGAGAAGAATTCGCAAAACTCCTCAAACAACTCCGCAAGAATGCGCCCGGCGCGGATCTGACCGTCGTGCGCAAGGCGTACCGTTTTGCCAATGAGGCCCACCACGGCGTGGAGCGGGAATCGGGCGACCCGTACATTTCGCACTGCATCGAGGTGGCGCGCATCCTCGCCCAGTCGAATTTGGACCCGACGACGGTCGCGGCCGGACTCCTGCACGACGTACTCGAAGATACTCGGGTCACCCACGATGAATTCGAGAAGACGTTTGGCCCGGAGATCACGGCCCTCGTGGATGGCGTGAGCAAGATCAAATCCATGAAGTGGTCCACGCCGAATCCCACCCACCAGGAGAAGCAGGCGGAGAATCTCCGCAAGATGCTGGTGGCCACGGCGCGCGACGTGCGGGTCATCCTCATCAAGTTGGCTGACCGGCTGCACAACATCCGGACCATCGAGTTTCTGCGCGACCCGAAACGCGTCGAGCGGATTTGCCGGGAGACGCTCGACATTTACGCGCCGCTCGCGCATCGCCTTGGTATCGCCCGCTGGAAGTGGGAACTGGAAGACCACGCCTTTCACCACCTGAACCCGGACGAATACCGGAACATCGCGACCCACGTGGCTATGAAGCGGCGGGAGCGCGAGGCCTGGCTCAACGAGACCATCGAGTATCTGGAAAACCGTCTCGCCGAAGCCGAAGTCAACGCGCGCGTGATTGGCCGGCCGAAGCACCTGTACAGCATCTACCAGAAGATGGTGCAACAGGGGAAGGCCTTCGACGAGGTCATGGACATCCTCGCCGTGCGCATCATCACGCAAACCGTCTCAGGCTGTTATAACGCCCTCGGCGTCGTTCACCAGATTTGGACCCCGGTGCCGGGCCGCTTCAAAGACTACGTGGCCATGCCGAAAGTGAACATGTACCAATCCATTCACACCGTCGTCATGCGGGAGAACGGATATCCCCTGGAGATCCAAATCCGCACGGAAGACATGGACCGCACGGCTCGGGAAGGCATTGCCGCGCACTGGGCCTACAAGGAAGGTGGCAGCGACAACAAACTCGACACGCAATTGCGCTGGTTGCGCCAGATGTACGAGTGGCTGCAGGACACCCATGCCCCTGATGAACTCCTCGACAGCCTGCGACGCGACGTATCGCGGTCAGACATCTACGTGTTCACACCGAAGGGCGAGGTAAAGGAATTGCCGGAAGGGGCCACGCCGCTGGATTTTGCCTACGGCGTGCACTCGGATATCGGCCACCATTGCATCGGCGCCAAGGTGAATGGACGGCTGGTACCGCTTCGCTACAACCTGCAAACCGGCGACGCAGTGGAAATCCTTACGTCGCGCGCGCAAAAGCCGCACCTGGACTGGCTGGAAATCGTTATCACCGGAAAGGCGCGCACCCGCATTCGGCAGCGTTTGCGCGAACTGGGCGAACTGGAGCCGTTGGAAGGTCAACTCCGGCGCGATACCGTCAAGGTCCTGCCGGAAACGAAACCGAAGATCCGGCAGGTCGACGACGCCACGCGGGACAAGCTCATCCGTATCGAAGGATCGAAGGGTATCGCCGTCAATTTCGCCAAATGCTGCCGGCCTATGCCCGGTCATGCGGTCATCGGATATGCTACGAAGAGCCCCGGCATCACCATCCATCGCGCCGATTGCCGGAACTTTGCGAACACGCAGCGCGACCCGTCGCGCATCATCGAGGCGTCGTGGGACGGCGAGGAGCATGTGGAAACCGGGATGCGCGTCACCACCGGCCAGCGCCCGAACATGCTCGCCGACATCACCAACGCCATCCGCCCCATGAATATCAGCATCACCCAGGCCCAGTTCACCCCCGGCGACAACGGCAAATGCCTCTTCGAGTTCATCTTCGAAGCGCCCGACCGCGACAGCGTCGCCCGCGTCGCCGCCACCATCCGCACCGTCCCCGGCGTCGTCGAAGTCAATCACGTCCCCAGCGAACACATGGCGGGGAAGAAATAAAGGGTGGCGGTGCCAGGGATTGTCGTCGGCAAGTTGCTTTCAGCCGATTGACATCACGTCTTGAGCAAGATCGAATTGCCAAGCCTTTTCGAATCGACCTGCTGGTTTGGATTCACCACGTGCCATTACCCAAAACGCGGCATAACGTGACCTTTCTTTCGCAATCCCGAATGCCCGCGACATGCCCTGGGCATGCTTCTCCCCCGCTACGGCACGGTAGGCAAGTTCGCCCTGTGCAGTCGAGGCATGATCGCAACTTTTTTCGTGGCTATAACCTCTTACAAATCATGGCACCACGTTCGGGAAGGACTTTCTCTCAGCCAGTAGCCTATTGACTCGGTGGCGGCTCGCTGCAACGCCCCGGTTACCTGCATCTCTTTTCGAAAGCGAACCGATAAACCAGTGAACCGATTAACCAATGGATGCCGCCAGTATCAATGATGATAAGAACTAGCGCTACATAAATGATCCCGGAAATCCCGGACAATTCGAATAGCGAAAATGCGACGAAGAGCGAGCCAAATAGTGGGAAGCCTGACACCCAAGGATACGACTCCTTGGCCAAACCCCGCAGGCGGTGAATTAAATACCTCAAGAACGAAATGTAAAAATTGGTGAGACATAGCAACGCTCCGAACCCCAATAGCGTCCAACCAATTGTCGCGCCCATGCGCTACGAATGTGCTCCCCGCGCAGCCACGGCCCAAAAACTTTCCGCCGCAGCCGCGTGTTAGTCCGATGACCACTTTGGATATCACCGGTGGCTTGCCGGGTGGGCGCTCCACCACGGGAATGCCGGCCTCCTGCTCCTGTAGTTACAGATCCTGAGTAATCTGCTTCAAGCCATAGCCGAACGACTCGGCGTCAGTGTGCCGACATCGTCGGATTTCCTCGAAGATCTCGTCATCATGACATCACACGCGTGTGACTTTGGCGGCTCTCGCGGATCAGCCGCGAGGGTGCACGTTTGACTACCGCTTCTTCTTACCAGAGGCTTTTCTGCGAGTTTTCGTCCGAGGCGTCTGGTCGTCAGACAGGCTCTCCGGTAGGAGACGATCCGCGGATCGCGCTCGCGATTCAGCAAGCCAATCCCGTGTTTCACCTCTCTTCAGGTTGACCTGCACGCCGGGAACATTCAGCGGGGAGCCCTCGGGGCTTGCTGGTTGAAGAACGAAGATCTGGCCGTCGCGACGGCGAATCTGAACACGGCCCTCACGGCGAGCCGTGTCAAGCAGGGCGGCAAGTTGCTGCCGGGCTTCAGTGTAGGTGTAGGTTTTCATGATTTGATCTCCAGTAGCGACACACCCGCGTCTGTTGCCGCTTCCGCGAGCGCGTTGTCCAACGTAAGCAAGGGCAATCGTCGGCTCTTGGCAGTCTCGAGGATGTAGGCATCGTACGCGTAAAGATGATGCTCCGCCGCTACCCGTAGCGCAATAGCCATGTCAATCTCGACCAAACGCACCAGTATTCGATCGTACGACGCCCAAGCCATCTCTACGTCGTTGAGACGCAAGCGATTGCGGCGCAGGCCCGCGACAAGCGCATTCCCAATCTCCCACGGCAAGGAAGCGGGCGCAACAAGAATCGCCCCTTCCGTTGCAGCGACGATGGAGTCCCGCTCCGGCTCATGCAAGAGGACCGCGAGTATCGCGGAGGGGTCAATGACAATTTGCATCTGACGCCCCCTTCCTGTACATATGTACAGTACCAGAAAATCTCTGCGCCGTCAAGTCTGGCTTGCCGGCGAAATCTGAAATTTGCGCGTTATACTGCGGCAGACGATGATCCTCTGCACACACCTCCTCGACCGCATTTTCTCCCGTCGTTATCTACGCGCGACCATTCGAGGCAGCGTGTTAAGATATGGGCAACTTTCCAACACACAAACGGTACCATCGAATCGTGAACAATCACCTCAACAAAAGTACTCTCGAATCTATCCCCTTTCAGATTGCGAGTGAGTTCAAGCCGGAGGGCGATCAGCCGAAGGCTATCCGCGAGTTAACGCGGGGGCTGCGTGAGGGGCTGAAGCACCAGGTGCTGCTGGGCGTCACGGGGTCTGGCAAGACTTTCACGGTGGCCAATGTTGTCGCTGAGGTGAACCGTCCGGCGCTGGTTATCGCGCCGAACAAGATTCTCGCGGCGCAGTTGTACTCGGAGTTCAAGGGGCTCTTCCCAGAGAACGCGGTCGAGTATTTCGTCAGCTATTACGACTATTACCAGCCGGAGGCGTACGTCCCGACGACGGACACGTACATCGAAAAAGAGTCGTCCATCAACGACGAGATTGACAAGATGCGCCACTCGGCCACGCGGGCGCTGCTCACGCGGCGCGACGTGATTATCGTAGCCAGCGTGTCCTGCATTTACGGTATCGGATCGCCGGAAACGTACAACGCGTTGCGCGTGGAGTTGGAGCCGGGACAAACGATCGATCGCGAGGATTTAATTGCGGGCCTCGTCGCGATGCAATACAGCCGGAACGACGTGGACTTCTACCGCGGCACCTTTCGCGTGCGCGGCGACACCGTCGATATCTTCCCGGCGTACGAAGCGGAGATCGCCGTGCGCGTCGAACTCTTCGGCGACGAGATCGACGGACTCTACGAAATCGATCCCCTGCGCGGCACGGTGAACCGGAAATTGCGCCGGACGGCCATCTATCCCGGTTCCCATTACGCCACCACGGCGGACGTGTTGCGCACGGCGATCCAGGGCATCGAGTTCGAGCTGGAAGAGCGCGTGAAGGACCTGGAAGACGAGAACCGTATCCTCGAATCGCAACGTCTTTCGCAACGCACGCGGTTCGACATCGAAATGCTCAGCGAAATCGGGTATTGCAACGGCATCGAGAACTATTCGCGGCACCTGGACGGCCGCATGCCGGGCGAACCGCCGTACACGCTCATCAACTACTTCCCCGATGACGGGATCATCGTGCTGGACGAAAGCCACATCACGGTGCCGCAACTGGAGGCCATGTACAAAGGCGACCGGTCGCGCAAGGACAAGCTGGTCGAGTACGGATTCCGTCTGCCCTGCGCACGGGATAACCGGCCGCTCAAGTTTGCGGAGTTCGAGAAGCTGGCAGGCCAACGCATTTACGTCAGCGCGACGCCGGGCCCCTACGAGTTGAAAGCCAGCGAAGGCCTCATTGTGGAGCAGGTCGTGCGTCCGACAGGATTAATCGACCCGGAAGTCGAGGTGCGTCCCGCGTCGTCGCAGGTGGACGATCTCCTAGACGAGATCCGCAAGGTCGTCGCGACGAATCAACGCGTGCTGGTCACGACCCTGACCAAGCGCATGGCGGAAGACCTCACGGAGTACCTTCGCGATCTGAACATCCGTGTGCGCTACATGCACTCCGACGTGGAGACCCTGGAGCGCATCGAACTCGTGCGCGCCTTGCGCGCGGGCGAGTACGACGTCATGGTCGGCATCAACCTTCTCCGGGAAGGGCTGGACCTTCCGGAAGTCGCCCTCGTCGCGATTCTCGACGCGGACAAGGAAGGGTACCTCCGATCCGAGACCAGCCTCGTGCAGACCTGCGGCCGCGCGGCGCGCAACGTGAACGGCCGGGTCATCATGTATGCGGACACGGTTACGGGATCGATGCAGCGCGCACTGGAAGAGATGGAGCGCCGCCGCGAAAAGCAGTTGGCCTACAACAAGAAGCACAAGATCACGCCGCGCTCGATTCAGAAGGCCATCGCCGACGTGTTGAACAGCATACACGAGCGCGACTATGTGACCGTCGCCAAGGCGGCGGAAGAACAGGATCTCTACGTGCCCACCTTCAACCTTGCGAAGACCATCCGAGACCTGAAGAAGAAGATGAAAGAAGCGGCGGGCAAGATGGAATTCGAGAAGGCCGCTGAGTACCGGGACCGGATTCTCGCGTTGGAACGCCGGCAAATCGAAGAGGGGCTGTAGTCGGCCTGCGTCTGGAAAATGGGACCAAATCTGACGGTGCCGGCATCGAAAACCATGTCGTCGGCCATGGCGTTCCACCTCTGAAGATCGTGGAAGAGATGTATTGGCCACAAAAGAACGCAAAGAACTCAAAAGAAGAGAGAAACAGGGCAATCGCACTAAAATCTCCTGCGAAATTACGCTATCCGTCATTCCCGCGCAGGCGGGAATCCATCTTCGGGAGCAAATGATAGCGAACTGGGAGGATGGACCCCCGCCTTCGGGGATTTCCAAAAAGGTCCACCCACGATTCTCTTCTTTACACGGGCGCATTTGTTTGCTACATAGGCGCGGCGATTGCACAGGGACTGATAAGGAGAGGCGGCGATGCCCCGTTTTTTGAGCGACAATCGAGCGCAGACGTTTTTTGTGAATGGTTCGTTGGACGACTTGCTTCCTGAGAATTCGGTGGCGAGAGTGCTCTGGGCGGCGCTGGAGCAGTTGGACTTCGGGGCGTTTGATGTCTTGTACAAGAATGATGAAACCGGACGGCCAGCGATAGAGCCGCGGTGTCTGGTAGCGGTGTGGATTCTGGCGTTGCTGCGAGGGGGCATGCCGTCGTTGGAGTTGGAGCTGCAATGCTCCAAGGATCTGGAGTTTCGTTGGTTGTTGGGCGATGCGCCCGTGAAGAAGAGTACCCTTTGCGCGTTTCGTACCGCTCACTTGGAGGCGTTGATCGACTTGGCGGCTCAAGTATTGGCAGGGGTGAGCCGAGCCGGCCTGATGCCGGGCAAGTCCATGGGGGTCGATGGGTCCATCGTCCAAGCAGCGGCGTCGTGCCGGGCAGTGCGCAGCCGCAAACAAATGGAGAAGCAACTGAATCGGTTGAGGGAGGTGGTGGCGCACAAGCTCGAGGAATCGGACGCCGTGGAGGAGAAAAAGGCCAAATCTCTGGAACAAAAGTTGAATCGGTTGGAGCGGGCGATTCAGGAAATGGATGCCTTGGGACGCACGGGGCCTGAAGATACCATCACGGTCAGCGAGCCCGAGGCGGATCGCCGAAAATTGAAGACCGGAGGTTTTGCGCCAGCCTACAACGTGCAGATTGTGTCGGACCTGGAAACGGGTGTGCTCGTCCATGCGGAGATCATTCAACAAGGCAACGACGAGGGTCAGTTGGCGCCGCAATTGAGCAAGGCCCAAGAAGCCTTGGACGCAGCCGCAGGTGAGGACGCCGGTCCGATTCAATCCGCGGTGGCGGACTCGGGCTACCACAACCGCAAGCAATTGGCCGATCTGGAAGAGGCCCATGTGCGCTGCTTTGTTCCAGAAGACCGGACCAAGAACCGCAAGCCCAAAGACATCAGTGACGACTTTCTTGCAGATGCCTTTGAATACGATGCCGGCACGGATACGATGCGCTGTCCGGCCGGGCAAACCTTGCGGCGGCGCAAGCTGAACAACGACAAGACCTCGGTGGTGTACCAAGCGCCCAAAGCGGTTTGCCACGCGTGTCCCTTTAAATCGCAATGCTGTCCCAAAACCAAACACGGGCGCAGCGTAAACCGTCCCGTCGAGGCCGAACTTCTGGCGGAGTTGGCGCAACGGTTGGAGACTCCCGAAGGCCGACAAATGAAGATAGCTCGCTGGACCACCGTTGAAGGAGTATTCGCCCGCATCAAAGGACTGCTCGGCTGGACCCGATGCCGAACCCGGGGACTCCAAGCCGTCCAAGCCGAACTGAAATGGCATCAACTTGCCCATAACCTGTGCCTGCTGACTGGAATCTGGCAACCCATGGCGCCGCCGGCCATAGCATGAAACGCGATAGAACCAACAACCAGGAGCCAACTCGCTACCGCAAAGCCAACCGATGATGCCCAGCGGGGACACCGGAAGGCCAAAACTGCCGCGAACCAAACAAAAACCAACGGCAAAGACGAGATGCGCTCCGCGTGTATGAGTTTTTGGAAATCCCCCTTCGCGAGGGTGACGGCGGGAGTTTTACCCCGACAATTGAAAACACGGCCAAATTAAGTTCGATAGCCTCGAAGAGAGAATGAGTTCCTTTTGCGTTCTCTGCGTTCTTTTGTGGCCAGTTTATGGATGTAATGGGATTTTTGGGTGGATATTCGATTCATTACCGGACGAACGAGATCCCGTCGAGACTTGCATCCAAGACGCAGAGCCGGTTGTAGCCTCCCGGTTTGCTCCTCGCCTGCCAATTGGTACAATTGCGCGATACAGCGAGGAACCCCCATGCGCAATTTGCAGATACTCTCTTTAATGGCCGTACTGCTCGTCTTGGCAATGCCGGCCTTCGCGCAGCGGAACCAGACCGGTTTCGGCGCGTCCACGCGCGACGTGGTCGACGCGCCACCAAAACCCGAGCCAGAATCCACGCCCGAAACGAAACCCGATACCGACGAGTCTCCAGTTGACGATCCTGGAAAACTGGTCCAATCTCTCAACCTGCGCCAACGGGTGTCGCAACTGATGCTGGTCACCCTGACCGGCACGCCGCGGCCGGACGCTTCCGATCAGGAACTCCTTGCCAAGTACTCGCCGGGCGGCGTCGTCCTACCGCCGGTATCGCGGCCCACAACCGCGGCCAGCTACGTCGCCGCGATCCGGCAGATGCCCATGGAGATGGCGACCGGCATTCCGCTCTTCATTGGCACGAACCTGTACGCGCTGCCGCGACGGGGCAACGCGCAGTTGGACGACAGTTTCATCGCGCTTCCCTCGTTGCTGGCGATTGCCGCGGCCAACGATGCGGACGTCACCAAACGGCTGGCCGGGCTGACCGCCGACCATCTCGCGCTCATGGGCTTCAACTTCCATCTGGGGCCTTCGCTGTCCCTGGCTCCCACCTTGCCCGACGCGACCGGCAGCATCGAATGTCTCGGTTCCGATCCGGCTTTCGTTGGCGACACGGCTGCGGCCATCGTTTCCGCCATGACTGAACACAAGGTCATCGCGGTGCCCATGGGATTCCCGGGAGGCGGCGCCAACCGCGCGCCGCGAATGCCCGCCATTTTGCTTACGCCGTCGGCAACGGTCGCGGACGTCGATCTCTTGCCCTTCAAGAAAGCCATTGAAGCCGGTGTGGAAGTAATCCACGTGGGGAACACGCTAGTTCCAACACTCGATCCCGCAAACGAACCCGCGAGCCTGTCGTCCGTCGTCATGCGGGATATCTTGCGTCAGCAACTGGGCTTTCAAGGCGTTATTATCGCGGGACCCATGGATACCAACGACATCGCCGTCAAACATGACCCAACCAAGGCCGCCATCATGGCCCTGCAGGCCGGCGCGGACATGATCTACTGGAATGAGGCCGGCCGCCGGGTGATGAAGACGGTCGACGACGTCGTCACTGCCATCGGCAACGGCCAGATGAGTCAGGATGCCGTGGACACGTCGCTTGCGCGGATTATCGCACTGAAGGACAAGTACGAACTGCGGAAGCGGGAGTTGCCGACTACGAAGGATGCATCTGCGCTGGCGAAGAAGAAGGCCTATCCCGACGAATCGTACGAAATCGAGCGCCGCTCCATCACGCTCGTCCAGAATCGCGGCAACGTGCTGCCCCTGAACAAGGCCGAGTCTGTCCCCGTGGGCGTGACGGGCGTCGCGGGCGTAGAGACCCTTGCGGACGCGTTGGAGGAATACATCAAGCCGGTATCCCGCCAGCGAATCGGCTCCGCGAAGTACGGCGGCGAGATTTACGACTTTGAGATTGCGCGGCTCACGTCCCACATTCGCGGCATCAAAACGGTCGTCGTGATCGTCACGCCGGATATCCGGATGAGCACGCAGCTCGAACTGATTGCCGCGCTGCGCAGCAAGGGCGTTCGGGTCGTGGTGGTTCTCGTGGGTTATCCAAGCACCTTGCCGGATTTGGTGGATGCTGAAGCGATTGTGTTGAGTTACAGCAGTCCGGATGCGATCGATCAAAGCATGCGGGCCGTGGCCGATGTGCTTGTCGGCCAGGGGCCATTGGGCCTGTTGCCCGTGGTTCGCGACATCCACGCGAAAGTGGGCGAACCAGTATCTTTCAGTGTGCTCGACATCCTGCGGTCTCCGTCGGGGATGCTGCCCGTGACCATCGAGTCGCCGTTCGTGGCAGGCCTTTCCGTCCCCTATGACCCCACCTTCTCGCTCAAGAAGGTGGAGTGGGACTTCGGCGACGGCAAGCAATCCAAGGAATTCTTCGTGGAGCGCGCCTATACGGAACCGGGACGCTACCCGATTACATTGACGGTTACAGACAAACTGAAGCAGACGACTTCGCGCACGCTTTACGCCGTGGTCGAATAGGGGGATTCTGCATGTACACGTCAAGCAAGGGACCGCTCTGTTCACGAGCGGCCGTACTTGCCGCGATCGCGGGCGTATCGATTTGGTGTGCGTCTGCTTCCGAGCCCGAACTCCTCTGGTCTTACGAAGCCCAATCAAACCTGTATCCTTCGCCATTGGTCGCGGATGTTCACCCCAGTCCGGGCCTCGAGACCATCATCAGCGACAGCGAGGTCCGCGAAGTGCTGTGCGTCGACACGAAAGGGGAATTGCTCTGGCGATACGCAGGGGGATGGACCCGGCGACTGACCTCCGGCGCTTCGCTGAGCTTCACCGCGCGCAACGATGCAGGCACACTCCTGATTGGCAACTCGGATGGGAAGCTCTGCTGCGTTGACGCGGCGACCGGTCAGGAGCTGTGGACGCGTAGCGTCGGGCCGATCGAATGGGGTACGGCCATATGGGCTGACCTCGACGGCGACAGCATTGATGAGGCTGTCGCGGGTACGCAGAACGCCATAGTGGCGCTGACCGCGGCCGGAAACCCGCTCTGGACGCGCGACGCTTTCGAAGAGAGGCCCGTGAACATCAGCGGTCCGATCGCTGCGGCGGATTTGGACGGCGACGGCCGCGCGGAAATCGTCGCGCTCGACCAGTATGGACCCTTCTGCATCGGCTACAACGGCGAGATGCGCTGGATTCAGACCGTTGGCGACCAGTTTCAAGGGGCACCGGTTATCGCGCAACTGGTTAGTGACGGGCCCGCCGCTATTCTCGCGCTATCGGGTAACGGCGATTTTGTCTACTGCTTCGACGCGTTGAACGGCAAATCGCTCTGGAAGCGTGGGATTCTCGGCTCGCCCGATGCCTACGCCGCAGGGGGACTCGCGGTAGGCGATATCGATGGGGACGGCTCCATGGAGATTATCGCTCCAGACAATTTCGGGCACGTCCACTGCATCGATCGCACGGGCACACTGCGGTGGGTTTTCACGACGGACAAGGCTACGCATAGCGCCGCCTCCATGGGCGACGTGGACGGTGACGGCGAGATCGAAATCCTCGTCGCGAGCGGCGATCACAATCTCTACTGCGTCGACGCCCATGGCCGCCTTGAGTGGAAGTATCAAACCGGGCTACGCTTGATTCGTCCCGCTACGATTACGGATATCGACGGCGACGGCAGGACCGATATTCTTTTCGGCGGAAGCGACCGCACGCTGCGGTGCCTCACCCTCGGCGGCCGGTACGATCCCGTCCTGATACCGTGGCCAACCAACCGTGCCAACATCGCTCAAACGGGATCCACGTTGAATCGCGATACGGCCACGACGCGGCTGGTGTCCACCACACGCGAACTCATCGACAACGGCGATTTCCGCCGCGCTGAACCCAGGTCACACGACGGTAACAACGAACCGCCGACTGAAGTGCGCGTGCCCGTCGGTTGGCGTGAAGAATCACTGAACGCAAAGCTGCGTTGGACTGCGTCGGGCGGACGCGACAATTCGCCTTGCGCTATCGTCCTGCCAGACGCTACGGATACGGTTTTCGCATCCAGGCCCATCCCGATTGACGCCGGTCTGGTGCGTGTGGACGCGAGAGTATTTGTGACGGGAAACAATCCCGAAGCCGTTTCGGCGTGTCTTCGCTGGATGGGCGACCGGGGCGAGCTGCGGGTCGACGCGCTGCAATCCGCCGCCGGGCCGGAAGGGTGGCAAGCTCTCGCAGGCGCCGACATTCAACCACCGGAGAACGCGGAGTGGGTCCAGTTGGTCTGCACGACGCCTGCGAGCGACACGGAGATTCGCTGGGACGACGCAACCATTATGGCGCACTACGATGAACGCCCCTTGATCAAACCGGCCGTGAATCAGGTGGGGTACGACATCGGCGCGCCGAAGCGGTTCACCGCGTGGAGCAACTTCGTGGGCGAGTCGCCGGCGACGTTCGCGCTTGTGAATGAATCCGGAACCGTCGCATTTGAAGGCGAACTGATACACGAGGGCCGTATTACCGGCGCCTACGGGAACGACTGGGGCAATGAATACTGGCGCGGCGACTTCTCCGCCTTCGACGAACCGGGAACGTATCGGGTCCGGGTTACCATCGACGAGGCATCCGGTGAATCATGGCCGTTCGCCATCAGTGAGGATCGCATCTGGGCGAAGACGGCGGAGCCTGCGTATCAATTCTTCTACTACCAGCGATGCGGCATGGAGGTCCCGGGCTTCCACGGCGCCTGCCATCTCGACGACGCGGTTAGTCCGGACGGCGAGCGGCAGTACAGCTTGTCCGGAGGCTGGCACGATGCGGGCGACTACAACACCTACAACAACGCGCCATACGTATATGGTCTCTTACGCGCATACGAAGCGCGCACCGACGCATTCAATGCCATCGATCGCGACGGCAACGGACAGAGCGATTTTCTCGATGAGATCTCGTGGGGCGCGGATCTCATGCGCCGCATGATTGCGCCGGACGGTTCGTCGCGCGGCGACATCTCCTCCGGCTACGGCTTTTGGGGTCCGCCGGAACTGGAGACCGACAACATACCCAACACGGGAGACGAGCGACGCATCCGCGGCGCGGAGTCGGGAAACGATCCCGCCAACCATCTGGCCGCCGCCGCGAAGATTGCCCGATTCGTCGAACCGAACGACGCCTACGTCGAGGCGGCTAAACAGGCCTTCGCGTGGCGCGCGGAACGCGGCTCCCGCGATGCCCGCCAGTTGAGTGCCGCGCTCGATCTCTACACGTTGACCGGCGAGGCCGCCTACGCGGACGCGGCGCGCGCGCTGTTGCCGGAGGTTGGATATGGTGACGCCGCGATCGTCGAGCGATACGATGAGATCTTCAACGAAGACCATTCTGCTCAGGTACGCGATGCATACGTGGCGCGCGCGGACGCGATTCTCGCGCTTGCGAACAACCCCTTTGGCGTGTACATGTATGGGGCTCCCGACAACCCGACCTTTTTCGGTACGCCGCCCGAAACCGGCGGTTGGCATGTGGGGAACAGCAGTCATGTGCTCGAAGCGGCGAGCACCGTTGCGATTGCATTCCGCTATACGGGCGACCCGCGCTATCTCGCCTTTGTGTACGATCAGCTCAACTGGATACTTGGCAACAACCCCTACGACCTGTGTCTCATGGAAGGCGTCGGCAGCCGCCATCCGCCGACATACCACCATCGCTATACCATGGCGGGCGTGCCCCGCGGCGCGGTGCCGGGTAGCGTGGTGAACGGCATCACCTGGCGCGCGCCCGGCGACGACCGCCCACACTTCGACATGCGCGGTCTGGACATACCCGACTTTGAGCCCAACGAAGTCTGGTTGCCCCACAACACGGCTTATCTAAACGCGCTCGCGAATCTGCAACGCGCACACCGCGAGCGAGGCGAGATACGATGAGCGAAACGAACGGGAGCATCCAAGCCCGCACGGACCGGGACTTCCGCATACTCCAACTGACGGACTTCCACAACGACACGGGCGACGATGCGGCGGCGCGCACCTATGCGGATATCCGCGCCCTCGTTCAGCACTGGCAACCCGGCTTCCTCGCGGTAACGGGCGACATCTGGTGTGGTGACGATAAGCCCGATCGGGGACGGGATTTGATGGACCGGGATCTGAGTTTCCTCGGCACCCTCGGCGCGCCCTGGGCCTTCACGTGGGGCAATCACGACTACGTGAACCAACTTGAGTTTGACGCGGCGCGCATTGCCGCGTCGCAGAACGCCTGTATGCCGAAAGGAGACGGGCGGGGCAATTTTCGTGTCGGTATCAAATGTGAAGGGCGTCCCGCGTGGGACCTCTACTTCCTGAACTCCCACCGCGAAGGGCTTTGGCCCCAGGACCTGCGTTGGCTACGCACGGAGTCCGAACGCATCGTGCTGGAGCGCGGCGAACGCACCCCGGCCATTGCGTTCTTTCATATTCCTCTTGAGCAATACGAGCGCGCCCGGCTCGCGGGGACCGTGCACGGCATCGCCCAGGAAGAGGTGTTGTACTGGGGAAACAGCGCCGACCGGTTCGACGCGATCCGCGATACCGGCACGATCCGCGCCTGCTTCGTCGGCCACAGCCACGTGAACGACTTCTGGTTTGAAGAGGAAGGGATCATCCTGACCTACGGCCGCGCCACCGGCCACGGCGGCTACGGCGCCGACCGGCTCCCCAAAGGCGCCAAGCTCATTGAACTCGATCCCGCGTCCGGCCGGTTCGCGTTCAAGACCGTATTCCCTGACGGATCGGCCTGCTTGACGTGCGATCCTCCACACCACACACGGTAGCCGCAGATCGTTCCCCTCGTTTCATCGTACCGCGGCGAGAAGTGATCCGTAAACGCGCTCCGGTGGACGTGGATTCCTTCTCGCGAACATCCTTCTCCACCGCCCGGAACGCTTAAGCGTCGCGAGGATGCGTTCGCGCACGTTGACGCGCGAGTTACGGGGTTATCTGCGACTTCGCGACCGGAACCTGGATCGGGTTCAGCAACTTGTTGACGTCCTTGATCATCTCCGTAACAACGAACGCGTTAGCGTCCACGCCCTTGACAACGTCGAGCAGCCGGCCCAGATCTTTCCGCCGGCATATCATGAACAGCTGATGGACGGGACCACTCATGCCCATTCCCGTGAACACCGTCACCGGCTGGCCAATCGACCGAAGCCGTTCGGCCAGGGACGGCCCTGCTTGAGTCGAAATGACCTTGAGCGCGACATTTCCCAACGCGAGTTTCGATTCGACCAGGATGCCAATCACATTGCCACTGGCGAAACCAAAAGCGTAGAACAGAATCAACGCGGGCGTCTCTCTGATCTGACTTACGACCGCGCTGACCACGAGAATCCAGACGATGACCTCCACGATGCCCAGACTGGCTGCCATGAGAATGCGGCCCTGCACGGTCATCAAGGTCCGAAGCGTGCCCAAGGCGACATCGACGATTCGCGCCAGGAAGACAAGTACGCCCGTCAACAACAGTCCCGTAGTCATTACAACCTCTCATGCCGCGAATCGCGCAGCCAATACCAATCCAATTCCTATGCCCATCGAGAACCGCAAACCTGGCATTGAACGCGCGAATGCCGCGCCTCTCATTGCACGGTCCACGCGCGATTCTCAGAGCGTCCAATGCTGCGCCGCTTCCGGCTGGTAGATGATTCCCACAATCTCCAGATTCTTGTGCGCCTTCGGTGTCTCCCATTCGACCACGGCGCCGATGCGAGAACCGAACAGCGCGATGCCAAGGGAGGAAAGCACGGAGATCCGCCCCTCGAGAGGCTTGCTGTCCGAAGGGAATACCAGGTTGTACACCCCGACCTTGTCCGTATCGAGATCTCGTACCCGCACGATGGAGTTCATCGTTACGGTATCCGCGGGGATGTCTTTAGGGTCCAGCGCCTCGGACGTGGTCAGCCTCTCCTGGAGTTTATCGCCCATCGACCACGGGCGGTTGTCGCTGCTTTGCGCCCGAATCGAGTCGATCACCTCCTGCAGGCGGGCCTTGTCAAATTCACTTATCACGGCGTTCTTTTTGCTCATGGGATTTCTCCATTTGACGCGGCGACGGCTTCGCGTGCGCGAGCCGCGCCATTCTACTGGCTTGTCGGACGCGGATTGTGGTCAGGGAGTCTCATTCTCCAAGATCTGCAACCACGCCGCGATCGGTTTCGCTGCAAACCCCGGCGCTCCGCAACACGCTCCGCGCGTTACCGGCCGCCGGGTGCCATTTCTTCGTTCGCTCTATCCCCGGAATACGTCCGCGACTATTGGGATAGCAGAAGTACTCGCGAATATGCGCAACTATACATACTGCTCACCCGTCGCTTCGGGCTGATATGTTATCGCTTCAACAACAAACTCGTTTCGCCCGCCGGCCACATCCGCTTCGAAGGAATCCCCCACCTTGCAGCCGATCATGGCCGAGCCAATCGGGGAAAGTATGGAGACTCTGCCGCATGCCATATCGCCTTCCGCCGGATACACCAGCGTCCATTCCACTGCCTCCTGGGTTGCGGGGCTTCTCAACTTCGCCCGGGAACGCATCGTAATGACGTCCGCCGGCATGTAAATGGGATCCAAGATCACCGTAGCATGCTTGACCTCGTCCTCGAGGCGTTGAATGTGCGGCAAACTCCGCTTCTCTGGAAACTCGTTTAGAACATACAGGCAGTCCAGAATACGGTGCCTGTCAAGCGCTGTAATCACGATTTGCTTCTCCATCACGCCACTCCTTTTCGCGTCGCGCTGCCTGTGCGAACGTAATCTACAAGTGGTAATCACCTGACGCCTCCGGCTGATACAGCATCTGTGTGATCTCATAGACGGGGGCCGTCTCGTCGGCCCCGACCGTGAACACATCCCCCAGCCGCCGCCCCAGCAATGCGGTCCCAAGCGGATTCAGAATGGAAATGTTCTCCGGCGCCGATTCGGCGCTGCGCGGAAAGACCAGCGCGTACACATGCTCCGTGCCCGTATTCCGATTGACCACGCGTACTTTGGAATTCATCGTGACGACGTCCGGCGGCACTTCTCGCGGACTGGTCACGCGCGCATGCTTCAATACGTCGTCGAGATTGTCGGCGTACTTCTGGTTCTCCCTCTTCCCGAAGTCACGCACGACCTCGATTAGTTCCGTCAGCCGTTCCAAGTCATAGCGGCTGATGTAGAGCGCCCGGGAGGTAGCCACTTCCGCGTCACTTTCGGAAGTGTCGATCGCCGGGGCTACCCCGCGAAGCAGCACGGTCTTCATGTGACGCGCTACTTTGGCCAGATTGTCGGACTGCAACGGCTCGGACCAGTACCCCATGAATACATTCAACATCCCTTCCAGGCAGACCGCCATCTTGATATCCGGGGTGCCCGGTTGTCCCACTTTCGCGAGGCACCGGCGGAATATTCGCTCAACAAGATCCACGTAGTGCTCGTGAAGCCGGTTCACTTCAGGGCCAAGACGCGACGGTTCCGGTTGCACTCCCAGATAGGCCGGGAAGCAGAAAGGCTGAAAGAACAGACGGTCGTTCGTGTAGTTGTGCAAACGAAGCCGGATGAGGTCGAGTACGGCCGCTTCCGGGTCGCTCGCGCGCGCCAGTGGATCGAGACGCCGAAGCACGACTTCCCCGACGCGCAGCGCGACCTGCCCGTAGATGTCCTCCTTGCTCTTGAACAGGTTGTACAGCGTCCCCACGGAGATGCCGGCCTCGCGCGCGACGGCGTCCATCGTCGCCTGCTGATATCCCTTTTGTGTGAACACCAGCTCAGCCGCATCCAGGATCGCCGCATCGACGCGTTGACGTCGTTTCGTGGTATGCACTTTCCCCTCTTTGCTGAATATCGTCATGGGAGTTCCTCACGAAAATGAATTGAAATTCATTTTTGAATCCACACTCATTCTAGCCCGTTATCGGCCCCTTGTCAAGCCGTCGCCAAGCCTCGAATCTGCATCAGGCCGGTTTTCGCGCGTGAATCACATTGCATAAATACAGAAATATCAGCTATTTAAGGAAGGATTGATCGAAAGGGGAGCTGGCGTCTGAACAGAACCAAAAAAACACGGAAGTCGAAAAGCACGAAAAACGTACACTCTTCGATATTTCATCTGTGGGGGATGTGACGGGCGTACCTTGTGACGGGGCTGAGCAGCCGCCCCGCCCTACTAATCGACGAATCTCGCAAGGTTACCTGCGGGAAGACTCACTGACCGGGCTCGGCGCTGCTCTCTTCCGGCTCCGCAGGCTCGGCGGTCTCCGGCGCGATATGTTCCCAGCTCTTGCCGATAGCGCGCTCCAACGCGGCGTTGGCGACGGCGAGGTCGCGCAGCGCTTGCACAAGTGAACGCTCCGCATTCGTCAGCGCCAGCTCCGCATCGAGGGTTTCGGATTGGGTTCCGACGCCCTCCTGGAACCGTAACTCGGAAAGGCGCAAGCCTTCCTGGGCGAGTTCGCGGGTGCCATTCTCACTCACAATGCGCGCCATGGAGTCTTTGATCTGAATGTAGGCCTGTGTGATGTCCAGCTCAATCAGCGCCTCGAGGTCGCGCAACTGATCTTCGAGGCTCTGCAACCGCGCCTTGGATTCCACGAGTTCGTGCTTACGCTTGCCGCCCTGGTAGATGTCCCACTGACCCGCGACGCTGAAGGTCCAGCCGTCCGGCTGCGAGAATCCGCCGTTGTCGACGTTCTGCCACTGGATATTCGCGCCAGCCTGGGGCTTGTACTGGCCGCGGACCCGTTCAACGTCCGCCTTTGCGGCCTCGATACCTTTCTTCAGCGATTGAATCTCAGGGCGGTGTTCTTCGGCGTGGGTGACCAATTCGTCGATATCCGGCGTATAGGGCAGATAGTCCAGCTTGGGCTCCAGCACAAGCGGCGTGTTCTGAGGCACCGCGATGATCCGGCGCAGATTCGCATGGGCCAGGCGCTGAATGTTTCGCGCCTCGACCAGACTTGCCTGGCGGCTTCCCAATTCCGTTTGCGAGCGCAACACCTCAAAGCTGCTGACCATGCCAACGTCGAACATCTCCTGCGCGTCAGACAGGTTGCGCTCGAAGGACTTCACACTCGCCTCGGCCACGCTCACCAGCGCCTCGCTGGCGGCGGCGTCGTAAAACGCCTGTTTGGCCTGATACTCGAGCTGCGCCAGGGTCGCGGCCTTCTGCCACTCCTGCGATTCCGCCAGGTACTTCGCCGCGTTGATGGCCGCGCGAATCTGACCGCCCGCATAGAGGACCTGATTTAACTCGACCTTGTCCATCCGGAAATCGTCTTCGGGTTCGAGGCCGAGGCTATCGGTAATTCCACCCCCGCCACCGCTGAGTAGACTACCTCCCAGGAGGCCGCCACCGAGCAAGCTTCCGCCAAGAAGACCGCCGCCAAGGCCCCCGCCGAGCCCCCCGCCAAGCCCACCCGACCCGGACGAGAAATCTTTGGTATTCAGTTCCGTGTGGGTGAACGTCATGGAGGCCTTCAGTTGCGGTTTCATCTGCGACTGGGCCTGGCCAATCTTCGATTGTGCCGCCACCACATCGTCCTGGGCAACCGCGACTTGCGCGTTTTGCGACAACGCCAGCTCCACGCATCGCCGCGCGGTGAGCGTCACGGGGTCGCCCGACAGCTCTTCCGCGGAATCGGTCTGCGTTGCCAGGAAGTTTTCGACGGCTTCCATGGAGTCCAGGATCGCATTCGATCCCTCCAGCAGCGTATCCCGGGTATAGACCTCATCCGTATCCGAAGCCTCATTCTCCGGGGAAGCCTCGGAGGGGCTCTCCTGACCCATAACGGCGGCGGACGCAATCAGCGCCAGCACGGGAATCATCCATTTCATATTAACCTCGATCCGTAGTTCGTAGCCCAGACCTCCGAATGATACGCCAGCGGACGCATACGTTCAACGATCCGGAGCGGTTAGCGGCTTGCGAAGTGAATTTGCTACAGTGCTTCTCGCATTATTCTTGACCGAACCAACCGCGAGGAGTGAGACAGTGAATTCCGGAAGCATTCTACAGATTTCGCGTACGATGGCGGCGTTCATCGTACTGGCGGCGACCGCATCAGCGGATAACGAATTTCGCGTTGACAATGGCGTCGTAAAGCGAGGCTCCAGCGAGTATACGATTCGGTCGATTTACGTTCCCGATCTCGCCAAACCGGGCGCTCCGATCGCAGACGTTTACCGGGGCATGAACCGGGCCGCCGACGTGGGGGCCCCGGCGCCCTGCTTCGACCTCTACGGAGTCAGCGAAGATGGAAGGAGTATTTCGAAGGAAGCGGCCGACGCTGTGCGCCAGATTCGCGATATCGGTTCGGGCCGAGGCATGGTCGGCGTGGTTCGCGTGTTCGGTCCCTATGCCCCCAAAACGGAAAAAGCGCGAATCCAGGCCGCAAAGACGATCGCCAAGGAGTTCCGCAAAGACCAGGATCTGGTCTATCTACTCGAAGGACCCGACTCCGCGCGACTCGCTCGGGAAATTCATCGGAGGGCGCCGGGGCTCATGCTCGTGTCTCCGGAAGGCGGCGACGTTCAGATCGTATCCGATCCTGAGGCCGCCGCGGATAGGCCGGCGCTGCTGCTCGGCGCACTGCCGCCCGCGCTTGTTGAGCAAGCCCACTTCATTCTTCCCCAATACGACGAGTATTACGAACTGCTCGACCTCGCAAACGTGCTTCCCGCGGAGAACTATTCCTGGACGCCCGACAATTCCGTTCTGACGCCCGCCGAAGCGGCAGAAGGCTGGATCGCGCTGTTCGACGGGAAAACCCTTAACGGCTGGACCGTCCTCGGAGACAGCCAGGCAGCCTGGCAGGTCCACGACGGTATACTCGAGCGCGTCTCCGGCGGATCGCGCGGGCTTCGCACGATCGATCGGTACGGCAATTTTGTCCTGCGCTGGGAATGGACGCTGCCCAAAGGCGGCAACAACGGTGTGCATTTGCGCGCCCCGCGTTCCGCTCGCGCGTCGCGAATCGGCATGGAATACCAGATGCTTGGCGACTATGGGAATGAACCGGACAAGAACAGCACCGGCTCCATCTATGATGTGGAGGCGCCATCGGTCAATGCGGTCAAGCCACTAGGCGAATGGAACGTTTCGGAAGTGACGCTGAACGGCTCTCAGTTAAGGTATGTGCTCAACGGCACGGTGGTGCAGGATCGAAACCTGTACGAGCACGACGAGTTGAAAGTCCGGCTGCCCCGCGGGTTCATCGTGTTGACGGAACACAACGATTCCGTAATGTACCGCAACATCCGAATCAAACCCCTGCCCACGCCGGACGAGCAGATGGCTGTCCCCGCGCAATGGTAACGCGATCGACACCTGCCTCCCTAGCCCGCGTTGCCGTGGCGGTAGGTGCCGTCGTGGTTGTCGTGGGATGCGCAACGACCAAGGAAGCGAGCCCGTCCATGGACTTTGCCGAGTTCCGCGCATCGAAGCTGGTCTGCACGATTGGCAACAACGCGGCGGTCGGCGAGCATCGCGAAGGGTACAACGGCGTGTTCCGCATGCGATCGCCGAATGAGCCGGTGTCGCCGTATGTTGTGCGCTATGCGGGGCTGAACCTCGAACACTATTTCGACGCGCGCCCCCGCAGTGAAGACATGAATGTCTTCTTCGAGCCGCGGCGCGTGCCCATGGAGTTCCGTCGGATCGACGAGCGGACGGCGGAACTCTATCAACCACCGACGCCTCACTACGGGGTAGAGAGTTGGACCACGTTCGAGGTCAAGGACCCCTACTACATCGACATGGCGTTTCGCTGCATTCCGCACGAGCCAGCGTTTGAGGGCGGATTCATGGGGGTATTCTGGGCCTCGTATATCAACGAGCCCCTGGACAAGAGCATCTACTTCCTGCAGGGGGAATCCACGCTGGATGAACCGTTCTGGGTCCAGTTCTGCACACAAGTCCACGGACTCAACAGCACCGTCCTTCCCAGTACGGATCAGACGGATTTGAGCTACCCGCCTAAAGCGGACACGCTCTTCAATTCCCTGTCGCCGTTGCGGTATTCCGTCCCCTTCTACTATGGGCGGGTTCGCGACATGGTGTTGATCTACGTGTTCAAACCAAACCCCTATCTTCGATTCGCCCACTCACCCAGCGGCGGCACGCAGACGGAGGCCGGCGACGACACGAATCCCGCCTGGGACTTTCAACTGGTGATTCCGGATTGGAAAGTCGGAGAGACGTATTCGCTTACCATGCGCGCAATCTATAAACCTTGGGCCGGTCGCGCGGATGTGCTGCGGGAAGTCGCCCAGTACCTGAACGAGTAGAGCCGGACCGAATTGACGCCCATCGAATCGGCAAAGAAGAAACGGGCCGCCATCCGGCGCGGCCTGCTTGCATGGTATCGGCGGGAAGCGCGCGATTTGCCGTGGCGCCGCACCAAGGACCCCTACGCCGTTTGGTTGTCGGAGATCATGCTGCAACAAACGCGGGTCGACCAGGGCACGCCCTACTTTGAACGCTTCATTGCCGCATTCCCGACCGTACAGGCGCTTGCCGCCGCCAGAGACGCGCAGGTCTTGAAACTGTGGGAAGGTCTCGGGTACTACAGCCGTGCCCGAAACCTGCATCGCGCGGCAAAGATCGTTGCCCACGAAATGGACGGGGCCTTTCCCGCAACCGCCGAAGCCTGGCAGGCCCTGCCGGGGGTCGGCCGCTACACGGCAGGCGCCATTGCAAGCATCGCTTTTGATGAACCCGTGGCGGTGCTGGACGGCAACGTCATCCGCGTGTTGTCGCGAATCTTCGACATTACGGAGTCGACCGATGATACGCGAACGCGGGATCGGCTCTGGGAAATCGCGGAGACGCTCGTTCCACAGAAATCCCCCGGTGACTTCAATCAGGCCATGATGGAACTCGGCGCCCGCGTCTGCACTCCGCGCGCTCCGCGATGCGCGGACTGTCCAGTTCGTCGCCAATGCGACGCGTTGGCGAAGGGAGTTCAAGAACAACGGCCGGTGCGCAAGAAGAAGGCGGCCACGCCCCATCACGAATACGTCGTTGGCGTCATACCGAAGAATGGCCGGTACCTATTGGCTAAGCGTCCCGACAACGGCCTGCTCGGAGGTATGTGGGAATTCCCGGGCGGACCAGTACTGCCTGGCGAAACGCATCAAGTGGCATTGAAACGAATCTTGCGTGAAGGGTTCGGTGTGACCGTTAAACCGGGCGGACTCATCGCGGTAGTGAATCACGCATACTCACATTTCAAAGTGACGATGAACGTTTACCGCTGCGATTGGATTTCGGGAACTCCCACACCCGCCGAACACACCTCGACGAAGTGGGTAGCCCGATCCCGATTCGCCGATTACGCCTTCCCCAAGGCCAACCACAAGTTCCTTGACCTGCTGTAGACTACGTCGCCTTTCCCTCGAGCCAC
This sequence comes from Candidatus Hydrogenedentota bacterium, assembly GCA_045863335.1. Lineage (GTDB taxonomy): Bacteria > Hydrogenedentota > Hydrogenedentia > Hydrogenedentales > SLHB01 > JAHDWY01. Next base: position 80,766 of record BTVY01000016.1, on the reverse strand, counting down.
GCGGCGCGGTCAGTTTCTTCCAGGCATTTGGGTTTGGATGCGAACTCGACCTTAATCACGGAGACGGAGAGGTGTGGTGGTTTTTTGGGAAGTCCGCTCAATACAAGCCGGCCGTTTTCTTCGATGCGGTGCTCCACCGGTTCACCGGTGTTCAGCAGGGTCGCAGACCGCACTTTTGTACCGACCAAGGGTACGACCGCTTCACGCCCCGGCCAGCGAAACACGCAGAGGTAGGCCGTCTTGCCCTTCGCGGTCCATAGACCGAGCATGCCGTTCTTAAGCGCGCACCGTTGCGATCCATAGATCGCCTCGCCGTTGCCGCGCAGCCATTTTCCAATGGCCCGCATCCGGCGGCGCTCCGACTTGCGAATGGTGCCGTCCGGCTTCGGGCCCACGTTCACGAGAAAGTTCCCTTCGCCCGCGGCGGCGGTGACCAGATGCTGCAGGAGCTGCGTCTCGCTTTTCATGTTCGGGTTGTTGCGGATGTAGCCCCAGCCGCAGGAATCACCTATGGTCATGCACGATTCCCACCCGCGGCCCGGTTTCGACGCAGTGACGTGCTGTTCCGGCGTGTCGAGATCTTCGTCCACCCCGGAGCGGTTGTTGATGAGGATGTGGGGCTGCTTTTCGCACACCCACGCGTTGATTTCACGCGCGCGCCAGAACCGTCCCAGATTTTTCACGCCGTCGATCCAGTGGCCGTCGTACCACAAGACGTCGATTCGCCCGTAGTTCGACATGAGTTCGCGCACCTGGGCATGGTATTGCTCGACCATGGCGTCCGCGCATTCCTTATGCTTGCGCGGATTCCAATAACCGGGAAAGCGCCAGTCCAACAGGGAATAGTAGAAACCTATCTTCAGGCCGGCACGCCGAAAGGCATCCACGTACTCCGCCACGAAATCGCGCTTCGCTGCGGTCTTCACCGAGGTAAAGTCGGACACCTCGCTGTCATACAGGCAGAACCCATCGTGATGACGTGTCGTCAGCACGGCGTACTTCGCGCCCGCCTGTACTGCCAGGTCCGCCCATGCGTGGGCGTCGAACTTCTTCGGCGCGAACTCCCCCGCAAGCTTGGCGTACTCCACTGTAGGGATGCGCTCTTCGAGCATGACCCACTCGCCACGTCCCAACAGCGAATAGAGCCCCCAATGGATAAACATCCCGAATCGGGCTTCGTGAAACCACGCCATCCGCTCGCGATACGAAGGTATGCCAGCCATGCTCTTTCCCCCCAGGATGGCGTGTTACTTTGCGGCGGGCTCCGTAGCCATCTTCCGGAGTTCGGTTTTGAGAATCTTCCCCGTCGGCCCCATGGGCAGCGTCTTCACAATCTGCACCGTGCGCGGGTACTTGTACCCCGCCATCTCCTTTTTGCTCCACGCAATAATATCTTCCGGCGAGATGGTCGATCCAAGTTCGGGGATCACGTAGGCCATGACCTCTTCCCCATACTCGTCGTGAGGAACTCCGATGACGGCCGCGAGGGAGATGTCGGGATGCGTCATCAGCACTTCTTCAACTTCACGCGGATACACGTTGAATCCGCCGCGGATAATCATGTCTTTGGATCGATCGACAATATAGAAGTACCCGTCTTCGTCTTTGTACCCGAGATCGCCGGAATGGAACCATCCGCCCCGGAACGCCTCGTCATTCGCCTCGTCCCGCTTGTAGTACCCTTTCATGATGTTGTGACCGCGGATGACAATCTCCCCCGTTTCGCCCACGGGCAACTCATTCATATCGTGATCGACCACCATCATCTCCACGCCCCACACGGGAAATCCGATGGAACCGGGTTTGCGTGGTTTGGGCAATTGATTGAAGCTCGCCACCGGTGATGTTTCGGACAGCCCGTATCCCTCCAGGATGGGCACGTGAAACTTCTCCTCGAACTTCTTCATGACTTCCACCGGCATGGCCGCGCCGCCCGACGTGCAAAGCCGAAGGGTCTTTGCAATCTTGTCCAAATCGTAACGGCTGGCGTCGGGATAGTTCAGGAGATCCCAATACATGGTGGGAACACCGGCGAACAGCGTCACGTTTTCATCCTGGAGCGCGGCGAAGACGGCGGCGGGCTCGAATCGAGGCAACAGCACGAGCGTCGCCGCGGCAAGGATGCCGGTCTGCATCAGGCACGTAAAGCCGAACGAGTGGAACAGGGGCAGCACGACCAGCATCACTTCATCCGGCGTGCTCCCGCACATTTCGCGGGTGACCATCGCGTTTATGGTGATATTCGAATGGGTTAACTCCGCCCCTTTCGGACGACCAGTGGTGCCCGAAGTATAGATGATGACGCAGGTGTCGTCGGGACGCGTCGCGGCCGGGTCGCAGGTGTGGGGCTGATTGTGCATGAGATCCATGAGCGTAGGTACGCCTTGGATGGGCGAGTCGGCGCCCGGAATCGTCGGAATGATCCAGAAATGGTCGCAGGTTTTGGCGTCCTGAAACCCCGCGTAGCCTTCTTCCGCGATGGGCAACTGGTCCGTGCCCTGGAAACAGATGTACCCCACGGCTTCCGAGTCGGAGAGATGGTAGGCGCTCTCCCGCCGTTTCAGCAGCACGTTCAACGGAACCAGAACCGCGCCCGCTTTCATGATCCCGTATGAGAGAATCGGAAAGTAGGGAATGTTCGGACAGGTCACCGCGATCTTGTCGCCCTTGCGGACCCCAGATGCCTTCAAACCGTTCGCGACCTGATTCGCCATTTCGTCCACTTGACGATAGGTCAAACGGATGTGCCCGCCGAACACGATCGCCAGCTTGTCGGGATGTTCCCGGGCGCTGTTTTCCAAGAGAGTAGCCACGTTCAGCATGTGTTTCTTACGCTCCTTGCCGTGTATCGCCGGTCATCACACGTTCGCGACCGTATTCTGTTTCTTCCGCAACTCCGTTTTCAGCACTTTCCCGGTCGGCCCTATGGGAAGGTTTTCGCACAGTTCCACCATGCGCGGATACTTATACCCAGCCATCTCTTTCTTGCTGAAAGCGATGACCTCCTCGGCCGTCAGGGATGATCCTTTCCTGGGAATCACGAAGGCTTTGATCTCTTCGCCGTGTTCTTCATTCGGCACACCGATCACGGCTGCCAGCGTAATGTCGGGGTGCATCATGAGCACTTCTTCGATCTCGCGCGGATACACATTGAATCCGCCGCGAATGATCATATCCTTGATGCGGTCTACGATGAAGAAGTAGCCGTCTTCATCCTGATATCCAATGTCGCCAGTGTGGAACCATCCGCCGCGAAAAGCTTCCTCGTTCGCCTCGTCGTGCTTATAGTACCCCTTCATCACGTTGTGACCACGAATGACGATCTCACCGGTCTCGCCACGCGGCACCTCGTTCATGTCGGGATCGACCACCATCATTTCCACGCCCCAGATGGGCACTCCGATGGAACCAACCTTTTGGGGCATGTCCTCGCGGCTGAACGACGCCGTCGGCGACGTCTCGGACAATCCGTACCCTTCGAGAATTCGGATTTGGAACTTCTCCTGGAACTGCCTCATCAAATCGACGGGCATGGCGGCGCCGCCGGAAACGCCGAGGCGCCAGTTCTCGGCGATCTTCTTCAGGTCATACTTGTCGAGATCGGCGAAATGCAGCAGTTCCCAATACATGGTCGGCACGCCTGCGAACAAGGTGACGTTCTCCTCCTGAAACGCGCGAAGAACCTCCGCCGGTTCGAAGCGTGGCACGAGCACGAGACGACTCCCGTTCAACACCGCCGAATTCAGCAATCCTGTCAAACCGAAGGAATGAAACAGGGGCAGCACCGCCAGCGCGACGTCGTCCGGCCCGCCCTTAATGAGCCGCCGCGTGGACATGCAGTTCATCAGGATGTTGGAGTGCGTCAGTTCCGCCCCCTTGGGACGGCCTGTCGTGCCGGAGGTGTAGATGATGATGCACGTGTCGTCGGCCCTGCACTGGACCGTGTCGCAGGTTGTGGGCTGGTCGTGCATGAGATCCGCAAGCGTCGGCACTCCCTCGATGGGGGAGTCGCCGCCGGGAATCGTCGGAATGATCCAGAAGTGATCGCAGGACTGGGCTTCCTGGAATCCGGCGTATCCAATCTTGCCGATCGGAAGCTCTTCCCGACCCTCAAAACAGATGAACGCGACGCTGTCGGAGTCGGAGAGGTGGTACGCCACTTCGCGCTCGCGCAGCAACACGTTCAACGGCACGAACACCGCCCCGGCTTTCAATATCCCGAAGTACACGATTGGGAAGTAGGGGATGTTCGGGCAGGAGAACGCGACCTTGTCGCCCTTGCGTATCCCGGCGGCACGCAACCCGTTCGCAACCTGATTCGCCAGGTCGTCGATCATCTTAAAAGTCAGGCGGAAGTGGTTGAACGTCACCGCCTCTTTGTCCGGATAGGCGCGCGCGCTATTCTCGAGGATCACTGCAAGATTGAACATGGAACAGCACTCCCTCTTCGACTAGTGTTGCAGCTAAGATGAGCCCAGGTGCTCCGCCAGATAGCATACCATGGATACCTGGACGGGCGGGTATTGTCAACTGGAGGCGTGAAGGGCCTCCGGTTACTCGTAGCGCAGGGCCTCGACGGGGTCGACGCTGGACGCTTTAATCGCGGGATAGGCCCCGAAAAACACCCCGACCGCCATGCTGAAAAAGAATGCCAGAATGATGGCCCAGCCGGATGTAAAGACGGGGAGGGGCGGATAGATCTGGCGAATCGTGAAGGTGCCGAGGTAACCCAGCGCGATGCCGATGCTGCCCCCGATGCTGCTGAGCGTGACGGATTCGATGGCAAACTGCATGCCGATATCATGCCGGGTGGCGCCCACCGCTTTCCGGATTCCCACCTCGCGCGTGCGTTCGCGCACGGTCACAAGCATGATGTTCATGATCCCGATTCCGCCGACCAGAAGAGATATCCCCGCGATGCCTGCCAGCATGACCTTCATGGCGGTGAAGATATTGTCCAGTGTGGAAAGGATCGAAGTTTGGTCAGTAATCGTGAAGTCTTCCGTGTAGTCGTGGGCGGCCTTCAGGATCTCCCGGATAGAATCCGCCGCAAGGCCCACGTCCTCCGGACTATTGGCGCGAACGACGATCTGGAATAACTTATCCTCACCGCCGTAGAACATCTGCTGGCCGCTCGGTAGCGGCACAACCACGAGATCATCCACGTTGATGCCGAGGGTGACCCCTTTGTGCTCCAGGATACCCACCACGGTGTGCTTGGTCCGGTTGATGGAAACGCTCTGGTCCAGCGGGTTCTCGGTGCCGAACAACTCATCCTTCACCTGTGTTCCGATGACGCAGACCTTCGTGTTTTTCTCGATGTCCTGCTCAGTGATGAACCGTCCGATCTCCGCATGCAGGTTCCGCACAGTCTCAAAGGCGGGTGTGACGGACAAGACCATGGTGTTCCGGCGCCGCTCGCCATATTTCACCGCGCCCGCACCCAAGACCACCGGCGAGACGGCTTTGACGCCCCGGGCTTTCCGGTCGATTTCTTTCGCGTCTTTGTAGGTGAGGTTCCGGAAGCTGCCGGCGACGAGAGGCATCATTCCCGACGTTTCCTGTTTGCCGGGCGTAATGATGAGGATGTTGCTGCCCATGCCGGCGAACTCTTTCGCCACGAACGCCTGAGCGCCTTCCCCCAGCGAGATCAGAAGGATGACGGACATGACCCCGATGATCACCCCGAGCATGGTGAGCAGCGAGCGCACCTTGCTCTGGGCCAGCGAATCCAGCGCTATCCGCAGGTATTCGAGGGGGCCCATTACTCCTCCAGGCTCTCCACCACGTTTACAGGGACGCCTTCTTCAAGGGCAGTCAAAGAAATCGACGTGATGATTTGGTCGCCTTGTTCAAGGCCGCTGACGATCTCCGTCGTATCCCAGTTCCCGATGCCGAGTGTCACGTCCCGTCGAACCGCGCGACCGTTTTCGATTACGTACGCGTACTCTTCGCGGATCAATGCTTCGGTCGGCGCGAAGACGACATCGTCTTTCTCTTCCACCAGCAGGATCACGTCCGCGGACATGCCCGCCAGGAACTTGTCGGCTCCCTCTTCAACGCGAATCCGTACATTCAGCGTACGGCTCAGGTCGGGATTGATGGACACCACGGGCGAAATGAACTCCACAACGCCGGTAAAATCCTCGCCCCGGTAGGCGTCGAGATTGATGCGCGCCTTCTGCCCCAGCCGGATCTCTGCGGCGTTGGCTTCGTCGAATGGCGCTTCCACGTAGCATTTCGAGGGATCGACCAATTGCATCAGCGGCATTCCCATGGAGACCGCTTCGCCTTCATCGCTGAATATCTTCGCGATGACGCCACCGAAAGGCGCCTTCACGGAGGCATTGCCCCGCGCAGCTGTGGCTACGGCAACCGCCGCCTCCAGTTGTTCAATGTTGGCTTCGGCCATACGGATTTCTTCTTCGCGAACCTGGTTTTCCCGCTGGCCGGCTTTGGCCGCGGCGAGGCTCTCTTCGGCAACCTTCAGCGCCAGTGCCGCCTTCTCGAAATCGTTTTGGCGAATGGCCTTTCCGGCGAGAGGCTTCATGCTTTCGAAGTCTTTTTTCGCCTGTTCGAACTGGGCCTGCGTCTGCGCCACGCGAGTCGCCGCAACCTCAGACCCGATACTCGCGCCCATCTTGGCCTGCTCCAGGCGGGACTGACCAACTTTCAGGTTCGCTTCGGCCAAACGCACCTGCGCGTCCAGTTCGTCGTGATCGAGTTCGACAATGACGTCGCCTTCGTTCACATGGTCGCCTTCCTCGTAGTGAACCTGCACAACGGTGCCCAGCGACCCGGTAGCTACCATGGAGTCCAGTGACGGTTTGACGGTACCCGAAGCGATGGCCGTGACCGTCTCTTCGACGCGGCCGCGCTCCACAATCGTTGCCGTTACGTCGACAGTGTCTTCCTTGGCCAGCATATAAGCGACAGGCGCCGCCAGAATCGCCAGGAAGATCAACCAGCCGAGTATCTGAGGTCCCAAACGTCGTTGTCTCGCCATTCGTCCTTCACCAACTTTCCATCGCGGAAACTCATGATCCGTTCCGCATGTTCGGCGACTTCACGCTCGTGCGTCACCATCACTATCGTATTGCCTTGCGCGTGGAGGTCCGCAAACAAGGCCAGAATGCTCTCGCCGCTCTTCGAATCCAGGTTGCCGGTCGGCTCGTCGGCAAACAGAATCGACGGTTTGTTCACCAGCGCCCGCGCAATGGCGACGCGTTGCCGTTGACCGCCCGACAACTCGTTTGGCTTGTGATGGACTCGGTCGCCCAACTCCACGGATTCAAGCGTCTCCCGCGCGCGCCGCGTGCGATCCTTCTTCGGGATGCCGTCGTAGAGCAGGGGGAGTTCCACGTTCGCCAAGGCGGTTGTCCTGGAGAGGAGATTGAAATTCTGAAATACGAATCCAATCTCGTGGTTCCGCAATTGGGCCAGCCGAGACTCCGTTAATTCGGCCACGGAGGTCCCGTCCAGTTTGTACACCCCTGAGGTAGGCCGGGACAGGCAGCCCAAGATGTCCATCAGCGTGGTCTTGCCCGATCCCGAAGGCCCCATAATGGCCACAAAGGAACCGCGAAGAATTGTAAATGAGACGCCACGAAGGGCTTGTACGACGGTTTCGCCCATCACGTAGTGCTTCGTCAAGTCTTCTACAACGATAATATCTTTGGTTTTCGTCTCGGCAGGCATAGGCGGGGATTCTAGCACATTTACACCGGTAAATGCCGGGCCGGCGTCACGGCAGCCAGACGGCGGAGGAATCGGTCGATTCGGCGCCCGATGGCGACCACCGAATGGCGGGACTGCATCACAAGCTCCTAACGCTACAACACCTTACAAACAAGGGTATCCGGAATCGAGGAGTGCCCGGACCGAAATCCATCAAGCGCGCCTCTAAACTTAGACTCACGCCTGCTCGAACCGGTTTTGCGGGGCTTGATGCCCCGAACACCGGGGCTCGAATCGCGCCTACGCTCCGCGGTCAATCAATATGCGGGCGCCGGGGGCACGACGCTTCTCCAGAACCCGACAGTCTTCTCGGGCTCCGGAACTTCGTACTCCACGCCAAGACTTTCCAACAGAACCCCTTCCGCGAGTTCAAGGTCCACTTTCGCTTTCTCAAAGTCGATGAGCGACTGGACCTCCTGCGCCTCCGCATTGGCCAGGTCCTCTTGGATGCGGAGTACTTCGAAACTGGTCGTCACACCCAGTTTCAACCGTTTCTCTTCGGCGGCTACGTTGGTTTCCTGCAGGGCTCGCGCCTGTTTGCTGCTCTCCACCAGGATGCGGGACGTGCCCACGCTGCGGATGGCCGTGCGAACGTTGAGCGTCAGGTCGGAAATCGTCTTGCGCAGACGCTCCTCGGCCTGCCGCTGAGAAAGATGGGCCTTGGAATAGGTGCCACGGCCCGCACGATTCGGGATTGGGACGGAGCCGTTCAGGGAAAGCGACCAGGAATTGTCGTCTCGCTCCGTAACGCCTTCGAAGACGTCGCTGGACTTTCCGCCGCGCGCTCCTTGGAAGACGCTGCCCGACACATCCAACTGCGGGAGCATCTCGTTGGCCGCGCGCAAACGCTCGATTTCCGCGCTGTCGATCTCCAGTTCAGCCGAGTCCATTTCCGGACGGTGTTCAAGCGCGCGATTGATACTCTCGGTTTCATCGACGTCGAGTTCGGTGGCGAACGGAAGGTCGGTGGGCACCAATTGGGCCGGCGAGAAGTTCTCTTCGTCCCGCATATTCAACAACAGTTTGAGCCGGTCTTCAGCAGCACGGACCTGAGACCGGGCCGAAATCACGTCGCCTTGGCGCTGCGCGACGCTGGCCTTCGCCTGGACCACCTCAAGGGCGGCGCCGGTTCCGATCTCAAGCCGCCTTTCGTTGATTTCGAGAAGGCGCTCCGCATTTGCCAGCGATTTCTCCCGCACCTCCAGCTGCTGGTGGGCGCCGACAAGATCCCAGTACGATTTCACAACCTCTGAAAGGGTATTCATCACCTGGGTCATCAACTGGTTTTCGGCCGCCAACCGGTTGTTTTTCGCAATCCGGATCCGCGCGAGATTGGCGCGAGGACCGCGTCCGCGCAACAGGGGTTGCGTCAAGGTCAGGGTCAACCCGCCGCTGTACTCGGAAACGAAATTGTTGAAGGTCGACTCTTCATCCGATACTTCCATCTTGAGTTCGTATTGCGTGCCCCAGGGAATCTTGCCGGACAAAGATGTTTCCGATCGCCAGTTGTCACTCTCGATCACATACGACGTTTCTTGCTGTGGCAGGAACCGCTGAAAAAGACCCTGAGCCGAACTTGCCAGGTTTATCGCCAGAGACAAGAGGATTCTTCCGACGTTCGGACCACCGTCGCCATCGCCGCCGCCCCCTCCGAACAATCCGCCACCGCCGCCATAGCCACCGAGGGAGCCCAAAAGGCTGCCCCCGCCTCCGAGGCCACCGCCGAGTCCTCCGCCCAGCAGACTATTGCCGCCCCCGCCGAGTGCTCCGCCGGTGAACGCGTTGGTTTGAGACGATGCCGTATTCTCAGAATGGGATCGCGAGTAGATCGAGCGAAGCACGGGGTCGAACTCGCCGCGCGCCGCCATGATGTCCCCGTCGGCCTTTAGTGGTTCATAGGCCGACACCTTGATGTCTTCGTTCTCATCCAGCGCCAGCGCCACGCAATCCTGCAAGGTGATGGGCATCTCTTCGCCATCCCGGCGGTCCCGGAGTTCTTCATGGAGGCGATCGAGTGAAATGGATTGCAGATTGATGACTCCGCCGCGCGTGCGGATGGTCCCAGCCTTGATCTCCTGATCCGAGCCGTTGCCATTCTGCGCGGCATCGGGCACACTCGCGGCCTCGCGTTCCGCCGGCGCGTCCACCCATGCGTGAACGGTTTGCGGCCTTTCTTCCCCTTCCATGCCACTTGTCGATGAATCTTGCGGGACCTCCGCCGCGATCTTGCTACCCACGCCGCCAGATGACACGGCCGAAGAATCTTCGAGGGGGGGTAGGGAAACCTGCTCGACGACCGGCTCTACGGCATCGCCTTCCTCAAGCGCGGGCATGAGCGCTTCGGCGGGAATGGCGGACGATTCGGCGGGCAGTCCCGGATCTTCATTCGAAGGCTCCGGCGATTCGGAACCGTTTGATGAATTCTCGTCTTTCCAATCCTTGATTGAGATGGGGTTGGCCGCCTGGGCTCCTGAGACACCGGGCAGAAGCGCGCCCACGGCGAGTACAGCGAGTAGCGCCCAACAAATCCGGCGCGAGCGATGCATAGTCTCCTCCCAACAAGTAGTATCAAGGGTCTTCCGGTCAGCGCAAGGCGGAGAACTCGCATGTAAGGTGTTTTCGGGTATGGATTTCCTGCACCCTACTCCATCCCGTTCCCGCCAATTCAAGGCAAGTGTACGTCAACGCCTGTATCGATTCAACAGACGAAAGTAGAGGGACACCCCCACAAAGGGCAGGCCTCAACTCACACTTCACCTCAACATATTGGACAGCAATCGGGCGTGGATGGTTTCACAAATCCAGTGCTCGGCTATGCGAAGGGGCTGCGGTGGGTGATGGTCTGTTCCCGGCCGGGGCCGACGCTGACGATGTTGATGGGAACATCAATGAGTTTCTCGATGCGCTCGAAGTAGCGCCGCGCGTTCTCGGGCAAGGAGTCCCAGCTCCGACATCCAGAGATGTCCTGTTTCCATCCGGGCATTTCTTCGTACACGGGTTTCACGCGCGCCACATCTTCCACCTGGGTGGGAAACTCGCTGATGCGTTTGCCGTCGAGCTCGTAAGCGGTGCAAATACGGATGGTATCGAGGACATCCAGCACGTCGGGCTTGGTGAGGACGATCCCCGTGGTGCCGTTCAACTTGGCCGCGCGCCGCAATTGCACGCAATCCAGCCAGCCACACCGGCGGGGACGGCCGGTCGTGGCGCCGAACTCGTGGCCTTGTTTGCGAAGCGTTTCGCCGGTTTCGTCCAACAACTCGGTCGGGAACGGTCCTTCGCCTACGCGGGTCGAATAAGCCTTCACGATGCCGATAACGCCCTGCACTTCCCGGGGTCCGACGCCGGAACCGGAGCACACGCCGCCCGCGAGGGTAGTGGAACTCGTGACGAAGGGGAAGGTCCCATGATCGAGGTCGAGCATGGTGCCTTGAGCCCCTTCGAAGACCACGCGCTTGCCGGCGGCCAACGCTTCGTGCACCATGGCCACCGTGTCCGCCGCCAGCGGATGCAACCGGTCGGCGAACCCCTGGTAGCTGTCGAAAACCGCGTCGGCATCCAGCGGCTTTTCGTCAAAGACTTTCGTAAGCAATACGTTCTTGTATTCTAGAATCTCGGCGAGCTTCGACCGGAACAGGTCGGGTGTTACGAAATCGGCAAAACGAATCCCGGCGCGGTCCGCCTTGTCCGCGTATGCAGGGCCGATGCCGCGGCCGGTCGTGCCGATCTTGCGGCTACCACGGAATCTCTCCTGCGCGCCGTCGAGCACTTTGTGGTACGGCATGATGATGTGCGCGCCGCTCGAGATGAACAAGCGGTCGTGGTAGGCGCACTGCGAGGCATCGAGGCTGTCCAACTCTTTGCACAGGACCTCGGGATCGAGGACCGTGCCATTTCCGATGATGCACACGGTTCCGTCGTGCAAAATACCGCTGGGAATCAGGTGCAGAACCGTCTGTTTGCCGTCCACGACGACGGTGTGCCCGGCGTTGTTGCCACCCTGGTGGCGCACCACCATATCGGCTTCTGCCGTCAGGTAATCGACGATCTTTCCTTTGCCTTCGTCGCCCCACTGCATTCCGACGATCACGTACCCAGGCATGACTTACTCTCCCCAACGCGGCACCAATGGGACTGTCTGTTGGCCGCCAAAGCCGTCAACCCCACGCCATACTCACTTCTATGCACAGTCGAATGTGCCCCCAGCCCCGAAATAAGGATTTCAGATTTCAGATTTCGGATTAGAGATCAACTGTTCGCAGTCCATCACTCATCATTCATCACTCATCATTCATACTTCTGTCTCACGCCTTGGGCGGATTCTTCAGATCGATCCCGGCCTGGCGCAACTGGGCCTCTTGAATCTGCTGCGCGCGCACGGCGTAGACTTGCTGCAGCTCCGCGAGCGTCTGCGTCAGGATGCCCTGCTCTTGCGGCGTGAGGTTGCCCTTGGTCTTCTCCCGAAGCATGATGAGGGTGTCGACGCAATACCGCGCTTCTTCCAGGTTAACCATGACCTGCTTCGTGTCGGGCGGCGCGATCAACCCGAGGGCAAAGGCGCATTGTGCGGCGAGGCTCTGGATCAGCGCACCGAAGGTGGACGGCGCCTCGTCGTCCGCCGCTTCGGAATCCTCGGCGGCTTCAGTAGGCTCTTCGGGTTGCTTGACCTGGGCCTGTTCCTTCTCACGCTGAACCTGGGCCTTCCAGTCTTCGTCAATGATGATCCTGGGCTGTTCGTCTGCCATCGTCACGATCTCCTATACCGCAGCCGCGATTTGGCCGCGCAACGCCGCCAAAAATAGAAAGCGGCTCCCGGGTCCGGAATGCTGCCCGAACCCGGGGCGCGTTGCAGATATCGAACTGTTGCGGCCACGGTAGCTCTATCCAGTTTCCGCTATTCCGGAAACGGATCGCGTTACTTGTTCTTGTGGCGATTCGCGCGGCGCTTCTTTTTGCGCTTGTGCTTCGCGATCTTCGCGCGCCGCACCTTTCTTCCACCAGCCATGCACCGGCCTCCTTACTGGTTAACGGTTCGTCAATTCACCAACCAATGCCCATCGGGCATGGAGTAGTCCCAAAGTTCGCTCTCGTCGAAGTAGATTCCAATCTCACGCTTCGCTGTCTCCACGGAGTCGGACGCATGTACGAGATTGTTCTGCACGGTCATTCCGAAGTCGCCGCGAATCGTGCCCAGGTCGGCTTCCTGGCTGTTCGTCGCGCCGTTCAGCTTGCGCCCCACGGCCACCGCGTTCTCGCCTTCCCACACCATCTGCACGGTCGGGCCGGACATGATAAATTCAAGCAGGCTTTCGTAAAACCCTTTGCCCGCGTGCTCCGCGTAATGCTTCTCCGCGAGTGCGCGGGACACGATCTGCAACTTCATGCCGACCAGTTTCAGCCCTTTCGCTTCGTACCGGCGAATGATCTCGCCGCACAAGCGCCGCCCGAACGCGTCGGGCTTTATCATCACAAAGGTCCGTTCAACCACGGGTCGATCCTTCTTACCGGTCAAAACGCGTAACTAACTGACGGGCAGGCTCTTCTCCTGTGCGCGAATGGCTGTCCAACAGCACACTTCGCGCGATTCCCACATTCGGCGCGGGACCGGAGAAGTGGTCGGAAACGTGTTGCGGCGCGGCGGAAATAACGAGGCTGCCTAACCCAAACCGAAAGAGCATAGCAAATGATTCGCCCGAAATGCAAAGCACTTGCGTCGATTGTGGTGCGCGGCGAACGGTCAGGACTCGCGCTACCTATTGCGGCTCAGGGAGTTCTGGTATAAGATGCCTCCGGGGTAGTCGTGGGAAATCGCCGGAAATCCGGCCATGTCAAACCTGCACGGAGGGATTACACGTGTCGCCAAGCTCCGACAAGCAGTGGTACTACGCGCAGTCTCGTCAACGGTTCGGGCCCGTTACCGCCCAAGTCCTGGCTCAGATGTACGCACAGGGAGAACTCCAAGACAGCGACCTCGTCTGGGCGCCTCACATGCAGAACTGGCAGAAAGCCGGGCTGGTCAAAGACGAATTCATGAACGCGCCACCACCTCCTCCACCTCCATCTGCCGCTCCGTCGCGCTACGCGAGTCCGGTGGATCCGCTGCCCATGGCGCAACCGGTCGCGACGGGGCGAGTCGCGGTGGACGATTCGTTTGAGAATGGCGGGTTCTTCGCGCGCGCCGCGGCGTTCATTATTGACGCCATCATTCTCATTCCCATTCAGGCCATAATCGGAGCCATCCTGGGCGGCATCATGGGAGCAATGATGGGCGGAGTGCCGCAAACCGAGGAAGGGCTCCTGCAGTTCCAGCTTGTCATTCAAGTCGGCGTCGTAATTGTAGTCTGGCTCTACTATGCCTTGCAGGAGAGCGGCGGCCATGGCGCTACCTTCGGAAAGCGCGCGTTAGGGATCGCCGTAACGGATCTCAATGGCGACGGGATCACCTTCTGGCGCGCGACCGCCCGGCATTTTTCCAAGATCATCTCAGCGGCAATTTGCGGGATCGGCTATCTCTTCCCGTTCTTCACCCAACGCAAGCAAGCGTTGCACGACATCATCGCGGGCTGCATGATCATCAAGTAGGCTAAAAGTCGAGCACGTCCAATCCCGGGATCGACGAATCCAGGGGGATGGTTTCGATATGCGTGGCGCCGAGGGCGGCGAGATCGTAGCGCGCCTTGGCCAGCGGCAAGGTCTTGTTCATCGTATCGAGTTTGATGGTGAATTCGGTGAAGTTTGTGCCTTCCTTGATGGTCGGCTCGTCCCCGAACAAGCGGTTGTCGCGCAGATAATCCATGAGCTTGGGCACGTCATTCTTCCGGCCGTTGAACACGAGCAGCACCTTGTTCTCCGCGAAGATGGACCCATACAGGTTCAGCACGAACATGCGGGCCAGGTCGTACTTCGCCGGTTTCTTTGTAATGGCCGGGTTGATCCAGATCCCGGCTTCGGACGGCATGATCTCGTCGATAATCTGCAACCCGTAGTTGGCTATGGCGCTGCCGGTCTGCGTGATTTCGAGCCCGAAATCAACGGATCCGTTCGTAACTTTCGCTTCGGTCTTGCCCCAGGTCTCGTAGATGACGATGCCGGAATCGATGCGCGGCGGGGTCTTGAACTTCTGCACCGAAAATTTGCTGTGGGATTCGCCGAAACCCAGGGCCTTCGCCTTGGACTGAAACCATTCGAGCGCGATGTACGGCATCTCGGAGACCATGGAAACGAGCTTCCTTTTCGACAGCAGACTCTTCAGCCATTCGTCGCATGTCCCAGTGATGCTGTTCGCGATAATGACGATCCGCACTGAACCACGTTCCAGGGACAACACCTTTTTCAGCTCGATGGTTTGGTTGTACTCGTACTTGAATTCGAGCATGCGCTCGCGGACCCAGTCGTCGCCCCCGATGGCGAGGTCCACTTCGCCCACCGCGAGTTGCGATCCGAACTCCTGCGGCCGTCCGTCCCAGCCCACGAGAAACGAGGTAACGGGAAAAGTGCTCGGCCCGCCTTTGTCGTAGCCCCGCGTTGGGAACCCGGCATTCTTCAACAATTCGATCAGGCTGCCGCCGCGATTCGGATCGGCAAGCGACCCCGCCGGCAAACCGATAATTAGTCTCTTGTCACTCATTGCTAACTTCTATCCTTCTCATTACCGCTTTCCCATGCGCACACTTCTCGTCCGTGTATGCCCGTGCAGGTCCGTGTAAGCCTTAAAGTACGTGCCGGAACACCATATATCCTTCCGCCGCCTCGACCGAAACCTCGCGGCCCCGCACGCGGGAAATGTACTCCACGTTTTGCACGCTCGAATGGTGGATGGCGTCGCGCATTTGCGATTTGTGCATGGACAACGCGGTCAGCTTGTGCTCCAGAAAGTCGCTGATATCGACGTAGAAATTGGGGTGAAATTTCTCGCGCTCCAGGCTCCAGAACAAGGAGGTGTTGTCGTAGCCCAGCACGATCGGTTGGAAGGGCTTAATCGACGGCACCCCGGGCCTGCACGCCGTCCACGCGGCGCGGAACACGGCATCATGATCCTGATTGTACGAGGACACGGGAATCGCCAACATCGTCGGCTTCACCTTGTCCAGCGCGAGTTTACAGTCCCGCTCGAACAAAGCGACCAGGTCGCGCCGCGGAATCGCGTCCAATCGCAGATGGGTCTGCTCGTCGCGATACAGGATCTCCCAGTCGTCGACTTTGAGATACTGCATGACGCTCGCCAACTCGTCTTCGCGCGTGGACCCGCTGACCTGGCCCGTCTTTCCGTCGTAGTGCTTCAAATCACCGACGGAACAGACGATGCAATAGACTTCCCCGCCGAGGTGCTTGATGCGCGCCATGGTACCGGCGCATCCGAAACACTCGTCGTCGGCGTGGGGCGCGATGACCAGCATCCGCTGTTTGGATAGAAACGCGTCTTCAGGGGTCAAGACCCTTCTCCTCGATCAGTCGTTCGTACAGATCTTCGATGCGCCGCACCATTTGATCCAGCCCGTAGGACGCTGTCAGCGACCGGGCCGCCTCGCTCATGCGCGAACGCAACGCCGGGTCTCCGTGCAGCCGCAACACCGCTTCCACGACCGCGCCGGCGCTTTGTGGGGGCACCAGGATGCCGGTGTCTCCGTCCCGCACAATTTCCGGGATACCGCCCACCCTGCTCGCCACGACCGGCGCGCCCGCAGCCCCCGCTTCCAGCACGACGCGGCCCATGCCCTCGTTCAGCGATGGCACAAGGCAAAGATCGAACGCGGCCATCAAATCGGGAACATCGTGGCGCAACCCCAGAAACCGAAATCGTTCGCCCAGATCGGCAGCCTGCGCGCGCAGAGAATCCGCGAGAGAACCGTCGCCCACGAGAATGAATCGGGATTCCGGCACGCTTTCCGCAATGGCGCGCGCGGCCTCCACAAAATACGCGAATCCCTTCACGGGTTCAAGGCGCCCCACCGCGCCGACGACGAATTCGTCCATCTTGATGCCGAGGATTTCGCGCGTAGATGCGCGCCGTTCAATGGCTTGCGCGTAAGGGTTCAGGTCGATGCCGCTGAAGATGGCCTCCCACTGCTCCGGCCGTCCGACCCCGCGAAGGAGATGCTCTTTGATGCCCCGGTCGGTCAAGGCGATGAGCCGGTCGGTCTTTCGCGCGGCCTGCCGTTCCAGCGCCGTGAAGAAGGCGGTCAATACCCGGTTGAAATAGCCGAAAAAGATATGGCCGTGGGGCGTGTGGACCAAAATGGGCACGCCGGTATGGGCGGCAGCCAACCTCCCAAGGTAGCCCGCCTTCGACGTGTGCGTGTGCACGATATCGTACCGGCGCTCGCGAAACAGGCGCTTGAGTTCCTGATAGGCTAGAAAATCTTGCCACGGGTTGGGGCTCCGGACCAGATGCGGCACGCGGAGGATCTCAAAGCCCGCCTCGGCCACAGCGCCTTCGATGCTGCCTTCGCTTCCGTAGGTCGGCCCGCTGATGAGATCGACCTCGAACCGGTCGCGGTTGGCCAGGCGCACGGTGCTCACCGTGTTCTCCTGCGCTCCGCCTTTACAGAGCCTCGTGATGACGTGGGCCACGCGGAACCGTTTCATCGGCGCGCCTCGATGCGCTCCAGGAGCGCGCGGGTGAAGGTTGCCCAGTTCAACTCGGTTTCGACCCGACGTTTGCCGTTCTCGCCAAGCCGCTTTGCGAGTTCCGAATCCGTAAGTATGGACACGATGGCGTCGGCCACCGCTGCTACATCTTCCGGCTCGACCAGGAGCCCCGTTTCTCCATCCAGCACGGCGTCGACCACGCCACCGGAGCGTCCCGCCACGACGGGTTTTCCGTAGGCATGGGCTTCGGCGAAGACCAGTCCGAATCCTTCTACTTGCCCGTTGGGTCCGGTTCCGGTGGGCAACGCGAAAACGTCGCAAGCGGCGTACAACCCCGCGACCTCGGTATCTTCGAGGGGTCCTGTGAAGGTCACGTGCTCCCGCATGCCCGACTGCTGCGCCAATCGCGAACAGGCGCTCATCGTCGGCCCTTGGCCCACAATCACGAGATGCGCGTCGGGAACCCGATCCAGAATCCGGGGCATGGCCTCGATGAGCGTGCGATGTCCTTTGCGTTCGATCAGACGCCCGACCGCGAGGACCACGCGCTTCCCTTCGAGCACGTATCGGTGTCGAATGCTATCGAGTTCGGAAGGGGTCATTGGTGACGCGGGACGCGCTCCCGGATGGATCACGTCGATGCGTTCGGCCTCCACGCCGAATAGCTCCAACGCGTCGCGTGTGAAGCGGCTGATGGCAATGGCCGAGAGTGAGGCGTTGTACACGCGACGAAGAATCCGTCCCGCGAGAGAATTGCGCCCAAACTTGAGGAACTCGTAGCCGTACGCGAAAGTCACGTAGGGACGGCGGAACAACCAACCCAAGACGCCACCGTAGGCGATGTTCACACCGAGCACGAGATCGGCGCGCCGCATGTGCGGCCAGGATTGCCACGCAAGCGGCACGAACCGGAACCAGCCCAGGCTGTACCCGCCATATCGCAGCACGGTTACCGGCTCGTTCTCGTCAAACGCCTCTTGCTCGGGAAACCACGGCGCGACGACCGTAACGTCGTGGCCCATAGCAGCGAGTTCGCGCGACATATGGAGCGTCAGCGAACTGATCCCGCCCTCGATGGGCGGATAGTCCACTGTCGGGATGACGATGTTCACCGCTTGCGCACCACGAAGTCCCCGATGGCCAGCGAATCCATGCCGGTGCTGTAGAAGCAACGCACCGCGTCCTCGGGCGTGTGCACGATGGGTTCGCCCATGACATTAAAGGACGTGTTCAAGACGATAGGCACGCCACGCCGCCGCTCGAAGGCCTCGAGCAAGGCGTAGTACTGCGGATGGGTTCGCTTCGACACCGTCTGCACCCGAGCTGTGCCATCGATGTGCGTGACGGCCGGAATCTTGGCGCGGACCTCCGGTTTCACGGGGTAGACAAACAGCATGAAGGGCGACCACGTACACCCCTCGAAGAACTCCGGCGCGCGCTCTTCGATGCAGCTCGGTGCAAAGGGCCGGAACTCCTCGCGGTGTTTCACGTATTTGTTAATGAGATCCTTCATATCCGGCCGCGTCGGATCGGCGAGGATGCTGCGCGATCCCAGCGCGCGCGGACCAAACTCCATGCGCCCCTGAAACCAGCCGACGATATCGCCCTCCGCCAGCAACTCCGCCGTTCGTTCGACCACGTTCTCGGGCGTTTCGTAGGGGATCTTGACGCGGTCCAGAAACTCGCGAATATCGTCATTCGTAAACGAAGGCCCGATGCGCGCATCGTCCATCACGTATCCGCGATCGCTGCCGGTTAACTGATGATGCAATTGAAACGCCGCGCCCAAGCCCGTGCCGTCGTCGCCGGAAGCGGGTTGCACGTAGATCTCGTCGAAGGGCGATTCCCGCAAGAGACGCCCGTTCATGGCGCAATTCAGCGCAACGCCGCCCGCCATGCACAAACGCCGCAACCCCGTGCGTTCGTGAAGGTCCTTCGCGATGTGCAGGGCCACTTCCTCGAGCGCCAACTGGGCGGACGCCGCAATGCTTTCGTGACGCGTTTCGATGGGCTCGCCTTTGATGCGCGCGGGTCCGAATCGCTGCACGAACTTGGGCGATACGTAGCCCACGCGCGAGCCCGGTTTGTAGTGACAGTGAAACCAGGACAGGTCCAGCTTGTAGCGTCCGCCGGGAAGCAAGCGGAACATACGCCGGAACTCGTCGGCGAACTCGGGCTTTCCATACGAGGCCAAGCCCATCACCTTGTACTCGTCGCTCGCGCGCAGAAACCCGAGGTAGGCAGTAATCGCGGTGTAGAACACGCCCAGGGAATGCGGATAGTTCTCGTGTTGGATGTGCTCCATCCGCGTGCCGCGCCCGACACCGCTCCACGTCACCGCCCATTCGCCCATGTAGTCTAGCGTCAACAGGGCCGCCTCATCGTAAGGGCTGACCAGAAAGGCCGAGGCCGCGTGCGCGGGATGGTGCTCCATGAAGTGCATGCGGGCCTTCTTCCCGAGCAGGCCGCGCATACCGATTACGTAGTTGATGTTGTGGACGAATTCGTACCCGATGAACGCGGTCGCATAGTACGGCACCCGCGGCCACGTCATCATCCGATACGGCACGCGCCGCGCCATGCGCAGCCCCGGCCGCATGTAGCAGCAGACGTGATCAATATCGTCGCGCGTAAGGCCTGCTTCGTCGAGACACCACTGCACCGATCGGCGCGGCACGAAACCCTGATGCTTTTTCCGCGTCAGCCGTTCCTCGGCCACGCCCGCCACCAGTTGCCCGTCGCACACCAGCACCGCCGACGTATCGTGCGAATATCCGCCGATACCCAGAATGTTCATCGGTAGCCCCGCGGAAAAGTAGGAAAAATAGGAGGAAAAATAGGGACAGTCACCATTTTGTTACTAGATCGCCGCGTTGTTTCTGATTCAATCAACAACAAAATGGTGACTGTCCCTGTTTTTCCTCCTATTTTTCCTGTCCCTATTTTTCCCATTCTACTACTCCCTATCCACGCCGCTGCCGGACGCATTCGGCCAGCGCAATCGCGGCGCTGACGGACGCGTTCAAGGACGTGATCGGCCCTGATAGCGGGATGCGCAGATGAAAATCACAGTGCTTCGTCATGAGACGCCGCACGCCTTTGCCTTCGCTTCCCACGACCAGCCCGATACGGCCTTTCAAATCGGCGTCCCAGAGATCCTGTTCCGCATCGGCGTCCAGCCCGGCGATCCAAAAGCCGGACTTCTTCAGCGCTTCGACGGCGCGCACGAGGTTCGTCACTTCGATGAGATCGACGTACTCCATGGCGCCGGCGGCGCTTTTCATCGCCACGGACGAGATTGGCGCGGAACGATCCTTGCCGAAAATCACTGCGCTCGCCGCGCAGGCGGAGGCCGATCGCACGATGGCGCCGAAATTGTGGGGATCTTCGACCCCGTCGAGGATGATAACGACCGCATCCGCGGGAATCGACCCGGCGAGCCACCGGTCCAGCGGAACGCGCGGCAAGGGATCTGCTTCCAGCACGACCCCCTGATGGATCGCGCCCTTGGAGAGGTTATCCAGGTCCTGACGCGAGCACTCCTCCACGGGAATCGGACCTGCAGCGGCACGAATCGCTTCCAGCCCTTTCGCGTCACGCAACAAAAAGAGCCTGCGCGCGGTCCGCTTCTTCGCGCGCAGGCACTCCAATACGGGAATTCGGCCAATCACCCGATCACGCAAGGTACTACCCCCAGTTCGGGTGCGGCCTGTTGCACCATCGGCAAGTCGCGTTTAAATATGCCCGACTTCTCCCAGTTCGTGGGTTTCCGCCAGCTTGTCAATCCGCAGCTGGAGCACATCGGCTTCGGGAACCCGTTCATCATAGGAGTGGGCGCCCATGTCGCGGAGGTCGATGAGTATTGCGACGCACTCGTCATAGCGCCCTTGCTTCTCCACACATTTCGCCAGACGATAGCGATTGTACAGATAGTTCGTGCCTTCCGGATAGCGAATCATCGCTTCACTGAGCACTTCCTCGGCCTTCTTGTACCGGAACGTCTTGACGAGGAATCCGCCGAGACGGCTCAGGCCCGCTTCGTACGCTTCCTGTTGTTCGGCATCCTGTTGGTCCACGGGCGTAGCCGTGAATTTGTTGTACATGAAACTCACGCCGCCCTCGGAAACCAGCCAGCCGACGACAACTACGATGCCAATGATCAACGGCCACTTCAATCCACTTAAATCCATGATTGCCTCCTACTCCACATTTCTCACCGCCCGTATGCGTTTCATAAGCTCCCAAACGGGGTGGTTAGAAATCAGGACTACACCCCAATGATGTCTCGAACGCGTATAACCAGATCGCTCAAAACAGGAATCTCAAAGATGGTGCCGAGCACACCGAGAATGATGGCAAGAATGACGATCGCGACGAGGCCGCCCAGCATCTTGCGAACCTTCGCCATGACGCTCACGGAACCTTTCCGCGATTCGAACTGCTGGGCCCGCTGCACGAAGCTCTCGTGCTTCTGTTTGCATTCCTCGCTGCAAAACAGCCCCGTCGGCCCCATGACTTTACAAGCGTTGCAGAACGGTTTCCCGCACTGCTTGCACCGGCCCACCGCCTCCACGCCGGGGTGACTGATGCAGGCGGAACTCATCCCACCCAGAGCCATAGGCATTCCCTCCCTTGATCCCAATCCACGTGTCACACGCGTCCAGCCAGGACACGACCAGAAATGGATGGACAGAAGGAGTGCATCCATCATGCCCATCCGCCCACTTGCTTTTTACAGTATACACGTTTTGGGCATTCTTAGGGAGTGGGTTTTCGATGCCGGGATCCTGGACGCCTGCCAACGCAATCGCAGTTGGACAAAGTCTCCGAGCACTTGGGGGCATGCCCCCTCCGTCACCCCCGCGAATGCGGGGTCCATCTGCGGGTACTTGCTGCCGTATCCTCGAAATCAGGGATTCCAGTTCGACAGATTGTGGTTTTTTTCTGAACGTCTTCGCCCAATCAAGGGCGACGATCGTTCGTCAACCGATACTCCGGGAGTTACTCGTCGAGGCTCTGGTTGGCCACTTCCTCGGTGAGCCGCGCGATGACTTCCGCCACGGTGGCGGTGCCCATGTCGCTCTTCCGGCGATGACGAATGGCCACGGAATCGCTTCCCTGCTCGCGTTCGCCCACGACCAGCATGTAGGGAACCTGCCTGGTCTGGGCGGCACGGATTTTGTACTTCATGGTCTCCGTGCTGTCGTCGACTTCCACGCGCAGCCCCGCCGCGAACAAACGGTCGCGCACGGACTTCGCATATTCGTCGAAGGCGGTCGCCACGGGGACCACCACGGCCTGGACCGGCGCGAGCCACAGCGGGAACGCGCCCGCAAAATGCTCGATGAGGATGCCGAAGAACCGTTCGATGGACCCGTAGATCACACGATGGATCACCACCGGACGGTGCCGGTTTCCATCGGGGCCGGTGTATTCGAGATCAAACTTTTCCGGCATGCCATAGTCCAACTGGATGGTCGCGCACTGCCAGGATCGCTTCAGGCAGTCTTTGATGTGGAAGTCGATCTTGGGACCGTAGAACGCCCCGTCGCCCTCGTTAACCTTGTACTCCATGCCCTTGAATTCGAGGGCGTCGCGGAGCCCGGACGTCGCCGTTTCCCACATCTCGTCGGTGCCGATGGAATCTTCGGGACGGGTGCTCAACTCGACGTGATAGTCGAACCCGAAGGCCTTGTACACGTGGTCCACGAAATCGATGATGCCGATGACCTCGTCGCGGATCTGCTCGGGGGTGATGAAGAGATGGGCGTCGTCCTGGGTGAACATGCGCACCCGCGAAAGGCCGTGCAGCACGCCGGATTTCTCATGGCGGTGGACGGTGCCCACCTCGGCCATCCGCATGGGGAGATCGCGATAGCTCCGCAGATCGGACTTGTACACCAGCATGCCGCCGGGGCAGTTCATGGGTTTCACCGCGAAATCGCGCTCGTCGATTTGGGTGAAGTACATGTTCTCTTTGTAATGGTCCCAATGGCCGGACTGCTCCCACAGGATACGGTCGAGGATGATGGGCGTGCGAATCTCATCGTACCCGCGTTTGCGATGCTCCTCGCGCCAGAATTCCATGAGGGCATTCAGCACGATCATGCCCTTGGGGTGGAAGAAGGGGAACCCCGGGCCGACGGGATGGAAGCTGAAGAGATCAAGTTGCTTGCCGAGTTTGCGGTGATCGCGTTTCTCCGCTTCTTCCCGGAACTTCAGATACTCGTCCAGTTCCTTCTTGCTCGGAAAGGCGGTCCCGTAGATCCGCTGCAACATGGGACGCCGCTCGTCGCCGCGCCAGTACGCGCCCGCGACGCTCAGCAGTTTGAAGGCCTTGATTCGCCCCGTGGAGGGCAGGTGCGGTCCCCGGCAGAGGTCGACGAAATCGCCATTCTGGTAGTAGGTGATGGCGCCGTCTTCCAGGTCTTCGATGAGTTCGACCTTATAGACGTCGTCATTCGACTTGAACCGGTCCAGCGCGTCGGACTTCGCCACTTCCTGCCGCTCGAAGGCCTCGTCGGCCTTGACGATCTTCTCCATCTCCGCTTCGATGGCGGGGAAGTCCTCTTCCGAGATAGGCGGATCGGTGTCGATGTCGTAATAGAACCCATCTTCGATGGCCGGGCCGATAGCCAGCTTTGTGTTGGGCCGCAGCCGCATGATGGCCGACGCCATCACGTGGGACGCGCTGTGCCGGAACACGTTCCGCCCCTCCTGGGAGTCGAAGGTCAGGATCTCGACCGTATCGCCGTCGTTGAGCGGGGTCGGCAGGCTCTTCACTTCGCCATTGATCCGCGCGCCCGTGGCGGCCTTCGCCAACCGCGACCCAATGCTCTGGGCCAAGTCCAGCGCGGTACTCCCCGATTCCAACTCCCGGGTGGAACCATCCGGCAATTTCACACTAATGCTGCTCATCGAAGCTCCTGAAAACACACTTGTTGCAAGAATCGCCCCTTACAAAGGATGCAAACCATGCGCACCCAGCGGGGGACAAAAAAACCGTCGCACAATGCTGACGGAAACAATAGGGACGAATTGTGCCACGAACGTGGCAAGAAATGAAAGAATTCGGGCCAATCGCGGCAGATGGAACGCGTTGGTTGGAAACTTTGGGTCAACCACCCCATCAACTACAGAACCCCCGGACGGGAGGAAAACTGCAGTCAAGCCCCGGACATCTTCAGAATTCAGTCCGTGCCATCCATCAGTTTCGCCCTCACCTTGCGTTTGTCGCAACGGCCACCTACGATAGCCAGTATTAGTCCCGGAGGGGCGGAGGACTGTAGCCCAGGGTGGAGTGAAGCGGAACCCTGGGTCAGCCGCCCCGTCAACCACAGAGCCCCGGACGGGGCGAAAGCGAGGTATCATGCCCCAATCCTTCACCTGTCTGCTCTACCATCTTGTATTCTCGACCAAAGATCGGCGCCAGTGGATCACCGAAGACATCCGTGACCGCCTATACCCATACATGGGTGGCATCCTTCGCTCCCAAAACGGCGTGGCGTTGTCCATCGGTGGCACAGAGGATCATATTCACATCCTAGCGAGAATCCACCAAACGTTGGCCGTCGCCGATCTGTTGCGCGATGTGAAGGCCGGTAGCTCCAAATGGGTGCATGACACCTTCCCCGAATTGCGGGCCTTCGCATGGCAAAGTGGTTACGGCGCATTCACCGTGAGCGCATCGCAGACCGATCGCGTCAAGACCTACATCGAAACGCAGCAGGAACACCATCGCAAGGAGGACTTCAAAACGGAGTTCCTCCGTCTCCTGAAAGCTCACGACATCGAATACGACGAACGGTACATTTGGGATTAACAATTCAGCCGCCCCTACGGGGCTTAATGAACAGAGGATGCCTGCTGACCCAACGTTCCGCTTCGCTCCACGTTGGGCTACAATCTGTCGCCCCTTCGGGGCAGAGAACGCTCTGTAGGGAACCAGATCCTTGCTGAAGTCTGGCTAATGTGTTGCCCTCTTGCATTCGCTGCAAAGCTACGCTACGGTAAACCCAGTTAGGGTGGGAAGTTGGGCGAAGCGGAGGGAAATGGATTCTGCCCGCCAACGGTCCTGGCCTTGGGAGGAATGCCGACCAAGCGGCATGGCAAGTGCATAATGAAGATCAATCGGGAACGGGAACAATGGGATGAATGAATCCATTACCTATCATTGGTCTGAGGATCTGGCATATCAAGCAATCGCTGCACACAATCGATTATCAGTGGGGCGGTTGTCTTTTCTTGTAGTGAGCGGAGGATTGTTTTTTTGTGCCGGATTTATTGTGAGCATCTACGACCAAACTACTCTTGGTGTCATTGCGTCGGTCACTGGTTTGTTGATGTGCTTGGTCGCGCTTAAATCACGTCTCAATATGAAACGATTGGCACATGACAGTGCAAGGCTCATCCGCGATCCACTGGTCACGGTAATAATTTCTAACGAGAGCATGTCATGGGCGTCGGACTGTGGAAATCGGACAATCCATTGGAGTCAACTTACTCGCGTGACAGAGTCGGGGGGCTTCCTTATGCTCTTCGCTGGGCGGCTGCTCGCCGCCATTCTACCTGCGGACGCCTTTTCCGACGAGCAAATCCGGTTTATTAAATCGCAGGTAGGGGCGCGCACCGGCCTGCCAGAATAGCTTCACGACTGGCCGATATTCATCTCAATTAGTGCGGCAACGGCTTACCGTTTCGTTCAGTCACTCGCTAATCTCGACTATCTTTCATGATCGGATGGCAGCGCCAGGAAATCCTGCGGTACGACCGGATTTCGCGCCCGATGAAGATGCTCTGATCGCCCGCATTCAAACGGCGAACTAAGGCCCTGCCGCGACGGTACTGTTGTGAACACCTTGGGGTGCGTTCGCCGGAGCGGCCTTTCTCTACGGCTTTCACGCCGAAAACGCGGGGGGCTTTGCCGGATTTGTCCTGATCTACTATCTCGTCAGCCAATAGAACTGGGGCCGTCCGGAGTATTCGTGCTGTCGGTTGAATTTGCGCACTGCCGACTGGGACAGACACAGCTTACGGGATTACGGACAGAGCGGCGAAACAAATCTACGTTCCCAGCCGGCCTTCTTCGAGGCGGTTGACGATGACGGCGCCGGCGGCGTCGCCCATGACGTTGGTAGAGGTGCGGAACATGTCGAGCAGGTGATCGACGGCGTAGATGATGTAGATGTAGTGGAGCGGCAACCCCACGGCGCTGGCGACGATGGCCATGGTGATGAGGCCCGCGCTCGGGACGGCCGCGGCGCCGATGGACGCGAATACGGCGGTCACGAAGATGATGAAGAGGTTGATGCCGGACAGACTCACGAGCACGTCGTCCAGGCCGCCGTACATCTGGATCAGAAAAATGATGGCCACCCCTTCGTAGAGCGCCGTGCCGTCCATATTCATCGTGGCGCCGACGGGGAGGGTGAAGTCCGCCACCTTGTGCGACACCTTCAAGTTTTCCTTGGTCCGGTGGATCGTGATGGGCAAAGTCGCCGCGGACGAGGTCGTGGTGAACGCGATGAGCCACGCGTCGCGTATGCCTTTGAGGAAAGCGAAGGGCGACATGCGCCCGACCACAGCGACCAGCGTCAGAATGACCAGGATATGGACGCCGATGGCGCCGATGACGGTCATGCAGTACCAGCCGAGCGATTGCAGCGCGTCGAACCCCAGCGTGGCGATCATGGAGGCGATAATGCAGCCGATGGAGATAGGCGCCAGCCGCATGAGCCAGAGCGTGATGGTCATCATGATGTCATTGAATCCGCGGAAGAACCCTACAACCGGCTCCGCCGCGGACCCGACGGCCAGGCAGGCGATGCCGGTCAGCAGCGCGAAGAAGATAATGCCCAACGTGTTCGGCGGCGATTCGGACAGGGCAGTAAACGGATTGGTCAGTATCGGCAGCAGCAGTCCCTGCCGGAACAGTTCGCCCGGCCCGCGGGATTCGGCCTCCTGCATCGCCCCGAACTTCTCGCGGAACTCGGACGCGGAAATCTGTTCGCCGTCCCGCTGGCTGACAAAGGCGAGGAAGTCGACCCGGTTCTCCGGCGTCCCGGGATCGTTACCGGTGCGCTCCCGGTACAGGTCCCGGTACTCGTCCATGACAGCGACCCGCTCTTCGCGCACGTTTTGGGAAGCGTCGCGGTGTCCGGGCTGCACGATCATCACGGCGACGATACCGATGGCGACGGCGATGCCGGTGGTGCTGAAGTAATAGAGGAAGGTCTTCAATCCGACGGCGCCGATTTCGGTCATGCTGGGCAGGCTGGTCACGCCTGTTACGATGGAGGCGAAAATCAACGGCGCGATGATCATCTTCAGGCCGCCGATGAAAACGTCCTTGCCGAGCAGATCCAGCCACCAGATGGTCTGTTGAAAACCGGCCGACTCGGGATCGCCCCAAAGGTGCAGGGCGAATCCCGCCACGAGGCCGATTCCCATGCCCATGAGGATCAGATAGTGCAGATCGATTCGCTTCATGGAGGCTTCCAGGTCAAGCACACGAGACTTGGTGCAGCCTAGAGTGCCGGAGCGAAAAATGCAAGAACGGAGACGGTTGTAAAGGGGCGGGACCTTAGTCTCTCGATGGGTGATGCCGATCGACCATGACGCTGCGGACTTCCCGCTCGAGTTCATGCAGGGTCAACGGTTTGGCAAGTGTGCGGGTGGCGCCGGTCTCGACGGCTTCCGAAGCCTTCTCGTGATAACCGGAAAACACCAGGATGGGCACATGGGGATCGAGATCGCGAATGGCGCTAATGGCGGCCACGCCGTCCATGCGCGGCATGACGAGGTCCATGGTGATGACGTCGTAGTTCCGGGATTTGCACTTCCCCACCGCGATGTCGCCGTCCTCGGCGAGATCCACATCGAAACCACAGGCTTCGAACCAGCGGTGGAGGGCGAAGCGAATGTGCTCTTCGTCGTCCACTACCAACAATCGCGGCTTGCTCATCGTGCCTTATTGTCCTTCTTGGCGCACTAGTAGTCTATCCCCCCAAGTTTACACCAGGAGACTACCGAGAATCCACTCATCCCGAGCAATCCGCGCGATACCTTCGTGAAAGGGGTCGTTTTGTCCTTCCCCCGAGATCCGGTCGTAAACACCCTCATGGGCTCGACGGGATTATAACACACCGGATGACCCGTTGCATGCTAAAGTGCGAATAGCGAGATTGGCCCGATCCCGGGGACGGATCTGTAGTCGATCCGGGCGTCCGACCTAAGCGCCATGGGGAGTCGCATTTGAGTTTCTACCATTTATTGTGCTATATCTAGCGAGCTTCTGCGTATGCAGAGGGAATCCAGTCCGGCGCACGCGAACAAGTGATTCGACCAACCCCGGTGGAATTCATGGAAAAACCCCTAATCCTCGTAACGAACGACGACGGAATCCAGGCGCCGGGAATCAAGATTCTCGCCGATGCGCTGGAGCCGTTGGGCGAGGTGTGGGTTTATGCTCCCGACCGCCAGCAGAGCGCCGTTGGACACGGCGTTTCGCTCCATCGGCCATTGCGGGTCCACGAACTGCGGGAGCGCTGGTATATGGTGGACGGCACGCCGACAGACTGCGTCATGTTGGCCGTGCGCGACCTGCTGGCCCGCAAGCCGGACCTGGTGGTTTCGGGAGTGAATCCCGGTGCGAACCTCGGCGATGACGTGACGTACTCCGGCACGGTTGCGGGGGCGTACGAGGGCATGCTCCTGGGCATTTGCTCGTTTGCCATCTCGGACGTGTCGTATTCGCCGGTCCACATGGAGACGGCGGGACGCGTTGCCCGGGCTGTAGCGGAGTCCTTACTGCGGCAGCGGCTGCCGAAGGACACGGTGTTGAATGTGAACGTGCCCGACCTGCCCTACGAGGAACTGCGCGGCGTGGCGGTCACGCGCATGGGCAAGCGGGATTACCAGGACGAGATCGTGCGCCGCGAAGACCCGCGCGGCGGCGCGTATTACTGGATCGGCGGGGCCGAGCCCAGCCATGTGGAAGAAGAAGGTACGGACTTCGAGGCCGTCGAGCACCGGAAAGTGAGCGTGACGCCGCTTCACCGCGACGTCACGAACTACGCGGCCTTGAACGCGTTGAACGAGTGGGCATTGTCGCTGTAACGGCGCCCGATCCCGGCGATCGGAGAAGGGAACGCGCTTGAAGCTGCTTCGAGGTCTGTACGACTGGGTATTGAAGTGGGCATCCACGCCCTATGGCGGGATCGCGCTCTTTCTCCTGGCATTCGCGGAGTCCAGCGTGTTCCCGATTCCGCCGGATGTGTTGCTCATTGCGTTGTGCCTGGGGAATCGCAACCGCTGGCTCTGGTTTGCGTCCGTATGCACCGTGGGATCGGTGCTCGGCGCCGCCGCCGGTTATCTGGTCGGGCTTGGTCTCTGGTCAGCCGTGGACCAGCTGTTTTTCACGTATATCCCCGGGTTTTCGCCCGACAAATTTGAATATGTAACGGAACTCTATGAACGGTGGAACTTCTGGATCGTGTTTGTGGCGGCTTTTACGCCTATCCCGTACAAGGTAATCACGATTACCGCGGGCGTCTGCGCGATCAACTTTCCCATGTTCCTCATCGCCTCCATTGTGGGGCGCGCGGCGCGATTCGTCCTCGTCTCGTACCTGCTCCACAAGTTTGGCGAACCGATTCATGATTTCATAGACCGGCGGTTCAACCTGGTTACTATCGCCTTCACGGTTTTGCTGATCGGCGGGTTTCTGGTGTTGCGATTCGTGGGGCATTGAGGGTGCGCCGGCACCCCGGACAGTTATAGGAACGTGCGTGCCCGGACCGGGATTACGCCAAACCGGCGCTCGATCGGGAGCGCGGTAGCACCTCACCCAATGGGGTGAAAAGGGAGAGCAGAAAGCATGTGCGGAATAGTAGGTTACATCGGCGACAACCATAACGCCGTAGACGTCATCATGGCCGGGCTTCACCGCCTGGAATACCGTGGCTACGATTCGGCGGGGGTCGCAGTCGTGAAGGACGGATCCCTGAGTTCAGTAAAGAGCCTCGGCAAACTGATCTCCATGGATGCCAAACTGGAGCAGAATCCACTGAAGGGTTCGCTGGGCATCGGCCATACCCGTTGGGCCACGCACGGCGTTCCGAGCGAAGTCAACTCCCATCCCCATTTTGACGGCGCGATGGAAATCGCCGTGGTTCACAACGGCATCATCGAAAACTACCAGGAACTGCGCGAGTCCCTGCAAGCCGACGGCGTCGTGTTCCGCAGCCAGACCGACACGGAAACCATCGCCCATCTCGTGCGCAAGTATTACCAGGGCGACTTGTTCGCGGCCGTCAAGCGCGCGCTGCAGGACGTGGAAGGCGCCTACGCCATCGGCGTTATTGCCAAGGACAATCCGGACGTGCTCGTGGCAGCGCGCCACGGCAGCCCGCTCATCGTCGGATTGGGCGATGACGAGGCGTACATCGCATCCGACGTGCCGGCCATCATGAAGTACACCCGGAAGGTGCTGTACATCGACAACGGCCAGGTCTGCGAAATCACCCGCAAGGGCTACAAGATCGAAGACCTCCAGGGCAATCCGGTTACGCTCGAAGTCAAGACCGTCGACTGGGACGATTCCGCGGCTGAGAAGGAAGGCTATCCCCACTTCATGCTGAAGGAAATCAACCAGCAGCCCGACGTTATCCGCAATACGCTCCGGGGCCGCGTCACCGAAGGTTCCGACGAAGTAAACCTGCGCGACATGCAGCTTACGGAGCAGGAACTCAAGGACTGCAAGAAGATCGTCATCGTGAGCTGCGGCACGGCGTGGCACGCGGGTCTCGTGGGCAAGTACCTCATTGAAAAGTTCGCCCAGGTACCCGTCGAAGTCGACATCGCGTCCGAGTACCGGTACCGCGATCCCATCATCTATCCGAACACGATCGTGATCCCGGTCACCCAGTCGGGCGAGACCGCCGACACGCTGGAAGCCATCCGCATTGCGAAGAGCAAGGGCGCAAAGGTCGTGTCCATCGTGAACGTGGTCGGCTCCAGCATCGCGCGCGAATCGCACGGCGTCATCTACACGCAGGCGGGGCCCGAGATCGGCGTAGCCTCGACAAAGGCCTACACCTCGCAGATTACGGCGTTTGCCCTGTTCACCATCTGGCTGGGCGAAACCCGCGGCGTCTTGTCGAAGGCGGAAGCCAAGGACATGATCGCCCACTTGCGCGCCATCCCGGACAAGATCCAGTGGTGTCTGGACAACCAGGAAGATGTCATCCGTTGCGCGGAAGATCCCAAGTATCTGAACGCCCAGAGCGCGCTGTACCTGGGCCGCAGCTTCAACTTCCCGAGCGCACTCGAAGGCGCGCTGAAGCTGAAAGAAATCAGCTACATCCACGCCGAAGGGTATGGCGCGGGCGAAATGAAGCATGGTCCCATCGCCCTGGTAACGGACGAGCTTCCGGTGGTCTGTGTGGCGGTTGCCGGTGAGACCTACGACAAGATGGTGTCGAACATCCAGGAAATCCGCGCCCGCCAGGGCATCGTGTTGTCCGTGGCGACCGTGGGTGACGAAGGGATCGAGAGGCACAGCGAAGACGTTATCTACGTGCCGGAGTGCTACGAGCCGTTCAGCCCGATCGTGGTGGCCGTGCCCTTGCAGTTGCTGGCGTACTACATCGCGGCGAACCGCGGGTGCGACGTAGACCAGCCGCGCAACCTCGCCAAGAGCGTCACCGTCGAGTAACGTCCAGCCTCGCTAAACAACAAGGCGGCGCGCCGGATTCTCCGGAGCGCCGCCTTCTTAATTTCTTCGCGAGTGGCCCGCCTACGGGATGAGCGCCAGGTAATACGTGGTGATCCAAACCAGGACAAGATAAAGCGGATACAGCAGTTGCCCGAGAACGCCCGAGCTGAGGGTTTCGAGTAATTGTTCCAGATTGATCATCGCGGCAAGTCCTCCTTTTCCGTACCCATCATAATACGTCCCACGGGGCCTTGTCATTACACGCGGTGGTGATGCAGCCAGCCCAAGATAAGAATTCTGCGAACGCTGGTCTCATTCCTGCGGTTTCCATTCGCGGCCTTCTCTTGCCGCATTGATCTGTTCCAAATGGTGCTCGGAGTGCCGGGCGAAGCCGGACAAGCCTTTCCGAATGGTCAGCATGCCCGCTTCGGAATGATTAAACTGGCGTTCCAACGCGCCGTCCTCGTGAGCTTCCAGGAAATAGATCAACTGATTGCGTGCCGCCTCGAACAGCTCCCGGCAGATCGGGAGCGGCCGCGACACATAATTCAACTCCCGCGCCCAGGCATCCTGATCGAAACCCTCGACTCGGCTCCCAGGCTCGGCCAGGCCGCGCCCGACACGCCACAGGTAGATGAATTCGCAATCCGCCAGATGGACCAGAAGCTCGCGCACGGTCCACTTGCCCGGGGCGTAGGCTTTCGCAAGGTCGGCGTCCGCCGTATCGAATTGCTCAAGGATGGCGTCGCGGGATTTGGTGAACGATTCAATAAGTTGCAGCCGTTCCATGATAGATCCTCCTTTTTTCAGAGGCATGCATGCGCATCCGCAGGATTACAAGGTGGCGGAGGCCAATTCGTCGAGTTCGTCCTGGATGCTTTGTGTCACCGGGAACCGGAATCCGGTCTTCGGATCGAGGTCGAGATCCAACACCTTCATCGTAACGGGCAGTTGTTCCCGCTTCCACTGGTTGAAGGCGAAGAGGCGGCCGAAGTTCGCCGTCCACGCGCGCAGTTGTTCCGCATCGTGACTGGGATGGCGATACACGAGAATGCGCCAGCAATCCGGAAGCGACATACGCCGTCGCGCGAAGAGGTAGAGCAGATCGTCCAGCACCACATAGGGCATCAAGTCCGCTTCATCTTTTTGATCGGGGGCCAGTTCCGCGCTGGGCGGTATGTCGAGGATCTGCTGCAGCGACTTGAGCCCGTCGCGTTTCGCGATGTATTCAAGCAACATGGAAACAAGCGTCTTCGGCACGTTCGCGATGGGCGAGTAGCCGCCCTGGTTGTCACCGCCCGTGGTGGTATATCCAACGGCCGCTTCGCTCAGGTTGGACGTTACCAGCAGCAGGCCCTGCGCGTTGTTCGCCCAGTTCAGCATCATGTTTCCGCGCACGCGGGCTTGCAGATTCTGGCGCGCCAATGGTGTCACGTGTTCCTCGCCGTCCATCAACTCCGCGGCTTTCTCCAGCGCGACCTTGGCTTCCTTGTCGATGGCGACCACGCGGAAGGGCACGCCCAACTCCTTGGCCAACGCGCGTGCCGCTTTCTGGGTGGCGCTGCTGCTATACGCCTTGTTGGGAAGGTAGACCGTGGACACGCGCTCGCCGAAGCGGCCGGCATCCTTTCCTTCGTTCAGCAATTTCGCCGCGTGTACCGCAAGCAATAGGCACAAGGCGCTGTCGCGGCCGCCGGATAAGGCGATTAGGAACTGCTTGAAGGCGCCGACTTTCTCGTAGTAGTCGCGCAGCCCCAGTACGAGCGCGTTGAACAACTCCTCCAGGTACCGATCCGTGTCGTTCACCGTGCGCGCTTCTCCCGGCATAAACAAGTTGGGAGAAAACTGATCCGCAAATGATTTAACGGACGCGGGCGTATACTCGCCATCGCGCGCATCGACCGTCATGATGGCGGGGCTTTCCGCGTGGCGCGCGGCTTCCTGGCGCCAGGTCGTGTTTTCGGACCGAACGCGGGAGACGTCGTCCAGATTCACGATTCCGGTGGTCAGCGTCCAGTATTTTGGGGCTAAGATCGCGCCCTCGGCAACGATGCCTTCGGGCGAGGCGATCATGCCGCCGCCGTCGAAGACGAGCCGGCTATTGTCACAGCCGAGCAGGTTTGAATACGCGTACACACAGGCCAGGCTCCCCG
Source organism: Candidatus Hydrogenedentota bacterium (assembly GCA_045863335.1). Lineage (GTDB taxonomy): Bacteria > Hydrogenedentota > Hydrogenedentia > Hydrogenedentales > SLHB01 > JAHDWY01. The sequence goes on along the minus strand of BTVY01000016.1, from coordinate 46,572 downwards.
CCGCGCCGAGGATCAAGCGCCGCCGCTGCTCGTTCTTGAGTGGCGTGAAGGGCGAAGCGCTGGGGTTGCAGACGACTTCGGCGCCGGCACGCACGCGCGCGTGGGCCGGCGAATTGGTCGACCAAAGGTCTTCACAGATTTCGGCGCTGACCTTTCCGAAGGGAAGGTCGAAGATCAGCTCACCGGCCGGCACGCCGTGAATCGTTGTGGCGCCGCTGTGCCATGCCGCCCAATTGCGGCCTTCATAGAAGATGCTGTAAGTGGGCAGATACTTCTTGAGGATGAGTCCGCGAATGGAACCGTTGTGGATGAGCGCCGCCGCGTTGTAAATCATGGCATCGATGCGGACCGGCAACCCCACGAATACGGAAATCCCGTTGCAATGCTCCTGCAACGCCTCCAACGACTCCCAACTGCGGCGCGCGATGTCGGGCCACCAGATGCGGTCTTCGAGGCTGTACCCTGAGATGCACAACTCAGGCGTGACGAGAAGGTGGACGCCCCGGGACTTTGCCTCGGCGATTACGGCGCGCAGGCGCTCGGCGTTTCCGGAGAAATCGCCGACTTTGACGGAAACGGACGCTACGCCGATGTTGACGAGTCGCATGGGTCTTGGGTGATCCTGTGGTTCGGTTTCTACGTCAGAATAGGACCTATAGGACGAATGGGACCTATAGGACCGAAAGTCTGCTTGAGGGCCATTGGCGCATACGATCTAGCATGATCGAGTGTCGGCGGCATGCCGCGCCCAAACTACGATGACTCCTGTTGAGTCCTATACGTCCTATCGGTCCTATATGTCCTATTTCCTATGCGCTATGCGCCCCCATTCTACACCGCGAAGTGGTCACACCGCATCTGAACGATTCAGGCGCTCTTCCTTGAAAGCCCCGACCTGCTCCGAAAGCAAGACGCGGTAGATCTCGGGATTGCGCAGCCGCTTGTACTCGTCCTGCAACTTCCCTAACTGACCGAGATAGCGTTCGCGCATGGCGGACACGGGTTCATCGTAGGTGCGTTTTCCCGTTTCGAAGACCGTCTTGAGCAGCGATTCGCACCGAGCGGCGCGGCGCAACTTGATCGGGCGGTGGGGCTGGGTGTCGTCGCGTCCACGGATAACGCCATCTGCCTGCCACTGCTCGTCCATGTCGTACATAACATCGCCGAGTGGCTGATCGGACTCGTCAAAATATCGGACCACTTGTTTCCTGCACGGATTGGTCGCCTTGGAGAGGTTGGACGAGATCTTCATGCGCGGCTGCCAGGAGCCATCTTCGCGCACTGCGACGAGCTTGTACACACCGCTGAGCGACGGGCAATCCCGGGAGGTGATCAGGTGCGTGCCAACACCCCACGCGTTGATCTTCGCGCCCTGGCGTTTCAGGTCCGCGATGAGATCCTCTTCCAGATCGTTGGAGGCGACGATGGTCGGGTTCTCGATGCCGGCGTCGCGCATCATCCGGTACGCGATCTTGCTGAGCTTTGCAAGGTCGCCGGAATCGAGACGAATGGCGGTCCGCACCGGTATGCCCTGTTCTCGAAGTTCCTTGAACACCCGGATGGCGTTGGGCACACCGCTCTCGATCGTGTCATAGGTGTCCACCAGCAACACGCAACGCTCGGGGTACCGGCGCGCGAAGGCGCGGAAGGCGTCCAACTCGTTCGAGAAACTCATGACCCAGCTATGCGCGTGAGTGCCTGACACGGGAATTCCGTAGATCTTGCCCGCAAGCACATTCGACGTGGACGTGCATCCGCCAATGTAAGCGGCCCGGGATCCGCTGAGCGCGCCGTCCGGTCCATGGGCGCGGCGCAAGCCGAACTCCATCACCGGTTCGCCTTCGGCGGCCAGATTCACGCGGGACGCCTTGGTGGCGATGAGGGTTTGGTAATTGAGCATGTTGAGCAGGGCGCTTTCGATCAATTGCGTCTCAAAAATGCTGCCTTCGACCTGCACGACGGGTTCGTTGGGAAAGACGAGCGTGCCTTCCGGCACGGCGCGCACGGTGCATCGCGGCTTGAATTGCCGGAGGTAGGACAGGAACTCCGCGTCGAAAATGTCCTGGGACCGCAGGTACTCGATGTCGTCGTCGTCAAACTTGAGATGCTCCAGATAGTCCAGGAACGGACGAAGTCCTGCCGCCACGGCAAACCCATTGTGCGGCGGAAGGTGGCGAAAGAAGTACTCGAAACTCACCTGCAAATCGGCTCGGCCTTCATGGAGATAACCGGCCATCATGGTGAGTTCGTAGAAGTCGGTGAGCAGCGCGAGCCCTTCGCGCGTCCTCCAGGGCTGTGTGGCGGCACTCATTGCAGGTCCCTCGACGAGACCGGCTGCACGCCCGCCTGCCGCATTTCTTCGACAGCGGCGTTCGCCGTACCCGGCGGATTATCGATCGCGCGGCACAAGTCTTCGATGAGAAAAACGTCGAACCCACTCTTGCGCCCGTCAAGGCAGGTGGACTTGACGCAATAGTCGGTGGCAAGTCCGCATACAAATACGCGCATGACGTCGCGCGCGCGAAGATCCTCCGTCAGACGAGTGCCTTCGAATCCACTGTAGGCTTCCCTGTCGGCACTCGTGCCCTTGCTGACAATCCACGCGTCGTCCGGCAATTGGAGGTCGGGATGAAACGCCGCACCTGGCGTTCCCTGGACACAATGCGCAGGCCAGCTCTTGTCGATAAACTGCGGGTTATCGCTGAAGCTGCAATGATTCGCAGGATGCCAGTCGCGCGTGACCACGCGGTACTTGAACAGATGCTGCATCTCGTTTATCCCGGGAACGATTGCGTCGCCCCGTTCCACGGGCAATGCGCCACCTGGGCAGAAGTCATTCTGAATATCGACGATAATGAGGGCATCGGTGGGCAATACGTTCATGGTTCTGAACCTCCCTGGATGCGGGTGCGTCCGATCCTACGAAGCCAATGCCGCCGCAAGAGACGCGCGCTCGGCGGCGCTGAACGTCGGAGGGATCCAGTCGTCGGCGCCGCGGTCGAGCGCCTCGCGAAGCGTCTTTACAGCGTACGCGATGATGGCGTCATGGTCAAACGCGATCGGAGGCAGTTCGCTCAGCCGGTGCCACACCGCCTCCGTCGCGTCATCGCCTGCCGTCAGGGGATGTTTGCGACAGTCGATAAGAGCGAGATACACCGCGCTGACAGCCCATCCGCGCGGATCGCGCCCCGGATCGCCAAAGGTCGCCATTTGGCGGAGGGGGATGTTTGCCAGGCCTGTTTCCTCGTTAAGCTCCCGGGCGGCCGCCGTGTCCAGTGGTTCGTTCTCGTTCACAAAGCCGCCTGGCAATGCCCAGCAATGGATAAACGGATCGTGTCCTCTACGAATCAGGAGAATGTGCAGTCGGTTATCGCGCAACGTGAAGATGACCGAATCCGCCGCCATGATCGGACGCGGGTGCGTATAGGTGTACTGGGGTGCCGCCATCGATTTTCCTCCGTGTAGGCCTTGCCAATTCCGCGATTACGCTGCTTACGTCTCGTGTGTCATTCTGAACGAAGTGAAGGATGTCGATTCTGGGATGGACATTCAAACAAGATTCTTCACTTCGTTACCAAGAACATGTTCCGCAAATGGCCGTGGTTTCTCGGTATCGGGATCGCTATCGGTATCGGTATCGGTATCGAGTGGGAAACGCATAGCGATTTCGATCCCGATCCCGACCCCGATATCGATAGCGACAATAGGTGCTGGCGCTTGCGAAAGTTCGCCCGCGTTTCGACCCGCCGTAGGCGCGGTCCGTCGCTCAAGATGACGCCACTGGAGTCGTAGCCGCGATCGTAGTACTGCCGCGACATGCTCCGCCACTTTTCCATGAGAAGGCCGAGGGCGGGATCTCCCGGCCCTCGGCCACGTCACAGAGGAAGTGTTATGATCTAGCGACTACTACGAATCAAAGGTCACGTCGAAGCTGCCGTTCACACCGAACGGCTCTACACCGGCCAACAGGATCGTGAACGCCCAGGTACCGGTGTAGTCGTCCATATACCCGTCGGTATCGACATCCTCTCCGAAACCGGACAGACTCAGCACGACACAGATCGCCGTGTCGCAGCCGCCCGTGAGCAGCGTGAGCTTCCCGTGGTCCTCAAGTATGCCGCCCACGTTGACGACCGTCGGTAGAGGCTCATCGATCCAGTCCGGCAAATCGATGCAGGAATAGTCGATTTCCGCCACGCCTGAGACCACATGATCGCCCGGATATCCCGATGCGACATTCTGCGTCAGCGTGAGCGTCAGCGGACATCCCACCACCTGCTGCGCCTGGTCCGTTGTCGCGCCATTCCAGACGCCCACGAACGTCCCCGTCGTGTCGAAGGGCGGTTTCGGAAAGCTCTCCGGACACCCTGCGGCAACAATGGCGAGCGCCGCCACCAGACACAATCCAACTGCGATACGAAACTTCATAGGAATCCTCCCGTCCGGTCCAGGCTGCGTGAACCCTCTGCGAACACGCACCTATACGACCACGGTGGCACACCGTCCGGTTTCAGGTTGCGCTGCCTTAACTGCCCACGTCGAGGCTCCGGCGGCTGCGATATGCGACCACTTCCTCGGGAACCTTGGAGTGAAGAAGGCGGATGCAACCGGAAGAGCGATGGTACGCACGCATCCGACGGTAGCTGAAATTGCTCGCGCACACGGGTGATGGAAGAACGAGTCGATGGAAGAAAAGTCGGTGCAAGAAACGCAGGTGCAAGCACGGAGGTGGAAGGAACGGGTGGAAGATGATGCTTCGCTGAATTCCAGATTTGAGATCTCAAATTTCAGATCCTGAATGCAATACCTAATTAACTTAATTCACCTAATTCATCATTCATCATTCATCATTCATCATTCATCATTCATCATTCATCATTCATCATTCAT
>BTVY01000016.1:250-41582 GCA_045863335.1 Candidatus Hydrogenedentota bacterium | reverse complement strand
CACTCATCACTCATCATTCATCATTCATCATTCATCACTCATCATTCATCACTCAACTCTCACTCCGCCGGCCAATAGATATAGACATTCCCGCCGTCGGTGGTAAGCTCGACGCGGTATTGGCCACTGGTGAGCTGGCCTTTGCCTTGGTAGAGACCCCGTTCCATCGTGCCGGTCAGTGGCACAGCGGAGTCCGGAATGCCGTTCTTCGTGGTGACCCAGAGTTCCGCATCGGCAGTTTTCGGAATCACAAGTTCGAGATTGCCCCGCTCCACCTGCACGTTGTATTCGCCCAGTACGCCATCCAACGCGAGGATGTTCACGTCGCCGCCCCGGCCCCGGACGGTAACCTCGCCCTTCGGCGTGTCGACGAGCACCTTGCCGAGGTTGGCCGTGAGCGTTTGTTTACCGTACACGTTGGTCGTCTTGATCGTACCTTGTTGCGATGTGAGGGTCATGGGGCCCTGGCAGTCGCTGACGATGATGTCGCCGGATTCGTTGTCGACTTCAAACGCGCCGTCGTCTCGTTTGCAATGGCTGACCGTCACGGTGCCTTTGCTCTGCTCCACGTCGATGGCCGAAGCCATGCCTTCAATGGACGTGTAACCGCTCTGGGCGTGAACTTCGATAGGAGCGGTACGGGGGCACCGGATGACGAGATCGACCCGGTAGTGCGTGCACCCGAGGGCTTCCATATTGTCCCGCACGGCCGTCGCGATCGTGAGGTTCCCATCCACAGGCTCGATGCGGAGCCCAAGCGCTTCGATTGCTTTCTCGGCATTCTCTTTGATCTGCATGCGGACGACCTTCGTCGCTTTGACCTCTAACACGTTCGAGTCGACGCCTTCGATGCGCACGTCGCCCAGCGTGGCGTTCACGCGCACCCGCATGTCGTCCGTCAGCTCGGCGGACTCTTCGACGCCCCGTGTGACATACTCGCCGCCATTCTGGGCCGGCGCCGCCGGAGACGGTTTGAGCCCCTCCTGGTGAATGTACACCGTCGCGAAAGAGGCATGAAGCGTGAGCTTCTGGGGCGATTCCAAATTAATGACTCGGCCAAGCGAGAGATTCCCTTGCGATGACCGTTCGACGGGTACGTCGGACTGAATCGCGCCGTACAGGGTAGTCACGGCGATGTCGGGTTTGCTGTTCTCCGGAACGTACACGTGAATCGGGCCGCTCTGGCTGGTGACGTCCAGATCGGATTCCGGCGCGAGTTCGCGAAGCGTCACGCTTCCCATGAAATTGCTGACATGGAGACTTCCACTCACCTGGGCGAACTCCGCCTGTGTGCTTTGAAGTTCGAAGGAGCCGCCGTTTCGCAAGCCGGAAGCGTTCAGCGGAAACTCGCCCTGCGCGCGGACGGAAACGGCGCCCGACAAATCGCGAAGATCGACGACGCCGAAGCGCGAGTCGACCGCTACCGTGCCGCTGGCGCCGTGGACAATCGTGTCGCCGAAATTGTTGCTGCAAAGAACGCTCGCGTTGGCGGGAACGGTGATCGCGTAGTTGACTTCAATGGCGACCTTTCCGCGGTCGCGCGTGTCGGGGTACTTCGTACTGACTTCGATGCGATCGGCCAACTCGGTAACGTCAATATTGATGGCATCGACAATCTCGTCGGCCACCTCGACCGTCTCCGCGCCGACCGAGATCTCGGCGCGCACACGCACAACCGGATTCTCCCAGGCATCCACGCGGATCTCGCCGAACTCGCTGGACACGGCAACGACGACATTCGGCCGCACGGGATAGTTTTTCTGAAAGTCGCGCGCGCTGGTCGCCAGGCCGCGCCAGTCCACCCCGCCGTTTCCGTCCAGATTGCCCACTCGGGGCTTGATCCACTCTTCGGTTTTCTCGCCGAGGCTCTTGAGCCAGCGATTGACCGTGTCGAGCACGCTCGACGGATCGGTGCGTTCCTCTTGCGGCAACGCGGTCTGCGGCAGCAGCAGCGGCGCGGCAAGTAAGACAAGAACGATTGCATTTCTCATCGGAATGGACATGACCAACCTCGTAACTCGGGGCTAGAGCATACCAATTCCCGGTGATGAAGGACAGGCGATTCGTTGGGGAAACTGATCACTGTGGGACGGCTGCGAGGGCCGGCGCTACAAACTGCGCTCAACGTAGTAGAGCGTTTTCAGGGCCTGGGCCTGGCGTTGAATGTTGGAGTTGATGATGCGGTTGGCGCGTTCGCAACCCGGGTTTCGCTGCAGGGCGGCGCGGGCCGCGGCCAAATCGGCGTCCAACGCGAGCACGGCGCGGGTCTGTTGCCATTCGCGCAGGTTGCGCGGCGCGCTCGGACGCGAACCCACGGCCGCGGCGAGGGTATGAATCTCAGTCGTGGCCTTGCGAATCTCCTCCGGCGAGGGGCCGGTCGATACGGCCCTCGGCGCGGCGGATACGCGCATCTCCGGCGCGGACACGGGCGCGTCGCCCAGGGCGTAGGAGAAATAGAAGGTCGACAACGCAACGATGCCCGCCGCATACGCGAGGCCTTTTAACATGATGAGCGGCGTCTTGCCGCGCGCGCGCCGTTGCACGTGACGTTCGGTGCGGGCGGCGACGAGAATCTGCGAGGTGAGGTCGTCGGAAGGGTTCAACTCGTCGGCCGACGCGGTGAATTCGATAGAGGAGCGGATGTGGGCGACTTCTTTCGCGCAGTCTTTGCAGGTGGCGACATGCCGTGCGGTCGCGGTCGAAATGCCATGCCCGTCCACCAGACCTTCGGCGTAGGCAAGCAGTTCGAGCTTTGACGGGTGACCTAGCAACATCCCCAGTCTGTGTCCTTTATCAAGCGCGTTAGACGTAATCCCGGAATCGGGCCAGCAAGGGCCGCAGCGCCCTTTCCGCCCGGACGACCCGCGATTTCACCGTGCCCACCGGTGAATCGGTGATTTGGGCAATCTCTTCGTAGGAGAGGTCCTGGAACCGCCGCAGCACAAACGCTTCGCGCTGGTGTTCCGGCAGTTCGCGGAGCGCGGTGTTCACGGCCTCCGAAATCTCCCCCCGCTTGAAGCTGTGGAACACGTCGGCCTTCTCGTCGCCCACGTGCTCCATGGGGTCGAACTCGTCTTCCGGGCTTTTGCGCCAACTCCAGCCGGAAGACAGGCTCAGGAACTTCGGACGGCGCTTCCGCCGCACCCACTCCTTCGAGACGATATTCGATGCAATTGTGTAGAGATAGGTCGTGAACTTGGCCGTCGGCTGGTACCGCTGGGCGTTGCGCACCAACGCCACGAATACCTCTTGCGTCAGCTCTTCGGCGATCTGCCGGTTCTGAACCATCCGGAAGATGTAATTCAAAACGCCGCGCTGATGCCGGCGGACCAGTTCGGCGAAAGCCGGTTCGGAGCCTTGGCCATGCTCCAGCATGAGGGACTCGTCGGACCACTCTCTAACCGGAAGCCCTTCCGGACCGACGACCCGGAACGGCTGTTGCTGCTGCCCCGGGAATGGAGTGATTTGTCCGAGTCCTTCCGCCATGGCTCCCCTGCTTTCGCCTTCTAACCCATCGAACTGCATATATCTATACCTTGGGCTGCAAGAAAGTTTCCCACAGAGCGAATTTCGCCAAGAGGGCGATTTTCGTAACGCTATCCAAACTCACAGTATAGCAAAAGCGCTGGCGATTGACCAGTAGGTCTGGAGACTTTCTGTCAAGAAATTATCTTTGCCTAAGTTATTTATTGTAAACTATTTACTCCGAAATCGCTTTCGCATTCCGTACATGCGCGATGGCGTCTTCGTAGGAGATAATCCCCTGCATGTACAGCTCTTTGATGCTGCGATCCATGGTCTGCATCCCATCTTTGGTGTTGGTCTCCATGATGCTGTACACCTGATGGGTTTTGCCTTCGCGGATGAGGTTGGCCACGGCCGTGTTGTTCACGAGCAGCTCGCAGGCCATGATCCGGCCTTCCTCGTCGACGCGCGGCAGGAGCCGCTGGGACAGTACCGCCAGCAGTGTCATGCTCAACATGAAGCGGATCTGCTGCTGCTGGCCCGCGGGAAACACGTCAATGACGCGGTCGACCGTCTGGATGGCGTCGTTGGTGTGGAGGGTCGCCAACACCAGGTGCCCCGTTTCCGCGGCCCGCAATGCCGCCTGGATCGTTTCCAGGTCGCGCATTTCGCCGATGAGAATCACGTCCGGATCCTGGCGCAGCACATATTTCAAGGCGTTGATGAAATCGTCCGTATCCTGGCCCACCTCGCGCTGGTCTACGATGGATTTCTTGTGACTGTGGACGAATTCGATGGGGTCCTCCACGGTGATCACGTGACATTCCCGGGTGTTGTTGACGCGGTCGATAATGGAGGCTTGGGTCGTGGTTTTGCCGTGGCCGGTGGGACCGGTAACCAGGACCAGACCCTGCTTCGCCTGGGCCAGTTTCCCAACCACTTCCGGCAATCCCAAGTCGTCAAGCTGGGGAATGTCTTCGGGAATGGGCCGGAAAGCAGCCGTAACGGCCTGCTTCTGCAAATACACGTTGACGCGGAACCGGTGCTTTCGTCCCACGGCAAGGGAAAAATCCAGTTCCTTCTTCGTCTCGAACTGCTTCTTCTGATCGGCGGACAACACCGCGTAGATCAATTTCTTCGTCTGCTCGGGGGTCATGGCGTCGCCGCGGGTGCGAAAGAGCTTGCCGTTCTTGCGCAGAACGGGAGGCGCGCCGGCGCTGATGAGCAGGTCCGATGCCTTTTCCTTGGCGACCAATTCGAATAATTGCTTCAGTTCCATTGCTGCCCTTTCCCGTAGCGAAACGTGCGGCTCCCCTGAAAAAACACCCAATCGGGAGCCATGATACCCCAAGCGATGTCTGGGCGCAATAGGGGAGACCACAAGGTATTGTGGTTCGGCGGGAGGCTAGTGGATATAGACGACCTCTTCCTCGAGGGTCACACCAAAACGTTTCTGTACCGTCCGCTTGCAGAGATCGATGAGCGCGAGAATATCCGCGCAGGTGGCGTTGTCGTCGTTCATGATGAAGTTGGCGTGAAGCGGGCTGACCTGCGCGCCGCCGAGCCGGGTGCCTTTAAGGCCACAGGCTTCGATGAGCCGTCCCGAGTGATCGCCCTGGGGATTCTTGAACACGCTGCCACAGCATTTGCCCTGCGGCTGCTTTTCCTTGCGGCGCTGGATGTAGTGGTCGTAAATGGCCTGCTGGTCCTTCTCAGCCCGCGTGAACCGGAAGGTGCCGCCAAGAATGAGCGAGCCGGGCGGGCAAAACGTCTGGCCGCGGTAACTGTAGAGCGATTCGTCCATGGGGATCGTGCGCAGGCCCTCCGGCGTGGCCACGTCGACCGATTCCATGAGCATGCAGGTCGACCCGTTGACCGTGCCCGCGTTCATATAGATCGCGCCGCCGACCGTGCCGGGGATCCCCGTCAGGCCGCCGACCATGTCGTAGTTGTTGGCGAGCATGACCTCGCGGACCATTCGGTCGAGTACGACCCCGGCGAGCACGTGGTACCGGTCGTCGCCAAGGGGCTGGATGCCGTCGAGTTTCGTGGTGACGAAAACGATCCCGTCGAAGCCGTTGTCGTCGATCAACACATTCGACCCGCCGCCCAACACGATCCGGCGCTCCGGCTGTTGGACCATCCATTGATACGCATCGTTCGCCTCATCCAGGGTCCTTGGCAACAAGGCCAACCGCGCCGGACCGCCGACTTGGTACAACGTCAACGGCGCAAGCGGATAGTTCTCCATCGCAAATTCAAAGGGCAGCGTTTCCATACGAAAAGGATACATGAAGGACGCCGGGAGTTCCCAGTGGGGTACCAAACAAAGATACCGTGTGCGCCTGTCTACTCCTGCCTGGAATGCCGGTTCGGCGGGCCAACTGGCATGTGACCAGCCGATTGACGGTCCACTAAGTCTGCGCTATAATTATCGGTGGGGGAGTATCGAATGCCCGCAAGACAAGAATCGTGCGCCAATCGCGCCCACCGTCACGATACCGGTCTTAGCCGCCGCGTGGCCATCCTGTTTCTCGGAATCGTGACAGTACTCCTTGCGGCAATGGTCTTGGTCTACACGGGTTGGCGTCTGAATCGAACGAAAAGTGAACTCGCGGCGGAACGCCTGACAATCGAAACGACCCTTAACGAGTTGCGTGCAACGAATTCCGCACTTGATACTGCGTCTAAGCAGGCGTATCGAAACGCCATCAGCCTGGCCCGTCGTATGCTTGAGAATCAAAATGGGAGCGGCGCAACAGAACAACTCGACGAGGTATCCACTCAGTGGCGGAACTGGGAATGGGGATACCTTCGCCATCGTCTGACCTCAGCACGGCATGTGCTGGAGGCGGGCGGAGCAGTTTGGGATGTCGAATTCAACAGAAGTAGCGATCGCGTAGTGGCTACCACGGCCAACGCTACCGCGATCGTCTGGGACGTGCAATCGGGTGAGATCATATCACGCTTAGAGGGGCACCACAATCGCGTAGATCAAGCATGGTTCACTTTTGACGGGACCCAGGTCATAACCGCATCACTAGACGGAACGGCGCGCGCGTGGGACGTGGAAACCGGGCTCTGCTTGCGAACAGTCCCTGCGGATCCGGCAATTATCTTTGAGTCTCGGGCATTTCAAAAGTCGGCCCGGTACCTTACGCACTCTAGGTCAGAAGTATTCATCTGGGAGAACGGCGGCTCGGAACCTACGCACCGGATCGTCCCAGTCAACGGTTTCGTCAGTTCCGCCGAACTCTCTCCAGACGGATCGCAGATACTGGTGTTTGTATCCGACACGCAATTTCGCGTCTATGATGCGGCCAACGGTGCGCACAAACACACTGTCCCCGGTAAGCGTGCCGCATACGCTAAGGACGAAACCCAATTGTGCGTGCTGGACCAAGGTCGTGTCGATATTTGGAACACAGAAACTTGGCAACTATTGGCTCAGCTGATCCCTCCGAACTCATTACTCAGCCCTGGGGACGTACCATTCGAGACATTGGGTGTAACCAGTGATGGGAACACGGTCATCATCGGCGCGGTTGAAGTCTGGTTTGGCTGGGACATCGCTCGCTTGGAGCCGAATTTTCAAACGAAGATCGCCCGTTCGGCGCCATTGAGCAGTACTGGGCCATTCTCCGTAACGACCAGCGACGGGGCGCTGACTCTTGAGTATACTGACGGCGCGACAATCTCGTGTTCAAACGCCGCAACCGGCGAGCGACTATATACAATCGAAAACGTTCCCGCCAACGTAGATGGCGAGTTCTGCCTGCTGACGTGCCGGTGCTCTCCCGACGAGCGGCGTTTGATCGTCGTTCGGCCGCACGAACTCGAATGTAGGGACGTGAAATCAGGCGAGTCTATTTGGCGTCACCCACGGCAGGAACAAGCCAATCTCGTATACCGATTTTCTGAGGACTCAAAATTTGTGCTTGGCTTTGAGCGGCATGAATACCAACGATTGGTTCTTGATGCGGAGAGCGGCGAAGTGCTTTTTGCGTGGGATAATGCGAGGAATTCGAGCGTCAGTAAATCCGCGATGGATCCGTGTTACGAGCCGAGAGCGGGAAGCGCATTTGTGTACTCTGGCGATCGGAGTCGCGCTGCTGGGTTGGTTGGCGGCGATGTCGTTGTGCGAAACGCTACGAATGCGGTCGTGTCGTTCACCCTCTCAAAACTCGATGCTCCATTCTTATCGGTAGCTTGGAACCCCAAAGGCACACTGCTGGTGACGGTAGATGGAAGCGGCGATCTGGAGCTTTGGGATGCGGCCACTGGAGAACGAACAGCACCCATGCCTCGACTCGAAAGCGAATTCTATTCTCCCGCCTCCGCAAGGTTTACAGCGGATGGCGAAGGCGTTCTCGCGCAAGGAAGCATGCATGCAGTGACAGGCACGGGACCCGCTCCCGACATTCTCTGGGATGTTCGAGAAACGAAGGACTCAACGATTGTTGCCGTTCAGTCCGGACTGGTCCAGTTCAACTACGAAATGGAGAATTCTCTTCCGCTTAAGTCGCTTCGTTTGGTTTGCGGGCTAGATCCGTTTGGAATCGAAAGGGCGAATCGAAACTTTGAATACCAGTTCCTTCGAGCTCAAGACAATGACGAATTGGCGCTGGGTCGTGCTGCGCGGCCTGATGGCAAACATGTTGTAAAGGCGTCAAAAAACGGCGCCCTCGTTGTTCAAGGTGTCCAGGACGAGAGAATTGTGGACGCGCTGTTCGGCCCAGAGAAGGCGCTGCACGCGATCGCGTGGAGCCCAAACGGAAGGTACATTGCAGCCGGCGCAGGGGATGGAACAATCTGGATTTGGGACGTTCTACCGCGCGCTCAGTTTTTTGACCTCTGGTCCCCCGAGTCAACGGGAATCCGAGTGGTGCACGATCGGGTTGGCCAGGATATTACCGAACATGCGTTCCGAGCGACGCATAGAGATCTTCAAAGGGTGGGACATCTAGAAGCACTGCGGGAACTACCAAAAGTCGTCCATTTGACCGCAGCTGCCATGAGCCCGAATTCAAACGTACTCGCGGTAGGGGGAGAAGACGGAAGCGTTTCGGTTTGGGATCTCGCGACGGGTGATCGAATGCATCGATTCACGGATCACGAACCTAGTGTCACGGAAATTGAGTTTGATGGTTCCGGTTCTTCGATTACCTCGAAAGATACAAGTCAGAACACGTTCACACGACGTCTGGATTCCGGAACTCTGATCAGCCAATCTCCGGCCTCTACCGTTGAAACTCAAGCTGTATCGACCGAAAACCTCTCGAAACTCACAGTGGCGAGCCCGGACAATACGAGAGAGTTCACAATCGACGCGGACGGAACATTATCGGTGCGCGACACAAAAGACAATGCTGAAGTACTCACGGTTACCCTTCCACGTGGCCCGCTGGCCGCGTTCTTTCGCAGTGCGGATGGTACGCGGTTGACTATCGTGTACCGCGACTTTACGGCACGCGTCATCAAAGCACTGCCTTGGGCAACGGACACGCCCCCCGCACTGAAATGAGGTGATTTCCTCCTGCATCGTCACTAATCTCCAGTTGCGAATCCTGTAGTCAGAGGTTGACCGACCTATATGATAAGGGGGACCGTTGGCGATTTCGATTTGGAAGCTAATTTGGGATTTCTTCATGCCCAAGGAAACCATGACGCCGCGGGAGCGGTGGTTGGCGGTGTTGAACCGGGAGACGCCGGACCGGGTGCCCATGGACATCTGGGCGACGGACGAGGCGTGGGACCGGCTCTGCGCGCACGTGGGATGCGACCGCGAGGGGGTGTGTGGGGCGCTGCACATCGATTTGCCGGTGACCTTGCAGCCGCGGTACGCGGGGCGGCCCTTACGCGCGGACGAGGATCTCTGGGGCGTACGGTATCGCGACGTGGCGTACGGGTCGGGGGTGTACCGGGAGTGCGCGACACACCCGTTGGCGGCGTTCAACTCGGTCGAGGAAATCGATGCGGGCTACACGTGGCCGTCGGCGGATTGGTTCGATTTCTCGGAACTGCCCGCTGTCGTCGAGGTCAACCGGGAACGGCCCATTCGCGGCGGCGGCTCGGAACCCTTCCTTGATTACAAGAACCTGCGGGGCGAATCACAGGCGTTCATGGACCTCCTCCTGCATCCCGAGATCGTCCACTATTGCATGGACAAGATGTTCGGGTTCGCCTACGAGATGACGCGGCGCATCTTCGAGACCGTGCCGGGCGCGGTGATGATCACGTACGTGGCCGAAGACCTCGGCGGGCAGGACAACCTCATGTATTCGCCGGAACAAATCCGCGAGTTCTTCCTTCCGGGCATGAAGCGCATGATGGACCTGACCAAGCAACACGGCTCCTACGTCTTCCACCACACCGACGGCGCGGTCCGCGAGATCCTGCCCGACCTCATCGACGCCGGCATCGATGTGCTGAACCCCATCCAGTGGCGCTGCCGCGGCATGGATCGCCAAGGCCTCAAACGCGACTTCGGCGACCGCCTCATCTTCCACGGCGGCGTCGACAACCAACAGACCCTCCCCTTCGGTACTCCCGGCGACGTGCGCCAGGAAGTCCGCGACAACCTCCGCATCCTCGGCGACCGCGGCGGCTACATCCTCGCTCCCTGCCACAACATCCAGGCGGTGACACCTCCGGAGAACGTCGTGGCCTTGTATGAGACGGGGTATGAGGAGGGGTGGTAGAACTTCGGAGGGGGGCGGCGATGACGAGCAGCATTCAAATTCGAAATCCGAAGCACGAAATCCAAAACAAATTCAAAGGACCAAAATCCGAAAGGATTCTTCCGGTGGCTTGGGCTTCCTCGCCCAAGGCGTTTGGAGAGATAGCCGCGATTGGCCACCAAATATCTTGGGCGGGGACGCCCAAGCCACGGAGATGCATTCATTTTTACGATCCTCTCGTGAAGGCTTTCGCGAAGGGGTCTATTGCGTGACCGCAAAGTCAGTTCGCGTTACTTGGGCCGATTGGACAACGACGGGTCTCTTCCTACTCTCGACAATTACCTCCACCTCCCCTTCCGGCACCTTCGTGAAGGCGTAGTGCCCGTGAGGGTCCGTGCGGGTGGAGCGCCAGGCGAAGCCTTCGCATTGGAGTAGAACGAGGATATTCCCGGCGGGGACGCCGTCGCGGGTGACGGTGCCTTCGATGCGGCCACCGGGGGTGAGGACGATGCGCAGGGGAGCGTTGTCTCTGGACGCGGGATCGACGGTGGCGGCGGAGGGCGCGTAGCCGGGGTGATAGGCGAGGAGGGTTGCCGGCTGGTCCGGTGCGATGGCGAGTTCGAAGGCGCCGTCCGCGCCGGATTCGGCGAGGGCGTTGGCTTCGGGATTGGCCTCGCGAGCGGCGTGGGCGGCGAGCACGATTCGCGCGCCGGATACGGGCGCGCCTTCGGCGTCCACGACGACCCCACGAATGATGGCGGACCGGACGAGCGGCACGATCACCCCGCCGATTTGCGAGCCGGTTTCGCCCTGGACGATGCGCACGAGGTAGGGCTGATACCCCGGAGCGCGAAACATTACCGCGGGCAATCGCGGTTTGTACACGGGGATCGTGAAGCGCCCGTGTGCGTCGTTGACCCGCGTCACCGGGTATTCGCGATCCGACGTCGGCATGCCCAAGCGAAACGCTTCCGTGTCCCAGGCTTCCCCGCACTCGTACGCAGTCACCGGATGCCCCGTGTCGCGATCGACCACCACGCCTTCGATGGTAACGCGCTCCGTTACGATCGACGTGACGCCTTCCCACTTGTGTTCCATGCGTGAAGACGCGGTGACGGTGCTTGCAGGGTCTGAAGCAAGGACGACATACATGCCTACCGCCGCGTCTTCGAAACGATACGTGCCCTCGTTGTTCGCCGCGATCGTTGACGTACCCTCGGGGCCGACGACCGTCACCTCCGCGTTTGCAACCGGCGTTTGATCGTTGTCGAGCACCTGCCCTGAAATGGTCACCTGCGTGCGCGATGCGAATTGGGATAACGCGTCGTCAAGGGGCGCTGGACCGGCGAGTGCGCAGAGCGGGGAGATGGTGAGCAGCCATGGTATCCACGCGATTGTGATTGGTATTCTGCGCATGGGATGATCTTAGCATTTCGGTTTTGGATTGGTCGCGGGTTTGAAGACCGGGCTGGAAGCCCGGCATGGGCAGGATGCCCATGGCACCTCGGGGGCTGGAAGCCCCGTATGGGGGCAGAACGCCCCCGATTCGTTGTTTGCGTTTCGGTTGTCTACTTCTTCGCCCCTGTCGCATCCACGACTTTGCCGGCGGCGCCGAGGTCGAGGGCTTTGCGGACGGCGAAGTAGTCTTCGCGGAAGAGGGTTTTGTTGAGGGCGCCGGCGGCTTCGGCGATCTGCGCGGGGGCCTTGATGCCGCAGACGGCGACCTGGATGGACGGGTGCATGAGGGTCGCGGCGAGGACGAGTTGGTAGAGGGAGAGTTCGTACTTCTCCGCCAGGGGCCGCAGGGATTGCACCGCGTCGCAGATGGCCTTGAAGCGTTCGCCCTGGAAGTCGGGATGGTGTTGCCGGAAATCAGTAAAGGTTTCGGTACCCGTGTATTTGCCGGTGAGCAAGCCCTTGTGAAGCGGGGAGTAAATCATGACGCCGATGTTCTCGGCCTGGCAGTAGGGCAGTAAATCCGTCTCCCCTTCGGGTGCAAGCAGGCTATAGGGGGGCTGCGCGACACAGTAATTCGCGAACTTCCGTTGCGCGCGGAACTGCTCCACCGTGTGGTTGCTCACGCCGATATGACGGATCTTCCCTTCGTCGCGCAGGGCGTTTAGCGTGGCCGCCACGTCGGCCAGCGGCGTGAGCGGATCGTAGAAGTGGAGCAGTGCGATGTCGATGCAACTGACGCGAAGCCGTTTGAGCGAGGCCTCGCAGCGTTCCCGCAAGTACGCGGGCGACAAGTCGGGGTAGCGCGACGCGTCCGGATTGAAGTGGTTGAAAAACTTCGTGCAAATCACGATCTCTTCCCGTGGCAGCTTCGCGACAGCCTCGCCCAGCACGGTCTCCGCGTAGCCATCGCCGTAGGCGTCCGCCGTGTCGTAGAAGTTGATGCCTTTCTCGAAGGCGAGGTGCATGGCCGCGATGGCGTCCTTCTTCGACTGGTCCCCCCAGAACCGGGGACTGAGCTGCCACGTGCCAAAAGCGATGGGCGATACGGAAAGTCCGCTGCTTCCGAAGATGATGCGCTTCATGGTCGATCTCCTGTTTACCCCGGGGATTATAGCGGTTGGATGGACACTATGGACATGATGGACGATATGGACTCTATGGACGGGCAATCGAGACCGCCATTCGCATCGCCAACGCTGGTGAAGACGGGTCGCCGTCCTTGATGGGAAAGACGGCTCGGGCCGCGGCCGCTGTCCGTGTCCGTCCGTGCCGGTCCGTGTGAATTCCTCCAGCCTCCCGTCTCCGGTCTCCAGCCTTCTTTGGATTCCCATCCGGCCTGTGTGCTAGCATATGGCCTCTGTTTGACGCAATGCGCGGGAGACGTGCACCTGCCGGAACCCTATGGCGGACGGGGAGTTCGCCCTTCCTTTTTCCGACCGCGTTCACCCCGCGCCAACGCTGGAAAGTAGGCATGGCCAACATTACGAAAGCCGACGTGGAATACGTGGCG
This sequence comes from Candidatus Hydrogenedentota bacterium, assembly GCA_045863335.1. Lineage (GTDB taxonomy): Bacteria > Hydrogenedentota > Hydrogenedentia > Hydrogenedentales > SLHB01 > JAHDWY01. The sequence continues at coordinate 28,469 of BTVY01000016.1, read as the reverse complement.
GGACTGGCCCAGCTCACCCTGGACGAGGCCACGAAAGAACGCCTCGTGGCCGAGATGGGCGATATCCTGGGCTACATGGACAAGCTCAACGAACTGGACACGACGGGCGTGGAACCCATGATGCACGTCCTCGAGATGAGCAACGTGTTCCGCGACGACGTGGTGACCCCTTCGCTCCCGCGCGAGACGGCCCTGATGAACGCCCCGAAGACTGACGGCGAGTATTTCCTCGTGCCGCGCATCCTCGATACGGAGTAACCGATGAGCAACACCTGGTACGAGAAGACCGCCCACGAAATCCGGGACGCCGTACGCGCCGGCGACGTGACGGCCGCGGATGTCACGGAGAGTTGCCTAGATCGCATCGCTGCGGTGGACGGGCAGTTGAAGGCCTTTATCGACGTCTGGAACGACGCCGCGCGCGCGCAGGCCGCGCAAGTCGACGCCAGGATCAAGAACGGCGAAGACCCGGGGCCCTTGGCGGGCGTGCCCATCGGGCTGAAGGACGTGCTGTGTACGAAGCAAGGCACGACGACCTGTTGTTCGCAGATTCTGAAAGGCTATCGCAGCCCCTTTGACGCGACCGTGGTCGAGCGGCTGGCGGACGCGGGCGCCGTGTTCGTAGGCAAACTGAACATGGACGAGTTCGCCATGGGATCGTCCACGGAAAACTCCTCGCTTCAGACCACGCGGAACCCCTGGAATCTGGACTGCGTGCCCGGCGGGTCCAGCGGCGGTTCGGCCGCGGCGGTGGCGGGCCACGAATGCGCGATCACCCTCGGCAGCGACACGGGCGGGTCCATTCGCCAGCCCGCGGCCTGCTGCGGCTGCGTCGGATTGAAGCCGACCTACGGCCGCGTTTCGCGATACGGACTGGTCGCGTTCGCGTCTTCGCTCGATCAGATTGGACCTTTCACGAAGGACGTGGAGGACTGCGCGTTGGTGCTGAACGCGATCTGCGGTCGCGACCTGCGCGATTCCACGTCCGCCGATCTCCCCGTGCCGGATTTCACACAGGCCTTGAAAGGCGACGTGTCCGGCATGAAGCTCGGCATGCCCAAGGAGTATTTCACCGACGCCCTCGGCGCGGAAATGCGCGAGAAAGTCGATACGGCCATCAAGGTGCTCGAAGGCCAGGGCGCGGAAATCGTCGAGGTCTCCTTGCCGCACACCGACTACGCCGTGGCGACCTACTACATCATCTGCACCGCCGAGGCGAGCGCAAACCTCGCGCGCTTCGACGGCGTCCGCTACGGCTACCGCGCGCCGGGCGTGAGCAATGTCGACGAGATGTATCGCAAGACCAAGACCGAAGGGTACGGACCCGAGGTGCGGCGCCGGATCATGCTCGGGACCTACGTGTTGTCCAGCGGTTATTACGACGCGTACTACCTCAAGGCCCAGAAAGTGCGGTCGCTCATCCAGCGCGATTTCAACGAGGCGTTCGAACGATGCGACGCCATCGTGACGCCCACGGCGCCGACGCCAGCCTTCAAAATCGGCGAAAAATCGTCCGATCCGCTAGAGATGTATCTCAGCGACATCTACACGATCTCGATAAACCTCGCGGGGCTTCCAGGCATGAGCCTCCCCTGCGGTTTGACCGCGTCGGGATTGCCCGCGGGCTTGCAGATCATCGCGAAGCCGTTCGACGAGGAGACCCTGCTGCGCGTGGCCTACACCTACGAACAAAATCGCGGATTTGAACTGGCCATGCCGGCGGCACTGCGCGCCCAATGACGGGAGTTCTGGATGCGTGCGAGAAGGAAAATGGGGACAGCGTAAAGCCGTTCCAATGATCGTGGGCAATTGGTGCGCAAGTCCCCCTTTGAAGGGGGGTATAGGGGGATGTTCCCTCTGGCACCCGGATTGGATGTCGAACGAAGCCAGAGTTCGCAACACGGCGCTGAGATTGAGTAAGGAATGAGCATGAAGTACGAAGCGGTAATCGGCATGGAAGTGCACGTGGAACTGAACACCCTGTCCAAGGTGTTCTGCGGATGCAGCACCAACTTCCACGCGCCGGCCAACACCAACGTGTGCCCCGTCTGCCTGGGGATGCCCGGCGTGTTGCCGGTAATCAGCAAGCGCGCCGTCGAGCTTTCCGTGGCGGTGGGGCTGGCGCTCCATTGCACAATCTCGCGCTGGTCGAAGATGGACCGGAAGAACTACTTCTATCCCGACTTGGCGAAGAACTACCAGATTAGCCAGTACGATTTGCCCCTGTGTGCCAACGGCTACCTCGAGATCCCCGTCGACGGCACAACCAAACGCATTGGCGTTACCCGCGCGCATCTTGAAGAGGACACCGCGCGCAACACCCATACCATCGGCGGCGGCGACAGCGGCGTCGATTTCAACCGGTGCGGCGTGCCCTTGTTGGAGATCGTGACCGAACCCGACATCCGCAGCGCCGACGAGGCGTATGCATATCTCACCAATTTGAAGCAGATCTTGCAGTATCTCGATGTGAGCGACTGCAACATGGAGGAAGGCTCGCTGCGCGCCGAGGCCAACATCAGCATCCGGCCCGTCGGCACGGATGCCTTTGGCACCAAGACCGAGGTGAAGAACGTCGCCTCCTTCAGCGGCATAACCAAGGCCATCGAATTCGAGATTGCCCGGCAGCAGCAGGTGCTCGAAGAGGGCGGCGCCATCACGCAGGAAACGCGCGGATGGGACGCCGACCGCGGGATTACGTTCTCGCAGCGGGCGAAGGAGTCCGCCCACGATTACCGGTATTTCCCCGAACCCGATCTGGTGCCGCTCGTCGTGGATGAGGCGTGGGAGCAGCAGATCCGCGCGTCGTTGCCGGAATTGCCCCAGGCGCGGCGAGAGCGGTTTATTGCGGCCTTTCAGCTCTCCGAGTTCGATGCGGGCGTGTTAACAGCCGACAAAGCCATGGCGGATTTCTTCGAAGCAACGGTGAAGGCCGGCGCGGCTGCCAAGCCCGCGGCGAACTGGGTCATGGGCGATTTGCAGAAGCTGTTGACCGAGCGGCGCGTGGAGATCGGCGATTGCGCGCTGCGGGCCGAGGACCTGGCTTCCATGATTGGGCTTATTGAAGATGGTACAATCAGTGGAAAGATCGCCAAGGATCTGCTGCCGGAAATGCTGGACACGGGTAAGGCGCCCAAGCTGCTCGTTGAAGAGAAGGGCCTCGTGCAAATCAGCGACAGCAGCGAACTGGAAGCGGTCGCCCGCGAGATCATCGAGGCCAATCCCGGGCCGGCCGCCGATTTCCGGGCCGGCAAGGAGAAGGCGCTGGGCTTTCTCGTGGGTCAAATGATGAAGGCGACGAAAGGCAAGGCCAATCCTAAACTCGCGAATGAGATCATTCGGAGTGAATTGGCGAAAACGGAGTAAGTACCAACTGCGGCGCGACGCGCGTCCGCCCGGAGAATCACATTACTTTGGCACGACTCGTAAAGAAAACCGCTACCTCAAGCCAACCTGAGTTTCTACTGAACGCCCGCCGTATCGCTCTCCTTGCCGATGAACGCAAAGCAGAGCATATTGTCGGGTACGACGTGGGCGGGCTTACGCTGCTGGCGGACGCGTTTGTCATCTGCACGGCCACGAGCGAGCCCCATGTGAAGGCAGTGTATTCCGCCGTGAAAGAGGGCATGCGGGAAGCTGGCAGTAAGACGTTGCATGCCGAAGGCACGTATACGGACGGATGGGTCGTGTTGGACTACGGTGACGTGATCTTTCATGTCTTCCGGAAAGAAGCGCGCGAGTTCTACGATCTGGATGGCCTCTGGGGCGATGCGCCGCGAATCGATTTGGCGCTTCCCAAGAGTTAAGAAGCCCGCGCTTTCTGCATTCACGCGGCGAACACGAACATACGACACGGAGGTACGCGTTGCGCAAGCAGGAATTGCCAGACAGGCTCCGGCTTTACCACTTCAAACTGGACCGGCTTCTTGGCCGGGGCGGCACGGGCACGGTCTACCGCGGCATTGACACGCAGAAAGGCGAAGTCGTCGCGGTCAAACTGTTTCACCAAAACTTCTTCAAGAACCGCAGTCAGGTCCGCGACTTCGCCAAGAGCGTCGAGCGGTTTCAGAAGTTCAATCACCAAAACGTCATGCGTGTATTCGAGTTCATCGACGGCGATGAGGGCCTCTGCATGACCATGGAATACATGGACGGCCCCGACCTGCGCTGGTACATCGAAAACCGGCCGTGGAACCTGCAAGAGCGCCTCGTCATCATCGCCCAAATCTGCAACGGGCTCCAATACATCCACGACCAGGGATTCACCCACCACGACCTTAAGCCGGCCAATATTCTGTTTACCCGGAAAGGCATGGCAAAACTTTCCGACTATTCGCTGTGCCGCGAGAAGTTCTTCTCGTTTTTTGACTCGGGCTTGGCGGACCAGATTACGCCGATGTACGTGTCGCCGGAAATCATTAAGCGCGAAAAGGCCACCGCCAAGAGCGATATCTACTCGCTGGGAATCACGCTCTACCTGATGTTCGCGGGGAAGGTGCCGTTCGAGGTCGATAGCCTCCAGAAACTTTACCAATGCCACCTGCACGCCGAGCCCATCCATCCCTCCGTCGTGAACCGGAAATGTCCCCACCCCCTTGGCGACATCATCATGAAAATGATCGCCAAGAATCCTGACGACCGCTACGACAGTTGCGATCAGCTTAGAATTATTCTGGCCGACGTGGGCCGCCCCCGCATTTAACGCCTTGGCAAAACGAGACACGGGTACCGCCATGCGATACCCGTGTCTCTGATCAATCGATTCCCGACGCGCCGAAACGCGACCGGATTAGACAAACATCATGAAGCTCTGAATGGCCTGCCACCAGCCCGGCAGAAGCACACCGAACGCGTACTGGGCAAGGTTCGCTCCGCCAAGGCCCAGAAATGCATAAAACAAAAACAACAAGGACAAGATCGCCATTACTCGACTCCTTCGCGTTTTCTTGTTATCAGAATCCCAGCCCCGCCCGGTCTCCCAGGTTCGCGCCGGATTCTGCTGCGACTACATCCAATCGGCACGGGGCCGGACGAAGCGCCAGACCCGTGCGGTACACGCCAACCGCCCTAGAGAATTCCGCCGTCGTCGTCGCCACCGGTGTCGCCGCCCGTATCGCCACCGCCCTGGCTGCTGCCGCCGGTCGCGTTCTTGTAAGGCAGACTCGTGGCCAGGAATCCCGTCGTGTTTACGACCGCGGATCCCGCAACATTCATCAGCGAGTTGGCAAGCAGGATGCCGTTTTGGAAATAAACCAGAACGGCGTCCAGTTTCAGCTCCAGAGCTGTCGTCGATTGCGCCGGAACCTGCGATATGGCGCGAAGGTGAGGTCTCGTTCCTCGCATAGCTTTTGTCCTTTCACGTCGGACGCCCATTTCTTAGGGCCGACCGATTACGCGAGCGCGGTAGCGCCGCTCAAACCAATGATCCCCTGCGGCCTCCAGCAAGGCAGCGCGGCATTCTCCACAATTCCACGAGTTAGGCTCCTGCGCCTCCGCCCGTGCCGAATATGTCTCCCAAATCCTCAAGGACAATATCAACGACCTCGCCGAGATAGAGGGCATTCTGGAACAACCCGGTAGCAATCGTCGAGAAATTCTCCGCCAACAGGCCGGTGCCCACCAGGATCGTGCTCGACAGTTCCGTTTTGAACTCGACTTTCGTGACGAGCGCGGATGTCGCGTGGGCCGGCGTGCGGCTGATTGGACGGTTGTGCTTCATGGAACGTTTCTCCTGTGTGTCGCTCAACAGTTCTATGCGAACGCCGCACGCCTTGGAGTACGGCTACCTCATCCGCGCTTTTGTAGGGTCGACGATACTGTGGCAAATCCACACCCGATCTGTCAACCGTTTAACAAATTCCGGGTTGGCGCTCCATCGCCTTTGGCGGCGCGGAACTCTACCTCAACTCATTGGAATCAGGTGAATTTGCGGCGATAGCACGATCCTCGTATGCCACGGCGTCCCATCACTATACACCCAGAGTCCCGATTTGTGTCAACCGCACTATTCGTAGCTTACCGCGCTCGCGCTACAGTTGAGGGCCCGCTTTCTCCAATTGTCTCCCCTCGTCCGTGTCCGTGAATCGCTTGAAATTCTGAATAAACATCTCCGCCAGCCGTTTCAGCGTCGCGTCGTAATCCGCTTTGTCCTTCCAGACGTTTCGCGGATTCAGAATTGACGCGTCCACGTCATGGACCGCCCGGGGAATCGCCATACCGAAAACCGGCATAGTCTCGTATTCCGCCTTTGAAAGGGTCCCGTCCAGGATTGCGTCGATAATATGGCGCGTATCGGGGAGCGACATCCGGTGCCCCACACCGTACTTTCCCTCCGTCCATCCGGTATTCACGAGATACGCTTCCGCGTTATGTTCTGCCATTTTCCGGCCCAGGATGTGGGCGTACACCGTTGGATGGACGGCGAGAAACGCGGCGCCGTAGCAGGCGGAAAACGTCGCCTGCGGTTCCGTCACCCCCAGTTCCGTCCCGGCGACCTTTGCCGTGTATCCGCTGAGGTACTGGTACATCGCCTGTTCGGGAGTCAATCGTACAACGGGAGGCAACACGCCGAAGGCGTCGCAAGCCAGAAAAATGATTTTATGGGGATGGCCACCCTTGGAGACGGGCTTCACAATCTTGTCGATGTGGTAGATGGGATAGGAGACCCGGCCGTTCTGGGTCTTGGACGTGTCGTGGAAGTCGACATCGCCATTTTCCTTTACGAGGACGTTTTCCAGCAGCGCATCCCGTTTGATGGCATGGAAAATCTCGGGTTCCTTCTCTTCCGTCAAGTCGATGGTCTTCGCGTAACACCCGCCTTCGAAGTTGAAGATACCGTCATCATCCCACCCGTGTTCATCGTCGCCGATAAGCAGGCGGTGCGGGTCGGCGGAAAGGGTTGTCTTGCCCGTACCGGACAAGCCGAAAAAAAGCGCCGTATCGCCGTCCGCGCCCATGTTGGCGGAACAATGAAACGCGCCGATGCCCTGAAGTGGCAGGAAGTAGTTCATGATCGTGAAGATGCCCTTCTTCATCTCCCCGCCATACCAAGTGCCGCCGATGACCGTCATGCGTTCTTTGATGTTGAAGGCGGCGAACACCTCCGTGCGCAGTCCCCACTTCTCAAAATCGGGACAACTCGTCTTTGAAGCGTTCAAAATCGTCCAGTCCGGTTTAAAGTCCTTCAGTTCGTCTTCCGTCGGCCGGATGAACATGTTCTTGCAGAAGTGGGCTTGCCACGCGACTTCAGCGACGATGCGGACGCTGAGCCGGGTTTCGGGATTGGCGCCGCAGAAGCCGTCAATGACGTACAGGCGTTTTCCATTAAGTTGCTGCTGGGCGATCTCCTTGAGATGCGCCCAGGTCTCCTCGGACATGCGCTTGTTGTTCGAGCCGGGCGTATCCGGGCCGGCCCACCAAACAGTGTCCTTGGAGGTCTCCTCCTCCACCACGTACTTGTCCTGTGGCGAGCGGCCTGTAAAACGGCCCGTATCGACGGCAACCGCGCCGAAGGAGGTCAAGGCCCCCCGTTCCAACCCTTCGAGTTGGGGATCCAACTCGTGTTCGTACAGGGTTTCGTACGACGGGTTTCGATACAGTTCACTCCACTCGGTAATCCCCAATTGCTTCAAATAGGCGTCAGGCACGTGTTGTCTCCCACTGCAACCAGTCCGAAATGCCGCCTTCGGTGCAGCCCCCCCAATGGGCCTGTCAACGAACTTCAGCGCCACAAAACCGCATCTGAAACCACCCCACACTCCGCCATATTGTGGCATATCGAAGGCTCACACGTCCAACCCGCGCTCGTCTGATTCCTTCCCGAACCGTGTCTTGCGAGCATCTATTGGGAGCAAGTTGACACCTCCCGGGCGGTCCACTATTATCAGCCGGCGAATGTCGCGAAAGACCCGCTAAATCCGGTAACTCACGCCTTGGGATTTCGATAACATGCGATCGTTAGTATCAACCTTAATCATGGCATTGGCACTTCCCGTTGCGACGGTATTCTTTGCGGAGCCCGCCCGCGCCGACAATCCCATTACCCGCGGATTCGCCGAGGGCCGCTGGCGCACAGAAGTTGGGGTCGCTACGGGCTTCCATTCCGGCCGCCGCGATCGGACGAGCGATATGGTCGTCAAGGGCAGCTTTGAATACGAATGGCCCATCTTCGCCCGCGGAACACTGGGTCTGAAGACCTATCCGCTGTTCACGTACATGCAAGATGAGCCGAGCGAAACACTCTGGGGAGGCGGGTTTGGTTTGGCGGCGCGCCTCTATCAGAACCAGGACGCTCGCAACGGATTCTACGTGGAAGGCGGCGCCAACGTGATCTTCCATACAAACCATATCGAGGGCAATTCAGCGACGATGGACTTCCTCTTGGAAGGCGGAGTGGGATACCAGTTTCAAAGCGACTGGCACGTGGCGCTCCAGGTGCAACACATTTCCAACGCCGGTCTCTCGGACAACAATGCCGGCGCCAACAGCGTGGGGCTCGCCGTAGGCTACACCTTTTAGCGGCATCAGCGGAGCCGCTTGAGCGATACGGGCGCACGGAAGGTGTGCCCCCCTCCCCGAGAACGGGGCAACAAATCATTTGGCAACCAGATGAGGGGCGTTTTTCATGCTTGGGATTGGGTTCTGGGATTGGGTCGCACTGGGGGTATACCTCGTCGGCATTACCGTAATCGGCGTATGGACCGTCCGGCGCATCCACGATTCCGCCGACTTCTTCATGGGTGGGCGGAGCTTCTCCAAGCCCTTCATGATCTTCTTCGCCTTCGGTTCTGGAACGAGCGGAAACGACGCCGTCGGTGTCTCATCGAAAACCTTCACCAACGGCGTCTCCGGAATCTGGTATCAGTTTCTATGGCTGTTCGCGACGCCTTTCTATTGGCTCATCGCGCCGGTATTCCGGCGCATGCGCGCCATCACCACCGGCGACTACTTCGAGTACCGGTACGATCGGAGCGTCGCGGGTTTGTACGCCCTGGTCGGCGTCCTCCAGCTCACCGTGAATATCGGCGTCTTGCTGAAAGGCGCCGGAGCCACCATCGAGGCCGTATCCAACGGCGCGATTACAACGAACGCGGCAATTCTCGTCATGACGGTGCTATTCGTCATCTACGGAATCGCGGGGGGCTTGGCCGCGGCCATCGTGACCGACTTCATCCAGGGCATTCTCACCATCATCCTTTCCTTCATCATCCTGCCCTTTGCCTGGAAGGCGGTAGGCGGGATGGCCGGTATGCGCGAGCACATTACCAACGAGAATATGTTCAGCCTCGTCGCACCGGGCGAGATCAACGGCTTTCACATCTTCATGTTTGGGCTTAGCGCGCTGATCGGCATCGTGACGCAGCCGCACATCATGGGCGTCTGCGCGGGCGGCCGCAACGAGATGGACGGCCGCGTCGGATTCACAGGCGGCAATCTGCTGAAACGCGTCTGCACGATCGCATGGATGCTCACCGGACTCTGTGCCGTCGTCTATTTCGCGGGCCGCGAAGCGGAGATCCATCCCGATCTGATTTACGGCACCATGGCCCGCGAGTTGCTCCCCCTGGTCATGCCCGGCCTCGTGGGCCTCTTCCTCGCCGCGTTGCTCGCATCAATCATGTCCTCGTGCGATGCGTTTATGGTTTCGTCCGCCGGGCTTTTTACCCAGAACTTCTACCGCCGGTTTATTGCCCACGACCGGGACGAAAAACACTACGTGATGGTCGGACGGATCACCGCCTTCGTGATCGTCGTGTTCAGTATCGCGTTCTCGTTCATGTTTACGAGCGTACCGGTCGCCCTCGAGTGGTTCTTCCGCGTGCAAGCGGTTATGGGCGCCGCGTTCTGGCTGGGCCTGTTCTGGCGGCGAACCACGGTTGCGGGCGCGTGGGCAGGCACCTTGATCGCGCTGGCGCTCATGTTCGTCACGCAGACCCCCATGTTCCACGCGTTCGCGGTCGAGCACTTCCCGGAACGCATGATCTGGGACGACAAGTTCCGCGTGTCGTACCAGATGGCCGTGTATTTGATGGCCGGCTTCGGAAGCTGCATCCTCGTCAGCCTCTTCACGAAACGCGTCCCCGACAAAAAGTTGGACCGCGTATTCGAATGTTTGCGAACCCCCATACAGCCGAACGAGCCGCACCTCGAACCGTTTACACTGCCGCCCGGCGTCGAGCCGCCACCGCCGCGCAAGCTAATCAACCACCCGGATCTGGAGATCCCCATGCCGTCTGCGGTGGGGATGGCCGGATTCATCGTGATCTGGGGATTGGTCGGGCTGCTCGTGGGCTCCGTGTACTGGATCGTCGGCTGGGGGGCCTAGAGGTCCGCTAAGAACTCGGGACCGTTACCGTTTTCCTTTTGACTTGCTGAGTCAATAGCCCAGGAGCCGAGAAGGAAAATGGTAACGGTCCCTATTTTTCCGGCCCGAGATGTTCGTCCAGGAAATGGTCCATGATGTACAGGCACCGCTCGTTGATGGGCCCAAGGATGTCCATGGCGTGGTTCCATCCCTCCTGTCTGTCGTATACGTAGGGAATGCCGAGTTCCGCTAGCGCGAACGCCAATCTGTCCGATTGCTCGACTGCGACCACGTCGTCGGCGGTGCCGTGGAAGATAAGGGTCGGAGGATCGTCGGAAGTCAGATACCGCATCGGAGAAGCTGCTGCGTACTGATCCGGCGCGTCTTCCTGGGAACGGCCTCCCATGAACTTCTTGACCGACTTCCGGTGTGACAGCAGCGGCGTGGTGAGATCAGTGGGGCCATAGAAATTGACCACGGCGCGAACGCCACTGCGGTAATCCTCGTGACCTCCGTCTCCTTCCAACTCCGGCACATCCGGCGAATAGGCGACCATGAGCGCGAGATGGGCGCCAGCCGACTGGCCGATCACCGCAATGCGATTGGGATCGATCTGTAGTTCATCCGCCTTTGCGCGCACCCAACGGACCGCGCATTTAGCATCCTCTACCGCGGCCGGAAATGGGGCTTCCTCCGAGATGCGGTAGTCGATGGAAACGCAAACGTAGCCCATCGACGCGTAGCGCGAGGCCCAGAACGCGTAGTAATCTCGGCCGTGGCGCGCCCAACCGCCGCCGTGGATGAACACCAGCGCCGGGGCCGGAGCATCCACCTGCTCGGGTTGGTATAAGTCGAGCACGAGATCGTACTCGCCGTCGCGTCCATAGACGATTCCGTTCGTGACCCGAACGCCGTGCGGAATCGTATCCGCGTTCCGCATGGGCGCCAGCACGCCGTCCTCCACGAATTCGTCGACGTCGAGGTAGCCGGTGGGAAGGGCTGGCGCGTCCGCCGCGTAGGCATTGGCGTTCGCCAGTGAAGCGCCGTCCACTCCAGGAACCGCTACGGGCTCCGCCTTGTCAAACCGGGAACAACCAGCCAGAACGCAAAGCGCGGCCGTGGCGAGCATGACGCTACTGCATCGGGCGCGGCACATATTTCGCAAGAAACGCATCGAGAAAATACCTGCAGTAGTCGTTCACCGCTTGCGCGGCATCCATGGTGTGAGGCCAACCTTCCAGGACGTGCAGATCACAAGGCACACCAGCCGCCTTGAGTCTGCTTGCGAGAATCTCGGACTGCTCCACCGGGACGAGTTGGTCGATGCTCCCGTGAAAAATCAGGGTCGGCGGGCTGTCTCCGTCGACATGTGTGATGGGCGAAGCCTGCGCGAAGACCTCCGGGTTCTCCTCATACGTTTGACCCAGGAAGCGGGTCACTTCAGACGCTGACCTCGCCGTGTCGGTAGTCAGATCGGAGGGTCCGTAGAAATTCACGACGGCGGCCACCTCGCTGCCCCATTCCGCGTGGCCGCCAGTGCCTTCGAGCGCCGGATCGCCCGCGGTATACCCCGTCATCATGGCCAGATGGCCGCCCGCGCTTCCGCCGATGACGGCGATGAAGTTGGATTCGAATCCATAGGTAGACGCGTTTGCCCGAACCCAACGGACCGCGCATTTAACATCTTCCAAGGCGGCCGGAAATTTGGTTTCATCGCTGAGCCGGTATGAGATGGTCGCCGCGGCGTAGCCTTGCTTTGCATAGCGGACGGTGTAGTATTTGTAATCGGAACGGTCGCCCTTGTACCAGCCGCCCCCGTGGATGAAGATGAGCACGGGCACGGGGTTCGGTGGCGAAACCGGCATGTAGAGGTCCAGCAACAGCGGCCGGTCGCCCACGCGGCCGTATTCGATGTCTTTGGTCTCTACCACGTCCGCCGGAATATCGATGGACGTGTCCACCATGGGCACCTTCTTGTCCATGACGGCTTTCATAGCCTCCTCGACGGAAGCGAATCCCTGAGGCGCGGCGGGCGGTGGTGCAGCGGGCCGATGTGGGGTCTCCTTCGCGGGCGTACAACCCGGGAGTACCGCGATAAGTGCGGCTACAACGATGCCAGCGGCAAGACGGACAGGGTGATACATAGGACCTCCGAACAGGCAGATCGAACAGCCATTCGCCAAGTCCTTCTTTTTACGTGATGGCCATGGGAAAAGCAACCATATGAGGCAGTGCTTTTTGCCGCTGGCGGAGAGCCTCGAGCAACGGTACAATGCAGTGGATGTTGCACATGAGATTTCATCGACCCCAACCCTACGTCAACTGGGGGGGATCCCTCGCCCTGATGTACGTGGCGGCAGGGCTGATCGCGGGGTCCACTGCACTTGCCCTGGAGGAACAGTGGCACTTTGATGTCGTGTCGTCGGCGCGCTCGCTCCCGGCGACGGTCGACCAGGATGGCGACGGGCAGCGGGAGATCTATCTGTCAACACGCTTCGACGGCACGGTGTGGTGCATCGGAGCCGACGGCGCGTTACAAAGCAGCTACCGCCGCGCGAACTGGGTAGAGGGTTCCATAGCGATAAGCGAGCCTCTTGACGAGCGGTCGCGGCTTTTCGCATTCCAGGAATCGAATGGCACCTTGAACCTGGCCGGCTTCGGCGCGGGTCTAAACCTGTATATCGCGCTGCCGGGTGAACCGCGCATCGGGACAGCCCCCTGCTTCGGCGATCTCAACCGCTCGGGACGGCAAGAGGTGGTCTGCGCCCGGCGCGACGGATTGTTAACCGCGCTGGACCGGCGCCTGTCCGTGTTGTGGCGATACGACGCGCGCAGTTCTTTCGATTCGTCCCCGGTCGTGGCCCCCATCTTCATGGACGCGTCGGCGGTCTACGCCCAATCCGTCGACGGCGTCGTCCACTGCGTGCAGGGCGACGGCGAACCGCTCTGGCGGTTCGCGACGGAACATCGCGCGGCTCAATTTCCACGGCACGGTGATTTGCTGGTGGCGGAATTGGTGCCGGGGAGCCCCTGCGTGCTCGTCAGTGACGAGGAAGGATGGCTCTACGCCGTAGACGCCGTAACCGGCCAGGAACTCTGGCGATGCCGGGCCGGCACGACCGCGCTCGGCTCGCCCGCGTTGGCAGACGTGCATGAATCCGCCGGACGCGAAGTCATCACCGTCAGCGCCCGCGGAGAAATCACCATTGTCAGCGCAACGGGAACGGTCCTCGATCAGCACGCCTTGCCCGGGGGCGACTACGTCGCACGGCCGCTGATTGCAGACGTGGATAATGACGACGAGGCCGAATTGGTGTTGGCCGCAGAGGGCTGGCGCATCGTCGTTGCATCTTTAGCAGGCGCCGTTGAGCTGGAGATTTCCGTGCGCGGCAACGTGCGCGAAGGACTCGTCCTCTCCGACCTCAACGGCGACGGGCTGCTGGAACTTCTGGCGGCAACCGAATGTGCGCGGCTGTATTGTTTCTCGACCGCAGCCCGCGGTGGTTGGACGCACCCCCGCGGTGGGCCGGACTTAAACGGGTGCATTCTTCCCATAGGCCCGACGTACCGGCAAGTGGCGGGCGAGAGCCACCGCCGCCCACCGCGACAATTGCGCGTCACCGTGCCGGATCTGAACCGGAATCAGCCGTTCGCGACTGCGGTAGTCGATCTGCCGCGCTCCTATCGCAACCGGAATCTGGTCGCCGTACTGCGGCAACAAGATCGCATCATCGGCGCGACGGTCGCACCCGCCAAGGAAGGACCGCTCACGATCCCCTATTACCGCGACAACCCCATCCCGCTCGAACTGGACCTCACGCTGGAAACCATCGGCGGAAAAACGAAAACCCGCTACGAACCCATACCCATCCATACGGTCCGATCCGTTCCGGTGCTCCTGCCCTCGCGCGAAGAATTTGTCACCGCCATAGCGGAATGGGGACAGGCCTACCGCGTCCCCGCCAAGTGGGGATTGCCGGAAATTGAGGGCAAAGACTCATGGACCGTATCGACCTATATGCCCGAAACGTGGGCGCGATACGGACTTGCCGGCGAACCGTTCATTCGCGACGCAATCCCCCGCATCGATGCGCCCGCAACGGAAACGGCGCGCATGTTCTCGCCGACGCATCCCGCGTGGATGGCCATGAAGAATTCGGATGTGCCCTTCTTTCTCATGAACGGGTACTTCCAGCCGGCCGGCCGTTACCCCGATCCTGTCTACGATGCCGTCGTAGCAATGGCCGGGGACCGGTTCCTCGGATTCCCGGTCCACGAGTGGGCGTATCGCGTCTGGAAGGATCAACTCGAAGACGCCGTCACCAAACCGGACGGTCCCCTGGAAGCGACCGCTATTTTCCATGATGACTTTGAGCGCCTGATGGACCAGACGCACGGCCGGATCTACGCGGGCGAAGGCTATTGCATGGTGGCCCATCAGGCCTACGCGTGGGGCGCGCCCATGTGCTACGCGGAAATCGGCGAAAACATGCCCTGCGTGCCGTTACAACTGGCGATGATTCGCGGCGCCGCCCGGCAATACGGCGGCCGCCCCTGGGGCGCCTACATCTCGAACTGGTTTCGCGGCGCCGTGCTCGATTCCCGGTTCCGTCCACCAGAAGAGCCACGCGTCCGGTGGTCGCCGCCGGACATCGCCACGGGTCCCGACTGCGGGCATTCGCCATCCCTGGAGTTCCGCCTGGCCATGGCCGCGCACCTCTCCGGCGCGTCACTCGTTCATCACGAGTCGGACGCGTTTCACGGTTCCGTCTTCGTGCGCGAAACATCCCCGAATCGCTTCACCATGTCGGAACACGGCAACGCCTTTTCGCGTTGGTACGAGTATGCGGACACAAACAAGTCTCGCGGGGTTCCCTACACACCGATCGCATTCCTCATCGATTTCGATCACGGCTGGAGGTTGCGGGAGAAAGTCTACGGCGTGTGGGATCCGGATCGCGGCGCCGCCTCGATGGAGCAAGTGTTCACTCACGTCTACAACTGGGAGGAACGCCTCGATTTCGAGCACGGATACCTGCCGAATGGCCCCTACGGCGACGTCTTCGACGTGGTAACCGACGACGCGCCGTCTGCCGTTCTGGAGAGTTACGGCGTGGTCTGGTTGTTGGGCAATCTCGAGATCACGCAATCGCAGCGCCGCGATCTCGAGGACTACGTGAAGCGAGGCGGCATCCTCATCGTGGACAGTGCGCACGCGGCATCGTTTCCGCAAACGTTTCTAGGGATATCGCTGGCGCCGCGCCCGCTGCACGCCACCGGCATCCAGACGGCGCTCCAGGCGATCCCGCCAATCGCGTGCCCCATTCCCTACCGGCCCATGCGGCTCGATCACGACGTCCGCGCCCTGGCCTGGACCGAGTCCGGCGCGCCGCTGGTGGCATGGCGCCGCGTGGGAGAGGGCGCCGTTATCGTGTCCGCAACCGAACATTGGCTGGATTCGGATGATCGACTGGTCCCTGTCGCCGGCGCGGTCTTGCGGTCGCTCGTGGACGCCTTTGTGCCGGTGTCCACGACGGCTGATGTTCAGCTTCTGATCAACCAGACCGCCTCGGGATTCATCATCGGCATGATTAATAACAACGGCGTCACCAAAGTCCCAACCGAACCCGCCGTCGTGGACGATCAAGGGGAGCGGGATTGCCTGCTCGCCTTCTCCGGAAGAGCTCCAAACCGGTTTGAATCGCGAATGGGTGATTTCCAATGGAACGTGCCGGCGAACGGGTTGCGGACGGTCCTCGCGCCCGGCGATGTCGCCGTGGTCGAAGTGTTTGTAGGACGATAGCGGAAACAACCGAGAGGGGTCATTCGATGGTCCGGGGTTTCGTCATCCTTCTGGTGGCAGGCTTGTCGCTCTCCGTGCGGGCGCAATCACAGGACGCCGCACCTGCCGATGCGGATTTCTTGCTCGCGTCCGTCAAAGCGTACGCGGATACGCTCATTGCCCACGGACGTGATACGTACGGCGACGTGCATACTCCCCTCTTCGCAGCAGCCATTGATCGAAGGGCGCTGACCCTGCTGGACGGCCCCGCCTTGGAAACCGCCCTCGCCATCCCGCGCGAGGAATGGGGCATTCGGCCGCACGACCGCACCTTGACCGGTGCCAACCCCATGCAGGACCAAAACCTCTACATGATCCTGTACGCCCTGTCGGAGATCACGAGCGACGCCCAATACAAGAGGGCCGCGGACGAGGCGCTCCAGTTTTTCTTCAACAACTGCCAAAGCCCCACGACCGGCCTGCTCGCGTGGGGCGAGCACATCGGATGGGACTTCAAGACCGAGACGCGCATCGACCGGCCCGCCAGCGACACGCACGAGTATTACCGGCCCTGGGCGCTTTGGGATGTTTCCTTCGATCTGGCGCGCGAGCCGGTCAAGGCCTTCGCCCAAGGCGTTTGGGAGCATCAAATTGGCGACCACGCCACGGGGAATTTCTCCCGGCATGCGAGCTACAGCACCCACAATCCCGGCACCAACTCAGAATACCCCCGACATGGCGGCTTCTATATCGCCACCTGGGCGCAGGCCTACGCGGAGACCGGCGACCCGGTGTTTCTTCACGCCATCGAGACGCTGGTGAGTTACTTCGAGTCGCGCCGGAATCCGGAAAGCGGCGCCATTCCTTCCGAAAGCGCTTCCCGCTCAAATGGCACGCTCATGTGGCCGCCGAGCAATGTTTCGCTGGCTGTCGATCTGCACGCGGGATCACAGCAAGTGCCACGTAGGACAGCAGACCTCATGCTCGCGTGCGCAGGAAGAATCGACGAGGTATTCCTCCGGCTTCCACACGCCCCTGGCCCCGGCGGCGAGGGCTTCGTCACCCTGGCCGACACGAAGACGCTTGGTAGGGAACAAACCAGCTTCGCCGACACGTGGGCCACGGGATACGGCGATCATACGGTGGCGCAGGTTGCCAATCTATGCCTCCTCCGCTACGAGCAACAGCCTTCCGAAGGATACCGCACCCTCATTCTCGGCGCGGCAAACCGCTACCTGGATTCGAATCCCCCCACGGACATCCACGTCTACCCCGGCGCTCTCGGGGACGCCATTTGCCTCCTGGTTGGAGCGCACCGGATTTCCGGGGACGCACGCTACCTCGATCGCGCCGATGCGCTGGCCAAGACGGCGCACGAGTTGTTCTTGAACGACGGGTGCGCCCTTCCGCGCGCGTCGAGCAAGGCGGATCATTACGAGGCCATCACCCGGGCAGATACCCTGATGTTGGGATATCTCAAGCTGTGGCTCGCCCACACGGGGCAGGAATTGAAGACGCCGCTGGTGTATGTGGACCGGTGAAAATCGCCGCGTGGACCCTCTTGAAACGCGTCCCCGGTGTCGATAGAGTACCTTCATTGGCTGCATCGCGGGGCGCCACTCGGCGCTCAGAAACTTGAGGCATATGAGATCGCAGTACCTTCGGACATTTGACCTTCCCAAACTCCAGAATGCCCGCCTCGTCATGGGGTTTACCGGTTGGATGGATGGCGGCGACGTGTCCACCGGCACGATCGACTACCTCGTAAACGCCTTGGCCGCTGACCGGATCGCGGAAATCGATCCCGCGCCGTTCTACATCTACAACATGCCCGGCTCCATGGAGGTTACAGCCCTGTTCCGGCCGCACGTGCGGATCGCAGACGGACTGATCGAGGAGTTCACCGAGCCGGACAACGCCTTCTACTGCGTTCCAGATCGGAACCTGATCCTGTTTTCTGGAAAAGAGCCGAACATGGCGTGGGGCGCCTACGCCGACTGCATCCTGGATTTAGCCGCGAGCTGTGGCGTTAACACGCTCCATTTCGTCGGAAGCGTCGCCGGACTCGTTCCGCATACGCGCGAACCCCGTTTTTTCGGTTCGGTATCCGACGCCGGCATGCTTCCCTGGCTCGAGGAACACGGCGTCACTCCCTCGGACTACGAAGGCCCAGGCAGCTTCATCACCTATCTGACGACACGGGTTCGGGAACGCGGGCTGAGCCTCGCCACCCTGGTGGCGGGCATCCCCACTTATGTGGACGGAAAGAACACGAAATGCATCAAGACCGCAGTCCAAAAGGTCGGGACCATGCTGTCCCTGGACCTGAACCTCAGAGAGCTGGAACGGCTGAGCGCAGCCTTTGAA
The DNA here is from genome assembly GCA_045863335.1 of Candidatus Hydrogenedentota bacterium. Lineage (GTDB taxonomy): Bacteria > Hydrogenedentota > Hydrogenedentia > Hydrogenedentales > SLHB01 > JAHDWY01. Next base: position 10,017 of record BTVY01000016.1, on the reverse strand, counting down.
AAACAGTTGGACGAAACCATCCAGGAACGCCCGGAGTTGGTGGAGCAGATTCGGAAGATCGAGGCGATTTACGACCGGGAAACGCTTGGTACTCAGGAAGACGAACTTCGGGAGTGGTTTGAGAACCAGGGGTTTCAGGTGGACTAGTTTGCGAACCCGTGACAGGGTTTGGTCGGGTCTGCGAATGCACTCCTGCGCCTGCCCGTCCCCGTTTGCACGATTTCCCGGAATAGGAAGGGAGTGGTTGCTCGTTACGATGGAGTTGCCCAAACGGGATGCGGCCTCTGCCGCGCACCTACGTTGATCGTGAGGAGACACGCGTTGAACAAGAACCTCGCCATTGCTGTAACCGTCTTCACCCTGTTCGCGGGCTGTGCCACGACGAGCACCGGCATGCAAGGCGCCGTAATCCGCGCCAAGGATAAGGTCGCCCCAGCCCTCGTTCACATTCGGCCCGTAAAAGAAGTATTCCAGGGGGGCCGGCGTGAAGAGGTCTCCGTCGTGGGCAGCGGTTTCATCGTCTCGCCCGACGGCTACGTCGTGACCAACGAGCACGTGGCGGGCGAAAGCACACTGGTACGTTGCGTCCTTTGGAACAAAGAGGAAGTCGACGCCGAAGTGGTCGGCACCGACCGGTACACGGATCTCGCCGTACTCAAGCTGGTCATGGACCGCAAGAACCTGCCGACGGTGGATTTCACCCGTTCGCCGCGCGTCGAGCCGGGACAAATTGTGCTGGCCCTCGGCAGCCCCCACGGCCTCTCCCGTTCCGTATCCATGGGGATCATCAGCGTCACGGATCGGTATTTGAGCGACCAGGAGGAAATGGTGTCGCCGTACAACACCTGGATTCAAACCGACGCGGCCATTAACCCCGGCAACAGCGGCGGACCCCTGGTAAACCTCAAGGGCGAAGTCGTTGGCGTAAACGCGCGGCGTCTGGGCGGCGCGGACAATGTGGGCTTCGCGATCCCTGCCTCCACGGCGCGAATGGTCATTGACGAGATCATCCAGCATGGCCGTGTACGGCGCGGCTGGTTGGGGCTTACGCTGCAGGAAACGACGAGCCGGACCGACGACCCCGACCAACAAGGCGCCGTGGTCGCGGATGTGGACCCGCTCTCACCCGGGTCAGACGCCGGCATCAAGCCCGGCGATGTGCTGTTGTCCGTCGACGGCAAGGAAACGAACGCGCGGTTTGTGGAGGATCTGCCCAAAGTGCGGCAGTTGATCGCCGAGCTTCCCATCGGGGAATCGGTGACCGCCGTCATCGCACGCGGCAATGAAGAGATTTCAATACCCGTTACGACCGCGGAACGCAGTGACCTCAAGGGCGAAGAAGTGGAATTCGCGTCCTGGGGATTCACCGCGACGGAACTGACCCCGGCGATTATTCGTCGCGCGCAGCTCGCCTCCAGCGAGGGCGTGTTTATCTCCGGCACCCAGGTGGGCGGCATCGCCGCCGAGTCGGGGTTAAATCAGGGCGACATCGTGCTCGCGTTCGATGACACGCCCATCGAAAACTTGACCCAATTCAAAGAACTCTACAATCAGCGCGTCGAATCGGGCCAGCGGCTAGTCTTGCTCAACGTGAAGCGCGGCGCATTGACCCGGTTCGTGCTGATCAAGCAGGAAGAAGTCGAGGAAACGGACGCAGGGCTGCCCGTTGAAGGCGAAGGGATCGAAGGAGGCTTAGAGGAATGATCGGTCGGCTCATGTCAATAGTGCTCGCCGGATTCGTGGCGCATACCGGGGCGCTTGCCCAGGAGATGCCGGCATCCTTCGTCCAGTCCGCGTACGAAAGAGTCGCTCCGGCCGTGTGCGTGGTGAAGTACGCCTCCGAAATCACCAACCCCAACACGGGCCGCACCAGCCGGCGCAACACGCGCGCCCTCGGGTTGCTCGTGTCCAAAGACGGTCTCGTCATGGCTCACGGCCACATGCAAGTGGACGATTCCGAGCCCTTCGCCATACGCGTCGCGGTGGGTGAGGGCGATAACGAAAAAGAATACGATGCGCGCCTCTTGCGTAAACCGGAAGACGTAAACGTCTGCTTCGTACAGATTGAAACGGAAGAGGACATCTCGTTTCCGTACGTGCAGTTTGCCGATCGGCCGCTGGGCCTCGGCGACCCCCTCATGCTGATCGGGCTGCTCGGCGACTCGCTCGATTTCAGCCGGTCGGTGCTCGTCCGCCGCGTAGGGTCCATCATCGAAAAACCGCGCACGACCTACTGCATCGATGAACGGCTCCTTTTTGGCTTTGTCGGTTCGCCCGTAATCGATTCCCGAGGCGACGTCGTCGGTGTGGTCGGCTTCGACCTCTCTTCAACGGAAGGCGGAGAACTCTACGTGCGCAGCGGGCATCCGCTCGTCTATCAAACCGCCTTGTATCAAGAATTCATCGAGAACCCTCCCAGCGAAGACGCTGACAAACCCGAAGGCGACGGTGCATTCCTGGGCGTCTTTACGCAACCGCTGACCGACGACCTCGCGGAATACTGGGGCCTGGCCCCGGACGGCGGTGTCGTCATCGGCACCATCATCGCCGGGTCGCCGGCTGCGGCGGCCGGCCTGCAAATGGGCGACGTAATCACTCGCTTCGACGGCGTGCCTGTAAAGGCCAAACAAGACCGGGAAGTGTTGGGCTTTACAAAACTGGTGCGCGACGTGGGCGCGGGCAAGACGGTTCCCGTAACAGTCTTGCGCGACGGCGAGCCTGTCGAATTGTCGGTGACCCTGGCCGAACGCCCGAAGTCTGCCCGCGACGCCGGTGAGTTTGAGGATGAACTGTTTGGCCTGACCGTGCGCGAGATCACCACCGACGTTCGAATCCTGCTGAACCTTTCGGAAGATGTGCAGGGCGTCATCGTGCGGCGTGTAAAGTCCGGCAGTTGGGCCTCACTCGCCGAAATTATCCCCGGCACGATCATCCTCAACTTCGGCGGCCATCCCGTCACGAACCTGGATGACTACAAGGCCGCGGTGGAGAAGCTCAAGACGGAGAAGCCGGATGAAATCGCGGTGTTCTGCCGCGTCGGCGCGCGCACCGGGTTCTTCCGAATCCAGCCTCGCTGGGGGAATGGAACCGCGAATCAATAGCGAGGACACCGTGAGAATCCAGGGGCGACGGCATCGATTATGGATCATCGCGCTGTCCGTGGCAGTGGCGCTTGCCGCCCTGTTAACGTCCGCGTGCAGCCGCCCGCCGGCGGAAGACCTGTTTGCCACGGGCGAAACGCTCTATCTCGATCAGCGTTACGACGAAGCGATTGGGACGTTTAAGCGCTTTCTCGTGGACAATCCCAATCACGCGGGCGCTCATTTCTATCTCGGCACCTGCTATCTTGCATCCGACGACAATCGCTGGCTGGGGATCGCGCAAGGAGAACTCCAAACGGCGATTGCCCTCTTCGAGCGGCAAGGCAAAGTCAGCCCCATTCCCCGGTTCAACGACACGTACTTCGAACTCATCAGTCACATCAATCTTGCGAAAATCTACTTGGGATTGGTCATCACCATCGTGGAAGACCGATCGAGCCTCCCCGGCCTCGACCGGCGCAGAGCCGTTGAACTGACATTGGAAAGATGCGAAGAGCAATACGATATCGTCGCTCAGATCGATCCCGTAAACGCCGATGTAGCCTGGCTCCGCGGCCAGATTGATACATTGCGCCGCGCCCTTTCTATCCCGCGCCAGCCATCGGCCCCCTCCCAATTGGAAATCTAGCGCGCGTTCGCTCAATATCGAACGTGGACGAAACCCGTCTTCCTCCAATTCGGTTGAGAATTTCCGGGAGAGCGCGATGTCATTATCTTCTTCCCGACCATGCGAACGCTGGAACCGGCGACAGTTCCTCGGTACAAGTGCCGCAGGCATGGCCGCCGTGGCCTTCGGACATTCCGGAGCCGCGCAACCGCCGGCCCGTCCGAACATCCTCTGGATTTGGTCCGACAATCTGGCCTACGGGGATCTCGGGTGCTACGGCAACACCACGATCAATACGCCGAATATCGACGCGCTCGCACGAGAAGGCGCCCGCTTGACGCAGTACTATGTGGCGCACAGCGTGTGCAGCCCTTCGCGCGCCGCGCTTTTAACTGGCCGGCAACCCTGGCGCTGCGGCGTCGTCGATGTGTTGCGGCCCGACAGCCCAAGCGGTCTGCCCGCCGACGAGATCACCTTGGGCGACGCGCTCGGCTCTGCCGGGTACGCCACCGCCGCCTTCGGCAAATGGCATTTGGGCGATCGCAAAGAGTTCCTTCCGCGCCAGCGGGGATTCGACCATTACCTGGGCCTGCCCTACAGCATGGACATGCTTCCGACCTTGTTGATACGGGACAACGAGGTCATCGACCGGCTCGACGGCGACAAAGTGCAGAATGTGACGACGCGTCTCACCGACGACGCTATCGCCTGGATACGGGAGCCGCGGGACCGGCCGTTCTTCATCTACTTCAACCACACGCTGCCCCATCCTCCCATCAACCTCCCGCCGGACCGGCGTCATGAAGGGCGCTCGGCCTACCAGGACGCCTTGGAGTATATGGACGCCGAAGTCGGACGCATGCTGACCGCGCTGGAGGACGCGGGTCTCGCCGAGAACACGCTCGTCATCTTCAGCAGCGACAACGGACCCATGCTGCGCGACGGCGACACGGGCGGCCTGCGCGGCCGCATTCGCGAGCATTACGAAGGAGGGCTCCGCGTGCCCTTCATTGCGCGGTATCCCGGCAAGATTACTGCAAGCGCGGAGATCGATACACCCTGCACGGCCCTCGATGTGTTTCCCACGTTGGTCCATGTCGCGGGCGGGGAACTTCCGGAAGACCGCGTGTACGACGGTGTGGATATCTGGCCCGTTCTGACGCAGTCCGGCCCGATCGCACGCGTCGAACCGCTCGTGTGGGTCTACCTCGAACGCGTCAACACGCTCCGCGAGGGACCTTGGAAACTCCATCTTGCCCACAGCGACGCGCTACTGAAGGAACCGGAACTCTACGACATCGAGGCAGACCCGCAGGAAAGCATCCCCATGCAAGAGGAGCGCCCCGAGGTCGTGGAACGGCTGACCGCGTACGCGCGCGAATACGAGGAACAACTGCCCAAGGTCTGGCGGCTCGAGTATCCCGTACGCGATCCCGAACGGGGCCCCAGCGGCGTGCGCCGGGAGTAAAGAAGAGAATGCAAGGAAAGTAGGTAGAAAAAACGGGACAGGCACCATTTTTCTGCGTGGCAATCGGACGATCAAAAAGGCGCCGACCCGGGGTCCGGGTTCGGCGCCTGTGTGGTTCTCTCAGCGTATTTCGTTACGCGGGGTTCTCGATCGAGTCTTCGCCCTTGGCGCGCTTCTTCCGTCTGCGCGAAGTCGGTGCATTGTCATCTGCCTTTACGCTGGCCTTCGCGGGCCGGAACCGGCTCCAGAAGTACACCACCGGTGCCGCGATGAAGATGGACGAGTACGTACCCACGACGATACCGACGATGAGTGCAAAGGCGAAGTCGTTGATCGTTTCGCCTCCGAAGAAGTAGAGCACGACAACCACGAACATGGTCGTACCACTCGTCAACAACGTTCGGCTCAATGTCTCATTGATGCTCCGATTCATGATCTCGAGCAGGCTCAGGCCCCGCCCGCGCAAGAGCTTCATATCCTCGCGAACCCGGTCAAATACGATGATTGTATCGTTCAGCGAATAACCAATAATCGTGAGCACCGCCGCGACGACCGCCAGCGAAATCTCGCGCCCGGTCAGCGCGAACAGACCCAGCGTGATGGCCACGTCGTGCGCCAAGGCGACCACAGCGCCCAGCGAGAACCGCAACTCAAACCGGAACCAGAGATACGCAATGATAAAGAAGATGGAATAGACAACAGCCTTCAGGGCATCCCACTTGAGCTGTTGGCCCACCGTGGGACCGACCATGTCTTCCTTCTCGATATTGACGCGCTCGGCTTCCCCGCCGACCAGCGGCGCGAGCGTTTCCTGGACACGGCCGCCAATGGTGCTTTCGGCAGCGCCTCCCTCAACGTTCGAACCCGTATCGCCGAGGTGGACCATAAAACGATTCGGCTGGTCCACGTCCTCTTCCTCGTAGGCGGTAACGGTCGGATCGATGAAATTCGCCGACTCCAGGGGCCCGCGCACATCCGCGACCGAAATGTCGTTATCAGTCTGTAGACTCAAAACGAGGTTCGTACCCGTCGTGAAGTCAACGCCAAAGTTCTTGTCGCCGCGGACGCCGAACAGCCCAAGACCGATGGCGATACCGACGATGCTGATGATTACGCCGGCGCGACGGTAGTTGAGGAAGGGAATCCCCATGTCGGACCTCACGACGCTGAGCATGGTCAGATTCTTGACCATCCGGCGTTCGCCGAGGAAATCGAAGATGGCGCGCGTCACCACGAGGGCGGTGAACACGCTGGCGCATACGCCGATTCCGAGCGTCACCGCAAATCCTTCTATGGGGCCGGAGCCGAACTGCAAGAGTACGCCCGCCGCGATGAGGGTCGTCACGTTCGAGTCCATGATCGCCGATGTCGCATTTGCGAATCCGCCGTCGATGGAAGCCATCAAGGACTTGCCGTTCCGCAACTCCTCGCGAATGCGCTCGAAAATGAGAACGTTGGCGTCCACGGCCATACCAATGGTCAGGATCAAACCGGCAATACCGGGCAAGGTCAAAGTGGCGCCGAAGTAGGCCAGAGCGCCGACGATCAGCAGGGCATTCACCGCGAGGCCGATGTTCGCGATTACGCCGGCCACCCGGTAGTAGATCAACATGAAAACCATCACGACGATGAGCCCAATCAGGGCGGACCACACGCCTTTCCGGATGGATTCTTCACCGAGACGCGCACCGATCACGCCGGTCTGTTCTTCGACGATGGGTACGGGCAGGGAGCCCGAGTTCAGGGCGATGGCCAAGTCCTGCGCTTCTTCGCGCGAGAACCGGCCCGTGATGCTACCGCTCGTCGTAATCTGGCTCTGGATGACCGGCGCCGATTCAACGACCCCGTCCACCACGATGGCCATGGGGTTCCCAATATTCGCTTCCGTCCGTTCGCCAAATACGCGGCCACTGGTCGTATCGAGTCCGAAGAGAATCTGCCAGTTGCTCCCGCCGGAACGGTCGTCCGGCCGCGCCACGGCCTGCGTGAGACCGTCACCGGTCATCATCGTTTCTTTCTGCAAGAGGTAGATGTAGTAGACCGGCGGTTCCCAAGGCTTGGGATCGCCGCTGAACGCAATCATCACCTCTTCCGGAATAAGTCCCTCGACCCCCTGCGCCCTATTCACCAAGTCCCGCACATACGCGATCTGGTCCTGCGGGACCTGCAAAACACCTTCGGATCCCGGCGCGGGACGCTGAAGCCGTTGCAGCAAATCACCTTCAAAATGTTCGTCGATGTCCCGGAACACGTTGGCGGTCTGGTCCGGACCGGCAACGATGTGAAAGGTCAGATACGCGGTCCTGAGAATCAGCTCCTTGGCGCGGTTCACATCCTTTTCGCCAGGAAGTTGCACCTGGATCTGGCGGTCGCCCATGGTCTGAATGATGGGTTCTTTCGCGCCAAACTCGCTGGAACGCCGTTCAATGGTGCGCAGCACCTGCTGTTGCATCTCTTCCAGAATGTCCGCATCGGTCCAACCCTGGTCGATACGCCGCTGCCGTACTTCGGGATCCAGCTTGTCGTAGTCGATACCCACAACCATCTGAACGCCGCCCTGGAGGTCCAACCCGAGGTTGATCACCATGTCCCGGTCAAAACTGGCCCAGCGCTTCACGTCGCGGACGGTCTGGTCCCAGAAGGAAAGCCGCTCGACACGGCTGTCTTCCTGCCTCCACTGCTCCAGCCGCGCCTGCCGCTGATCCTCCGAAAGCGTCATCCACCCGAGGGTCGGGTAGACATAGATCGCGGCCACGATCAGGGTCGCGCAGATGATGAGGGTTCGTCCGAGGTGCTTTTTCATGGGTGACTCCAGTGCATGGGCTGCCGTCGGGCAGCGTCACATTCTCGCGGGCGCGCGTTTCAGCCGCGCAGGCCCGGTTATTTCTCTTCCTCTTTCTCTTCCTTCGCTACGCGCGTGACGGCGGCCCGCAGGAATTCGATCTTCACCGGCGGCTCATCGCTCACACGAATGACCACCGACTTTTCGTTCAGCCCGACGATGGTCCCGCAGATGCCTCCGGTGGTGATGACCTTGTCCCCCTTGGCCAGGGCGGCGAGCATCTCCCGCCGTTCCTTCTCCCGCTTCTGATTGGGCCGGATCATGAGGAAATACATGATGGCCATAAAGGCGATGAAGAATAACCACAGTTCCGAGCCCGGGCCTCGCGGCGCCTCGGCCGCGCCTCCGCCGCCCTCGGTCTGGGCAAGAACCATCCCTTGATACAACAGGGCGATACTTCGTTCGATCACAACAGACGCTCCTTCGCAGAAATTTGGGCAAAATACGGCCTATTTAGCCGTATATGCATGGAGGAATTCGCGCTTGAACTCCAGAAAACGGCCAGCCCGAATGGCCTGACGCACGGTAGCGGCAAATTGTAGCATAAAGCTGACGTTGTGTAAAGTATTCAACCGCAACGCCGAAATCTCTCCAGACCGGTACAAATGCGAGAGATACGCCCGGCTGTACTTCCGGCATACCACACACCCACAGCCCGGATCGAGGGGCCCGAAATCGCGGGCGTAGACGGCGTTCTTGATGTTTACCCGTCCCTGCGACGTGATCAGGCTCCCATTCCGCGCGTTTCGGGTAGGCAATACGCAGTCGAACATGTCCACACCCCTTTCGACCGCCTCCAGAATGTCCTCCGGCGGCCCCACACCCATGAGGTATCGTGGCTTTTCGCGCGGGAGCAACGGCGCCGTCCATTCCACCGCCGCCACCATCTCTTCCTTGCTTTCGCCCACGCTCACGCCTCCGATGGCGTATCCCGGAAACCCGATTTCCACCGTACGTTCGGCGCTTTCCCGGCGCAGGTCTTCGTAGGTGCTTCCTTGTACGATGCCGAAGAGGGCCTGTTCGTTGACTCCCCGTTCGATCCATCGGTTCTTGCAGCGCGCCGCCCAGTCGGCCGTCATGCGGAGGGATTCGGTCGCGGCTTCGCGGGTGGCCGGGTACGCGGTGCATTCGTCGAAGCACATCATGATGTCGGAACCGATGGAGATCTGGATGTCGACGGCTCTTTCGGGGGTGAGTACGTGGCGCGAGCCGTCGATATGGCTCTGAAACGTCACGCCGTCGGGGGTGACCTTGTTCAGGTGCCCCAGGCTGAACACCTGGAACCCGCCGGAATCGGTCAGTATCGGCCGGTCCCATCCCATGAAGCGGTGCAATCCGCCGGCGGCTTCCAGCGTTTCTGTCCCCGGCCTCAGGTACAGGTGATAGGCATTGCCGAGAATGATCTGGGCGTTGACATCGTAGAGGTCTTCCTGGGAAAGAGCCTTGACCGACCCCTGCGTGCCCACCGGCATGAACACTGGCGTTTCGATCGCGCCGTGAGGCGTCCATACCCTGCCCACCCGCGCGCCGCAAGCCGGATCTTCCGCCTCGATTTCGAATTTGAAGTTGCACTCCATAACCCGCCGAGTGTAGCAAACGAGCGCGCTCGCCCGCGAATCGGCACGGGCTTAATTGGCGTGGTCCCAATCGGCGCGGCCCGAAAGACTGCCGAGTTGTGGGGGGGGGGGGGGGGGGGGGGCGGCGCGGGCGGGGGGGCGGCAGCGCCCCACAACACGCGAGAAAAGAAAA
>BTVY01000016.1:0-240 GCA_045863335.1 Candidatus Hydrogenedentota bacterium | reverse complement strand
GGTGTTGTGGTGCCGCCTCCCCGCCTGCTCACTACGCCCTGGCTGCCCGCCTCCACCACAAGGATGCTCGAAACAGTTTCCTTTTTTTGACACCACTCTCGACCTGACGCATCATGTGCGCAAAAGATGCGGGCAGAGCCGGATGCGGCCCCATGTAGCGCAGGCGTCCCCGCCAGCGTCGGTTCGCAGGGGCATCCGCAGCCCGGGAGACTGCAGGCGGGGCGGCCTGCGCTGCATGAT
>BTVY01000015.1:21510-133517 GCA_045863335.1 Candidatus Hydrogenedentota bacterium | reverse complement strand
CATGGCCACCTTCTCATAAGCCAGCCAACTGTCAGGTAATTACGATCTCATTTCAGATTACGACAACTCGACATTGACCTACGCCTATGACGCGAGTAGTACTCGTTCGGTCGATGACCGCGCGAGGTTTGTAAAGGGCGAGTTTGAAGAATCCCTGATGGTTCGAGGCTATCGATGGTGTTGGGGGTGCCGCGCTCGTCGAGCGAGGCAGTACGAATGGGCTTCACTCCTTTGGCGTGACGTGTGCGCAGACGAAGATTGCGCCAAAGGCCGAAGCGAGCGTGCTTCGGTCAGGGGACAGTGGGTGTGTCGATACCCGGTTTGGGTATCTGGGGCGTTGGGATCGACGGGGGTACTCCTGGAAGGCCGGGCATGAGGTCGCTGGGCATGAGTGGAGCGTTCGGGTCGTCCATCGGTGACCCGCCTGCTTGCAGGTCCGCGATGAGCCGTTGCAGTTCCGGCTGATTGGCATCGATGGATAGACTTCGCGCGAAGTACCGGTGCGCCATGGCGGGCTGTCGCTCTTCGTTGAGGTAGATCATCCCCAATTCGCGGTAGATGCGTGCGCGATCCGCGACGCGGCCCCAACCGGGCGGGAACGAGTCCATCCGCTCCAATTGCGCTATCGCCTCGTCGATACGACCCTGCTCCTTCAGGGAGGTGAAGGCCAGCCAGTTTGCCTCGGGTTCCAAGGGGTCCTGCTTTAGCAGCCGTTCGAACAGGGGCAACGCCTCGCGGTGCTGGCCGGTCTGAACGTAAACCTTTCCCAGGTTCCGCAGCGACGTGCCATACTCCGGGTCCGCCTCTAACGCCTGCGTGTAGTACCGCTCCGCCGCCTCCAGTTGCCCGTACTCCGCGCAGACACTGCCGAGGTTGTTCAGCGTCTCCTTGCCGCCCTCGCCGATGCGGAGGGCGGTGTCGAACGCCGCCATGGCCTGTTCTGTGTCTCCCTCATCCATCAACGTCCTGCCCCGCGAGAAGTGGTAGTCCGCAAGGATCATTTGGGCGGTGAGTTCGCCACGCGTGTCGGATTCGTCCAGCGTGTGCCACGTGTACTCTGCCCAGCAGTCGCGCTCCGGCGGCGTTTCTCCGTCGCGCACGACTCGGTAGAGGAGTCCGGTATTGACCATCTGCGCACCCGGTACGCCCGGCATCGGCCGCTTCTTCGTGAAGTACACAGGCCGGTCCGGATTCTGCGTGATGATCCAGTCCTCAATGACCTGCTCTTCGGCCTCCGTAGGGATCTTGCGGAAGCGCTTGCGATGGTCCTCCGGCATGTTCGCGTACAGGTGTTCCTCCGGGTAGCCGTACTTGTTGGCGATGGTGACATCGGGCCGGAGTCCCTCCACCGCTTGAAGGTAGATCACCGGGAACGTGGCATGGTCCGCCGTGGGAAAGTAGATGGCGTTCTCGTCCATCATGTCGAGGACGTTCTTGCCGTAGTCGTAGGCGAAGTAGTAGTCGCTCTTGTCCACGAAGGACCGGTTCATGGCGAAGGGCGAAGCCACGACGATGAGGGCGGCTATCAAGGCGATGAGCATTCGCCAAGGACTGCCTGAACTGTCGCTCCGGGCATACGCCAAGAATCCCGGTTTCTTCGCGCGTCCTTTGAAGAACATCCCCCTTGATCCCCCTTCGAAGGGGGATTCAGAGGAACCCGGAATGGTTGTGCTGTCCATGGATTCTTGCACACGTGCGGTACTCGTGTGCGGCTCACCGCGCGGCGTAGCCAGCGCGAATTCCCCCTTTGAAGGGGGCAGGCCCGCAGGGCCGTGGGGGATGTTCTTTAGGGGTGCAGTTTGTATGCGGTTGCAGGTCGCACTCAATAAATCGATGGCGGCGCCGATGTAGATCCCTGCCATCATGTAGACGGGAATCCAGAAGACGTTGTTTACCCATATGGCGAGGGGGTCTATGGCGAAATTGTTGACCACCAAAACCGCGAAGAGGACGATGGCCGTGAGGACGACCAGGAAGGCGGTGCGAAGCCGGTCGCGCCGCCAGAGGGCGTAGATGCCCACGAGGGGCACCCAGGCGAGCCAGGGCGTGAACTCCCAGACGTAGAGCCGGAGGAACACGCCGCATTGCTGGAGGAACAGGCTCAGGCTGCGGGGGTGCTCGGTGAACATGAACTTGTACTGGGCGCGAGTGACCACGTCCTTGAAATTTTCCCAGGACTCCGGGTTGCCCCAGTCCATGGGCGGGTCGGCGGCCGACCGGATGGGCAGGTAGAGGTAGACGGACAGACCGAGCAGGCAGAGCCCGGCCATGCCGAGGTAGACCGGCCACTGCCGCCAGGGGTGGCGGTCGTTGAACAAGACAAACCCGGCGAAGACGACGCCGAGGAGTTGCATCGTGCTGTGGTTGGTGAGGCTGAGGCCGTAAACGAAGGCGAAAAGGAGCAGCAGGCGCGGCTTGCGGGACTCGTACCACAGAAACAGCAGCAGCACGCACAGGGCGATGAAGAACGCATTCAGCGTGTACACCTCAGCGATGACGCTCTGTTCCCAGAACTCCCGGGAGAACGCGAAGGCCAACGCACCGGCTACGGCGGCGACCCGGTTCCGCGTCAGCCGGAGGATGATCAAACACACCAGCCCGACCGTCACCGCTGCAAAGAACGCGGACATGAAGTTCACGTGCCACGCCACGGTCCCAAAAGGGATATGCGTGAACAAATGCCCCAACAGACACCAGATCGGATACCCCGGCGGATGCGCAATCCCCAACGTATACGCCGCCGTGACCAACTCCCCGCTGTCTTCCCCCGTAACCGTCGGCCCCAGAGTCGGCACATACACGGCCAAGGCAACCAGGGCAGCGCCTAGAGCGGTCAGGTAGTCCAAGCGGGCGAAGCGATGCCCAGCCGCCCCCGGATTCTTCAATTCGCCGTCCTGCCGTCGCAGGTTGAGCTTCTGCTTCTTCACCCTACGCCCTCGTTTTCTCTGGTAAATAGATGAAAAACTGAGGAATGCTCGAGCGTAGTCTTGATACACTCCATCTCGCTCGATATAGGAAAGCCCCTTCGCAAGCCGCGATTCCGGAACGTCTTGCGACTGGAACGGGCCTGTGCAGGCCAAGCCACGGGAGAGCATTAACGGACAAAAACAGATCAAGCGGCGGCACAGGCTGAAGTTTCATCGCATGACCCTCCCTTCGATTCCCCAATCCTCAGGAGGTGAGGCTGTTGTAATACAGATCAGGTCCTTACGTCAACCCATCTGTTGGCATCTCTCAAGGGGGAGCATCTTCGGGGCAGGTCGTCATCGTGAATCCGGTCATCAATTCGCCGTTCCGGGGACGCGCGCACTCTGTCGTTCTACTCGTTCGTTCTGGTCGGGACGAGCCAATTGCTTAGGACTGTGAGCGTCTCATCGGTTTGGCCCCCAGGCGCAACGTGCGCAATGTACGCGTCGTCCGCGAGTGCGGCCACAAGTATGTTACGGCGCAAGGCGGCCTCTCGAGTGACGCGCTTTGGTGCGTCCACGAATGGCGAGAGAAAGAGGATACGCCCCGCGTCGAAGGCCGCGCGGCAATCGGCCGGTACACGCATCGTCTCGATCGCGCGGGCCGGGCAGATGATGATCGGTTGCTTGCCGCGCAGAAGGATGCGCAGGCAATCCTTTTCGATGGGGGAATGAAAGCCGCCAATGACGCAACGCCCGGAGTCACGCAGCTTCGTGGCTTCGTCGTATGCGGCGAGGATTGCGTTTCCTGGACATCGCGCAGAGCAGAATATGGCCGTCTTGGGCAGAGCCAGTAGGTCGAGATTTCCTCGCGCCGTAAGGTTTGGCGCCGCGTCACCCAAACGGCGTCGCACCGGCGCGGGATAGGCCGCATTCTCGGGAGAGATTACGGTAAGAGAATCTCTTGACCTCGGATCCATCGAATCAGCGTCAGACCAATTCTTCCTCTGGTACGGGCAGTTTCGGATCGTATTTCACATCCAACCAGCGCAGCATCGCAAGATTCCGTATTGCCGAGGCGACCTTCTCTTCGGAGAGCGGCGGAGTGCGTTTCTGCTTCCATTGCAGAACGGCCTCCAGCAATTCGCCCTCCAAAGGCGTTTCCGTTCGCTCGCGCTTCATCAGGTCGGCGGCAAAAAGAACCGTCGCTGTAATCTCAGCCTGATTCGTGTCCACCCGTGCGAAGAGGTCAGTCGTCTTCTCGATGATATCGGACCAGCGCGACAAGGCCTCCTCGTAATCTTTGCGGACGCGCTCGTAGTTAGGTCCGGCGCTCACTTTGAACATCTTGCCGCGCCGTTCCTCCTGAAGCAGGTTGTCATTCACGAGTCGCGTTTCAACGCTCTTCAGACGGCTGCTGAACGGCCCAAAACTGCCCTTCGCATACTCCAATCCGGTGGGCAACCCTTCGCGCGTGGCCACAAACGCCACTTTCTGAAAGATCGTCCTACCTACCGGCCAGCTATAGGGCTGGGCGTCCAGCCTGGCGACGATCTCGACCAAGGCAACCCAGGCTGGATTCAGGCCCCCACGACCATTCGCTGCAGCCCGCGTACGCGCCGGCGCATGGGCCGTCGAAAGAAACTCCGCAGTCAATTCCTTCGGAGGCGTTCCGTAGGGGGCATACAGCTCAACCGGAACGTCAAGAGGGCTGAGATAGCGGTATATCATCGGCCCTACCTCGCGCCATTCGAGTTGGCCGTTCCCGCAGCCGAGCGGCGGAACCGCGAGAGACGCGATCTCCCAGTCGCGGTAGTGGTCGACGAGATACTGCAACCCTTTCTCGATGTCCTCAATCTTCGATACCGACTTCCAATGATCCTTCGTGGGGAAATTCACGATCTGAGGGGGGAATACCGCCCGGTAGAGATACGGTATCCCCGGCCGCACCTCGCCCGCCTTGCAGCGCCGTACGTACTCTTCAAACATGTCGGGAAACCGCTTCTTGAACTCCAGCGCAATGCCCTTCCCCATCACGCCAACACAGTTCACCGTGTTGACCAAGGTCTGCGCACTGGACTGGAGGAGGTCTCCCACAAGCACCTTCATCTCGCCACTCCTAGAAGAAGAACCCATGCCGAATCTCGGCTTCGACGTGGACCTTCAAGCGCTGCCAGCCGGACAAGGCCCTTTGATTCGCCACGTACGCCGCAATGATGAAATCCGGTGCCACCAAATCGGGTACCAATACCTCGGCACACTTCTCAGATTTGTGCCGGAATTCGTCGATTGGATTATCCCGATGAGTCCAGTATCGCGCAAACACCCGCGAACTGTCCAATAGCTTCAATCCGGACGCGACCGGGCGAAACGTGACGTAATCGCTGGATGCATTCATGTCCGCCACGATAACGCCCGGTAGATCCAGCACATCGGCGCTAACCCGCAAAACGCAAATCCGGTCGTTTTCATCCTGCCGGCGGCACAGCATCGGGTTGTGCGCGTCGAAATAAAGGTTGGCGTACTCGTGTAGCGGCCGCGCCCCCGGTATTTGCTTCACTTTGCGACGGGATTGAACCTCCTCCAAAGCCACTGATTCGTGTTCGATCCGCGCCGCACGCGCATGGGAGAGGATTCCGCGGTCGAGAATGCTCGGGACATTCTCGAGCGGTGTTATGTAATGCAGTTCCCTGACTTCAGCGCGATCCAACGTGTTGTCCTCGCCACGTTCAGCTCTATCCCGGAGCCCGGAAGTCGAATTCCGGAGATTGACTTTCGGTGGGAATAGTACCGCAAACCACTCCAGAAAGTGACGGGGCCGATCGAATCACCCTTGGACGCGGGCACTCGTGGCCAACGGCATCTCAGAACCCCTGGGAGACGAGGCCGAGGCTATTGATGACTTCGTTGACGGATTCGAGTGCGGCGTGGACTTCCAGGACCTCGGCGTAATCCCAGTACTTCAGCTTCTCGCGCAGTGCGGTTACCGTCTCCACTTCGCGCTTGATCTTCTCAAGCTGGACGGTGTCCGAAACGGCGACAACCCCTTGAACGGCCGGATTTTTGAGGGCCTTGAGGAGATTGAGGTTGAGGCTATCCAGAGAGCCCTTCGTCTGCACCTCGAACACGTAGATGACGCGCCCCATATTCCCAATGGTGACTTCTCATATCGTATCGACAACCGCACCGAGCAGAATAGGGCCGTCTTGGCCGAAGGCAGGAGATCCCGGTTTCCTCGCGCCGTCAGCTTTGGGGCAGATTCCCCTAGGCGATGTGTCAAAACCGCTGGATAGGAGGAATCACCGCGTGCCAACCGCACGAACGAATAGTCGCCAGTATCACAACGCTCCATCGAGATTACGTATTCGAATGCTCGGCCGCTTCGATTTCGCGCGCGAACTGGTCCGAAAAGCGTTCCGCGTTGTCCTCGGTCACAATCTCTTTCTCACTGGGGATCTTGCCCAAGATGCTGATCGCGCTCTTATATGCCGATTGGAGATCTGCACGTTGCGGCTGACCGAGTAGAAAGTAAATCTTGAACGGTTCTGCGGCGTTCTGAACGCTCGAGATATGACCGAGCCAGCGATGCGCCTTGTCGCGTATGCTGTCGGCTAGCGCAAGATCAAGTGAAACAGGCTCCAGACAATGCCAAATCCCGTTCTTCCACGCGTACCGAAACTCCACTTCATCATCTTCTACGGCGATACGCTTTGGTTTGAGGTGCCTTATTACGTGGCGGGTTTCGAGATCGCGTCTGTACCGGTGCCAGACTTGGTCGTCCGATCGAACTTCACGCTGCGGTTTTTCATCATACGCAACAACCATACGCTCGAACAGACGTTCCAATGTTTGAGACGGGTTTTCGGTCAGTCCGCTCCCTGCCGGCGACCATTGTAACGAACTATCGTCCGGTGGCAGCACCTTATGCGCGAGTTCCATAATGGATTTGGGTGCCTCGTCGAAAGGCAAGTCACCACACAGATGGCCGCCCATTTCCTCGAACTGGGATTGGATGAACCGCATGAGTCCCTTGAATGCTTCGCCATCCATACCCGGAAATGTCTTCGTCAATCTGCCGTAAGTGGGACGGCAGATGGCACTCACGTACCTTTCGTTTGGTGCAAGCAAGGCGACGCCCACGTTGATGAATTCGCCGGTAGTCGTGTCGTGAACGTAGCGCAATACCGAATAGGTGTACGGTGTTTTCATGGCAACGCTCCTTTGACTTCAGTGATGGCCCGCGTGAACTCGCGTACAGCCTCGGGGAAACGGTCCCGCAACTGTCCAATGTAATCCAGAATGGAATCAATCTCAGCCCCGTCATTCAGCCACTCATCCGGCAGGACGCTCTTGTACTCGGCAAGCCGCTCGGACGTGATCGCCTCAATGGCTCCAGAGAGCCGGTCCAGGTTGACGGAATGTCGTGCCAACTGATCGAGAAACACATGCCGCGAATCGGTTGGCCCGGCGAGATTGAACTGGATTGCTCCAGGCTCCCACGGCGATTTCCAGTCAAGTCTTAGTCTCATAAAGAATGCCAGTTCGTGATCGAATATGGCAAACTCCCTGCCGTTCGAAAGCAGATTCGGATTGGTCACCCGGCGGTCGTCATTGCAGATAAAGGTGTCAAAAGCGAGGATTTCTCCTGCCGTTTGCAGCAGGTCGCGCGCCAAGGGTCTATCGCACGGCATTGTGGAGAAGCCCGGCGGTAGTTTTGCCGAACCGAAGTTCCATCCTATGCTTGCTTGCGCCAAGTCTTTCACTTCGCGATCCGGAATCGTCGCCGCGAATTCCGGCTCGACCATGACCAAGTACGGCTCTGGCACGGGCAGATCCAAGTCGGCCGCGAGCATCGCCGCCACCGCTTCCCGCATCAACGACGCGTGCCTCGTTTCGCAGCCTGCCGCGAATTTCACAACCAACTCGACTTCCGAACCGTCATCCTTTACGCAGCCGATGAAACATGGCCGAGTCTTACCAGTGGAGATCGGCCGGTCGAAGCGTATGGCGGTGGCACGCGATAGCACGTTTAATTGGTCTCCCGTTGAAGTCGGCGATAACAGCGAGAACCGCAAAGGCCGAAGTTAAGGACACCTACACACCCTTCCGACGCAATCTCCAATCCTCGCTGCGCCATCCCGAGTCAATCGCCGTCCTCCTCGATCCCGTCGCGGCCCATGCGGTACTTGATGTCGTAGTTGATGATGTAATCCAGTTCTTCCTCGGTGAAACCGTAGTGGCGGGCGAGGAGATGATCAATCTCGTCGATAATCGGTTTGGATTTGCTGGGCCAAAACTCGTCATATTCTATAGCACCCGTCTGGCCCGAGACGGCGCGCCTTCGTATTGCATTGTTGCGGAGATCGACCATAAGCCGATGACATAACGCCGAGAATCGCCGGACCATACTCTCCGACAGCTTGGCGAAATCAAATGGGAAATTCAGTACGTAGCCTTTACCGCAATGAAAACAGTCCCCTAGAATCACAAAGTACAGAAAAAACGTCGAACTGTTCAGAATTGCCGCGACAACGTCCCTTTGGTCGCCGGATGCAAACTGGAACGGCTTATAGTCGTCGGACTTCTTGGCTCCGTGCTCTTCACTGCAAAAATAAGGCACAAAGTCGAAAGCCTTGATGAACATTGTAATGACTCGATGAACGTAAACGGTCTCGCCACCTTGAGAGAGCAGCAGACCAAGCGAAGGGCGGCTTAGTAATTTGGACAAAATAGATCGCCCTAGTATTGTGCCAATTTTCGGAAATTGGTTTAGGTGCCAAAGATTGGTGGGGACGGATTCGTAGTTGATCTGGCTAAACAAGTTATGACGCGCACCGGCGAACCATTTTAGATACTGGCTAGAAAACAGGGTAAAGTCCGAACCCCCTTGACCGATTAGTATGTCAAGCCGAAATTTCACTCCTTCGAATAGTTTGGACGGATGGGCATCACCAGAATAATGACTCACCCATGCGGTCCCGAGTCGGGTTACGAGAATATCCCGCAACCCTCGGGTTCGTTCAGTTGACGAAAGACTAAGCGGAACGATTACTCCGAGTCGAAAATTGCGCGAACCTAGCGTTGTAAAACGCTCAACCATGGGGCAGTAAAGATTTCCACAAACAGTCGAATCTAACCTCCGTATCGAGTACTCTTTGATTTTCGTAAGCTCAACGTAAGGAGGGTTACCGATAATCGCGCTGAACCCGCCCGTACTGAGAGTGCCATAGAACTCGACGAACCAATGAAACGGTTGATGGGACTTCAGCCAGTTCTGAAATCCGGCCCGATTGCTCGAATTCACGCCATAGTCCGCGCCAAGGTATTGGTTTAGCTCGTCGTTCAGAGTCTTAAGCCGCCTTCGCAGTTCGCGCTTGGCCTCTGCGAATTCCTCGCTGTCCATGCCGAGCCTCGTTTGCATTTCCCGGAAGCGCCTAAATGCGAGGTCGGTGTCGGCCGACTTTTCCTCTATAGCGGGTAGGTCGAACTGTCTGACCAAGTCGCCGCCGAGCGCCCTGCGAATTTCCTCCATTGAGGTAAAGCCCACTAGCGTGTTGCCCGCGCGGATGTTGAAGTCGATATCCGGTAGCGGTTCGATGCCGAAGTTGGGTTTCCCGGCATCCGGGTCAACCTGGGCGGCCAGTTTGAGGAAGAGGCGGAGCTTACAGATTTCGACCGCTTCCTCCATGATGTCCACGCCATAGAGGTTGTTGAGGATGACGCTCTTGTAAATGAAATAGCGGCGGCTCGGGTGCGCGGCGACGTGATCGAGCACCTTGGAAAAGTCTTCGAACTTGCCGTGGGGCAGCAGCGGGTAGCCGTGGGGCGTTGTTTTGAGCTTCTTAGTTGCGCGGGTGGCCTCGTCCTGCAGAAACGCTTCCATCCGGTCAAGACAGGCTTCGTACAGGGGTTCGAGGATATTCAGCGCGGCAAAGAGAAAGGCGCCGGAACCACAGGTCGGATCGAGGATGGAGATTCCTTCGACGGACTTCCAGAACGCGCGGAGCAAGTCGGGTCCTTCGCAATTCTCGATCGCGTCCTGCGCGAATTGTCGAATATCGAGATTGAGGGTCACGAGATCATTGATGTCGCGGACGTCCCCGGCGAGCAGCTTCGTGCGGATCTCCTCGCATCGCTGGCGGCGGGCCACAACTTCACGCCAGATCTCCGTGGGTAAGGCGTACTCTGGCGGCGCGGGTTTGTTCCATGACTTGCGTAACTCAAGCGTTTGGACGGGACCGTTCCCCACGGGCTTGTGAATCGTGGGGGGATTGACGCCTTTGGCGATGTCCTTGGGGAGTGGTTGGTCTACGCCATGGCGCACGGCGGGGTAGATGTAACGGTCTGGATCGTTCTTGAGCAGGTCCCAAACCGTAGGGCCGTTGGGATTCTCAAAGGCGACACGGCACTTCGTGCGGGCGGCGTCAAGCAAGTAGGGGATCACCGTGTTCTTGCTGATGTACTCGGTGATGTCTTCCTTCGTGTAGTACGCGCCCATTTGCTTCTGGTTGATGTACTTCTCGTAAATATACCCGAGCACGTCGGGATTGATCTCATTGCCTTCCCGCAGGGGCCGTTCGTCCAGGTGCCACCGCCACCGGTCGAAGAAATCAAAGACCCGCTCGAAGGCCTTGTCCGGGATCTGAATGTCCTTGCCGTACCGTTCGGGCCGTTCAAGTTCGTGTTCGTCAAAGATTCCCCCGTTGAGGTACGGGATCTTTCCCACCAGCTTTTCCAGTTCGGCCGGCCGTTTCGGCTTGCCCAACCCCTCGTGGAACAGACGGAGCAGGAAATACCGGTAGAACGAATAGAACTTGTCCTTGCCGTGATTCCGCTGCATCTGGGCAAGACGGTTCCGAAGGTATTGGTGGTCTCCGTCGAGAAAGCCTTTGTACTGGATGAAATAGACGAACATCAGGCGGTTCAGCATGACCGAGGCGTACCACTCGCGATCCGCCGCGTCGGTAATGCCGCTGATGAACTTGAGAAAGGCCGCGTGTTCTTTGCGGAATTGCTCGTAGAACTTCTTTACGACCGGTTCCACATTGAAGGCGGTTCGCGCGCGGTCGGCGACCTCGGCGATGGACAGGCCGCTCTCCTCTTCCTCAAGCGAAACGAAGAGGTGTTGCAGCCGCTGGAGAAGCGCATCGCCGATCTGCCCGTTGAAGTACTCGTGTGTGCATCCCCGGATGGGACGCCCCGGCTCGCGATGGACCCACATCCACGATTGACAGGAGCGGTCTCCCGCCACGAACACCAGGAGATGTTCGTAGGTCGTTTGCATGACGGCCCGGTGCAACTTGAGCCGGGTGGCCCGATCCGGGAGTTGGCTGTCGGGGCTCTCACACTGCCAGACCACCATCCCTTTCTTTTGGGCGATACCGGTCAGGCGGATCGGCTCTTCGCCAATGGGGACATCCATCGACTTGCGGTACGGCTCCCACCCCAGTTCCTCCACGAAGAGCTGTTTGAGCTTGCCTTGCTGGAGCAACGGTCTGGCGCGGGCGAAATTCAGCGGCATGATTCGTCCTCACGGATTCCGAGACTGCATATGATCTGGGGTTCGCCCGCGTCCGCGTCGTCCTGGGGTACGCAAAGCCGGTCTTCCTCGTGTAGCGACATCACCAACTCAACCAGCTTCTCGTCGGGAATACCGGTGCGCAATTCGCGATTCAACAGGTCTTTTGCCGACTCCGTGAGTGGTTGTTCGTAGATGGCGTCGATGGCCTGATGGAGCGGCTTCACGTCGAACAAGGTGTCCTTGACGCTTGCGGCGTAGTCCTTGAGACGTTCGTAAACACGGCGCCGGGCGCTGCTGGGCCGGCCCAACTGGCCACCCGTCGACTTGTGTTCCGCGGCAATGGCGATGACGGCCTGTTCCACCAGCGGATGGTGATTCTCGATACGGGGCAGCGCGGGGGTGCCCGGTTCGCACGCGGCGGCCCGGAGAATCTCGTGCTGGCTCTCGGTGACCGTCCGGCCATTCGGGTCGATCCAGGCCAAGGCATCGTTGCCGTCGCCAGTGCGCACGTACACCATCACCCCGGGGGTGGCGCGGTGCTCCGCTGGCGAGTCTGGTTTGGCCGGTACTGCGGTCGAGGATTTTGTGGAGAATACGACGTTCGGCAAGTCCGGTATGGACTTTCGGAGCGTGGGGTCGGCGTCGCTCGCGTTTTTCCAGATTTGGTAGGCGAGGGATGAGAGATCGACTTCGTTGTCTTCGGGATCATCGAGGATGCTCGATTTCTCGGTGAAGAGATCGCGAATCATGGAATCGTGACGTTCATCCTCGAAAAACGTTTCGTCCGTGCCGACGACTTCAGCATTTTCCCGGAGGCGTTGGTTCACCCGCGAGCGAAGCCGGATAAGCCGCTCGACGCCGTCGGCGGGCAAGAACGAGTAGCACAGAATCTCTTCCGCATGCTGACCGATACGATCCACGCGGCCCGCGCGTTGTATAAGCCGGATGATGGCCCATGGAAGGTCGTAGTTGACGATGAGCGCGGCGTCCTGCAAATTCTGACCTTCGCTCAAGACATCCGTTGCGATCAGAACGCGAAGCTCATCGTTCGGGGAAACCTTGTCACGTACCAGATTGCTTTCCGGGCTGAATCGCGAGGCGGTGGCCGCGGGATCGCCCGTATCGCCCGTAACCGGGGCCGTGTGAGTAAGACCCCGGCCACCAAGCTGATGCGCGAGGTAGTGAACGGTGTCCGCGAATTGGGAGAACACGAGCACTTTTTCGCGAGGATGCGTCTTCGTGAGTAGCTTCTCCAATTCGGATAGTTTCGCGTCCGTCATGGGGTCCCAGTCACCGCCGATCTCGAGTACCTTGAACATTCGTTCGGCGTCTTCTTTGAGATGAAGGGCCAAGCCGTCTTCGAATAGATGCGCTCCGAGCCAATCGAATCGGCTTTCCAAGTCTCTGCGAAGTATCTGGTACCCGTTGGCCCCCTCCTGTGCAAATTCCTCCAAGGTCGTTGCGGTTACGTAGGCGCTGAAACCGGAGTTTTCCCCGTCGTCCTCGAAAAGCACGGGGGTGGTCGAACTGTCAAAATCCTCGTCATCGTTCCGGGTATCGAATAGGGCCGCGTCTTGCGTTCCGATGGGGAGCGGCAGCCCGTTTTCCAGTGCGTGAAGAAAGATGTAATTGCGAAGGATATGGCGGCGCACCGATAGGAGGAACGCATACCCGCTACTCTCAAGCCGCTTGAACAGGTTTGTACGGCAGAATCCAATGAGCCGCCTTCCTGCTCGTGACAGGTTGTTCATCACGTCCGCTTCTTGTGGCGTCGGTGGCTCATCGAAGGAGGGCTTGAGATAATTTGCGAGGCCGTAACGCGGAAGGTGAAGCGCTCGGACGATGTCGACCACCCTGTCCGAGTAGAGTCGAGCATACTGGTCGTTGGGATCGTCGTCTCGAATCTTGAATTTGAGCGTCTTGGGCTTACGCTTCGGGAAATAGAAGCGCTCGCCGGTCTCGAGAATTAAGAACCGCCGGTCCAAAGTGGCCTTCGCACGTTGGCAATTTGTGCACTTCTCGTCGGTCGCAAGCAGGACCGTGGAACATTCCGGGCACTCCGTGAAGGCATAATTGCGCTCGACAAAACTGCGCGTGCGCCGGACCATGAAAAGGCGCATCAGTTCTCGCCAGTCGTCAGGATGCTCGCTCTTCTCGAACGCCTGGAGACAATTCACCGGACATTGGTGTCTGCGGGTGAATTCGTCCACTCGATTGTCGCACTCGCGGCGGAGGTACTCTTCCGGCCGTACACCAAGGGGATCGTCAGGATTGAGGAATAGCCGAATCTGATTCGCAAGGTCGAGGTACGTCTTGTTGTATGGGGTCGCCGAAAGGAGGACACAACGGCTCGCATTGCGGACGATGTAGTCCCGGATTGCGCGCCAACGGCGCCCTTCCCGGTTTCGGAGATTTTGGCTCTCGTCGATGATAACGATACGGTAGCGTCTGAGATCGGGGAGAACTGATTGGACGCGCGATATCGATTCAACGCGACAGATCAAGCGGTAGTTCTCCGCGTAGCCTTGCCACATTCCGACAAGGTTCTTGGGGCAGATAATCAAAGACTCGAGTGAGTGGGGCGGATCCTGGAAGACGCGGGCAAGCGCGGTTGCCATCAGGGTTTTGCCGAGTCCCACCACGTCACCCAGAATGACCCCGTTTCGTTTCTCCAGGTGGCGGGCTGCGATCCGAACGGCAGCAGACTGGAACTCAAGTAGTCTGCCGCGCAAGTCGGCCGGAATGGTGAATTCGGATAGCCCGGCGCGGGCCTCCTCCGCCAAGTGATACGCCATCTTGACGTAGATCCAATAAGGCAGAATGGCTTCAGGGCGCGCCCAGCTTTCGTTGATGACTTGGATGAGTTCCTTGGTGATGTCGATGCACCAATGGTCGTTCCAGCGGGCCTCAAACCATCGTGCCAGCTTTTGTGTCGCATCGTGGTCAAGCACATCGACGTTGAGTTCGCCCTGTTGGTGAAGACCAGCGAGGGTGAGATTGCTCGATCCCAGGTAGCCCACAATCGGGCTGTCTTGATCGGTGCGAAAACAGAGGTAGAGTTTGGCGTGAAGCGGATGACGAACGAAGAGCTTCACTGCCAGCTTACCGGATTCGAGTTGCGCCGCGAGCCGGCGTAACCCGGCTTCGTCTTCATCGTTGGGAGCCCCAAACGTAAGCTGTTTCCGAAACTCTTCCGCCAAACGTCGTTTGATTCTTATAACTGCTTGGTTGCTGATTTCATCGTCGGCATCTCGCAGGCTGTATGCGAGTCTCAACTCATCCTGGGGTAATCGCTGCATACCCACAAGCAGGCGGCACTGGTTACCCGCGTCACCGGGCCAGCGCTCGACCAGGTGATCGATTCGCTTCCAACCCCGGAGATTAAAGTAACCGACGCAGAAGTCGGACCGGTGTGATGATTCCAGCGTTTGCTGCAAAGCGGGGAGCAAGTTCAATTCGATGTTATCGAAGATTCGTGGCAATCCGTGAACTCCCTCTCATAGCATGATCCTCAATACGCCCCAATCGCAGTACTGACGAAGTGTGGCAACAAGCCGAGCATCGAGTCAAGCAACTCACTTCTCCGCCTGTTTTCGAGATTTCCCGACAAATCGAGCCAGAATATAGAGAATCCAATAGGACGTTATGCCCTCGAAAAAAATCGCGCGGCCTTGGAAAGCGAGGGACATACTCCATAGGGGCATCGGCTGCGGGGGTGGCCCCCGGTGTGACGGCCCCACCCCTGACGACTTCTCACACGTCCCCAAACACGCGCCCGCGCCATCCGGCAACGTGTCCCCACACGATCCGCAACTGACGATCCAACCCCGCGCCCGTGTCTGTTTCTGTTTACACTGTCGCACACATGCACAACACTGCTTGCATATTCAGTATTGACAGCGGTTGACCCTTGTGCTACCGTATAGGCAGGATGACCGATAACCCCCTGTTATCGGTCACCGAAATTGAAGCGCCCGCCGCAAGTGCTGGTAACACTCACGACGGGCTAAACCGAACGCATGGTATGAGCATGCGACGGCCTGCGGCGATTCTACCGCATCCGCCCGCCTGCGCTCCATGCGTCCCCAGGAAAGGGACGCGCAATGAGAAGAACACCCCGCCGTAAAGAAATCCAACAAGAAGCACTCCGCCGCGCATGCTCCGGGCTGAGCATGTCCAACTATCCCGCGATCATCGCAGGATTCACCGAGAAGGGAATCCCGGAAAGCGAGATACAACCCCGCGTGAACGTGTTCACCTACGACGCATGGCGCGCCCTTGGCCGGCAAGTCCGACGCGGCGAACGTGGCGTGAAGGTTTGCACGGTCATCGAGTGCAAGAAAGACGTACGCGACCCCTCGACCGGCGAAGAGAAGCAGGAAGTATTCTCGCGCCCGTGGACTACCACCGTGTTTCACGTTTCCCAGACGGAAGCGAGGGCCGGGAAATGAACGCACGCGAATTCGAAGACTTCGAGGCGAAGCTACACGACGCGTTCAAGGCGACGGTACACAAGGCCAAAATGGAGCTTAGAGCCGTATTCATGGACCCGCAAGGGCCGGATAAGGCCGAGTGGGATCGCGCGTGGAACCACGTCCGCATGGTGTTCGGAGATACGGAGTGCTACAACCCGCAGTTTAGCGAATGGTGGATGTACATGGGGACCTGGCGCCTTGACTCCGGCCAATACGTGCACGAATTCAAGCACCGGGCACTACCGCCAGAGAACAAGTACCGGATCTTCCATGTCCCCGCATCCGTCAAATGGCTGGACGCGAATGAATTGCACGATGGGGGGATCGCGTCATGACAGATGCAACCGTTTCCCCATCGAAGAAGTACCGCATCCCGATCTACCGCGTGGCGCTTGTCCGCGACGGTAGCCAGAAGGCCGACGACAAGCAGATACGCGCCCCGTGGATGGCCGCGCACATCTTCCGGGAGTTTCTCGGAGAAGTGGACCGGGAGCACTTTTGCGTGATGATGTTGAACACCAAGCTACACGTGATCGGCATTCACACCGTCAGTATCGGATCGATTGACGCGACGATCGCCATGCCGCGGGAAGTGTTCAAACCCGCGATCCTGAGCAACGCCGCATCCGTCATTCTGTGCCACAACCACCCGAGCGGGGACCCGACCCCGAGCAGGGACGATCAATCGCTCACGACCCGCCTTGCGGAATCGGGATCCATGCTCGGAATCAAGGTCCACGACCATGTAATCATCGGGGAGGGCACTCGATTCTACGCGTTCAGCGAGGAATCGCCCACCGCCCTGCAAGCGGTAGGGGGATAGGCGATGACGCACGAGATTCAACACATCGAAGAATCGGCACTGGTGCCCCTTGACGCCCACGTGAAGGGATTCATCGAAGCATCTAAGGCCGGGAACACCCGGAAGGCCTACGCCGCCGACTGGACGCACTTTGAGACATGGTGCAGCGAGCGGGGGGAGACTTCTCTCCCCGCTTTTCCTGATACCGTGGCCCGGTATATCAGCGACCACGCCGAGACCCACAAACCCGCGACCCTACAGCGCCGCCTTGCTTCGATCTCCGTGGCGCACCAGTCCGCGGGACTCGCCAGTCCGGCGGGCGCACCCCTTGTCCGGGCCACCATGCAGGGAATCCGCAGAACGTTGGGAACCGTACAGAGACAGGCAGCACCGCTCCTGGTCGAGCACGTCCGGCAAGCTGTGAACGCGCTGGACGACTCGCCCAGGGGGCTCCGGGACAAGGCGATCCTGCTCATGGGACTGGCCGGCGCGTTCCGGCGCTCCGAACTGGTAGCCCTGGACGTGGAGGACCTGGAATTCCGGCCCCAAGGCGTAGTCGTGACCGTCCGCAGGAGCAAGACCAACCAAACCGGCGAACCCGAAACCAAGGACATCGGTTACGGCGCCCACGAGGACACCTGCCCCGTACGAGCGATCCTGAAATGGCTGGAGATTGCCGGCATCGATAAGGGGGCTGTATTCCGCGCCGTGTCACCCGCGGGAGAAGTCCTGCCCCGTCGACTTGGGGACCGCGCCATTTCCCGAATCGTCAAGGGGGCTGCGAAGCGGATCGGATTGTCCCCGGAACAATTCTCCGGGCACTCGCTCCGGGCCGGATTCGTGACCCAAGGCTACCGCGAAGGTGTCCCCGAGGCGGACATTATGCGACAATCAGGACACCGAAGCCGTACCGTCATGAACAAGTACCGGCGTGAAGGCGAGCGGTTCCTGACCAACTTCTCCGCCAAAGTCGGCCTGTAAGCCGACTGGCACAGGCGGCGTAGACACGGGCGGTGTCCTGCGCCGCCGACTTGTCTCTATCGCACAACTCCCCACGGACAATCGGTTTAAAGGCATCTGGTATGGCTTCGCGAAGGCTTCCGGGATGCCTTACCGGATGCCATGCGGGATGCCAAGGCGATGGCTTCCGGGAAGTTTTCCCGAAAGCTTAGGCGAAAAGGCACCCACACAGAGATACACGACCGATTTGATCCCCATGCGGGGCGGATATGGGGGGATTCGATCCCCATTCGGGGAAAATCGCCGTTCGTGGGAAAGCAGTTACCGCCCGTCGGCGTATGGCAGCACCGCTCCACATGTCCGCAGATGATCGCGCCGTGTCCGAATCCGGCCGGCAGACTTCGGGCAGGAATGCAGTACGGGGGCTGATAGCAGGGGGTGCGGCACACGCCGACGAGTTGTCAGATATCGAGGCTATGTCAACGGCTGGCCAGCGTCCGAATGGGCGCCCATCGTCAAGGGGGCTGCCCTGCGGCACTACGGCGCGCATTCGGGCCGATCAGGTTTGGGGTGGTATCAGATGTCGACCGGGACCGCGTTCGTGGCTGAATTCGCTCTGTGGAGCGTTTCCTCGCCGGGACGAAGCCTTCTGCCCAAACGCCACGGCCATAACGGGCAGTCAGTCATCTGGCATCGGCGTATCTCGGCCTGCTGGCTATTCGTACACTCCCGGCACTTCTGCCGAATGGCCCGGCTTCGGATCAGGGGTTTGTCCTTCGTGAAGTCGTACCCCGTGACGGTCCGGTGTTTGGTGGATAGCATCTGCATGACACGTTCTCCCGTGTTGTCTACGCATCCGAGAACGGACCGGGACCGCCCTCCAGCGTTTCCCGTATCCACGCCCGCAGTTCATCCACGCAATCATCCTGCGGGATTTCGCGGGCGAGCCGTTCGTTCACCTTGTCCAGCGTTTGAATCACCTTCAGCCGTTCGTGCGGTTTCAGACCTGGCTCCTGCAACGTCCGGATGCATTCACGCTGCAACATCTGGTCAGGTGATTCCCCGGGGTTCAGTCCGAAGGCGAGGAGGCCCTCATCCGCCGTCTCGTTAACGACGTCACTCTCGAACGTGCCCGGATCAGGCATCCCGGCATCGGACGTGTCGTGCTTCCGGGACTTCCGCGCAGCGGCAGCCCTGCTCCGCGCCGGCCGGGCTCCCCTCTTCGAAGATTTGGGCGCCGCGCCGTCTTTGCGTCGTGGTCTACTCATGGCCCTGCTCCTCACGGTCGAGCAGATCGATCAGCGCCCGGCGCTCATACTTGGACAGTCTGCGGATTGCATCGAGGACGGCGTGAAGCAGGGGCGCGGAGGAGGGATTCGGAGTGCCGGTACAGTCGCGAATACAGTCAGGAATACAGTCAGCGCAAGGCGGCGCATTCCGCGTGCTGTCATCACAAGACTTATGACGCGACGCGATTTGACTGGGGGTCAAGAGGCCGCTGGTTCAAATCCAGTCGCCCCGACCATTTTTGCATACCACCGTTTTTCCCCCGTTGTGGCAAGTCTTTCGCAGCGGCCGCTGCCCTTGTCTCCCGCGCGGGCCTATTCTCATCGGTATAGGTTGTTCGGGACGAAGAACCACTTCCCACGCGCAGGGAATTCTCTTCTGTTATACCGGCTACGCATCATTTTGTGGTTTGGGGTGTTGCGAGATACAATATAGGGGAGGTGGCGGCGGCTTCAGTGCCAAATATGGAAGGCGAGCATGTTCAGGTTGCGGAGCGTGGGCAAGGCCCTCCTGCTTTTGTCGGGTCTGTGCGCCGTTGTCGTGAGCGGTTGCGCGACGGGTTCTCAGCGTCCGTTGCAGGTGAGCTTCGACCCCTCGGAGTCGGGTCAGCCGACGTTGGCTGAGGTGGCTAAGGCGTACCATGAAGGCTGCATCTGCGGAGACAAGAACACCTTCAAAGAGCACAACTGCACGCACTACCTATCCAACGCGTTCATTGAAGCGGGTTATACGGAACTTCTGACTTCGCCGTTGTTCACGGTACGTTGCAGCGAGGGGCGGCCCGTGCGGGCGCAGGAGTTGATGAAGTGGTTTCAACTCAAGTCCAAACAGTTTCACAGCGGCCGGGTCAAACCGGACACCGGGTACTGGGCGAGCTACCAGGAGAAACCCGGCTGGCGGCATGTAACCTTGCTCGATTCCGGCACGGGTAAGTTTTACGGCACGGCGGACTGCCCCAAGTGGCCCGTGCAGTGGAACTACCAGTGGTAGCCGGGGTCTGACCGCGTTGTGAGCCGTACCGGCAAGAAAGCGCCAACCCCGTCTCGACGAAGGAAATCTTCTGCCTCGGGCAAACCGCGTGGTGCATCGCCGGCGAGGAAAGCGGTTCGTAAAAAGGCACCCGCCACGCGATCTAAGGGACGCGCAACGGAAGCTGCATCCGGGACGGGACTCCTGCGAAGGTGGCTACGCAGGGGATTCTCCATCGTCTGGAAGTGCGCGATTCTCCTGTTGCTCATCACGGTCGTAATGGCCGCGGCGTTTCGCTACATCAATCCGCCGGTTACCGGATTGATGCTCTTACGCCATTTTGGAGAGGGATTCCCCGTCGACAAAGAATGGTGCGACTACGAGGACATCTCGCCCCATTTCCTGGTAGCGGTTCTGGCCGCGGAGGATCAGCGCTTCTACGATCACCATGGGTTTGATGTGAAAGAGATCCGAAACGCAATTGAAGAACGTTTGAATGACGGGCAGCTCCGCGGCGCGAGCACGTTAAGCCAGCAGACCGCGAAGAATGTGTTCCTGTGGCCCATCCGATCCTTTTGGCGTAAGGGCGTCGAGGCGTACTTCACGGTACTTATTGAGGCCCTCTGGCCGAAGCAACGAATCCTGGAAGTATACGTCAACGTGGCGGAACTGGGGCCGGGGATTTACGGCGTTGAAAGCGCGGCCCGCGAATACTTCGATACCTCGGCCTCGGACCTGACGCCCGAACAGGCGGCCTTGCTCGCGTCCATTCTTCCCAGTCCGCTCACCCGCGATCCGCGCAAGCCGACTGCGTACATGCGCGAGAGGCAAGCCTGGATTCTGAAGCAGATGAATAACCTGGGCGGCGTGCGTTTCCTAAAATGAACTGCACGTCCGCGCCAAAAAGCAACGCCGTCACCGGGTCTCGGGTTCGAAACGTAAGCCTTCCAGGGGATCACCGTTCATATCCGTGAATCGCATGAAGAAGCCCCACATGCCGGCGCGGTTATTGCTCTTGACCTCGATGCGTGAGGTCCCCTTGGGGAGCGTTACCGGCACGATGTCTTTGTCGATCTCAAGTCCGCGTGCGCCCTCGAAGCGGTATACCTCTTCTCCATCGATCCGGACCCAGCCGTCGTCATCCGTGCAGATACGCATCTGCACGGTCTGCTCGATCGGGCTGGTCACGTCGCAATAGGCGTACGCAATATCGCCTGCGCCGTACAACTGGGATAGGCCTAGCGTGCCGCAGGTGGTCTCCCGAACTCGCCAGCCCGCTTTACCGTTTTTTACAGGGTAGATGCCGTTCGGATCGATGTTGGTTTCGGGAGGGACGGGAGCGTCGAGATCGGCGCCGGTTGTATCCTCGAAAGGCGCAGTCACATGCCATGCGGGTACATAACCGGGGAGGGGTCGCGGCGTTTCCCAGTGCCCCACGGGCTGAATTCGCTGTTGTTTCATGGCCGGCGTTTCGGGGCGTACCAGGAGACCGCCGGTCTCCAGAATTTCGAGGTTGGCGCGCTTGACTACCATGCCGAGTGGTTCCAGGTCGGCCCATCCCGGCAGCCGATCGTGATGGCAGAGGTACGCGACCAGTCCGCTCGCCCCTTCGCGGACGTAGTCCTCCAACTGCTCGCGAAGTTGCTCCGGCGTGGGTACTCCCTGGCCGGTCTGGGCCATGCGCCCATCAAAGGCATGGTAAATTCCCACAAAAGGAATCCCGGGAACGCATTTGCGCGCCGCCGTCAGCATTTGCTGAACCTCCAGGGCAGTGCGTTCCCGGTCGTACCGGGTAGTGCTGACGGGATACCAGTAGATAAACATGATGTCGCAAACGCCGGGGGCAAGGTTGGCGATGGAACCGGCGTCTCCGAAACCGGCGCACACCAAGTGATTCGGCTTGGGGTCCGTTTCACGGATGACCCGATACATGGCGCGGAGCGCCGAGACCGCGTCACCCGGGCTGTCATCGAGCACGTAATACCCGAACAAGTTGGGCGAGTCCTTAATCCGATCGATCTCGGCGCGACAGTCTTCAGGCCAGAAGAGGATCATGCCTTCCCGATGGCTGGCGGGTCGCGTGCCGCCGTAGCCCCGCTCGCAATTCACCAAGGCAGCGCCGGTCATTTCATCGTAGCGGATCAATTCGTCGTCGAGCTGAACGACTCGGGATTCGGAGTTGATGAGGCCCCGCGCGAGATGGATCGGTATAGTGGTTTGATCCGCGGTGATTGGGGCGCTTAATGTCACGCCGTGATACAGGAACGAGGTCACATGAGGCAGCACTTTGATGCCGTTCTCAGCACAAAACGCGCCCTGTGGAGTCGCCGGATCGAGCTCCTGTAGTCCTCCAAGGACCAGGTTCATTCCAGCGTCTTTTACGCGTTCCAAATCCTCCAACCGTTCGGCGCCGTAGGTCCCCAGAATAGGGTTTCCATCAATCGACCAGGGAATGGCATGAAGTTCGATGCGTTGCCCTTCCTCGGATACCGCAAGCGCAGACGAAAGCGAAAGTACAACGAGGCCCGCGATGCTGGTAACACGGAGGTTCTTCATGACTGTTTCAGTTCCTTTATCATCCTTGTTTGGGCCGATGCTGGCCAAGCGTTGCCACCGAAATAATACTATGGGCGCGGCATCACCGCCAACCTACTGTTTTGCAATTGGCGCTGTGGTTTTGCTCGAATTCGTATGGATGGGGAATCCCGTGAGGGGGTGATGCTGCGTTGCCGGAGCGTGGCACAATGAACTGATGCGCGCGTGCTACTGTTCGAAAGGAAGCACAATGTCGGAATCGACGAATGTATTGGACGGTATTCGGGTCATTGAAGTAGCGACGATGGTATTGGTCCCATCGGCGGGCGCGGTGATGGCCGATTTCGGCGCCGACGTTATCAAGGTGGAATCTCCCGGAACCGGCGACATCAGCCGGCTCACCCACAATCTCCCCGGCATGCCGGTTTCGGAAATCCCCTATGTCTTCTTGATGGACAACAGGAACAAGAAGAGCATCGTCCTGGATCTCAAGCAAGATACGGCCCGGGAGATCCTGCTCAAACTTGTTGCGACGGCCGACGTGTTTACTTCGAATTTCCGGCAATCGGCGCTGGATAAACTGGGACTCGCGTATGAGAAACTGAACGAGATCAATCCGCGCCTGATCTACGCGTGTGTCTCCGGCTACGGAGAACAAGGTCCGGACGCGCACAAGCCGGGCTACGACGCGAATTGCTATTGGGCGCGCTCCGGCATCGAGGATCGCATCTTTCCGCAGGAGGGGTGGCTGGGTGGACCGTTTCCCTACGGAGCCGGCGATCATCCCAGCGGGATGGCGTTGCTCGCGGGCGTCATGATGGCCCTCTACGCCCGGGAAAAGACGGGCCGCGGCACGAAGGTGTCTACCTCGCTGCTGGCCTGCGGCGCGTGGGCCAACGCATCCGAACTGCAGGGGATGCTGTGCGGCGCGCGGATACCCAAGATGATTCCGCGCGACACGTTTTACAGCTTTGCGTACATCAATTACCGAGCGGGCGACGGCAGGCTGTTCAAGTTGTCAATCGTGGATCAGAAGAAGCATTGGCCCGTATTCTGCCGCGCCATCGGACGCCCGGACCTGCTGGAAGACGTGCGGTTCAACCCCGTCGAGGCACGATTGAAGAACATGACGGAGTTGATCGCGACGCTGGACGAGGTCTTCGCGCAGCATGACCTGGTCTATTGGACACAAACATTGGACGCGCACGACATTCCTTTCGCGCGCGTGGCAAACAATCGGGAAGTGGGCGACGATCCCCAGATGGCCGCGAATGACGTGTTTGTTGAGTTGGATCTTCCCGGACATGGACGCGCGCGGACGGTCAACAGTCCCATGGAGTTGAACGGCGCTCCAAAAGTACCGCCGGGACCGGCTCCAGCGCTGGGCGAGCACACGGTAGCGGTGTTGTCTGAACTTGGCTATTCGGAAGGCGAGATCGAGCAAATATTATCAACTGGGGCCGCCGTGCAGATGGCGGAAAAGTAGAGATAGTTACCTTTTCGTTTTTGAGTCGCCGTGAAGGATTTCTATGCCGGAGCAACGAAAAGGTAACTGCCCCCATTCTTCCACATTCACCAGCCAACGCGAGCACTTCCCGGAACATCCCCCTTGCCCCCTTCGAAGGGGGAATCGCCTACTTGACGACTTGGGTCATTCTTGAGAGACAGCCTAATACGAGTTGCCGTTGGTTCTCCCGCAACGCAAAGCGTTGCGTCTTTCCCCCTTTGAAGGGGGCAAGGGGGATGTTCTCTTTGTGACAACCGTCGTATTCGTATTCTACCGGTTACCCCGCGGGGTGTTGCCATGGACCTCGATATGGCCGTTGCAGCAAGGCGGTGGCCTCGGGGTCGCCGGTGATTTCGCGCGTCGTCGGATCGTAGGCGAGCGTCCGGCCGGTTTTCATGGCGAGATTCGCGAGGATGCAGCTCACCGAGGAAATGTGTCCCTGCTCGATATCGGCGACGGGGCGGCCTCCGGTTTCGATGGCATTGATGAAATCGATCATGTGCCGCCGCGTGGCCGGAGCGGCCTGGAGTTCGATGTCCTTCTCTTGCAGATCCTCGGGATACTCCTCCCGCTCGAATAAACAATCCTGGTGGATCGGCTCGCCCTCCCCGCGCGGGACAAAGTCGTACTGTTCGATGTTGGCTTTGAGCGTGCCCTTGTCGCCGTAAAGGGTCAATGCCCATGGATACTTCGGATCGGGCGCGTCGCCCCAGGACCGGTGCTGCCAGGTGACGGTAAGGTCATCGTAGTCGAAGGTGGCGGTCTGCGTGTCGCTGGTCGTCGCGGCGGATTCGGTTTGTACAAGTATGCCGCCGCTGGAGGCGATGCGCGTGGGCCAACCCAGATCGAGCATCCATCGCACCGCGTCGAACATGTGCACGCACATATCGCCGACGATGCCGTTGCTATACTCCATGAAGGCGCGCCACCAGCCACGGTGGGGCAGACGCACGTAGGGCCGCATCGGCGCAGGGCCGGTCCACATCTCGTAATCGAGGAAATCAGGCACCGGTATGGGCGGTGGATTCTCGTTCGCCCGCATGTGGTAGTAGCAGCACACCTCGACGTGGGCAACCTTGCCCAAGAGGCCCGCATCGACGACGTTCTCCTTCGCGTGGATGAGGTGCGGCGTGCTCCGCCGTTGCGTTCCCACCTGCACGACACGGTTGAGCCGCCGCGCGGTGTCCAGGATGGTCTCGCTTTCGCGCACGTCGACGGCCGTGGGTTTTTGCAGGTACACGTGGGCGCCGGCTTCCATGGCCGCGATCGCAGGAAGGGCATGCCAATGATCCGGCGTGCCGATCAACACGATGTCGAGATCCTTCTCCGCAAGCATGTCGCGGTAGTCGCGGTACGTGCGCGGCGTGTTGCCCGACTTCTGCCGCTGGCTGATGAGTTCCGCCGCGCCTTGCAGCATGTTCGCGTCCACGTCGCAGATGGAAACCACCTCGACCGGGGCCACCTGGATCAACCGGCACACGTCGCTCTTGCCGTACCAGCCCGTGCCGATGACGCCGACGCGTTTGACGGAGACGTCGGCAAGTTCCGCGGCCTTCGCACCGTAGGCGGCGAATGCGGCGGAAGCGGCGGCGGTTTGGAGGAAACTGCGGCGGTTCATGGTAAGGCTCATTATCATTCTCCCTCATGGTCGGAGCCGCGCGGCCGCGTGGCAGTGGGTTTACAGTGAATCGGCGCGGTTGGTGAAATCAAGTCTAATGCGCTCAGGGGATACGCACAAGCGGGAGTGGCCGGGTGCCCGCTTCAGGCCGATGCCAATTCGATTGGCAGTGGTTTCGAGACCGGTGAAAAGGTGTATATTGACAACCTGGCGTTGTAGCGCATGAGCAACTCGAGGGCGGCTGAAAAAGGGGGGCGTGATGGAACCTACCGGTCGCATGGGCGCGACGGACCTCGTCGTCCTTTTGCTTTACCTCGTCGGGATTGTCGTGCTGGGCATTTGGGCGGGGCTCAGGCGCCGTGGCGACGACCGGGATTCCGGATACTTCCTCGCGGGACGCAGTCTTCGCTGGCCGGTCATCGGACTTGCCCTGTTCGCCACGAACATTTCGACGGTGCATCTCGTCAGCCTAGCCCAGGAAGGGTACGTCAACGGGCTCGCCTACGGGAACTTTGAATGGATGGCCGCGTTCACGCTGGTCGTCCTCGCGTTATTCTTCGCGCCGTTCTATGTGCGCACCCGCGTCTCCACGTTGCCGGAGTTCCTCGAACGGCGCTACAGCCGCGCGAGCCGGGACTGGCTGACGCTGCTATCCATCGTTTCCGCCATCTTCATCCACATCGGCTTCACGTTCTACGCGGGCGCGGTCGTGCTCGAAGGACTCTTCGGCATAGACAAGATGACGAGTATCCTGCTGGTCGCCGCGGTCACCGGCGCGTACACGATTATCGGCGGCCTGACGGCGGTCGTGGTAACGGAATCCGTGCAGACCGTCATTCTCGTACTCGGCGCGTTCATGCTGACCGGTATTGCCTATGTCCGCGCGGGTGGATGGAGCGGCATTACGGCGACCGTCGAACCCCATCAACTGACCATGCTTCGGCCCGCTGGCGACGCCTCCGGATTGCCGTGGTATTCCGTGTTGCTCGGATATCCCGTGATTGGGATCTGGTACTGGTGCACCGATCAGACCATTGTTCAGCGCGTGCTCGGCGCGAAAGACGAGACTCACGCGCGCCTGGGTCCCTTGTTTGCGGGTTTCATCAAGATCCTGCCCGTTTTCATCTTCGTGTTTCCGGGGCTGATTTGCGCGGCCTTGATCGAACAAGGCGAATTGCCAAACACCCTGGAGAAGTCGGAGCAGGTGTACGCATTCATGATCGGCAACTTGTTGCCGGCGGGACTGCGTGGCCTGGTTGCGGCCGCGCTGCTCGCCGCCCTCATGAGCACCGTATCCGGCGCGCTCAACTCGGCGGCGACGCTGTTCTCGCACGACATCTATCGCCGATTCGTTCCCGACGCCGGCGACCGCACGCTCGTGACCGTGGGGCGCATCGCGACATTTGTTGGATTGGTTGTGGCCGTGGCGTGGTCACCATGGCTGGGGCGGTACCCCTCGGTCTTTCAGGGCATTAATGCGGCGATTTGTTACATCGCGCCACCCATCACAGTGGTCTTTGTGTTGGGTGTGTTTTGGCGGGGTGCATCGTCGCGCGGCGCGATTGTCACCCTGATGGCCGGTTCCGCGCTTGGACTCGCCGTCTTTCTCCTCGATTGGTTCAAAGAAAGTACGGGTTGGAGCGTACCGTTCATGATGGCGGGGTTCTATCTCGCGGTCCTGTGCAGCGCAGTCATGATCCCCGTTTCCATACTCGCGCCGGACGCGCCGTCCGAGCAGCGGGCGGCATTGACATGGTCAAGCCCGTTAGCGCCGTTTCGCCGCGAGGACGGCCGGGGATTCGCGAGTTACCATCTGGTTGCCTTCGCACTGTGCATCATCATGGTCATGCTATACGCGGTGTTTCGCTAACCCTATTCCGCACCAAGGAGGTTAGAATCCATGCGCAAGCCACTCCTTCCAATCCTGGTTTTGCTCGGGGCCGGTATCGCGATCTACTACTTCCCCAAGGCCGATGCGGCGCCCGAAGTGCAGCGGTATGGCAGCGTGATCGGACTGAACGCCGACAAGATCGAGGAGTACAAGAAACTCCACGCGAATGCCTGGCCGGAAGTCTTGAAGAAGATTAAGGAGTGCAACATCCGCAACTACTCGATCTACCTTCACCAACTCGATGACGACAAATACTACCTCTTCAGTTACTTCGAGTACGTAGGCGAGGATTTCGACGCGGACATGGCGAAGATGGCGGCCGACCCCATGACGCAGAAGTGGTGGAAAGAGACCGACCCCTGCCAGTTCGCGGTGAAGCATCGGAAAGAAGGCGAATGGTGGGCATCGATGGAGGAGGTATTTCATTGTCCATGACGTCTCGTGAGCGGGTGTTGGCCGCGATCGCCCATCAGGAACCGGACCGTGTGCCGGTCGACATGGGTTCCACGCCCAGTTCGGGCATTTCGGCCATCGCCTACAGCAACTTGAAAGTCCATCTCGGCGTTCGCGAAGGTGCGACGCGCGTGTATGACGTGGTGCAACAACTCGCGCAACCCGAAGATTGGGCGCTGGACCGGTTCGGTGTCGACGTGATTGACATCGGCCGTGCCTTCAACGATCGCGCCGAAGACTGGTATGAGACCACGCTGAACGATGGCAGTACGGCGCAGTATCCCCGCTGGTTTGCGCCGCGACAGGAGGGGGATGGGTCCTGGTCGGCGCTAAGCGAGTCCGGCGAGGTGCTGGCCAGGATGCCGGCTGATGGAACGTTCTTCGATCAGGTTTGTTTTCCTTACCTTGACGGCTATCCCGACCACTTTCGCGACCTGCCGAAGGACATGGCCCGGGTGCATTGGGCGGCGTTTGCGCACAGCCCCTGGGACAGTGCCGGGAAGCCAGTCTTCTGGAAAGACCTGCGCGCGCGCGCGCTCAAGCTGCGTGCTTCGTCGGACCGCGCGCTCATGATTGTCTGCGGCTGCAACCTTTTCGAGTGGGGCACCTTCTTACGGCGCATCGATAATTTCCTCATGGATCTGATCGCCGAGCCGCAACGCGTGGAAGCGCTGCTGGACGCGCTGATGGAAGTCCATCTCCAAACGCTTGAGAAGGTATGCAATGCGGTGGGCGACGTGGCCGACGTGCTGCGGTTCGGCGATGACCTCGGCATGGACAACGGGCCGTTCATGGCGCCGGAAACGTACCGGACCCTGTTCTTGCCGCGACACCGCGTGCTTTGCGAATACGTGCACAGCCACAGCGAAATGCGGACGTTCCTACATTCCTGCGGGTCCATCCACGACCTGTTGCCCGACCTTATCGACGCGGGATTCGACGTGATCAATCCCGTCCAAACGACCTGCCGGAACATGGAACCGGAACGCATTAAACGCGAATTCGGCGGAGACATCTGTCTTTGGGGCGGGGGTTGCGACACGCGCCATGTCCTCAATCGCGAATCGCCGGAAGCGGTGAAGCGGCACGTCATCGAGCGGCTGAAGATCCTGTCGCCGGGGGGCGGGTTCGTCTTTAACACGGTGCATAACATCCTCCCAGACGTGCCGCCGCAGAACGTCGTCGCCATGTACGAAGCGGTCGCGGAATACAATGGCCTGGCGTAGTGCCGCCTGGACACTGTCGGCACACACAAAGAGCAGAATCTGTCGCAGAAGACAAAGAACATCCCCCTTGATCCCCCTTCGAAGGGGTGCAGTTCTGACAATACCGGTCATGCACTCCGAAAACTGCAATAGAGTTGGAACGATTTGGCCCATTCCTGTAGGCATAATGGGTCGGGCTTACAGCCCTGTGGATAAAAAACGTTCCCTTTCCTGGGCCTGCGGCCCAGGCTGGTATTGACCGGGCCGTTGGCCCTCCGGATGGTTTCATTCTGCCATGAGCGAAAGGACGTTTGCGCCAACGGCGCGCTCTATACCAGCATGGGGCAACGCCCCATGAAAACGGGGATCCCTGAATATGAAGGGCTGAAAGTCCGATCCACGCCCCACCAATAGAGGGGTCGGAAAACCCCATGACGCAGAGTGCATTTCGAGCGGTACTGCAAGAACTGCACCCCTTCGAAGGGGGAGTTCGTACGCCGCAGCTATCGTGATTTGTGACGTCTCGCGCTCCGACTTTGATTGATTGGCCTCGCAACGCAACGCGTTGCGAACATTCCCCCTTTGAAGGGGGCAAGGGGGATGTTCTATGCGGTTGAGCAGGTAACTTCGGCTGTTCGACGATTGTTGCCTTACGCCTCGATCTTCGGTGCGGCCCAGTTGACGCCCCAGCGATTGGTGACTTCGGACGGGGTGTGATTGCGGCGGAGCGCGTCGAAGGCTTCCGGCGTGCGGATGACCTCGCCGGGCCGTTGCGCGCTGCGCACGAGAAAGTCGGCCTCGGGCGGGTAACACGCTGCGGGCACTCCCGTCGAGACAGAGGCGACCGCTTCGTTATCCAACCGGGTTATCGCCGCGTTCGTAGGCAAGGCCGCGCTCTGGTAGCGGAGGTCCATGCTCCAGCGCACGATGTCCGAGGTGTTTTCGTAGCTGCCGTGAACCGTGCGGTTGGTCATCAAGAGCACGCCGCCTTTCGGCACCGGGCACACAACCGGATCGCCCGCCGGCAAGTCCTCCTTCGCGATCTCCAAGTACTTGCCGCTTGCGTGGAGCCGATGCTTCGCCACCGGCGAGCGATGCGAACCGGGGATGACCCAAAGGCAACCGTTCGATTCGTCCGCGTCCACCAGCGGCAACCACACCGTGACGACCAGCGCGTCGTCGCAATAGGGTTCGAGATAGCCGGAATCCTGGTGCCAGGGCACGGCGCCGTATCCGTAGTTCGGGATCTTGGGTCGCAAGCGGTAGACGCTGCTCGCGATGATTTCGGGACCGTAGAAGACCTCTGCGATATCAAGCAAGGCGGGATGGCTGAGAATGTGGAAGATGCCGGGACCGCTGAGGACGCCGTTCCAGATGGAGACCGCGAGTTCGTCGGTCTCCTGGCTAATCAGCGCGAGCTGCCGCTCGAATCCGGCTTCCTCGAAGGTTTGGCTCAGCCTGCCCTGATCGACGAGCGCGCGAGCGCGGCGATTGACCTCGCCGGTGAGTTCGTCGATAGCGGGTTGCAGATCCGCATCGCTGAACACGGACTCGATGACGATGTAGCCGCGTTTATGGAAGGAAGCTACCGATTGCGTGTCCAGAATAGCGCCCATGTTTAAGTGCCTCCGGCCTTGCCAAGCCTGCACCTAGTATACGCCGTACACCGTGCCCAGTGCGATTCGCGTTTTGCCCGACGGCCTT
This sequence comes from Candidatus Hydrogenedentota bacterium, assembly GCA_045863335.1. GTDB lineage: Bacteria > Hydrogenedentota > Hydrogenedentia > Hydrogenedentales > SLHB01 > JAHDWY01. The sequence goes on along the minus strand of BTVY01000015.1, from coordinate 102,684 downwards.
CGGTTCTTCGTAATGGTGGACATCTTTTTTGGGAAAAATGCTCAGCGAAGGACTGCCCATCGAACTTGCACCGGGTAAGCCTTTGCGGCTGGTCATCAAACTTCGGTCCGAGTCACGTTGAGCCGGGCATTTGACCTTCGGCGACTGAGGCTGTAGATTCGGGCCACTCAAGCTGCAACGAACCCCAAGGGGTCCATGATGTCCTCAACGCAACCGACCGCGTTCTCGCGCCGATCCTTTCTGCAGGCTGCTGCGGTCTGCGCTGCGGCGGCGGCGGGGCTGCGCACCGCGCAGGCGCAGACCGAGCCGTTCCGGTTCCGCTACATTCTCGCGTCATCGCTTTACGGCGAACTGCCGCTCGCGGAAATCCTGCCGGAGGTCCACAAGTCCGGCGCGAGCGAAATCGATATCTGGCCGAAGGTTCACGGCAACCAGCGCGAGCAGATCGAGGAGATGGGGCACGACGCCTTTCTCGAGATGTTGCAGGCCCACGACGTTCGCCTCGGGATCATCACGCGCTACGACCTCGGGCCGTACCGGCTCCAGGACGAGATGGCCGTCGTGAAGCAACTGGGCGGCGACATGATCGTCGCGGGCTCCGGTAAGCAAGAAGGCGATACCCTGCGCAAGCGCATGGCGAAATTCGTGGAGGCCATGAAGCCCCACGTCGCCGTGGCCGAAGAACTGGGCGTAACCATCGCCATCGAGAACCACGCGAACGCCCTGCTCGAATCGCCGGATTCGCTGCGCTATTTCGCGGAGATGTCGCCATCGGAGCGCCTGGGGATTGCCTACGCGCCGTATCATTTGCCGCAGGATCCTGAACTGCAGGCCAGGCTCATTACCGACCTGGGACCGCGTCTCGTGCATTTCTACGCGTGGGAACACGGCATGGGATCGCGCGACAAGCTGCCGAAGGTGCAGGAGATGAAACAACTGCCCGGCTCCGGCTCCTTCGATTTTGGGCCCGTCGTGGAAGCCTTGCGCGCCATAAACTACGCGGGTCGCACGTCCATCTTCATGCACCCCGTACCACGCGGGATCCCCGTGCTGCCCACCGCGCCCGAGGTCACCACGGTCTTGAACCGGTCGCGCGAATATTTGGAAAGTCTGTTGCCCGGAAACGATTCGACGTAATGCAGAGGAACCCATCATGGACAAGGTATTGATTATCATCGGCGACGCGGCCGAGACGCTTGACACGATGTACCCCTACTACCGCTTGCAGGAGGCGGGTTTCACGCCGGTCGTCGCCGCGCCGGAGAAACGGCGTTACCAGATGGTGCTGCACGAAGTGAAGCCCGGATGGACGATCACGAAGGAATGGGAAGGGTACACCCTCGAAGCGGATATCGCCTTCGCCGACATCGACCCTACGGAGTACGCGGGCATCATGTTTTCCGGAGGGCGCGCGCCGGAGTATATCCGCGATCACCCCGACCTCATCCGCATTACGCGCCATTTCTTCGAAGCGAACAAGCCCATCGCGAGCGTGTGTCATGGCGTCGAAATCCCCGCGCGCGCCGGTTGCGTGAAGGGGCGGCGCATGGCGACCGTCGCGAAGTGCCAGTTCGATCTGGAGGTCTGCGGCGGCATCTATGTGAACGAACCCTGCGTCATCGACGGGAACCTCGTAAGCGGCCGCACCTTCCATGACAACGGCCGTTACGTTGGCCCGTGGATCAAGATGCTTGAAGAAGCGCGCGCGGCGGCGCCGGCGAGTTCATAGCGTTGCGCGTCCCGTGATTCGCTTCGTCTACATGGTTGCGTGGTCGTTGGCCTGCGGCGCGATTGCGCAATCGCCGGTCGTCGCAGGTTTCGAGCGGCTCTACGAAGTCGACAAGAAAGCGACGGCTAGGCAGGGACGCGTATTGATCGGCGAGTTGGGTTGCGCGTCGTGCCACGGGATCCCGTCGGCCACCTCGCTTGAGCTGAAGCAAGCGCCCAATCTCGACAACGCCGGCGCGCGCATTACGCCGCAGTATCTCCGCGCATTTCTCACCGCTCCGCATACGACTAAAGCGGGCACGACCATGCCGGATCTGTTCGCAGGAATGGATGATGCCACGCGCGCAGACGCCGTTGACGCGCTGGTCCATTTCCTCGTAAGCAGGGGCGGTCCGATCGCGCGCGATGCGAACAGCGCAGCACCGGAGAGCGTGGCGACGGGCGAAGAACTCTTTCATACGGTAGGCTGCGTTGCCTGCCACGAACCGCGGCGTCCGCCCGGATCGATCGGCGATGATCTCGATCCCTTCGCCGAGGAGACCGTCGAAATTGTGAAGCCCGCAATCCCCAGCGTTCCCATGCCGGAACTTTCGACGAAGACCAGTGTGGCATCGCTGGTGGAGTTCTTGCGTGATCCGCTGACCATTCGTCCCTCGGGTCGCATGCCGAACTTCAAACTAACCGATGACGAAGCGCATGCAATCGCGTCATACCTTCTTCAGTCCGGCCGCGATCCAAGCGGGATCACTTCGTTTGAGGTCGAACCTGCCAAGGCGGAGCAAGGCGCAGATCTGTTCGGAAAACTCGGCTGCGCGGTGTGCCATGCGCCGGAAGATGAAGCGTTTCCGGACTTCGCGGCACCGGCATTGAACGGCACAACTGCAAACGCCGGTTGCCTCGCGGATGCTCCGGCGGGTACCGCGCCGTGGTATGACCTCGATGCGCGCCAACGAGAGGCCATCATTCTGGCGCTTGCGGAAGGCGTGACCACGAATGCCGATGTCTTAACTGAACGGCTCGCCGCGTTGAATTGCTACGCCTGCCACGAGCGGGATGGCGTCGGCGGCATCGAGGCGGGACGCCGTCCGTACTTCACCGCGCGGGTCCACGCCGACCTCGGTGACGAAGGCCGCATTCCGCCTCCGTTGACCGGCGTCGGCGCGAAGCTGACGGCTGAGGGTTTCCATGCGACGCTGTTCGGCGAGGAGACTGTGCGCCCCTACATGGCGACGCGCATGCCTCTCTTCGGCGAAGGACAGGTCGGCGATCTCGCGACGCGTTTCGCGGAATCGGACGCCACGGAAGCCATGCCGGAGATGGACGTGACCGGGCTGCTTCATCATCACCGCAATCACTATGGCCGCCAGCTCATGGGCACGGATGGGCTCAGTTGCATCAGTTGCCACAACCTGCGCGGACGCAAGTCGCTCGGTATCCCGGCCGTCGATCTGGAAACCTCGCCGCGCCGCTTGCGCCCCGAATGGTTCAAAGCCTACCTGCTCGATCCCGCGGCGTTTCGTCCCGGCACGCGCATGCCGGCCTTTTTTCCGGAAGGCACGAGCACGTTCCCCGATCTCTTCAAAGGCAACGCGAACCAGCAGATCGAGGCCTTGTGGATCTACCTGCGCGAACTCGAGCAGACGCGACTCCCCGAAGGGCTCGAACGCGACGATAACTTTGAACTGGTTCCTACGGACAAGCCGATTCTGCTGCGCACCTTTATGAAAGGCGTTGGTCCGCGCGCTATCGCGGTGGGCTTCCCCGAAGGCATTCATCTTGCCTTCGACGCGCTGAACGTGCGCTATGCCCTGGCGTGGCGAGGGCGGTTTATCGACGCCGAATCGGCTTGGGCTGATCGATTCTCGCCGTTCATCGAACCTTTGAGTCAAGAGCGCCATCGCTTCGCCAAGCCTATGCCGGTAGCCGCGTTGGAAGTCGATACTGCGCCCTGGCCCGAGGAGACGGGTGTCGCCGCCGGATACACGTTTGAGGGGTACCGACTGAACGAAGCGGGTGCGCCAGTTTTTCTGTATTCATTTACACCGGGCGGGAGCGACCCGATTCGGATCGAGGAGGTCGTTGTTCCGGCGGACGACGAGACGCTGATACGGAAGTTCACCTTCAGCGGTCCGCGCGAGGCGCCGCTCTTTATCCTCGCCGGAGCGGGAACGATTGCAGAAGCTGAGAACGGCGGTTTCCGGGTCGACGATCAATTCACTGTTATTCCGCGTGTGCCTGCGATCGCGATAGTTCGTGGACAAGACGCAGAACAGGAAGTGATCATCCCGGTGCCGCCATCGTCGGAACCAACGACCGTCGAAATGGAATTGAAATGGTAAGGCTATTGATCATTACGGCATTGGCCGCCACGTCGTTCGCGGGAGAGGACGACTATTACCGAATTGTCACCCTGCCCACGCCGGAGGGCGTGGCGTTTGAGGTGGGTGGGTTGTGCGTGCTGCCGGATGGCCGCGTGGCCGCGGCCATTCGGAAGGGCGAAGTCTGGCTTGTCGACAACGCCTACGACGAACTGCCCGCCAACTTGACGTTCAAGCGAATCGCCAGCGCCTTGCATGAGCCCCTCGGACTCATGGTCGACGGCGACGATCTCCTGACCGCCCAGCGCAGCGAGGTGACGCGTCTGCGCGATCTCGACAGTGACGACGCGATCGACGCGTATCTAACCGTGGCGAACGGCTGGGGCATCACGGGGAATTACCACGAATACGCCTTTGGTCCCAAGCGGGACGGGCAGGGCCGCCTCTGGGTCATGCTCAACCAGACTCTGGGCAAGAAGGACATCCCGGATGACGCGTGGCGCGGGTGGGGCGTGACGATTGGCGAATCCGGCAAGGTCATTCCCATGTGCGCGGGCATGCGGTCGCCCTGCGGCCTCGGTACCAACGCGGAGGGCGACATGTTTTTCACCGATCAGCAGGGCAACTGGGTGCCCGCGGGTTCGTTGCACCACGCGCGCGAAGGCGCGTTCTACGGCCACGTGGACTCCCTGAAGGATATGAAACGTCCCGAGTCGCCGCTGCAACATCCCGGCACGATCCCCGCGGAACTGCCTCTGCCCGAGGCGGTCAAAGCCGTGCCGGCCTTATCCGTTCCCGCCGTATGGTTTCCGTATCGCAAGATGGGCATGAGTGCTACCGACATCGCCTGCGACCAGACAGGTGGGAAGTTCGGGCCCTTCGTCGGGCAACTCTTTGTCGGTGATTTCACGATGGCTCAGGTCAACCGCGTCTTTCTCGAAAAAGTCGATGGCGCATACCAGGGCGCGTGTTTTCCCTTTCGGGACGGCTTTCAATCCGCAGTTGTCCGCATGGCCTGGGGCGCCGACGGGTCCATGTTCATTGGCGAAACCAATCGCGGCTGGAACTCCACGGGACGGACGTCCTACGGCCTGGAGCGCCTCGTGTGGACCGGTGAGACGCCTTTTGAGATTCTCAGCATGAGCGCCCGGCCTGATGGGTTCACGCTTCGCTTCACCAAACCGGTCGATTCGAAATCCGCGGCGGATCGGACGTCCTACCGCATGTCGAGCTACACGTTTCTTTACCACCAGGACTACGGCAGTCCTGAGATCGACGCCCAAGATCTGGCGATTACCGCCGCGTCCGTGCATGACGATCAACTCGGCGTGGATCTTGTCGTGAAAGGATTGCGCGCGATTTACGTGCACGAACTCCACGCACCCGGCCTGCGCGACGCGGAGGGCACGCCCCTCCTTCACGATGCCGCCTATTACACGCTTAACCGCATCCCCTCGCTGAAATCATGAATGGTTGCGCGCACTGCTGCCTTTCGTCACACTGTCATCGTCGGTGAAGTAGGAGGATTCATGGTTCGGTATGTTCTACTCACGGTTGCCCTGGCGTCGTGCGTTGCGAGTGTGGCGCGGGCGGAAGTGCGGATCGGCGCAGACTATCCCGGCGGCAACATCGTCGTAGAGCGGATCGACGGAGACGTCGTGTATCTTCACCAGGACCTGCGCGACACGGAAGGCTGGTGGTTCTATTGGAGTTTTGAGGTGCGCGGCGCTGCGGAGCGCACCATGACCTTCCGGTTCACCAATCGGAACGTGATTGGCACCCGAGGCCCCGCCGTCAGTCTGGACGAAGGTCTTACCTGGTCCTGGCTCGGGAATGAGACGGTAGGCGAGTTCGATGGCGGCGTCGAGTTCACCTATTCATTTTCCGCCGATCAGGAGGCGGTCCGTTTCGCGTTTGCCATGCCGTATCAGCGCAGCGATCTTGATCGGTTTCTCGCGCCGTATGCCGGAAACAAGTACCTCGAAACCGGCGTACTGGCATCGACGCGGAATGGCCGTGACGTGACGCGCCTTCGTGTCGGCGCGATCGAAGTGGAACCCCGCTACCGTATCATGCTCACCGCCCGGCACCATAGCTGTGAATCCATGGCGAGTTACATTGTCGAAGGAATTCTCCAATCTATCTTGGCGGACACCGAGGACGGCGCCTGGTTTCGCGAGAACGTCGAGGTCCTGGTTATCCCGTTGATGGATACCGATGGCGTCGAAGACGGAGACCAGGGCAAGAACCGCAAGCCTCGCGATCATGGGCGCGACTATGAAGGCGAAAGCATCTATCCCGAAGTTGCCGCATTGCGCGCTTTCGTTCCCGAGTGGTCTTCCGGGCGTTTGCGTATTGCCATGGATATTCATTGCCCATACATTCGCGGGGAACACAACGAGGTGGTGTATCTCGTCGGGAGTTCCGACCCGGGAATCTGGGAAGAGCAGCAGCGATTCAGCCGCATCCTTGAGTCTCTCCCGGAGCCGGGCCTTCCGTTCCGGTCAGCGGACAACCTCCCGTTCGGCACGGCCTGGAACACGGGGGCCAACTACACGGCCGGGACCGCCATGCCCCAGTGGGCGGCAGGGTTGGATGGGGTGCACCTCGCAACCGCCATCGAAGTGCCCTACGCCAACGTCGGCGATACGACCGTAACACCGGCAAATGCGCGCGCGTTCGGTCACGCCCTTGCCACAGCCATGCGGCGATATCTCGAGATTCCGTCCGAATAGCCGCGTACCGAAGAGCAAGTTGCAGCAAGCGCGTCCGATCGGTACGCTTCCAAACGGGGATTCGCAGCACGAGGGAGGAGTACCATCCATGCGACACATCTCGACCATTACCGCAAACCGGCCCATGCCCGCGCTGGTGCGGCAAGGCCCGTTCCTGTCGATTCTTGAGATCGTTCTCGATCAACTGGTCAAACAGTTGGAAGGGAAGAAGGAAGAGAAGGAAGCGGATCCGGCGTAAGTAAACAGGGCCGATCCACCAGCATGGATCGGCCCTCTTAGATGTCCGAACTATTCTTCCGGCGTCTTCGCGCGCCAGACTTCCAGTCCATCCAGCGGATTTGCTGAACCCAGGTACAGGTATCCGTCCGGCGTGGACTCCATAGTACGCCAGCCGTAATTGCCCGTGTTGCCCATGCCGTCCAGGGTTACCGGGAACCAGTGGTCGCCATCCTTTGTGCGGAACACATCCGCGCCCGATCGCGTGCCGCGGTACAACAGTTGGAGCTGCAAGGAGTCTTCCAGGCTGACGTCGGCGCTCCCGGTCTGGATGAATTCGACCAACGCGGGGATATTGTCGAGCAGCCATGACAACACGGTTCCCTGATCCCAGGTGCCCGCGTAGAGCCAGCCGTCGTGTTCTTCCATCCACCAGCAATAGGAGTTGGTGAAGAAGTTGAAGCCAGAATCGTAGCCGGACGTGGAGTGCGGCCCGACCACTGTTTCCCAGTCGTCATTTTCGTCGATCCGAATAATGTCGCAACCCTTGAACCCCTGGAGTTGTTGCGGGTTGAACCCAAAGAAGATGATGCTGCCCACATAGAGTTTGCCGTTGAACACGATGGGCGTGCCCGCGATTTCGTTGAGCGGATCCGTTGCGCCCTGGTCCACGATCTTGATGGGGGCGATGACGCCCTTGTCCGGGCCGTCGAGTTTCCAAATCTCAAACCCTTCGACATCATTCTTCGTGCCGGCGTAGAGCCAATCGTTGTACGACACCACGAATTCGACGCCGCGGTTGTTGGGATTGCCGAATCCGTCCTGCATGACCGGCACGAAGTTCAGGCCGTCGTCGGACACCCACAACTCGCCCGGCGAGGGGTCGTCTTCAAAGGTGTCGAAGGCCATGGCGAGGTACATACGGCCCTTGTGGGTGCAGAAATAGCGGATGGACGGCCCGAACTCGCCCGTGCTGAACACCGCCTCCCAGGTGCCCGGGTCGCCCGTCTGCGAACGCCACAGCACCGATTCAAGACCCTGGGTCGCGGCGTAGACGTGGTTGGCCCGGATTACGCCGTTCTTCGCGTCGGTGACGACAGCGTTGTAGGTGCCCATGAATCGAAATCCCGTCGTGAGGAACTCGCCTTCCATTTCCACGTCCCGGTAGTCGAGCACTTTCTCCCACACCTTCGGGCCCAGATCGGGCCGATGCCGGCGGATCTCCGGCGGGAACACCGGCGCGTCCAAAATGTCGCCGCCGCTGGTCAGCGTCGTGATGTAGAAGCCGATGAGCCCGGCAATATTGTTGCCCGTGCCGACGTAGACATGTCCCTCGTCCGCTCCGTCGGCCTGGAAATACCGCATAGCCCAGGCGTAGTCGTTATTGTCCGCCGCATTGTCCACGGGATCGAAACCGTTCTCGCTCACCAGTTCGAAATCCTTGGCGACAAATCCCCCCTGCGAGCACTGTGGCACCATGGCCAGGAACGAAATGGAAACAACAGTCAGAATACCCCTACGAAATGCCGGTCCGAACTTCATGGTAACCCCCTCATGTTTGCGAAAACTCCGCCCTAATCGGATTCAGTATACCGATACCGAACGGAATACTCATACTGCCCAAACCTACCCGGCGGCATGGAGGACTTCGTCGAAGAGGGCGCGCGTTTTGTACACCTTCCGCAGGGCCTCGAGCATGCCGCGCGCGTCGACGGCGACGGCTCGGCCGTGCTCTTCTTCGTAGACGATATTGTGCACGATGCCGTGCAGGTTGCTGTCGAAGATGAGTCCGACGAGTTCACCGTGCGTGTTGATGACCGGGCTGCCGGAGTTTCCGCCGGTGATGTCGGCGGTGCAGACGAAATTGTAAGGGGTGTCGAGGTCCAGGCGTTTCTCCGCCTTGCGCCAGCGTTCCGGGAGAACGTAGTCGGCGTAATCCCGGCGCGACTCCGCGAGCGCGTACATCCCGCGGAAGGTGGTAAACGCGGGGACCTCATCCGCAGGTTTGGAATAGCCTTTGACCTGACCGAACGCGAGGCGCAGGGTGAATGTCGCGTCGGGATACACATCTTCGCCTTCGATGGCGAATCGTGCCGCGGCAATCTTGGCGTAGGCGTCCTTTTCCACGCTTTCGACGTCGTCTTCGTATTTCTTTCGCCACTGCCGGGCATCGTCGTCCAACGCGATCGCCAGTTGAATCATGGGATCGGTGGATTCAGCGATTGCTTTGGCGCCGCCATCCACCAGAGCTTTTCGCACTTCAACATCCTTCAGCGTGGTGCCGGTGACCAAAGCAACCGCCCTTTCGCGGGGAGATATCCCGCCGAGCGCCGCCTGCGTATAGGGGTCTTTGGCGCCGAAGGTTGCGGCGATGTGCGCGAGGCTCGACTCGATGCGTTCCATCTCCTGCGCGTCGTAGATGGGGCTGGGCGTGTAGAGCCCGCGATACAGCGAATCCAGGTTGGCGTCAGCGTATTCGGGGAGACGTTCCGCACTGGGTTTTGTCAGCTCTGCCGCAAGCCGCACGAGATCGACGGCGATGCCGTAGAGATGCGAATGGATCCCCGTACGGTGGCGCTCGAAGAAGGTGCAGTAGGCGTCCCGCGCGCCGGCAATCTCGTCCCACGCGCCGCCCCACTGTTCGCGATACTCAGGCTTGGCCATGACCGCTTCGCGTAGCGCCCGTTCATCCATCTCTCTACGCGCGAAGAGGGCGGGATCTTGAAGGCCAGCCAGAATGGCCGTGTAGGCCTTCCGTCCGTTCTGTACGCCGTACAGTTCGGCCTTAGCCATGCGTTCGAACTCCGGATCGCGCTTCGAGAACGTCTGTAGTTGCACCTCGCGCCGCCAGAACTGGCGCAGCCGGTGCGGTATTTCGACGTCGCGTAGGAACTCCAGGTGAGCGACGGTGGTGAGCCGTTGCGTGTGGCCGGGATGGCCCGCGACAAACACGAGTTCGCCCTCCGACGCGCCTTCCCGGCTCCAGGTCAGAAAATGCTCGGGCCGGTACGGCGCGTCATTCTCGTACACTCGAAAGAAGCACATGTCGAGCGCATACCGCGGGTATTCAAAGTTGTCGTTGTCGCCGCCGTAGAAGGCGACTTGCAGCTCCGGCGCCATGACGAGGCGGATATCCGTGAAGCGTTTGTATTGGTAAAGGTGATACTGTTCGCCCCGGTACAGCGTCACCACCTGGCAATCCAGTCCGGTCTCCGATTCGAATTCGTCTTCAATTACAGAGATCATTTCCCGACGCGCCGCATTGGCGTCCGCAAGCGATTCCACAGCCGAGCCCGCAGCGACGACGCGATCCGTCACGTCGACAATTCGAACAAGCATGTTCACTTCCACGTCGGGACAAACCAACTCGTCGTCGCGCGACTTTGCGTAGAATCCGGTTTCCAGGATATTCGCTTCCGGGGTACTCAGGTTCTCGATGATGCCCGAGCCGACGTGGTGGTTGGTCAGGACCAGACCTTGGTCCGAAACGAACGACGCGGAGCCGCCCGTGTTGAATCGCAGCGCGGACTGTTGAACGTGGTCAAGCCACGCTGAGGAAGGAGCGAAGCCATACTTGGCATCCAACTGTTCGACGGGCGGATTTGTAAATAACCACATGCCTTCGTCGGCGATGGAAACCGCGCAGAGAAGCGGTAGCATGAGAATCCAGCGGATCCATAGGGTGCATCGGAGCATGAGATCGCCTTTCCTCGCCGGGGACGCAATGACGCGGGCCATACTACCAAATCGGCCAACGATGTGGGACAATGGCATCAACGAAGGTCCGGGCGCCTTGGAACTGCACACACCGACCGGCGTCAAGGCAGTCCGTGCCATGCCGTTCGCGCTTTGATCACAGGAGAATCTCGATGCGATACGTTTTGTACTTTCCCTTGCTGGGCCTCGTGTTTGTCATTTACAACGTCGCGATGGTGGCGGGTGTCGATTTCGAGGCCAACCCCACGATGCTCAATATCCCTCACCTAACCCGGGACGAACCCACCGCCGTGGGCGCCGCCGACCTGATGATTGGAGTCGCAATCCTGCTCCTCTACTTCGAGATTCTGAAGGCGGCACGAATCTCCCGCACGACTATCATCGACCACATGTTGTCTATGGTCGTGTTCATTGCCTTTCTCATCGAGTTCATCGTGTCCGCCGGCGCAGGTACGGCAACGTTCATGCTGCTCACCTTGATTGCGCTCATTGACGTGATCGCGGGATTCACCATCAGTATTGTCACCGCGCGCCGCGACTTCGCCATCGGCGGCGACGGGATCGGGTGAGGTCAAATCCTGTGGCCCGAAAACGAGTACGAGCCGCCTCTTGCACAGTGGCAGTGCTTGTTGTCTGCGCGGTGGTTTCCCCGGCGATCGAGATCGCCGCGCCGGACGGATCGCCGTTAACGGACGAACAGCGCGGGTCGCTGGACAATGGCGAGATACTTGTTCACCTTTCCGAAGTTGCGGACTCGGCAGTGAAAAAGGCCACTGCCATTGCGGTGATTGACGCCACGCCGGATCAGGTAATTCGCGTGCTTACCGATTACGAATCGTTTCCTGAGTTCATGCCCTATTGCAAGGAAGTGCGAATCGATTTTAAGGACAAGGATCGTACGCGCGCTCGGTATGAACTCGATTTTCCCTGGCCTATTGGCGACCGGCACTATGTCCTCGAACTGAAGAGCGGGAGCGAGTCACGCGGCGACGTGACGGTCTTCGTCAATAGGTGGACCTATGTGCCGGACAGCGGAAATATCAACGACACCTATGGATCATGGGAGGTGTTTCTTGAGGGCCCGGACCGTTCTTTGGTGCGGTACACCGTGTTCACCGATCCCGGTGGTCGAGTTCCCGGCTGGGCGGCAAACGTTGCGACCAACGTGGCGGTGCCGGGTGTGATCGAAGGCGTGAGGACTCGCGTGGCGGAAACGCTCAAAGAGATAGAACCGGCTTCGGCGGCCTCAAGTAGGGAAGACGACTCGGCTGAATAGTGCCTGCCGGGCAACTTTCAGGCACATATCAATTGGCGCGAGCCGAAGTCGAAGGTCGCGCGGACGTCGTTCGGGGCGGCACGCCGAAGGCCGTTCTGTATTGGCGCGCCTGCACGTCGCCGCCGTTCGCGCGAAAGTGCTCGCGAATAAGTCGAACGGACTCGCTGGGTTCGTACTGCCGGTATCGCGCGAACCGTTTCTGAACCGCCGGTTCGGACAGCCGGTGCGCGTATTCCTCCTCAAGCAACGGCAAGACGAATCGCTTCCGTAGCAGCCAATAATGGGATGGATTATACGACTCATCGAAGTCGGGCGTCACGTAGTCCCGAATGTCGATAGGCCGGACCAGCGTCCAGTATCCGTCTATCAGCTTCACATAGGGGTCGTCCCCGGCGCACAGATCCCGCGCGAGCAGAAATCCCTGGAAGCTGGCCTCGATGTCGGCGTGGGAAAAAATTCCGTCCACGATTCGACCCACGCGGGTGTTCTCCCATCGAACACTAATCCGCACGACGCGCCCGATTGCGGCGTCTTCGTCCAGTCCATCCTCGCGCGCGTTCCGGTAGATCCGGTAACTGTGCCGCCCGAACCCGAAGAAATGCGCGAACTTGTCGATACCACAATAGACCTCGCCCACGCGAATGGTCCGCGACATGGGCAGGATGTAGGGAAACGAACGGCCGCGGTAGATGCTCATGTTCTGGTACTGCCAAAAGGACACCGTCTTGGGCGGATACCGATCGATATCCTCGGAATGCTGCAAGAAATTGCGCAGCTTCGACGCGTGAAGGCCGCGGAAAAGATGGCGGTAGGTCCCCTTCGTTACTTCATCCGAAGAAGGCGGAACATCGTTATGCAGCGATTTCAGGTAGTCCGCGATCTCATCGTTGAGGTAGCGATTCATCGCCGGCGCGGAATCCTCGAGCGTCACGCCCCAGACGAGGTACTGGTCCGTTTCACCGGATTGTGCGGTTATCGGCCAGACAAGTACTGCAAAGGCGAGACCAACCATTCTGTACTGGCGCAACGCGAAACCTCCCACCGTGCTGAAGATTGACCCCGAGGGAAACCGCCATGTCCCTGAGGCCTAAGTGAATGATACCCGGTTTGGAGAGGATTTGCAGTTGGATCGACGGGGTAATCTGTCCGCGCCTTGGATCAGCGCCTTCTCCCATTCAGGCTGGCGCAAATTGCCCACGCCGCGGAACCGACCGGAACGGCCGCCAACAACCCGCCTGCAATGCCGGGCGCGCCGGTGTAGAGGCTCGCGGCGACTCCCGCGGCAAAGCACACGGAGAGGATACCTGGAAAAACCAGGGGGTGACGTTTGCGGATAAGTTTCGGAAAGTTCATGTTCACGTATCCGCAACGGCGACGTCCGGCTGTAGCACCCGGGTTCGACGCGACGCGTTCACGCGGCGGGCGCGCAGTTTTCGACGCCATCGCGCCAGGGTCACGAGCGACCCGGTCACGGTCAACAGACCGGACCCCAGCCCAAGCGCGCAATACACGAACTTAAGCAGAAGGCCGCCGTAGTTGCCGAAATGAACCGGCACGCAAAACATCGCGATGTCAATCCATAACGGCACGTCGACGTCCTCCGCAGCTGCGGGATTGTCTGCGGGGATAAGGCTGTACACGGGAAGGTGTTTCTGGAGCCGTCCTTCCCGTTCGTGGAAGCAAAAGTAGTGGTTGGGCCCCTGAAACCCGCCGGGAAACACGACGCTGCTGACGGGCGCCTCGGGATGAACGGCGGCCGCGTGCTCGAGCACTTCGTCGACTGGCGCGCGACCGGCAACCGCGCCTTTCGCCGCTGCGACGGGCGCCGCCTGTTGCGTGCGATCGCGGACCTCGCCGGCCGCCCACACGCGCGCACCTAGAAGCCCGAATGTCAGGGCGATACCCGTCAAGGCCATCATGAGGTTGAAGGCGAGCGCGCTGGCGCCAACGAGTTTGTGGACGTCCGCCGACGTGTGCCGGACGCCGCGGCCTACCCGGATCGCACCGAATATGGCCTTCTTCATGAAGGGCGCGTAGATGATGATTCCGGTAAGCGTCGAAACGAGAAACAGAATCGCGATGCCCCCCAGAAACAAGCCACCCATGATACCCAGGAAGAGATCCGTGTGCAGGTGTAGCATGAATTCATACAGCTTCGCCGGCCAACCCTGAACGTCAATACGTACCTCGCCCGAGCCGGGATCGAAGGCATACCGATGGAAGGTGTCCGGCCGCTCCAACAATGCGATCACGACCTGCGTCGCGCCGGGCTCAAGCGGGCGTACAGCGGCAGGAATCGCGCCAGGATGCCGCTCAGTCAATTGCGCGATCGCATCCTGAACGGGTGTTTGGGACGTCGAAGGAATCTCGGCAACGACCGTACCGGAGGTCGCGGCAAAGAAGTGTTCGATGTCTTCCGCAAACACGAGAAACGCGCCGGTAAGACTGAGCACCAGCACATTCAGTCCGGAAATGAGCCCGGTCCACTGATGGATTGCGTGGAGCCAGCGGGTCGTTTGCATTGACAGTCCTTTGAGCGGTGAGTGACGGTGCGTGCGCGAGCGCCCGATCGGGGCCCGCGCACGCACGCGAAATGGCTATCGGTTATAGACCGACATGATGATGGCGTTGCCGCGGTTGATCGGTTGCTCGCCGTTTTCACCATACCGGCTGAACTCGACGTGGCCGTCCATATAGAGCACGTTGGCGCCACCGGGCACGTGATTGTATGCGTGGACCTCCGTCGAAAGCGCGTCGAACATGATGTAGATGTCACTCTGCGCGCGGGCCGAGCCTGCCGGGTTGTTGATGTCGGTGATCAGGAAGCGCTCGATACCTTCTCTCAACCGGTAAACGGCGTCGCTCCCTCCGTTGCCCTGCCCAGGCGCTGAAGACGACAAGTCGATGTCTTCATCCACCGGCGGGAACAGGCCGTCGGGAGGGGAAGCCGTGGCCGCGAGGTACAACTCGAAGATGTGGTCCATCACGTAACCAAACTGAACGGGAACGTCCATGGCCAGATACGTGGGATCGACTCCATAGAGGGAGGCGGCAAAAGCCAGGGTCGGTATGTTGCTCAGCGTCTCCTGGGGATCGTTTGCGTCGCCGCGGTCCAACACGAATCCCGTGTACTGATAGCTCGCGTCAATGGCGCGCCCGCAATTGCGATAACCATAACCGCCGTATCCGAGGCACCAGTTGCCTTCGTCGTCCTTCGCTTCGGTCTGATCCGTGGCCAGCTCGGCGTCCGAAGGGCAGAACACGATGGCAGGGTCGGTCAGGTATTCGGGGTAAAGGGACATGGGCAAAGGGCCGGCGTCGAGCACGATCCCGGGAGATCCGTCCTTTTGCGGAAACCAACCCAGGGCGAAGGGGGGCAGGGTTTCGCCGCGGGACTCGCCGGCGTACATTTTGAAGACCAGCCCCCATTGCTTCAGGTTGTTCTGGCAACTGGCGCGGCGGGCGGCCTCGCGGGCGCGGGCCAATGCCGGTAGGAGTATCGCCGCCAAGATGCCGATGATGGCGATGACGACGAGCAGCTCGATTAGAGTAAACCCCGTTTTTTTTCATTATTCGTTTTCTCCTGCTGGCCTATGCGGCCGGTTCTGGAAATTTATTTACGTGAACTTAAATATCTGTGCGAATCCATAAGTTCAGTATGCTAAACAAAAGAAAATACAAAAGTCAAGTGCTCTGTTTGGCTGAAACCAGGAAGCCTCAGCCTCTTGCCATCGACGCCGCTCACGCTCTAAGGTAGAAATCGGGTAACGCGTTTCCGCTCCACTGCGGGACAAATGCTAAAACGCACAACGGCTGAGGAGTGCATCGTGAATCGGCGTGACTTTCTCTCGAAAACCGCTAGAGCGGGAGTTGCGGGCACGGCTGCGCTATGGTACGCGGGCCGCGCGTACCCGCAAGAGACAGGCAGGAAGATCCGTATGGCCGTAGTCGGGGGCGGGTTTGGCGCGCAGTTTCAGTGGCACGAGCATCCGAATTGCGAGGTGACCGCGGTTACGGACCTGCGCGAAGAGCGGCGCAAGATTCTGCGCGACACGTACCAGTGCGACAACGTCTACGATTCCCTCGAAGAGATGCTCAAGACCGAAAAGAACGTCGATGCAGTCGCCGTATTCACCGAGGCGACCAACCATGCCAAGCACACGAAGTGGTGCATGGAAAACGGCTGGCATGTCGTTTCCGCCGTGCCCGCCTGCTTCACGATTGAAGAAGCCCACATGATGAAGGAGCTGAAAGAACGCACCGGGCTTCGTTACATGATGGCGGAGACGAGTTACTACCGCGCCGGAGGCATCTTCGCGCGCAATCTCTACAACAAAGGCGGGTTCGGCGAGATCTTCTATTCCGAAGTCGAGTACTACCACGACCGCGGCGACCTCGATCAACTAATCGCCGATAAGGGCACGCGTTTCTACAATCCTGACGGCACGAAGTCCTGGCGCTTCGGAATGGCGCCGTTGCACTATCCGACCCACAGCCTCGGCTATCTCGTCGGCACCACCGGCGAGCGCGTCACGTCGGTGTCCGCCTTGGGCTGGGGGACCGATCATCCCTACCTCACGGAGAATGAATACGGCAACCCCTACTGGAATGAGTCTTCCCTCATGGAGACAGATAAAGGCCACATGTGCCGGTGCAACGTATTCTGGCTGGTAGCGGCGGGCGGCGAGCGCGCCCAATGGTTCGGCGACCGGGCCACCTTCATGATGCAGATGGAGGGATTCTACGAACCGGCCCTGCGATTCCGTCGCAAGGAGCATCAAGGCAGCATGTACGACCTGCCCGAAACGGAGGGTGGCGAATTGCTGATTCCCGAGTATTGGAAGACCGCCGAGATGCTGCCGGAACCCATGCGGCATGGGTCCGGCCATGGCGGCTCGCACACGTTCATTTCCGCGGAGTTCATCAACGCGCTCCTGGAAGACCGCGAACCGGCCATTGGCATCTACGACGCTCTCGCTATGACCGTGCCGGGGATCGTAGGGCATCAATCGGCTATGAAAGACGGCGAGCGGTTGCAGGTGCCGCAGTTCGAGCCAGCGTAGGAAAAAATCCGAAACAAATCCGAATGACCAAAAGGATTAACGAAAGCGTGGCCCCCAGTCGGACGTTTCGATAGTTTCTGAACGGGACCAGCGACACATACTGGCCTGGGTGGTGAAGACCCCGTTCGCAAGACTTCGCCCAAGCCTGACGAGTCGCAGCACATCTGCCCTAATTGGTGCCGGCCAGCAGGGCCTCGATTGTCTGGCCTGAAGGGCCGCAACATATCAGCCCGGGGCAGAGCGAAGCGCCGCCCCGGGAAAGGTGGTCACACGAAGAAGGGAGCGCTGAAAGTGCGAAACAGTACGGCCGATCGAAAGGGTTCAGCGAATCGCGCGAAACACCGTGCGTTGCGGCGGCAGTTTGCAATTGTGGTTGCAGTCCTATTTTCGGTCCCGGTCGCGCATGCCGCCGCCGCCCCCTTCGTCGTCTGGGCAACAAGCTGCATTCATTCACCTCAGGACATTCGATTCGGGCGCGCGAGTTTGTCGAAGGTCATCCGCCAGTCCGAGGGCTTCTTCGAGGATGCGCCCGGCTTCGACTGGGATATCGCCATCGATTGCGGTGACATGACGGCCAGCCAGTTCCCGCCGACCGATGCGGACGGCCACGTCATTGCGCTACAGTTCGAGGCTCTGCGTAAACATGCCCGCGAACAAATCTACCACGTGCAAGGCAACCACGATGCGAACTACTACGACGAAGGCGAAGGCACCTGGTTCCGCAAATGGATCGATCCCCTGGGCGAGAACCCCCAATACTCCGGCGTGCTGAACGAGAACCGTCCGTTCCCGGTTCAGGGCCGCTGGGACCGCTACACTTTTCAAGCCGGCAACATCCTGTTCATCATGCTGAGCGACCGGAACGACATGCCCAGCCCCGTCGGACGAGGCAACAGCGAAGATCAGAACAAGGGTGGTTTCCCTGCCGGCGCCGTCACGCGCGATACCTTCGAGTGGTGGAAGCAGACGGTGCTGGACAACCAGGACAAGATCATCGTGACGGCTCATCATCACGTGCTGCGCGATACGACCACCGCCTCGGGCTACAACGAAGGCGGCGACTATCACGGCAGCAGCGGCGGAATCGAAGGGTCTTCGTATCTGTACTGGACGATCGAAAATCCCGATCCCGAACATTTTGAATACACCGTATCCGAACCCGGCCATCCCGGTCCGTTCGAACAGTTTCTTGCAGACTTTCACGAGGAGTACGGCAAGCCCGCCATCGACTTCTGGGTCGGCGGGCACACGCACGTGCACGGACCCGAAGACACGACGGGAGAGAAGCGCATCGAGGAACAGAAGTGGGGCGTGACCTTTCTTCAGGTCGCCGCGGTAACCCAGTACCACGCCGGGTCGCACCCGATGAGCCGCGTACTGACCTTTACGCCCGGCACGAGTAAGGCTGAGATCAAGCTGTATCTCCATGAGCCCACCTACGAAAACCATCCGGTCGGCTGGTATGTGCCCTATACACATACAATCCCGTTGCGGCATACCTTCACCGCTCCGGCAGAGTAGCTGGTAGAAAACGAAAAGCCGGTGACTTGACGGTGCCGCGTGAGTTGTCCAGAATGGTGGGATATTGTCAGCAACTCGAATCACTCCATCCAACGAGGGAGGCATAGACTCATGAGTGTATCGCGAAGGGCATTTCTTGGTGGCTCCGCTGCCGTTGCCGCGGCCACGGTGTTGCCGAACACCGTGTTCGGCGCCAACGAGCGGGTCAACGTGTGTTGTATCGGAATCCGCGGACGGGGCGGTTCGCACATCGACGCATTCTGCGGCAACGAAGCATCCGACGTCGTGGCCCTGTGCGACGTGGACAAGCGCGTGCTCGAAGGCCGGGCCGATCAGCTTGAACAGAAGACGGGCAAACGGCCCAAGACCTACGTCGACATGCGGGACGCCTTCGCAGACGATTCCATCAACGCTATAACCATCGCCACACCGAACCACTGGCACGCCTTGGCCACCGTGTGGGCCTGCCAGGCAGGCAAGGATGTCTACGTCGAGAAGCCCATGGCCCACAGCTTCTGGGAAGGCCAGCAGGTGGTGAAAGCCGCCCGAAAATACAACCGCGTGGTGCAGCACGGCACGCAACAACGGTCCGATGCGAACCGCATCCGCGATATGAAGCTGCTCCATCAGGGCGAAATCGTCGGCCCGGTGGTGCATGCCCGCGGGTACGTCTACAAGAACGGCAATCGCTACGACATCGGGAAAGGCAAGCCCGGCGATCCGCCCGATTATTTGGATTACAACCTCTGGCTCGGACCCGCCAAGGACCGACCCTATCTGTGGCGTGAAGGAAGCGAGGACGGGCTGTTTGTTCACTACAACTGGCACTGGTTCTGGGATTTCGGCAACGGCGAAAGCGGAAACCAGGGCGTTCACGAAATGGACGTGGCGGCGTGGGCCGCAAACAAGGGGCTTCCCGTCCGCGTGTACAGCACCGGCGGCCGGTACAAGTGGACGGACGACGCCGAGACGCCCAACACGCAGCAGATCGACTTTACCTATGCCGACGGCACGATGCTGACGTTTGAGGTGCGCAACCTGGGTTCATTCCCCGAGGGCTGCGACGATGCCTGTGCGAATAGCGCATTCGGTACCGACGGATATTGGGTGAAGGATCGCGGGTTCTTCGATTACCAGCAGAAGTCCATTCCGATTCCGGAGGGCGTCGAGATACCAGAGTCCAAAGGAACCTTCGGGAACTTCCTGGAGTCGGTCAAGAATCGCGACTTGGACACGATCCACGGCAGTCCGGAGGAAGCGTTCATTTCCTGCGCGCACATTCATCTCGGGAACATTGCGTACCGGTTGCAGCGGTCGCTCGAGTTCGACCCCGACGCGGGCCAGTTCAAAAACGACGACGAGGCGAATGCCATGTTGAAGGATTACTACCGCGATCCCTTCGTCGTGCCTGAGATCACGTAGGTTGCAAAACCTTCAGAAAATACAACGAGGCGGCCGGAGCAATCCGGCCGCCTCGCTTTTCACGGGTTGGTCAGGATTCCAGAACCGGCCTTCGACTGGCCCAGGTGACGACCCCGCCGATGGCCAGCAGCAACCCCCCGATTCCTCCGGCGAGCATGGTTTCCGTCCTACCTTGGATCACCGGCATCATGGCCAGCATTAAGACGCCAATGAGGGCAATCGAGATGCCTACCACGCGGAACGGGGAAAAGGCGCTCCCCTTCGATTCGGAATCGTCGTCGTCCGGCAACGAGCCAATGGGCATTTCGATGCGCTTCAGAAACGCGTCGGTCCGCGCTTGCGCCTCGGCACTTGCTGGGGCAATCGCGCTCGCCACGAACATAACGGCAAGCGTCACCACGGCCGTGACTACGATGAGGACGATTTCCATCTTCCACGCGATGCCCAGAAACAGGAGTTCCTCCGTGGGTCCGAAGAAGAACAGGAGCAGGCCAACCGCAAGCCCGGACAGACAACCCAGGATTGCGCTCTGGTTGGTGAATCGGCGCGACACGAGGCCGAGAAGCATCGGAACGGCGACCGGCGACGTGGCAAGGCCGAACAGCGTTACCATCTTCTTGAAGAGATCCTCGGCGGCCCCGCGAGACATCGCGATCGCGGTGAGCAGCGCCACGATGCCGATGAGAATCGTCATCATCCTTCCCACCAGCACCAGTTCTCGTTGCGTCGCGTCGGGCCGGAACAACCGGCGATACACATCGTTCGTCAACACCCCCGCGCATACGTTGTAGTCCGAACTGAGCGTCGACATGGTCGCGGCAAACATGGCCGCAACAGCCAAGCCAAGCATGCCGGCGGGCAGGAGTTGCGTGCACAGCAGCGGATAGATATGCCCCGCGTCTTCCAGTTCCGGAATGAACTGCCGCGCGGCGATGGCCGGAAAGAACATGATCGGCGGTCCGATGACGTACAAGGCCACCACCAGCCAGCCTACCTTCTGTGCATCGCGCTCCTTCGGCACGCAGTAATACCGCTGGATGAGAGACCAGTTGATGCTGCTCCAAGCCAGGGCATACATAAGGATGAGCGGGATGACGTAACTCCACCCGAACTCTTCGGAGGTCAGTCGAAAGAATCCTTCCGGAGCATTGCCGATTACCGCGCCCATACCGCCCGCCTTGATGACGGAAAGGGGGAGGATGATGATGACGCCCACGGTGAGCACGACAAATTGAATGAAGTCCGTCACCGTCACCGCCCACAGGCCGCCCATGAACGTGTAAATCAGAATGATGATCCCCGCCGCGAGTATGCTCGTGTTTAGGCTGACGTCCGCGCAAATGGAAATGAACGTCGCGGTCGCGGTCAGCTTGATACCATCGTCGACCATACGCACCGGAATGCCGTGCCACGCGAAAAGCTGCCGCAAGAACGGGCTGTAGCGCGTTTCCAGATACTCGACGGGGCTGTCGATGCGCGCGCGGCGCCAGCGCACGGCGAAGAGCATGACGCTGAATATCGTGGCCGGTATGGCGACCCAGAGCAGCGTCACGCCGACCCATCCATGGCGATAACACAACCCGGGATAGAAAACGAAAGCCGCGACGCTGAAACTGCTCATGTAAAACGAAACGCCGCTCAGCCACCACGGGATGCTGTTGCCGCCGCTGAAGTAGTCCTTCATCCGCTTCATACGGTTGTAGAAATAGGCGCCGATGCCGAGCATCAACACGAAATACCCGGCGATCATGAAGATGTCGGCATTCTCGAAATGTCCCTGGGTTCCGGGCATGGTTGCGCGCCTCCGCTATTTGAAGTTGCCTACGGACCGGGCGTAGGCGACGCAATCCGCGATGGCCTGCAGAGTTTGCTCCTGCGTCAGCTTCACGCCTTCCGTGCCTTCGAACTCCAGCGTGACCGGGCCCGCGTAACCGTGATCGCGCAGCAGGGCGATGATCGCGGGAATTTCGACAATCCCCGTTCCAAGCACCGGAAAGTCCCAGGTTTCAAAGGCGCCGGAATGATCCTTGAACTCCACCGTAGCCACGTAGCCGATGCTCTTCGTCAATTCGGCGACCGCGCTGGTTTCTTTGTTGTAGTAGGTGATATTCGCCGTGTCGAAGTTCACGCGGATGTTGGGATGGTTCACGGCCTGCATGGTCTCTACCTGCACCGCGCCGTTGGTGCCGAGGTCGGGATGCGTCTCCAATCCGATAACCACGCCATGCGCTTTTGCCGCATCGCCCGCGGCGCGCAGCCGTTCGTACGCCGCTTCCTTGGGCGAGTCCCCGCGTTTGGCGGAGAGGAAGAGATACTTCACACCCATCTGTTCGCAAACCGCGAGCTGCGGTTCGAGTTCCGCAGCGAAGGTGTCTTTGCTCAAGTCTGCGCTGCCGCGGAAGACAACCGGTGTGAGGCCGAGATTCGCCAGTTTCGCCTGTGTAGCTTCCACATCTTCCGGCGCGGGAACGGACATGAATACGTACTTCACGCCGATCTGTTGCAAATGCGCCCAGCCCGCTTCCTGGTACTCGCCGTAGCTCATGATACGCACGGCCAAGGGCCATGGCTCGGCTGTCTCAGTCCTTGCCGTTGTTGTCGCACATCCCGCGCAGAGCAAGAGCGCGCAACAGGCAGAAAGGATCCCCGCGTTACTTCCCATCATGGAATTACCCCCCAAAGCTATGTAGCGTCCGCGTGGTCCATACCCCGCGGACGAAACGTCCGGCTAAGCCAACTCGTCGCGATGGGCCCAGACTTTCTCGAAAGCCTGCGCGTATTGCTCGCAAAGTTCCGGCACCTCTTTCGTGAAGTATGGCAAACCGAGACAGGTATCGTTCGCCTGTTTCGATCCGGGCAGCTCCGGGATCACCGGTTTGTGGTGCCACCACTGCTCTTCGGCGTACAACGGGAGTTCGTGTTGCAGGGTGTAATGGCGTCCCGTGACCTGGACGCCTTCGGCGGCGAGGGCGTCAGCGATCTTGTCGCGCGAGACGCCGACTTCTTTCTCGTCGATGAAGAGCATGTTCCAGGCGTAATACAGGCGTTGCACGTCATCGCGATGACAGGACTGTTCGTACAATCCCGGCAACTGGGTGAGCCGATCGTTCAAACGCCGCACTTGCGCGGCGCCCGCGTTGTTGCGTTCGTCGAGACCGCGCAACTGGCACCGCGCCAATTCCGCCGCAATGGGATGCATGCGGAACTTCAGTCCGAGCCCCGAGCCTTTGTATTGGTAGTACGGCATGTTTTCGCTCATGCCCTTCATGTCGTAGTTGCCGAAGGCGGTCGCGCGGCCGAAGTCCTCTTCGTTCTGGTACACGCCCATCCCGCCCTCGATGGCCGGAAGCGGCTTCGTGGCCTGATAGCTGAAGATGCTCATGCGTCCAAAGGATCCCATCCGCTTGCCCTTGAGCTTGGCCCCATGGGCGTGCGCAGCATCCTCGAGGAGAATCAGCCCCTTCTCATTCGCCCAGTCGCCGATGTGATCGACATCCGCCGGCAACCCGATCCAGTGCACCGGCAACACGGCCTTCGTATTGGGTGTGAGCCGCTTCTTCGCATCCTCGAGATCGAAATTCAACGTGCGCGGGTTAATGTCGACGAAATTCGGCACCAGGCCGAAGAGGCGCATGGGCACGATCGTTGCAAAGAAGGTGTAACTCGGCACCATAATCTCGCTGCCCGGCGGCAGATTCAGCGCGAAGAACATGGAGGCTAGCGCGCTCGTCCCGTTGCAGTGGGAAGTGCAGTAGGGCACGTCGAGGAATTCCGCCCACTCCTTCTCGAGTTTCGCGTTGGGGTCATAGTTCGGCGCGCGCAGAAGTTCGAGGACCGCCTGCTCTTCCGTTTCCCCGTATTGCGGCCACTTGGTGGCATCGCTCGCGTCGGCGGTAACCGCCTTGGGACCGCCGGCGACAGCCAGCTTCTCCGCCGAAGCGGCGTGTGCCCGGCTGCCGAGTCCGATCGACACGCTCGCCGTGGCGGCGCCACTGGCAATGAGAAAGGCACGACGGGAGGGATGGTTGGAATGCGAATCGCGTTGTAAAGACATGTAGCCCCCTTTCTGTGCGCCGGGCTGCATTCCCCCCGAACGCCGCGCACGTTTGTGCTTATAGTAGAGCCGGATTGCTCAAGTTTCAAACTAATTTCGCGCTGCAGCCGCTATCGATCGGATTGATCTTTCTGTGAAACTCCTTATGAATCATAGAGTTGCTTGGGTTCTGGAGGCGAAAAAAGGCCGCGCCCGGCTGGCAAACTGCCACATCCGGGCGCGGCGAAAACCGGCGTCGGTATCACGCCGTCATATCAAATCGACTAGTCGCGCGACAACACGACCAGGTTAAATGCCGCCGTGACGGGATTACCGTCTGCATCGTGAATTCGGACGCGGTACTGCATGTTGGTGTCGCTCGCGGCTACCTGTGCGACCGTCGCCGAAAGGGTTGGGCCAGTCGACCCCGCAATGTCAGCGTTCACTTCCGGCGTAGCGACAGCAACGGAGTCGGCCGCGTTCGGGAACGAACCAGCCGGCCCGTCAAGGGTCACCAGAAATACGCCGGCGCTTTCTTCCACCACGCTGCTGCCGGGATTGTTGAGCGGAGCAGGATTGATGACGATGAAGTCTCCCCCGAGTCCCCGATTCGAATACACGAAAGCGCGCACTTCCTTGGTAATCATCGCGGCCAGATCGGCAATGGCCTGATCCTGGGTGTCATTCTCCGTCGCCAGATTCTGAATCTCTGTTTGCTGGCTCTGGACTTGGGTGTTCAGAGCGCCAATCTGGCTTACCGCGTCGGCCAAGTCGGACTGAAGGGCTCCGATATCCGTCTGCGCCTGGGAGAGTGCCTGCTGCAAGGAATCGAGATCCGTCTGCTGGTCTTGAATCGTCTCGTTTAATACATTGATCTGCGCCTGGAGCTGTTTGAAAGGTTTTCCGTTACCAGGTTTGGCTGTGGCGATATGTGCGCCCGCAAGCAGCACCGCGAGAACCACGATTCCCCGACCGAGCACCATCTTTTCCGTCATGACCGTTTCCTCCTATGTGCGATTTTTTGATGAGGGACAATTCCCCCGCAAGGTTGGCAGTACCCAAGCAATACGCAGGCCAATCGCATCGCCTGGGCGATGCTGGCAAAAGCGCGTAAAAATCGCCGTACTTGTAGAATCGGTCATCCCAAAGGCTCATGCAGCAGCCAATATTCTGTTGATTTGCCGGAAATTGGGCGGTTAACGGTTGACATCCGGCGCTTGGTTCGGGTCTGCTGGTTTGGCGTAGCCATCGGTTTTGAAATCTGTTTCCGTAGTCGTCGTTGCCCGGAGTGGCCCCAAAGACGATTGTGGGCGATTGGAGAGCGTATGAGGTCCCGACACGCTACTGGAACGAGTGTCCAGCCCGAACGGTGGGCGTGCCCGCGATGACGGAATCTGTGGCGTTCGGCGCGGCGAACTACGCCGTGCTCGTAGTGTACCTCGCAATCGTCGTGGGTATCGGCCTCCTCGTTTCGGGCAAGCAGAAGACGACCACGGACTTCTTCCTCGCCGGACGCAACGTGCCGTGGTTCATCGTGGCCATGAGCGTCTTCGCGACCATCACGAGCGCGGTCACCTACATGGGCGTCCCCGGTCTCGTGTACGGCGAGAACCTATCCATCATGGTCGGCATCCTTATGATGCCCGCCGTCGCGCCCTTCATCATTCTGCTGTTTTTGCCTTTCTACCAGCGGCTCAACGTGACCACGTCGTACGAATACATCCTGCAACGATTCGGCGCGAACGCCCGCTATTGTGTTTCCGGTCTCTTCGTGTGCGCTCGCCTGGGCTGGCTCGGTACCGTCATTTACGCCCCGGCGCTCGCGTTGTCCGTCGTAACCGGAATCGAACTGTGGTTGGCCATTGTGCTTATGGGGCTTCTCGCCACGGCCTACACGGCGTTGGGCGGTCTCGCCGCTGTCATTTGGACGGATGCCGCACAGTTTGTCATCCTGGTTTGCGGAGCGTTGCTGGTGGCCGCGTCGCTGATGCGGGAAGTGCCCGGTGGCGTGCCCGAGATCCTGCGCGTCGCGGGAGAGACAGGGCACCTCAACCTGCTCGAGTGGAAGCCAAGCCTCACACACATGACCGTGACCGTGGTGGCCGTTTCGTACTTCTTCAACTTCCTGCACGATTACGGCGTCGATCAGATCACGGTCCAACGCCTGCTGGCTACGCGGTCGCTCGGCGCTATGGCGCGTGCAACCGTAGTGAATGCGCTCATGTCGGTCGCCATCGTTGGCGTTCTGGCGTTCATCGGACTTGGGCTCTTCGCTTACCATCAGGCGTGGCCTGACCGCCTGCCGGACGGCATCGTAGGCGACCAGGTTTTCCCCTATTACATCGTGCATGCCTTGCCCGCTGGAGTCTCCGGACTCGTCATCGCCGGGATCTTCGCTGCCGCCATGTCCAGCATGGACTCGGGGATCAACTCGCTATCGACCGTGGTGGTGAACGATTTCATCCGCCCGGCCCGCGGGTCGAATGCTGACGATAAGAAAGACCTATGGATTGCGCGTGTGCTGGTGGTGGTATTCGGCGTGTTCGCCACAGGCGTCGCGTTCTTTGCGACAACGATTGGTGAGATCCTGAAGACAGCTCAGGTGTTTCTCGGGCTATTCTCCGGTCCCGTGCTCGCCCTGTTTCTACTGGGGATTCTGACGAGCCGCGGATCCTTCGCCGCGTGGATCTGCGGTGTCGCTATTGCCGTACCGGCCACCATCGCGCTCCAACGATTGACGGACGTGCACTTTGTCTACTACTTCCCCTTCAGCTTCGGTCTGTGCTTCGTGGTGGGCCTCCTACTCAGTTTGGTATTCAAGGCTCCCGCCGCCGATCCGAGTTTGACGCTCCGGGGCAACATCTCCTCGCGGGAGATGTAGAACCATGTAGCGCAGGCGTCCTCGCCGGCATCTTTCGTAACCACCCGCGATCCAGAATGCAGGCGAGGACGCCTGCGCTACATCTCCACCCGCAAACGGAACCATCGGATGCAGGCGACGCAGTCTTCCACACACCAGAACGCGACGAAGATTGCCCTATCCGAGAGGTGCACGCACTGAGGAAATCCAAACCGGAGCGTGCGCATTTCTTCCAGCTTGTTCGTGGAGTCCTTCCCATACAGCGCCCGATCGGCGCCCCACAACGGCGCGTCGGCGAGCGGCTTCCACGTTTCGCCCTCGAATTCCGCGAGATGCGCCCAGAGGCCCCGTTGGTCGAAGCGCCGGTAGACGAACAGGACGCGGTTGTCCGGTAACGCCAGCGGAGTACACGTTTCGCCATTCAATGGAGCAACCGAGGGAAGGCTGTACGAAAAGCAGTCATCCGAGGAAAACGCATAGCGGTTGGGCAGGCTCTTCGCGTTCGTATAATCGTGCGCCCAACACATTGCCAGCCACCGCCCATCGCTGAGCCGCGTCTGTTTCTGTTCCCAACTCGTGACGTGTTGGTCCCACTGATTGAACACGTCCACGCACCGATTCCACGTCCGTCCGCGGTCGTCGGAGATCAGCGTGACGGCTTTCATCCCGTGCGGGCAGTTCCCGTCCCAGTCCTTCCAGAGCGAGGTCGGCAACATCCAGCGCGTGTCGCTCACTTCGAGGATTGGCGAACAGATCTCAAACACCGACCAGTCGATGGGAGGGTCAATGATGCGCGGCGCCGACCAGGTGCGGCCACCATCCGTCGACTCGATGATCGCAAAGGTCGTTTCGACATAGCCTTCGGTGACCGGATTGGCCAAACCCTCTTCATGGCGTGACCGGTCGCACAGCAGGATGACAGCCACGAGTGTGCCGTCTTTCAAACGGCTCATGCGCCCGAGGGTTGAAACCGGCTTTTCGTCCCGTTCATATTCAAAAACGACAACCGGCTCTGACCACGTCGCACCGCCATCCCCAGAACGCGCCAGGTGCAACCGCACATCGACGTTTTCCATGGCGCTGCCGAGTTCGAAGGCAGCCAGAATCTCCCGATTTGGCAGTTCCACCACAGACGGGAAATAAGCCTGCCGCGGTCGAACGTTTGGCACAGGATTTCGAAAGACAAGCCCAGTTGTTTCCACCGTGATGTTCGGCACGATATCCCCTCCATCACAAAATCTCGCGCATCCAAGCGAACCGCACAACTTCAATGCCATCAACAGTACATGATGGCCAGTTTTCGCACAATTGCATTCTTGCACGATTTCGGGATAGCCACTTCTCCGCCACTTTTCTCCGACAGATGGTACAATTCAGCCGACCTCCTCCGGGATGGGGAAATCGGCGCTCCTTTGAGCGCGCCGGATGGAGTGCTTGGGACTCGATGTCATACGGTGCTGGCGACCGTGCTTTTGCCCTACGATGAGGAGTGGCAAATCTATGGTCGCACATTCACACAAACCGATCCGCCGCGCTTTTTCCTCCAACTTGCCGAACGTACCTCTCTTCGCACTGCTCGTGTGTATCGTCGCAACTATCGCCGCCGCCGCGCCGGGTGAAGTGCTCTACGGGCAGAAGATCAGCAGCGTGACCGGCGGTTTCACCGGTGCGCTCGACGACAGCGATCAGTTCGGTTACGCCGTTTGCGCGCTCGGCGACGTGGATGGCGATGGCATTTCGGACCTGGCCGTTGGTGCGCCGTTTGATGACGACGGCGGAACGGACCGCGGCGCGGTGTGGGTTCTGTTCATGAACGCCGACGCGACGGTTCGAGCGTCACAGAAGATCGGCGCGCTATCCGGCAACTTCTCGGGAGCGCTCGACGACAACGATCTCTTCGGCGTCGCCCTCTGTTCGACCGGTGATTTGGATGGGGATGGAATCCCGGATCTCGCCGCCGGCGCCATGAACGATGACGACGGAGGCGCGGATCTTGGCGCAGTGTGGCTGCTCTTCCTCAACGCCGATGGGACCGTGAAGTCGCATCAGAAAATCAGCGCGCTTTCCGGCGGGTTCTCGGGTGGATTAGGGTTCCTGGATAACTTTGGTAATGCCCTGACCGCCCTCGGCGATCTGAATGGCGACGGATTCGTTGACCTCGCGGCAGGAGCCCTGAACGACGACGATGGCGGCACCAATCGCGGCGCGGTGTGGGTGCTATTCCTCAATGCCGACGGCACGGTTTCATCGACCCAAAAGATCAGCGACACGGAAGGTAACTTTGCCGCGGACCTTGTTAACTTTGACACCTTCGGCACCTCAGTGACTGGCGTCGGCGATTTGAATATGGACGGCGTGCCCGACCTGGCGGTGGGCGCCATTGGCGACGACGACGGCGGGGCTCAGCGCGGTGCCGTATGGATGCTCTTCCTCAACGCGGACGGGACCGTGAAGTCCTACCAGAAGATCAGCAATACACAGGGCGGGTTCACAGCGACCCTGGACAATTCCGATTGGTTCGGCATCTCCGTCGCCGGGATTGGCGACCTCGACAACGACGGTATTCAGGACATTACCGTGGGCGCGTACGGCGACGACGATGGCGGTAGTACCTTCGGAGCGGCGTACACGCTGTTCCTGAATGGCGACGGTACCGTGCACGACCATCAGAAGATCAGCGCCCTTGAAAGCGGCTTTGCCGGGACGCTCCGCGCGGGCGATCGCTTTGGTAACGCCGTCGCCGCCGTGGGCGATCTCGATGGCGACCACATGCCTGAAGTTGCCGTGGGCGCCTACTTCGACGACGACGGCGGACCTTCCCGCGGCGCCGTGTGGATCTTGAGCGTCGAAGCGGTGGTTGTCGATCTCGATACCGACGGTGACGGGTTAACCGACACCGAAGAGACGGACGTGTACGGCACCGATCCCGCCAACGCCGATACCGACGGCGATGGCCTTTCCGACGGCGATGAGGTCCTCATAGACGGCACGGACCCGCTTAACCCGGACTCGGACAACGGTGGTGTGAACGATGGCACCGAAGTCCTCGTCGACGGCACGGATCCGCTTGATCCGAAGGACGATCTTATCGACTCTGACGGCGACGGGCTCCTCGATGGCGTCGAACGCGACCTTGCCAAACAGGACGGATGCCTCGATCCCTTCAATCCGGACTCCGACGGCGACGGCCTTTCTGACGGCGACGAGATCCTCGCGATAGGAACGAGCGTATGCGATCCCGACACCGATGGAGACGGCATCCAGGACGGGGAAGACCCCGATCCGCTCAACCCGGAAACATTGGCTACTGTTGTCGCGGCCAAGATTCGTGAGACCGCAGCGGCTATGGCGTCGCTGCCGCTGGATCTGGTTGAGACCAAAAATGCGAGATGCGCCGCCTACCGGATTCAATCCATGGCCGAATCACTTTACAGCGCGGCCAACCATGTCGATGCGGACCGGTACAAATCCGCTACCGGGAAGCTGGTAGAGGTGTACCAGCGGCTGGATGGTCGGTCAAACCCTGCCGATTGGATCAAAGCCTCGGACATGAAGTCGTCGCTCGTGGCCGAGCTGCAGGACGAAATGGCGCTGTTGGCACAGCTCACGGATCCGCGTCCGCACGGGTGTCACGGCAACGGTCACCACGGCCATCATAGCAATGGCCACTCCAATCACGGTCACGGCAAGGGCAACAATCGCAACGACTGGAATGGCCGAGATAAGAGCTACGGCAAGGATACGAATCGCGGGAATCACTGCCGTGGCAGATGATCGTTAGTCCCTCACTGGTTTAAGAAACGACTCGCCCCGGTGGAGTACCTGCCACCGGGGCCGAGTTGTTCCATGTAGGCCAACGGACGGACTTTCCGGTCACTCGCCATCGCCGCGTTGCGCACGCCACGGCCACGTGCTAGCATGTCCGTCCACCCATTGGGTTGCTCGAAGCGGCGAGGGTGCCTCCCGCATTGGCCGTTCTATGCCACGCGAGACGCACCGTGGAAGGGGAACATGGAACAATTCGGCGACATCTTTCAACACACCAATTTCACGGGGGTAGACTGGGCGATTCTCTTCGTCTATATGGTGGCCACCATCGCGTTTGGTTTGGTGGCGCGTCGCTATATTTCAGACATGGACGACTACGTCGTCGCGGGACGCGGCGTGCGGACGGCGCTGGGCGTCGCGACGCTGACCGGAACGGAACTTGGGCTGGTGACTGTCATGTACGCGGCCCAAAAGGGGTTTAACGGCGGATTTGCGGCCTTTCATATTGGTTTGGCCGCGGGCATCGTCGCCTTCATGATCGGCGCGAGCGGCTTCATCATCGGGCCCCTCCGCAAGCACAACGCCTTGACCATTCCCGACTTCTACCGCAAGCGGTTCGGGCGCAAGACGCAAGTCCTGGGCGGACTGATGCTGGCCTTTGGCGGCATCCTCAACATGAGCATGTTCCTCAAAGCCGGCGCCATGTTCCTTCAGGCCGTCATGGGTCTCGAGAGCGACCGGGCGCTGCTCATGCTCATGATCGTCCTCGTCGCTGTCGAGTTGTTTTATACCGTGCTCGGCGGCATGGTGTCCGTCGTCTTGACCGACTACCTCCAGTTCGTGGTACTGGCCTTCGGCATGGTGCTTGGAACCATGCTCGCAATCCACGAGGTCGGGTGGAATCATGTCTTTAACACGGTGGCCGAACTGAAGGGTTCGGCGGGTTTCAATCCCTTCGAGGCGGAAAGCGCATTTGGCGTCGACTACGTGCTTTGGATGGTTTTCATGGGCGTGGTCAGTTGCGCGGTTTGGCCCACTTCGGTCGCGCGCGCGCTCGCCAGTGAGAACGTATCGGTCGTGAAGAAGCAATTCATGTGGGCCTCCATCTCCTATGCCATTCGCATGATTGTGCCGTATTTCTGGGGCATCGCCGCCTTCGTGTTCATAATGGGATCGCCCGCGCTGAAGGAAGCCTTCTTCCCGACTGCGGAAGGCGCGACGGCCGTGGATTCCTTGTACGGCATGCCGGTGTTCTTCAGCCGCACGCTTCCCGTCGGTATGATCGGGCTGATTACGGCGGCCATGGTCGCGGCAATGATGTCGACGGACAGCGGCTACTTCCTCTGCTGGAGTTCGGTGCTCACCAACGACGTGGTCGTGCCCTTGTCCAGGAACCACATGTCGCAAAAAGCCCGGGTATGGACGACCCGTGGCTTTGTCCTCTTGATCGGGATCACGATCTTTATTATGAGCTACGTCTATCCGCTGCGCCAGGACCTGTGGGACTTCCTGACCGTAAGCGGTGCGATCTATTTCACCGGCGCCTTTAGTGTCCTGCTCGGCGGGCTCTACTGGAAGCGCGCCAGTTCGACCGGCGCGGTGCTGGCCATGTGCACGGGCGGTCTGGCGGTGCTGGGACTCGAAGCCCTGCAACGGTTCTTGTTATTGACTGTGCTGCGCATCGATCTGACGCGGGCCGAGCACATCATGGCCACGTACCTGCCGAGCCAGCGGGTTGGGTTAGCCGTCGTTTTGCTGGCGCTCACCGTGATGATTATTGGTTCGCTCTTGTTTCCCGATAGGAAGCGCCCTGACGAAGACACTGCCGCGGAATCGGCCGCGTAAGCGCTTGTTCCACGCGTTGAACCAAAAAGGATTTCGGTTATGGATTCAATCGAGTTCTGGATGAGCCTTTGGAAGGCCGTCTTTATCGTAAGCGTGGCCGCCTTCACCATCATGTCCCTTTGGGTAACCATTGGAGGGGCCTTGGATATCCGGGCATTGCTGCGTATCCTTCGTGAAGAACACGAAGCAAAACAGAACAAGAAACACGAGTGACGAAACTGCAACGAACCGAGGAGACCCGACATGCGTAGCGCTGCTTTCGCCGCGACACTCGTTCTATTGATTGCTTTTGCCGGTTCCGGAATCTCGGCTGCGGAACGCGCGGCCGATTTGCGCCACCCGCGGCCATCCGGATTCACGGAGTCCACCGCGCCTGCAGGACCGCAGACCGTGGAGTTTCAGCCCGTCGGCGAATTCGCCAACGTCACCTACGACCTCGTGGCGAAGTTTCCGAAAAACGCGGCTCCGGCGTTTCAGGTTGAGCGGGTTCTGGTGAATGGCGACGAAAAAGACCCGTTCGTCATCGCCAATCATAGCGTCTTTAATGGGAACCGTTGGGTACACGGCAGCGAAGACTTTTCCGTTTCCCTGTACGCGGACTGGCAGCCCGGCAAGGTCTACGAGATCGCCTTGGAAGGCACTAGCGAAGCAGGCGAACCGGTACGGCTTGCCGCAAACGAAACGGCGCCGGCCGCGCGCACGAAGGTGAAAGGCCCGAGTTTCGGTCAGCCTACCGCGGAGTTTCCGTATCACCACCTCACCGTAACCCTGGCCAAAGAGTCACTCGCGCCCGGCAAGGTCATATCCGTATCCGTGGACGGTAAAGCCAGCCGCGACGCCCGCTACTTCAACCACGGAAAGGCCCTTCCCGGTTCAACTGAGAATGGAACCGTTGAAGGCGAAACGTACGAAGGCGTCATCGCGGGCAGCCGCGATTTTCAGATCGTGGCCCCGGTGGACTGGGTGAACGGTTCGAAGCATACGGTCGCGGTTACGATCGCGGATGAGGACGGCAAAGAGTCCACCTTTGAGGCCGAGGGGACCGCGCCCGGCTCCGGCGGCTACTGGAACGCGGACTGGCCGCACTCGGTTTCCCTGGTGCTCCACGAAACGGCCGGTATCCAGCGCCAGGGCGAGCCCGTGCACGCCATGCTGGGGCTTTTTGCCGACGACGTCACCAAACCTGAGAACGAGATTCGCGTAGTCTCCTACGAACCGACCCATCCCAATGCCGGCGCGGACGGCTATGTAGTCGCCCCCTGTCAAGTGACCAACGTGACCGTCTGGCGCGATGAGCGGCTGCTCAACTCGGGTGAGCTGGACGCCGAAACCGGCGAACCGGTGCACCGGTATGACGCGACGACTACGGTCGAACTCGTGTTTCTCGCCGATGTCCAGCCGTACGAGCTGAAGGTCTACCAGGTGGTATACGGCAATCCAAACGCGGAACCGTTAAGTTTGGACACAGACCTCAACGTGGCAAAAGGAGAGGGACTGAGCCAGACGATCACGACGGACGCGTACGAGTTCTACCTGTCCGTGAACAGCGGGGCCGTGGAGCAGGTGACGATCCGCGGCGAGGGCGAGCCGGTGTTGCTTGAGCACAAGCTCGAAACCAACGGCGCCGTGCACTGGAACCCGGGATTCTACTCGCCTCCGATCCCGTGGGTTCACGCGAGCGACTGGGAAACGCCCATTTACGATGAGATCAGCGGTCCCATCATGCACCGGACGCGCCGCTACGCGCCGTTGCCCCACATGGAAACGGTCAACTCGTCCATTTCCTACGAGTTCTATGCGGATAGGCCCTACGTGATGATGACGTCCTACATGGAGGTCATCAACGATCACTTCGTCATGGCCGCGCGCAACGGGGAACTCGTTTTCAACCATGCCGTGCTCAATGAATTTGTGTGGAAGGATCCCCTGGGCACGGTGCAGAGCCTCGACATCGAATCGTCGCGCAAACATCCGATCCACGCCCTGGAAGTTCCCGCGGAAACGCCGTGGATGGCCTTCATCAATCGCGAACAGAAGGTCGGATTCGCCAGCATCAACCTCGAGTTCAATTGCGGCAACAAGTACGGCCAGCAGCCGAGCGCCGCGCAGCCCTACATCTACGTGCAGAACGGACCCTGGATCTATTGGTCCCGGCCCTTGGTCTATCCCTTTGGCGGTCTGAACTTCACGCGCATGATGCCTGTGCGTGCCGGCAGTTTTTACACGGAAACGGCGGCTTGGGTGCCATTCCGGTTTGCGGAGGACGACGACCCCTTCGCCGAGATCGAGTCGCTTACGGAGCAGCTCTCAAATCCGCTGCTGGTACACGAATGGATGGCCACCGACGAACGCACGCCGGAAGCCTGGGTAATGCCCATCTTGACTATGCCCTTTGATGAGGGCGTGGAAGGCGCGCTCAGCGGGCACAAAGATACGGAAGGCGAGGAGTAGCTGTGCGGCTTGCTGCACTATTGGCCGTTTTGCTCTGCGCGCTGGTTGCAGGCGCGCAGTTGCCGGTATCGGTTGAAACTGGCCGGGATGTGGGTGACGGACAGGTCCTGTATCCGACGCCCTATGATCCGAAGAACGTGACGGAGGTCACCTTCGTGTCGCCGACGGTGGAGCACCCGTTCTTCGAGGTCGTGCTTCCCCTCGGCGATTGGACGGACGGAGCCTCCGCAAGCATCGCCAAGATTCGTGTCAACGGCACGGAATCGGATTCGTTCTATGCTTTCGTGGACGGATTCGCCCACGTCCAGTCGGGATGGATCACGCAGGAAGCCACGGACGCGAAGAACGTAGTCCTGGTCACGCGATCCGTTTGGCACAACGGCGAGAATACCTCCATCGAAGTCGAAATTAGCGCGAAAGACGCGGAAGGAACGTCCAAGACCGTCACGCGATCTTTCGAAGCCAAGGCCCCTAAAACCGGGGGCGCGCCGGATGGGTTTAATCGGTACCAGTCGGTGGTTTTGCACGAACCGGCAGGGCTTGCTCGGAACGGCGAACCCGTCGAGTTCTCGATCGCGGCGCGCGCAGAGGACTGCGAAGATTTGGAACGGGAACTGCGCGTGTTTGCCTGCGATGGCGAGACGTACACGCCCGTGCCAATCCAGACATTCAACGCCAAGCGGTTCCCCGGAACGCCGCCGGGCACGTCGAACACCAATTATCTGCAACATCCGTCGCAGTCGGTCGAAGGCGTGTTTCTCGCATCGGTACCCGCAAACGAATCTCGCGTATACGTCTTCCTCTACGACAACCCGAAGGCCGCTTCGCCCGCCGAAATCAAGGGCGGATTAAACATCGAGGGACCGTCGCTCGAAGCCAAAGTCGAGAACGAGCACTATGTCGTCCAGCTCGATCAGGGTTCCGGCCAGATTGCTTCCTTCAATCTGAAAGGGCGCGACGACAACCCCGTGCCGACGCTGACAAACAGTTACAGCAACGCCGTGCACTGGAACCCCGATTCCTTTTCCGACAACGGCAAGTGGGGCCACACCTTCGCATGGGACCCGCCGGACAAGACGATCGTGACGACACGTGGCCCGCTCATGTTCCGCATCACGAACAGCGGCCGCATGCCGGATGCCACCCCCCAGGTGCACGCATCGGTCACCTATACGTTCTACGCGGGCGTGCCCTACGTCAAATGCACCACCGTCATGGAAGTGCGCGACCCCTTGAACGCTTCCGCCATCCGGAATGGCGAGATCGTGCTCGACTCCCATCTCATCGACCATTTCGTGTGGAAAGAGAAGAGCGGGGGACTGCGCAGCGCACGGACGCTCCACGGCCCCAACTGGCAGGACGAATGGGCGATTCGCGTGGACCATGACGTCCCCTGGCTGGCCCTCACCAACGAGACGCAGGATTACGGCATCGGCGAGGTTATTGAGTCCTCCCTCGCCTTCAACGCGACCCGCGGGGAGGCCTCAACCCATCGGCCGGCGTTCTATCTCTATTACCATCACTTCTGGTCGATTCCGGTCACGTACTTCACCCGCGGGTGGGTGTATCCCTTCAGCGACTATCAACGCGGACCCATCATTCCCGTGGATGTGGGTTCGACGTATATCGAAAAGCTGGCGTTCATTCCCTTCTTCTTGAAGGAGGGAGACCAACGCTACGAAGACATCGAGAGCGCCAGCGTCCAACTGCGCCAACCGCTCCAGGCGCGTTGGGGCCGGTAGATGGAGGATACTGACACGTGAGTTTGTTCTCCCGAATCCTCGGCGGCGGGTCGAAGGAGCCGGAACCTTCTCCCAGCCACGCGGTCATCGTCCATTTTCAGTATGGTTCGACCGATCTGTCCCGCATCTTCCAGTTGGAGAAGCGGCTCGAAGACGCTATCGAAACCTCTCGTGCCGGTGAATACGACGGCAACGAGATCGCCGTGGACGGCAGTGATGGCAGCCTGTACATGTACGGCCCCGATGCTGACCGCTTGTTCGACGTGGTCCGTCCGATTCTCGAGTCGACCGACTTCATGCAAGGCGCGAAAGTCATGCTCCGGTACGGCCCCCCGGAGGACGGGGTGGAGGAGAAGACACTTATTCTGGCGTCATGATCAAATAGCGCAAGTCCCGTCAATCTATCCTTGAACAGTTAGGGCAGAGGATACACTCGATGCGTCAAACGGAATTCGGGCCAGCAAGAGAATTACGAATTATACTCGCGCCGGAGACTTCTTCGGGCGCTGACGCGTCTTCGGATCAGCGCCGTCTGAGACGAAGAACTATCCGGAAAACCTGCCCAGTGGTGGTCGAGTTCGCGGTTGGGTTTTCATCCGGCGGTGACATGCAGATGGATACCCACAAGACCAAAGGTAAGCTGCTCGACTTGAGTTCCGGTGGCGCGTGCGTCATGTCGAAGTATGAGATCGCACCCGGCCAGGATGTGACGCTCTACATCGATCTTCAGGAGCACACGTCGATCGCGCCCCGCGCTCAGGTGCGTTGGACGAAACCAGTACCCGAGAAAAAGGGGCACGCCTGTGGTGTCCAGTTTCATCACATGACTTCCGAAGACCAGCGGCGGTTGCGCTGGTTTCTCGATGAATTGGATCAGCAGATTGGCGGCTCAAGCGACAGCTAACCGCTGCCCAGAAGACGGTCGACTTTCCTTATCCGCCCGGGATCTCGCGAGTGACCTCCTAAACTTCTCCTTGCGACGGTGGTTTACGAATTGACTTGCCGTCTGTAAGGTCCCTCTACAAAAGAAGTTCCGGAATTGCCCGCCGCATATCAGCCAGTTTCTTATTGCGTTTTCAAGCAACTTAGGGCATGTTGGAGTCGCTGCGAGATCTTGAGGCACACGTGCGAGGGCATATTCATGTCGTTAAAACCCTTTTTGAGAAATACCGAGTTGTTGATGCTGACCGAGGACGACACGGCGTGGCGGGCGATCGAGGTAATGGTCGAACATCGCTCTGGTGCGGTTCTAATCGGCGATACGAACGACCTGCGGGGCATCTTCAGCGAGCGCGACGTCATGTCGCGGATCGTTCTGCAGGAGCGCGATCCGCGCACCACCCTCTTGGGCGACGTCATGACTTCGGATATCGCCGTCGCCCCTGAGTCCACCGAGTTGAACGACGCCATCCGGCTCATGAGCGAGCGTCGCATTCGCCACCTTCCCATCATAAAGTCGAACGGCGAAATTGCGGGCATGATCTCGCTTCGATATCTGTTGCACGATCGTATCAACGAACTGATCAACGAGATCACGGCGCTCGAAGGGTATCTGAACGACGCGCCCGGTGGCTAACTCCTGTGGGTCGTTTTGGCTGGTTTGTCCCTTCCGTCGCTGGTATTCTCGGTACACGCCACGAGCAATCGGGCTGGTTTGGATCGTAGCTCAAGCGCAACCGCGATTGGCCAACCAGGAGAATCCTTCGACGATGAAGACCATACCTTCGCGCGCGCTTTTGGCTGCGGGTCTGACCGTTGCGTTCTGCATCGTTTGCCTGCTGATGAGCGCTTCCGGGTTTTCCAGTTATTTCAAAATGGCCGCGTCGTTCAGTTTTCTCGCCACCGCCCTGCTCGCGGGCGCGCATCGGTCGATGTATGGGCGGATTCTGTTCGCAGGGCTGGTCTGTTCCTCCTTCGGGGACTACTTTCTTCTGTCCGGAGGGGAGAGCCGGTTTCTTGCCGGCCTCGTCGCGTTTCTGGTCGCCCACCTTGCGTACTGTGCCGCCTATACCGTGCGTGGTCTTCGAATTCACGGGCTCGTTCCTTCCGCAGTCGCGATCGTGATTGTAGGCGTGTTAGTCATTCGATGGGTGTGGCCGCACGTTCCCAGCGATCTCCAGATTCCCGTCGCCGCCTATACCGTGGTCATTGGCATCATGGTGATCCTTGCGGGCGGGACCGTGTCGCAGCCCGGGGGCGGGCTCATTCTGCTCGGCGCGGTCATGTTCTACGTTTCCGACATCTTCGTGGCGCGCCAGCAGTTCGTGTCGCCGGGTTTCGAGAATGCCGTGTTGGGATTGCCGTTGTACTTTACTGGCCAGGCGATTCTCGCGCTCAGCGTTGCGCCGGTGAATGCCGAAACCCTCGAAGTCAGGAAACCGGCATTGCTCGCCGATCGGCAATGACGATAGCGTTGGGGTGCGTCCACAAGAGGGACGCAGGGAAGCGCGTTGAGATGCGGCGACTCATGAACTCAGCCATTGCCTCACGCTTCTTCACGCCGCTGACCAGAAGCAAGACGAGCCTCGATCGCAAAATATCGCCCATGCCAAGCGTCATTCCGTACGTGGGTTGCCTGAGGGCGTTCGCGAGCATGCCGTGCCCTTGGGATTCCTTCGCCAACACCGCAACATGCGCGGTTTCATGAAGCCAGTCTGCCGGCTCGTTCATCCCGACATGGCCGTTCACACCCATTCCGAGGATGCAGATGTCGATTGGTCCGGCAGACTGCAACGCGCTCGCGAAGGCCGCGCATTCGGCCTCGGGATCGGACGCATCGCCGCGAAAAGTGATGTAGCGTCCGCCATCCACACCAAGGGGTTCGCAGACTTTGGTTCGTACGTAGAACTCGCAAGACGCGGGGTCGTCTACGGTAAGCGGCCCCCATTCGTCAAGCTTGATGACGCGCAACGCGGAAAACAACTGGGGATCGCCGGCGCACACTTTCGCGAGTTCTGCGTACAGGCCCAGGGGCGAACTCCCACTCGCCGCGCATAGCAGGGCCGACGGGTTTCCCCGGAGGTGCTCCGTAACGACCGTCGCGCCACGACGGCTCATGTCGTCGTAGTCTTCTTCGACGATTACCCGAACCGCGTCGTTCATGGAATGAAGTTGTGCTTCGGCTTGAGCGTGCAGATCCACTCGGCCAGCAGTTCCGAGCAATGCTCCACGTCCTTGAGGGAGACCATTTCTACCGGCGAGTGCATGTAACGATTCGGCACGCCAATGAGACCCGTAGCCACGCCGCCCCGGCTTAATTGCATTGCGTTGGCGTCGGTGCCCGTGCCGCGCGGCGCCGCTTCCATCTGATACGGGATCTTCTTCTTCTTGGCGGTGTCGATGAGGCCCTTCGCCACGACCGGGTTGATGTTGGGTCCGCGGTTCAGAATTGGGCCGCCGCCCAGGGAAAACGCGCCAAACCGCTTGCTGTCGCAATTCGGATGATCGGTGGCGTGCGCGACGTCCACAGCGATGCCCGCGTGTGGGTTGCACCCGTACGCGCTGGTGGTGGCGCCGCGCAATCCC
The DNA here is from genome assembly GCA_045863335.1 of Candidatus Hydrogenedentota bacterium. GTDB lineage: Bacteria > Hydrogenedentota > Hydrogenedentia > Hydrogenedentales > SLHB01 > JAHDWY01. The sequence continues at coordinate 62,464 of BTVY01000015.1, read as the reverse complement.
ACTTCCTCTTGCACGGTCGTCACGCAGAAGACCGCGCAGTTGACTTTGCGATTCTTCAGGAGCCGCATGGTTTCGAGAATCACAAAGGCGCCAATGCGGTCATCCAGCGCGCGGGCGACCACGCGATCGTTGCGTAATTCCTGGAAGCCCACATCGATCGTGGCCGGATCGCCGATGGACACGATGCGCTGCGCTTCCTTCTTGTCCCGCGCGCCAATGTCGATCCAGAGTTGATGAATCGGAAGCGGCTTGCCACGGTCTTCCGGGTCCGTAAGGTGAATTGCCCGCCGGCCAATCACACCCGGCACCGAACCTTTTTCATGGTGTACTTGCACGCGCTGTCCGTCCAGCACCGAAGCGTCAATTCCGCCGATGGCCTGGAATCCCAGGAACCCCTTGTCGTCGATGTGGTTCACCATGAGCGCGATTTCGTCCACGTGACCGGCCAGCATAACGCGCAATTCCGCATCGGGATTCTTCACGTGGTACTGATTTCCGTGAACGTCCTTGTAAATCTTGTCCACGTACGGCTTCGCGTAGGACTTGCAGACTTGCTGGATCTTCTCCTCAAATCCGGAAGGACTGGGCGTCGATAGCAATTGTTTGAGAAAATTGAGGGACTCTTTGCGCATGCTATGCTCCATGGTCTAGGGGTAGGCTGTGGACTGCGGAAAAGCGTTATTGCGTGGCGACCGTACGAAGTTCGACATCGACGTTGGCGATGTGCCCCTGGATCCAATCCACCACTTCCTTGTGGATCCGCTGGACGAAGCTCGGGCTGATACCCTCGCGATCGAAGGTGTGGCGAATCTCCTGAAAGGCCTTCAGAAAATGTCCGTGTTCCTTTGCGTTGCGCGGGCAGGCCGCGCAATGGGTCCGCTCCATGATCCCTTCTTCGCAGCCGAAGTGCGTTTTGACATAATCTTCCAGAAAGTACAAGAAGTTCCCGGCTTCGGCCTTGCCGTTGGGATTGCGCTCCAGCGAGTCCGTCAAACGATTGATCTGCCGGAACAATTCCTTGTGCTGCTCGTCGATTTCCTCGATGCCCGTTGCAAACCGTTCCTCGTTCCATTCAATCGTCATGATCGGCTCCAGCGTTTCCAAGCTACATCCATAAGTCTATTGGCCGCGTGCGACGGCTTTCAACGATTTTAACTCTTTCATGGCCCGGTCCCCTCCCCGCCCAAAGAGGTCATGCAACCGGAGGTAGACCGCGTACAGCTTCTCGTATGCGGCGTGGGCATCCGCATCGGGCCGGTAGACGGTGTCCCGCAGCCGCGCCATCTTCTTCGCAGCCTCGGTGACGTCGTCGTAGCCGCCCGCGGCAGAACCGGCCGCGACTGCACCCCACATGGCCGAGCCCAAGGCCACCGTCTGATCGCTGGCGCTGATCTTGATTTCTCGGTTTGTGACATCCGCGAAGATCTGCATCAGCAAGGGGTTCTTGCCCGGAAGACCGCCGCAGGCGTATAGCTCGGAGATGGGCACGCCGCCGTTCTCCAGTTGCCGGATGATCGTGTACGTCCCAAACGCGGTGCTTTCCAGCACAGCGCGGTACATCTCGGCCGGTGTGGTGGTAAGGGTCATGCCGATCATCAATCCGGAAAGGTCCGCGTCCACGAGGATGGAACGGTTGCCGTTCCACCAATCGAGACACAGCACGCCCGATTCGCCGGGCTTCAGCTTCTGCGCTTCCTGCGCGAGGTACCCATGGATATCCGTACCGGCTTTCGCGGCGGCTTCCGCCACCGACGCGGGAACGCAGTTGTTCACGAACCACGCGAAGATGTCGCCAACGGCGGTCTGTCCTGCTTCAAAGCCGTAGTACCCGGGAAGGATGCCTTCTTTGACGACGCCGCACATCCCCTCGACGACCTTCTTCTCCGTGCCGCAGACCATGTGGCACAAACTGGTGCCCATGATCATGACCATCTGACCCGCTTCCGTGGCGGCGGTTGCCGGTACGGCAACGTGCGCATCGATACCGCCCGTGGCCACAGCGGTGCCTTCCTTCAGGCCGAGCTTCTGTGCCATTTCCGGCAGCAGTCCACCCGCGCGCACGCCCACGGGATAGATGGCTTCACTCATCTTGTCTTTGACAACGTTTTCGAACCGCGGATCGAGGGCTTTGAAGAAGTCCGGGCTCAGGTACCCCTCGTCCCAGATGGCCTTGTATCCTGCGGCGCAGGCGTTGCGCTTTTCCTCGCCGCACAATTGCAGCACGAGCCAGTCGCCCGCCTCGATGAGCTTGTCCGCCACCTCGTAAATCTCCGGCGCTTCGTCAAGAATCTGCAGCGCCTTGGGAAAAAACCATTCGCTCGAAATCTTCCCGCCGTAACGCGCGAGGAAATCCTCACCGCGTTTTTCCGCAAGCTCGTTGATCCGGTCCGCCTCGGGCTGCGCGCCGTGATGCTTCCACAGCTTGACCCACGCGTGGGGGTTCTTTTCGAACTCCGGCTTCATGCAAAGGGGCGTGCCCTTCGCATCGATCGGCAGCATCGTACAAGCCGTAAAATCGGTGCCGATTCCAATAACGTCGTCGCCGCTGACACCGGACTCCTTCAACACCTTGGGTACGACCGTTTCGAGCACGTGGAGATAGTCGCGGGGGTTCTGTAGGGCCCAGTCGGGTGGAAGCTTTTCGCCGGTGCCGGGAAGGGTATCATCGATTACGCCGTCGCGGTAGGGTTCCACGGCGGTCGCGACCTCCTCGCCATTGTCCACCGCGACCAGCAAAGCCCGGCCCGACTCCGTTCCGTAATCCAGCCCGATAACGTATTTTCGTGCCATAGTCCCCGTAACTCCTTGCGGATACTCCGCGAAACCCCGGCGCATCGGGATGCGCGCAAATAGCAGGGCGTAATGATACCAGATGAGGCCCGGGAATGCCCAAAGGCGCTACCCCCCGCGAGTGTTACCGCGTTGGGGCGCTTGGCCGCAACAAGTAGACTTCGACGGGAAGAATTCCCCGGTTCTCGCCGAGATCGATTAGAAGACGACCCCGCCGCGGAACGGGCCCGTCCGCCGGGTGAATGGTAACCTGCACGCGATGGGAAGCGCTCGGCATTTTCGGGAAGTCCGACGCGGCAATTTCGATCCGTTCGGCCTGAATCCCCTGAATCACAAACCGCTCACCGCGCTTGCTCCGGACCACGAACTCCACCGTCGTTTGCAGTGACTCCGGATTCAGTTGAATGGTCAGTGGGGTGGGATTGACCGAGAAATCGGACTGAACTTCGACGTTGAACCTCAGGCTCTGTTTGCCGGCCACGTTTGCCTCGAAGCTCACATCGACGCCCAGCTTATGACTCCCCGGCTGGATTGGCCCCCTGGAACGAATGACCAATTCCGGAAGCGAGGTATCACCAGCGCGCGCGAGATCCAGATCCACCCAATCCTGGCGCGTGGTGGCGTCGAGAATGCGGAGCGCGCCCACCCCTTCCGCGGCCTGCAGCGGCACCGTGTGTGAAAATGCGTCACCGAAGTGCGCGTGAATCGTCAGTAGAGGTTCGTCCATTTCGATTACTGGTTTCCAGGTCCCGGAGGCGATGAAGCGGAGCGGCTCTTCTAGAGGCGGATTGGTCTCGACGAAGATACTGACCGAGCGCCGCAAGGGCGCGGCGGACTCCATCTCGTACTGGATCTCCGCCCGTTCCCCAGGGGCGACAGTTCCCTTCGTGCGGATTGCGGTCGTACAGGCGCAGGTGGACTTAACATTGGCGATACGGAACGGATCGGCGCCGATGTTCTCCACGAAGAACGATCCCGAGACCCGCTCGTAGATGAAAACAGGATCGTGCTCCTGCTTATCTGACGACAGGCGCGCCTCGGCGATGCGGTCGCCGAACGCGGACGCCGTCAGCATCGCGAACGAGAGGATCCATGGTACTGCGCGCATACCGTTCATGGCGTGCCGTCATCTCGCCGGCCGACAGGAACGGACCAGCCCTTCTCTGAATCCGCGAATTCCACGCGCAAGAGATCGTCATCTATCGTTACGCGCACGAGGCCCTCGGGCGTTTCAATCGCCCAGCCGCCCTCATGCATCGTCCACGACTGCGCCGAGCCATCCAGCTCTTGAATGCAGAACAAGGACACGACTCGGCACGCCGTGTCCTCCGTCTTGATTTCTACGAATGGTTCGTGCTGCTGCGGATACGGTTCGCCCATCCGGTCGCGGCTGTACGGCTCCTCATAGGCGTGGCGTCCCGTACCTACCTCGGCGGGTCCATCCACGCGAGACACGAGTCCTGCCAGCGCCGCATCGTCGGTCGCGATTCGGAAACGGCCCGCTTCGTCAGGCTCTGTGGATTCCGCAAGATGCCAGCGCATGTTGATCGGCGATTTTACTTGTAGCGACGCATCGTCCACGACGACCGCAATTCGAGGCAACAAATGAACCACGGTCCGGGTTACCGATTCTGCCTCGTCGTAAACGGCCGTCAGGTCCATCGCCCATGCGCCGCCGCGCGCGTCGTCAAACTCGGCCCACAGAATGACCCCCTCGCGCTTCTGTTCCTGCCACGGCACGCCGCCGGTCTCGTTCATGCCGAAGACGAAAATGTTGTGACCCCATTGCTGGTAGTTGTAGAACCGCTCCTTGTGACTCTTGGGGTAGCCCGGTGGTGCCCCAAGATCGACCACCAGCCTTTCGCCGTACCCATCGATACACACCTGGCCCCAGTCCGCGTGGTTGTGCGTACTTTCGCGGTCGGCCTTCGCATACACCACGGACGTGGTGGATTGGGGGTCCCAACTGCTTCGGCTGCTGATGAGCTTGCCTTCGTCGTGGTAGGCCCTGCCCAGCGGCAGGCGTCCTTCGGGAGACACGGCCTTGAGGCTCGCGTCGAAATACAGCAGTTCCATGGCAAGATCGCGGTGCGTTTCCGACATGATGTCGCAATACTGCAGGTAGAACCATTGCAGCATCGGGTCCTGTGTGGCTGCGGCAACGGCGCTCATGTAATTCACCACGGGCGGCATGGCAGCGCCGGGATCGCCGAATCCCGCGACCCGCCCCGGCGGAATGGTCATGTATTGATACCAGCGGCAAAACGCTGCCAGGGAATGGCGTTCAAATGGATTGTCGCGGCCGCCGCTGGCGTAACGCACCGCCGTGAAGTAGCGCACGAGAAACAGCATGGACCCCGCGTACTGCACGCTCTCGTTGAACTCGCCCTCTGCTCCGAGCACTTCAAGATAGCTTTCCATGCGCGGCCGGGCGAACTCGACCATGAATTCACTATCGCGATGATCCTCTGCCAACGCCATGCCCGCGATCCCGAATCCGCCCACGATGACCGTCATCCAGTTGGTTCGATTGCGGGTCCAATTTTCGTTGGCCTCCACGGCCGCTTTGAATCGCTGAATAGCGCAACGGTCGAGTCCTTCCACGATACGCTGCCGTTCCTCAGGCTTCAGGGCCGTGTAGAGCCAGTCGTAGGACACGCCCACTGCGAACGCGAGTTGCCCGTGCCGCAAATCGGCGATACGCCCCACTTCGATGTGGGCCTTGTCCTCCCAGTCTGGCCACCGCTCCGGGTCGAACAGCGCGTCGAGTTGCTTCAGCGCCGCGTCGGTATAGCGCCGGTCTCCCGTGATGAGCGAAGCGAGAGACGCATCGAGAATCCGATTCGCCGTCATGGCGACGATGGTGAAATCGCGATTCTCGTGTTTGATCTGGACTTCGCTTCTGCCGGGCAATGCGGACGCGGGTGTCCAAGCCTCTTCCAACATCTCGCGCTCGACTTTCTCGAGCAACATTGCCCACAGGCGCGCGGCGTGCCCTTCGCGGATGCCTTCCCGCACTTCGTCCAGGGTCCGAAGCCCCGGCGCGGGGTCGGCGCTGACAAACATGTGGGGGCGCGGCGTCGGTTCGCCGAACGCCAATCCGGTCAATGTCATCAGTGCGAACCCGCACGTCAGGGAAGCGCCACGGTTTGTGAATCGTCTTGCAGAATTGATAAGCATAATCCCAGCGTACCAAAGCCGGCGCCTCTACTGCACACGGGTTACGGTAAGCCCAGCCGTCCAAGGAGCATGGACGTCCCGCCCGTGTAGCTCTACGATTTCTTCAGAGCTGGGCACGTCTTTGCCGTTGGCGTTTCTTGAGTCTACCGGTTCACGGGCGGGACGCCCATGCTCCTTATCGTCGTCCATTGTGACTATTCCCTCTCAAACTGGAATCGTAACGCGAGGCGCGCATGGGAACAACTGTCGTCGTTCTTCTACGCTACTGCGCAGGGGCCGGCGAGGGAACATGCGCGCACTCGCGACCGTGGACGGAGGACAGATCCACCTGAAACACATCGAGACCATTGGTCTGGAACAGGTCACGCGTGGGAAGTTTCGCCAGATCGCTGTGAGGCGCGCGTTCCGGCTCACGGCACGATTCGATAACGAGATATAGCCGCCCCGAATGATTCCCGGAGCGCAGTTCCTCGATCTGATTACTCGAGCCGGCGCCGACAATATGCACAGTTTTCGATTTGCCCTTCGGAAGTGTCCGCTCAAGGTAATACTCCAACGCGGCGTGTGATTCGGGAAATACCTGCCGATCCTTTGGGAGGTGCTGCGTCGCATAGGTTGCGGGGCCCGCGACCGCAATGGTATCCCCGTCCGCCAGGCGCGGCGCCAGGAACTCCACCACCGCCCGCCAGTCATGGGCTCTACCCTCCGTGTAGTGATACAGGAGCAGACCGTAGGAGATTTTCATGTAGGCTGCGAGAAACAGCAGAACGATCGATGCGCGCGCGACGACCGGAAAAGACGTTGAAATCCGCAGTTTGGGACTCGCAACACGCAGGACGATTTGCGCGAAACGGTCTGCCAAGAAGACGCTGGCGACTGCGAGCAGCAGGGGAACAAACGGATACACGCAACTGAAGTATCGCTCATGGTACCAGTGATGTACGTTTACCAGAAACAACGGTATCGGAACGAGGACTACTTGTGCGGCCATCAGGAACGCCAGTACCGGCGTGCGCTTTGCCAGCACCACGGCGCCCAAGGCGATCAGCGCAAGAAAGAGGTAACCCATCGGCGTCCAATAGCGCGGCACGTAGGAATGAAGAAACTCCAGATACTCTCCGGGGCTCAGTCGGTACGCGTTTACATAGGCAAGCGTCTCTGCGGAGGTGGTGTCGGTCTGCGTGCCTCGCGCGAGCAGGAACGGAAACGTCCCGCGCGCGAGGATACTGGTGAATACACTCAGCGACGCGGCCGCGCAAGCCAATCCGAGGTGAAGCGCTCGCCGGGAGCGATCGCGCCAGGGCAGTCCGTTTGCGAAGACGAGCAACCAGCAACCGCCTGCCACCCCCAGCGCCGCCACATACGGAATCACGGTAAACTGCGAGGCGACCCCCAGATTCGCGGCCAAGACGAAGACGATCCAATGCCTCGCGCGGCCGGTCGCCAAGGCGTTCCACATGCTCCAGACCATCAGGATGTTCGCGAGTATCACAAAAGCGTAGAAGCGCGCTTCCTGACTCTTGTCGATATGGTATGGCGAGATGGCCAGCAACATGGCCGCCAGAAAGGCCGCCGCAGTTCCCCAGGCCTTGCGCGTGAGCCCGTATAGAGCGACGACACCCGCAAGCCCGGCCAGAACGCTGGGCAGGCGAAGCATCACCTCGGTGTCGCGAACTTGAAGCGCGAAATGGGCGAGCACGTAGTACAGGAATTGCGTGCGGTGCAGGTAGGCCTCGCCCAGGGACTGGTTGGCCCCTTGGTAGGTCAGCACCTCGTCGAGCCAGAGCCCGGCATCCAATTTGTGGAGGCGCAGGGCCGTTGCCACGATCAGGGCGATGACGAGCAGTCCGGCATCCACCCGCCAGGTATGGGGCCGCGCGGATTGATCTGTCGTCGATGCTTGGCCAGTCATGGGCTTCACACTCCCGAAACGGACACGTTTCCCTTATCTGGCTCGGCCGGGCACGAAATCTCGAGCAAAGCGGAGAGAATCCGCCCAGACACCCGCAACAAGCTTTGGACCTGCCTCGCGCGGATTATTGGCTAGACCAACTCGCGGATTCAAAGTTGCGCATCGCCGCAGAACGCTCGTCCGGCGTATTCCGTGCTGCTGGTCGAATGGACTCACGGCCTGTGGTACACTACCGCAAACTCCCAGGCTGCACGCGTTGTGAAGCGGGTGTTTCACGAGTGTACTCTCGAATTATCCACTTGGCTACGACGGAGAAATGGCAGACGCGCTAGGTTTAGATAACGTTCGGAGACCCCTCGCCTCGGAAGTTCCGGGGATGAAGGTTCTAATCGACCGCGCCGTAGCGGAGGGGCTGCTGTTGCCTCGAACGCATCAGGAGCTGCATGACAACTTGTCCCAGTTCTTCGTATACGTGGACGAGCTCGGCGTCGGGGGCTGTTGCGCAGTGCGCCTCGATTCCCCAGACCTTGCCGAAGTCTGGTCCCTGGTGGTTCGCGAGGATTTGCGGGGCAAACACGTAGGCGCTCATCTCCTGAACGCGTGCGTGGAAGACGCGCGCCGTCAAGGCGCTTCCCGCGTCTACGCGCTCAGCCGGAACGCCCGCTTCTTCGAGCGGCACAGGTTCCGCGAGATTGACCGGTACGAACTTCCGCACAAGGTCGAGCGTGATTGCATTCAGTGCCATCGATTTCTCCACTGCGAGTCCGTCGCAATGATTCTGGAACTTGAGAACCGGAGCCGCTAGCGCGCCGGATACGCGAAAGGAGTAGGGTTCGTGTCAGTTCGTGGAACTCTGGGGTTCTTGGGCTTCGGCAATATGGGGCGCGCCATCGCCGGAGGGTTGCTGGAAAACGGGGCGACCACGGCAAAGCACCTTGCCGCCTACGACGTCGATTCCGAAAAATGCGCTCACGCGGAAGTCATGGGACTCCGGGTGACTAGAAGCGCGGAAGATCTCGCGCGCGCCTGCGATACGCTCGTGCTGGCCGTGAAACCCCAGAGCATGGATGAAGCGGTGACGGAGATTCAGACCGTGTTGAAGCCGGCCACGCTGGTCGTTTCTATCGCCGCCGGCATTTCCATCGGGTACCTCCAGGAACGGCTCGGAGCCGAGTTCCGCGTCGTGCGCGTGATGCCCAACACACCTGCGCTCGTCGGCGCCGGCGCCACCGGCATCGCGCCGAGCCCGAATTGTAAGGCTGCGGACGTGGAGACCGCCCATGCGATCTTCCGGTCCATCGGAGTCTCTGAGCAGGTTCCGGAATCGCTGATTGATGCGGTCACCGCCCTGAGCGGCAGCGGCCCCGCATATTTCTTTTATCTCGTGGAATGCCTGTCTCGCGCGGCCGTAGCCCAAGGGTTGCCGAAGGATCAGGCAGACCGCCTGGCGAGCCAAACCCTGGTTGGCGCGGGTCTGTTGTTGCGTGATTCCGGCGAGTCCGCCACGATCTTGCGTGAGCGTGTTACCTCCCGGGGCGGGACGACCGAAGCCGCGCTGAAGCAATTCGAGTGCGACGAGTTCCCCAAGCTGGTGGAGTCCGCGGTGGCCGCGGCCGTCCAGCGATCCCGTGAATTGGGACAATGAATCATCGTCCGAGAATTTCGTCCGATAGGGAGCGATATCCATGAGGAAAGACGACAAGATTGTCGGAGAACTTCTGGGCGATGAACACGCCATCACCCCCAGCGATGTTTTCGCCAAGCAGTTCAAGCGCAGCCGCTTCGGCGGATACGATCGCCGGGACGTGGACGCGTTTCTTGAGCAGGTGGCGGACGCCCTCGAGAACCTTATCGTGCAGATCCGTGTGCTGAAAGAGAAAAACGAAGAACAACGTAGAGCGATGGCGGATCTCAAGGAGGTCGAAACGACCTTACGCAATGCACTGGTGTCGGCTCAACGTTTTGGCGACGATGTGCTCGATTCCGCGAAGCGGGAGGCGCACGTGATACTTGAAGAAGCACGACTGAAGAAGGCCCAAGTACAACTCGAAGTATCGCGCGTTCCGACGGCGCTCACGCGCGATATCCATATTCTGGAACAACAACGATCTCGGCTTCGCGTCGAGATGATGGCGATCCTGGAGACGCACCGGAAATTGCTCGACAGCCTGGTTCCGGAAGACGCTATGCAGATGCCCACCAGTTTCTTCGAAGCGGGCACACCGGTCGATCAACTGGACCATGACGATAATTCGCCCCCGCGCTTGACGCCGCCCGAGACCGCGGCAGAGGACGACTCAGACGATCCGGATTCTCCGCTGAATGAGGTCGAGGAAGCGGCGGGTCCCGAATCCTCCGAGGCGTCAGAATCTACCGAGCGGCTTGAGGAATTGGAACCTCCAGCCCATTTCGCGGAACCGGATCCGCCCTCTGAGGATAATCCCATTGAAGGGCTTGAAGAGCTAATTGACGATTCGCCGGCGGTCCGTGAGGATATGGAGGTCGATCCCGGCGATTCGCTGGAGGATCGTTTACGATGACGCTGCTATCCATCGCAGTGGCTGTCGCGTCTCTCGGCGCGGCCGCGGAGGTCGACGAGTTCTTTGCAGAGTTTGAAGCCAAACGCGATCACATCGAGCGGCTGCACGCCCGTTTCTCCCAGGAGACCACCACACCCGACGAACAGACGCGAGCGGTGGGGTACATTGTCTATGAGAAACCCCGGCGCATTTTGTTGCAGTATCTCGAGCCCGCGGTAACCTACCTCATCAATGAGACACGGGTCTATCAATACGACCCCGAACTCGAGCAAGTCCAGATTTATGATTTGGACGACGATCCCCAACTGGAAGCCTTGTTCCTCGGCTTTGATAGTGAGACGGATCGGCTTCGCGAGGCCTACACTGTCGAGTTGTTCGAGCCCGATCCATCGACCTGCGGAGATCAGGCGCTGCGGTTGACGCCATTGCCCCAGTCGGCAGGCGAGGCCGGGGAAGACGTTGCGCCGTTGTTCGAGCAGATCGCGCTCTACCTGCGCGCCGACGATTACCTGCCTTGCCGCATCCACGTCATCAACGATGAAGATTCCGAAGTCGAGATCTCCGTCGCAGAATTCAAGGTAAACGACGCGGCGGGAGATGCGGCGGCGCAACTCGTACTCCCGGAAGGCACCCAGATCATCGAGAACGAAGTGCTCGTGGAAACGGTCGGTCCCGGCGGCGTCACACTTCCCCGAGCGGACGCCGCGGCGGAGGAACCCGCCCGGTGATCCCCCTTGTGCTCGCGTCGGCTTCGCCGCGCCGTTATGCGTTGTTGTCCGCCCTCGGTATCGATGTTCAAGTCCTCGCGAGTGGAGTCGACGAGGTAGACGAGGGGAAGGAGCCGGCGGGGATTGTCATCGCGAACGCGGTTGCCAAACGCGATGACGTTGCCAAGCGACTGGAGGTACCTTCCCTTGTCATCGCGGCGGACACACTGGTCTTCCTCGGCGATGAGATCCTCTCCAAACCGGTCGACCTCGACGACGCCCGGCGGATGCTGCGAAATCTCTCGGGCCGTTCGCATGAGGTGGTCACCGGTTTGGCGGTCGTGGATACCAGCACCGGCCAGAGCGCGGAGGGCAGTGAAACCACCCGCGTCACATTCCGCGATCTCGCCGACGAAGAGATCGAGCACTTCGTCCACGCGGTCAAACCCGTCGATCGGGCGGGCGCCTATACAGTGGACGGCCCCGGCAGTCTGCTCGTCGCGGGATACGAAGGATGTTTTCAGAACGTCCTCGGCCTGCCCATCGTCCGGCTGGACCGGCTCCTCCGAACCATCGGCCACAACCTCTTCGAAATCATGGACGGCCCGCGCGCTACGTTTCTTTAGTTGCGGGTTCCGGGAAGAACATGGACTCCACGTAGGTCTCATGGAACGCGGGGTCCAGCGACAGATCGATGTGATACGTCCGCGCCGCGAGCAGTTCCGCACGTTCGCGCGCCGCACACGACAGGGCCGCCCGCCGCGCGCCCGCCAGCGACGCGTTCCCCACGAAGGTCATGCGCGCCGCGGGGATGTCCGGCGGCAAGAGACCGATCTGCTGGGCGTGTTCGCAACGGACATAGTTGCCAAACGCGCCCGCCACCAGAACCCGTTCCACCGCGTCGGCGCGTATCCCGGCGCGCTTCAGCAGGATCGCCGTTCCCGAACGAATCGCCGCCGTAGCCAACTGAAGTTCGCGGACGTCTGTCTGCGCAATGGTGACCGGCCGCTCCGTGCCGGAATCCTCTTGCGGAACCAGAACGAATTCGGGCCCCTTCGAACCTTCCACGACACGATCGCGAATCTCCACTGGCACAGTTTCCGGGACTTGCTCCCGCTCGAGCATCAGGCCTTGGGGAAGAACGATTCCCGATCGAACCAGACCGGATACCGCGTCGATCAGTCCGGACCCGCAGAGTCCCACCGGCGCCGCCTCGCCAATCGTCGCCCATTCGATGTCGTCCGAGAATTCGACTTTTTCTATCGCGCCACGGGCTGCCCGCATCCCATGTTTGATGCGCGCGCCTTCAAACGCAGGTCCCGCCGCGCAGGAAGTCGCCCAAAGCTCGCCATCGTGTTGGAGAACGATCTCTCCATTTGTCCCAATGTCGATGAGCAACGTCGGAACAGTGGCATCCTCCAGGTCGGTGGCCAGCATACAGGCCACGGTGTCTCCCCCTACGAATCCTCCGATCACCGGAAACACATATGCCGAGGCCCTCGGATGAATATGCAGCCCCACGCGCTCAGAACGGACTCGCAACGAACCGCTCACGGCGGGAACGAAGGGGATCTCGCCCAGTGCCGACGGATCGAGCCCCGCAAACAGGTGTTGCATCGTCGTGTTCCCCGCCAAGGTCACCTGGAGAACCGATTGGGAGGAGATACCCGCCGTCGCGGCAAGTTCGGCAAGCATCGCGTTCACTGCGGACGATACGTCCCGCTGCAGTTCGCGCAAGCCATCACGGGTATCCCGGGCGTGCATGATCCGCGTCAACACGTCATCGCCCAGGCTGGTTTGCGGGTTCATTCGCGACACCCGCGCCACTTCGCTTCCTGTTGACAGGTCGAGCAGCGCCGCGACCAGGGTCGTTGTCCCGATGTCCACGGCGGCCGCATAGCAATTGGATGGCGAATCGGCCGGCTCGAACGCCAGCAATTCGCCCTCAGCGATGATGGCCGTGCCGGTGAAGCTTTCCGTTCGCAGACGGGATGGGAGGGCCGCGAGGACATCCAGGTCCGCCGAAACCGCGCCCAGCTCCCGAACCAACCGCTCGAAGTCGGCGGCTTCATCCGAGAGAGAAGGACTCTCGACCTGGACCCGCTGCAACCGCACGGGGGGATCGTCGCTGGGATGGATTGCACTCGACGCGTCGGAGAGAATCTTGTACGTGGATGCGAGTAGCGATGCGTCGGGAACGGAAACGGTGAGCGTATTTTCAACGGCGCACTGACACGCAAGCCGGATCCCTTGGGATCGCTCGCTTTCGGTCAAGAGGTTTCGTTCAGCCGAAGAGTGGGTTCCGGATCCCCTGGCGAGCCGAATCCGGCACTTGCCACAGGTGCCCTGCCCCCCGCAGGGATAATCAAGGAATACCCCCGCCCGCGCGGCGGCCTCGCGTACGGTCGTACCGGGACGAACCGTCACCGACCGCCCCTGAGGTTCAAACGTTACCGATACCGGCTCGTCGCCCATGCCCCCTCAAATTGCAGGCGAAGGCCATGCGGCGCCCGCCCACGCGGTGGCGCGCTACCGCTTGTCCACCGGGATGAACGTACGCTTATTCTCACCCGTGTATATCTGACGGGGCCGATGGATGCGGTTATCCGGGTCCTTGCGCATCTCCAGCCACTGCGCAATCCAGCCGGGCAGGCGCCCAATCGAGAACAAAACGGTAAACATGTTCGTTGGGAAACCCATCGCGCGATAAATAATGCCGCTGTAGAAGTCGACATTCGGATACAACTTTTTCTCTATGAAATAGTCGTCATTGAGCGCCACATCTTCGATATTCTTCGCCAAATCCAGCAATGGGTCGCTGATACCCATTTCGTTCAGAACTTCGTCGCAGGCCTTCTTGATAATCTTCGCCCGCGGATCGAAGTTCTTGTACACGCGGTGGCCAAAGCCCATTAACCGGAATCCGGAATTCTTCTTCTTCGCCAATTCGACGTATTTCTTGTAGTCACCGCCGTCCGCCAGGATCTTCTCCAGCATTTCGATAACGGCCTGGTTCGCGCCGCCATGGAGGGGACCCCACAACCCGCTGATGCCCGCCGATATCGACGCATACAGATTGGCCTGGCTGCTGCCGACCATGCGTACGGTGGACGTACTGCAATTCTGCTCATGGTCGGCATGAAGAATAAGTAGCTGGTTGAGCGCGCGCTCCTGAACGTCGGATACGACATACTCTTCGGCCGGAGAACCAAACATCATCCGCAAGAAGTTCGCCGCGTAGCTTAACTCCGCCTTGGGGTACAGAATCGGCTCGCCCCGCGAAATCTTGTAGGAAAAAGCCGCGATCGTTTTCGCTTGCCCAAGCAGGCGGCGAATGTTCAACTCGACCTGTTCGGTCGTTTCGGAGTCCGGATAAAACGTGTACAACGACGCCACCATGGCCGAAAGAATCGCCATGGGGTGCGCCGTCGGCGGATAATGGTCAAAGAAATTCATCATCCCTTCGTGGATGAAACTGTGATTCGTAAGTTGGCGGCGCCATTCCAAGAGTTCCGGCTTGGTGGGAAGGTGATCGTAAATGAGAAGGTACGCCACTTCCGGGAACTTCGAGTTCGTGGCCAGCTCTTCAATCGGGTATCCCCGGTACCGGAGAATCCCCTTCTCCCCGTCGATAAACGTGATCGAACTCTTGCAGGATCCGGTATTCCCGTACCCGTGATCGTATGTGATGGCACCCGTCTTCGCCCGAAGCGTGCTGATGTCGATGGCCGTCTCGCCTTCGGTACCCTCAATCACCGGGAATTCGTATTCTTTTCCCTCGAAGGTTAATTTCGCAGTGCTCATACTGATCTCCGTTTGTGCGCGGACTTTACGCCCCTCGCACACCGAACCCCCCGGTTACTCTGAGTTAAGAATTCTCCGCCCATTACCCCCGAAATCGAGGGGCTCGCACCGCCCCTACGACTTTCCAAGAGGAAGGTTACTATATCCGGCAATGGCCGTGTGAATCAACCCCTACTCCCGAGCAAGTGGCAGTCGAGTATCAACCACAACGTTAACCGCCGTATCGAACTTACTAGACATGAAGGGAAAAAATGACCAAAATATGCCCTCATCATCCGGAAGGACTCATCACGAATGGCCAAAGAAGAACACTTGCCCCAATTGGAACAGGTATCCCCGCTGACGCTTTTCTTTAAGCAAGATGCGGTCGCAGCGGGACTCCTCTTGTTTTCAGCGCTTGCCGCGCTGATCGTTGCCAACAGTCCTGCCCACGAATGGTACGAACACTTGTGGCATACCCATTTCGGGTTCTCGCTCGGCGATTGGACGTTGGACCAAAGCCTGCACCATTGGATCAACGATGGGCTCATGGCCATCTTCTTCTTCATGGTGGGGCTCGAGATCAAGCGGGAGCTGATTGTCGGCGAATTGGCCAGTTTTCGAAAAGCGCTGCTGCCGGCCATGGCCGCGGCGGGGGGCATGATCTGCCCCGCGCTGATTTATGTCGTGTTCAATTATGGAACAGAGGCAGTCAAGGGATGGGGTATCCCCATGGCGACCGACATCGCCTTTGCCACCGGCGTCCTTG
Organism: Candidatus Hydrogenedentota bacterium; assembly: GCA_045863335.1. GTDB lineage: Bacteria > Hydrogenedentota > Hydrogenedentia > Hydrogenedentales > SLHB01 > JAHDWY01. Next base: position 46,783 of record BTVY01000015.1, on the reverse strand, counting down.
CCCTTCTCGGCAAGCGGGTACCCGCCGCCATCGGCGTCTTCCTCGTCGCCCTGGCCATCGTGGACGACATCGGGTCCGTCTTGGTCATCGCCGTGTTCTATACGGAGCAACTGGCGTTGCGGCCCTTGTTGATTGGTGCATTTCTGATACTACTTTCGTTTGGCATGTGCCGGCTCGGAGTCCGCTGGACCTTCCCGTACGTCATCGTGGGCGCCATCATCTGGTTCGAGTTTTTGCAGTCCGGTGTCCACGCCACGATAGCGGGAGTTCTCCTCGCGTTTACCATACCCGCGGACGCCCGGTACGAGACGCCCCACTTCTTCGGACGTATGACGACCCTTCTTTACCGCTTCACCGACGCGGAAGACTACAAGAACCCGCTCCTGGTAAACGCGCGCCAACAATCCTTGATTCGCGCGATTTTGAAGGAGTGTCACCATGTGGAGGCGCCCTTGCAGCGCATCGAGCACCTGCTCCATCCCTTCAGCGTGTTTGTCATCATGCCTATCTTCGCCTTCGCCAATTCTGGCGTCGTCATCGACTTTTCCACCGTGGGAAACATGTTGCTGCAGCCGGTCACCCTGGGCGCCCTCGCCGGTTTGATGCTGGGCAAACAGATCGGAGTCATGGCGTTTTCCATGGCGGCGGTCAAACTGGGTTGGGCCGAGCTTCCCAAGGGAATCCGTTGGACCCACATCTATGGCGTCAGCTGGCTGGCCGGCATCGGATTCACCATGGCCCTTTTCATCGATGAACTGGCTTTCAAGACGACCGGCCTCACTGGTGAAGCCGCCGAAGTGATGCTGCGGCATCTCGCCGAGGCCAAGGTCGGCATCTTCCTGGCCAGTTTCCTGTCGGGTCTGGGCGGATTCCTGTTATTGCGCCATTTCTGCCGCAACACGCCGCCGGAAGAGGCGCGCATATCCGCGCACTGAGAATAAGGATCATCGCGCAATGGCGGTAAGACGTTGTGAATGGGCCCGGGGCGAACTGGATATCGCATACCACGACGAGGAATGGGGCGTGCCGGTCCACGACGACCGGACCCTCTTCGAATTCCTCATTCTGGAAGGCGCTCAGGCGGGCTTGAGTTGGTCGACCATTCTCAAGAAACGCGAAGGATATCGTGTTCTATTCGACAACTTCGACGTCAAAAAGGTCGCCCGTTACGATACGCGAAAAGTCGCGATGCTCCTCGACGACGCGAGAATCGTGCGCAACCGTCTCAAGGTGGAATCCACTGTGGATAATGCCAAAGCCTTTCTTGCGGTCCAGAAGGAATTCGGTTCTTTCGATGCCTACATATGGCAGTTCACCGGACGCAAGCCCATCGTCAATAGTTGGAAGTCGCTCAAGGATATCCCGGCCCGCACCGTCGAGTCCGACGCCATGAGCAAAGACTTGAAGAAGCGCGGGTTCCGCTTCGTCGGCTCGACCATCTGCTACGCTTTCATGCAGGCCACCGGCATGGTCAACGACCACACAATCGACTGTTTCCGATATCGCGAGGTCGCCAAGAGGCCGACACGACCGTAGCCGCCTCCCAGCGTCAACTAGTGGCACCGGTTTTGGTTTCCAAGCGCAATATGTTAGATATCAATGTCTTCGCCTGGGGATTGTGACCGGCACTTCGCCGGCACGCCGTGGCATGCAAGGAGCCTTAGCACGTGAAAGCAATCATCATCGGGGCGGGCCGTGGGGCGCGGCTGATGCCCCATACGGCGGATGCGCCCAAGTGTTTTGCGGAGGTGGGCGGCAAGCGCATCTTGGACTGGGGATTGGAGGCGCTTGCGGCAGGGGGATTGACGGACATCGTCTACATTGGCGGGTACCGGATCGATCTCATCCAAGCGGAATACCCCGCGTTTACGTTCTGCCATAACGCGGACTGGCCGAACAACAACATCATGGAATCGCTGATGTACGCCGAGGCGCACATGGACGACGGTTTTGTCTGCGCCTACAGCGATATCCTGTACACGCCGGCCATCATCCGCGAGCTCGCCAAGTCCACCCATGACTGCACCTTGGTGTGCGACACCGACTGGCGCACCCGCTACCTTCAGCGAACGGAGCATCCCGAAGAGGACGGGGAGAAGGTCCGGCTGGACGGCAAGATGCGGGTGGCGACCATCAACCGGACGATGCCGTCGGAGGACGCTTTCGGCGAGTACATCGGCGTGGCGCGGTTCACGCCGGACGGCGCCGCCGCCTTGAAACGCCACTACTGCGACGCCCGAGAACGCCACGGCGACGGCCCCTTCCAGGCGGCCAAGACCTTCCGGAAGGCCTATCTCATCGATTTGTTCCAACACATGATCGACGCGGGGGTGGACCTGCACGCGCAGCCGACCCACGGCGGGTACATGGAAATCGACACGAACCAGGATTTTCAGATCGCACGAAAGGAATGGGCTGTATGAACCGAAGCTTTCCCTTGTTTCCCGCAGGCGTCGTCGGGAGCATGCCCCGGTCGCAGTTTGTCCGCGACCTCCTCGACCCGGAACGGACGCCCACAAACGTGCGCGACTTCGAAAAACGCATGAATGCGGCCGTGGACTACATCCTCGCGGTGCAGGAATCCGCGGGACTGGACATCGTCTCCGATGGCGAGTACCGGCGCCGTTCGTACATCGGCATCATCGCCGACGTATGCGACGGGTTCCGCCTGGAGCGTAAAGACGGCGTCTGGTGGCACACGGTCGTGAAACCGCTTGATTACGTTCGTCCCGGGCTCGCGGCGAAGGAAGCGCTATACCTGCGCGAACGAACCGATCGGCTAATCAAAGTGGCCTTGCCCTCGCCGTACTTGCTGGGACAACGCATGTGGAACGAAACGGATTCGGCGTCGGCCTACCCCACGCGGGAAGCCTTTATGGAAGCGCTGGTGCCGATTCTGCGCGGTGAGCTCATTGCCTTGCGAGATGCGGGCGCGGACATTGTGCAGTTCGACGATCCCCATCTCTGCCTCTTCGTGGACGAACGCGTGCGCGGCAAGTTTGCCGATCCCCAGCGTGAAATTGATCTCTGTGTAGACCTCCTGAACCGGATCATGGAAGGCGTCGATGGCGTGACTACGGCCATCCATTTGTGCCGCCGCAACAAGGCGCGCGCCGGATGGGTCGGTGAGGGCGGCTACGATCCCATCCTGCCGGCCCTCAAGCGGTTGAACGTGAACCAGTACGTCATGGAGTTCACCATCCCCGTGGCGGGCGACCTGTCCGTCTTGCAGCAATTACCGTCCAATTGTCAGGTGGGCCTCGGTTGCGTCGATTGTCGCGGCGAAACCATCGACCCCGTGGACGCCATCGTGGATAGGGTGGACAAGGCGCTCGAGTATCTCAAGCCCGAGCAAGTCTTCCTGAACCCCGACTGCGGATTCGCGCCCGGCAACGCGGCGGAAATCCCCATCGACGAAGCCTACGAAAAACTGTCGAACGAAGCGAAGGCGGCAAGCCTGCTCCGCGCGCGGTATAGTTAGAGCGGAATAGAACAACCCAATCTCCACATAGCCTCATCCTGAGCGAAGCGAAGGATCTCATCAGTCAAGCGCTCTGAGATATCAGATCCTTCGCTTCACGCAGGATGACGCGAATGTGGATTCTGGAGGAAGACGATGTCCATCACTCGTTCCCGGCACCTCATTCTTGTCGCTCTTGTGATATTGGTGCTCGTCGCCCCTGCCGCTCTCGCCCAGAGCAGCGTCGGCTCGCCGCGCTGCATGCAAGGGCCTATGCTCGGTCCGGTGACGGATGCTACCGCGACCGTCTGGGCGCGGCTTTCCGGCGAGTTTCCCTTTCGCGTGGGCTGCGCGCTCGACGCAGGGTTGACCGACATCATCTGGAGCGAACCAGTCACCGCGCAGCGTGACGACGACTTCATCGTCGTCGCGAAATTGGAGGGCCTCCATCCGGGCACTCGGTATTTCTACCGCGTAGAAGTGAACGGCGGCAATCCCGCATACCTCGGCGGCGACGCCATCGGATCCTTCATGACCGCGCCCGCGCCAGGGACTCCCGCGAAGTTTGTCGTCGCCTACGGCTCCTGCGGCCGGGTTCAGCGCGACCCGGTTCAGCCCATCTGGAACACGGTCGCTAATTTCGCGCCGCACCTGTTCTTCTGGATCGGCGACAACATGTACGGCGACAGCCTGGAGCCAAGCATATTGGCTGAGGAATACCGGCGCGCGCGGGACGTGCCCAATCTGCAACCGGTGCTGCGCAAGGTTCCGCAACTGGCCGTGTGGGACGATCACGACTATGGCCTCAACGACCATAACCGGACCAATCCGATCAAGGAAGAGGCGTTAGAGGTCTTCAAAGCCTACTGGCCCAATCCCTCCTACGGGCTGCCCGATGCGCCCGGTGTTTTCTTTACGTATTCTTACGGCGGTGTTGATTTCTTTTTCATCGATTGCCGCTACTACCGCGACCCTAATGCTGAACCCGACACCCCGGACAAGACATTTTTGGGAGCCGAACAACTTCAGTGGTTGAAGGACGTACTCGCGGCGAGCGAGGCATCGTTCAAAGTCATTGTGAGTGGCAGCGGTTGGACTGCGGCAAAAGGGGAGGGCGGAGACTCCTGGGCAGCGTTCCAGCACGAACGCGACGCGCTCTTCGAGTACATCCGCACCAACGAAATCAACGGCGTGATTCTGATCTCCGGCGACACCCACGTCGGCGAACTCAACGCCATTCCCTGGTCGGAGAAAGGCGGCTACGATTTCTATGACCTCGTCAGTTCGCCCCTCGCGCAACCCGCGTCCGACAACTGGCGAAACCGGAATCCCGAAGTGCGGTTGCGTCCCGGCTTCGAGAAGGCGAATGTGGGCATCCTGACCTTCGACCTCACCGGAACGCCCACGCTGACCTTCGACCTCTACGACGAAGAAGGCAATCCTGCCTGGGAACCCTTTGTCATCACTGCGGATGAATTACAGAACGGCGTGCAATCATATCCCGGCAAGATTGTGATGGAGTAGGTGCTGCAGAAAGGGTTGGATTGATTCTCAAAGGCATCCCAGTCGGCGCAATCCTCCGCAAGTCATTGCGTAACACCCGCGGCAGATTTTAGCTAACTTATCGGTATCGGTATCGGTATCGGTATCGGTATTGAAGCGAGATGTGCGAATTGCTTCCGATCTCGATAGCGATCCCGGTCCCGATTTCGAGAATCATATCTGGCGCTGCCGTACGTGAATGCAGCACCTCGTTTAGCAACGCCCATGACATGGTTCGAGGCCCAGGATGATGCGAAGGAATTGGATGCCGTATGCGGGCACTGATCGAGTTCTTCTTCACCAACCTCCCGACACCGCGTGATGCCATCCTGCTTGGGCCACCGGCGATCCTTTGGGCACTCGCCTGGCTCACACTCGCCGGTTACCTGAAGCGACACCGCCACTGGCCTACGGGCTATACGCGGAAGGTCTTTCACTTCGGCATCTTTTTCACGGCCGGCGTCCTGCAAGTCGTGGGCGGCACGCGCGCCGTCTGCCTCTTCGGAGCAATGACGACAGTGGTGATTGCATTTGCCCTCCTGCGCGGGGGCGGCGATATGGTTTACGAAGCCATCGCGCGCGAGAAAGACGCGCCGCACCGGACCCATTACATCGTTGTACCCTACATTGCCACGTTGATCGGCGGCATCCTATCGACTATCTGGTTCGGACCCGCGGCCCTGGCCGGCTTTCTAGTGACCGGCGTGGGAGACGCCATCGGCGAACCCGTCGGCACGCGATTCGGACAACACACGTACCGGGTGCCTGCTTTGCGCGGCGTCACCTGCACACGCAGTTGGGAGGGTTCCTGCGCCGTGTTCGCGGTATCGGCCGTGGCGGTGTTTGTGAGTCTACTGCTCCTCGGACACGAGCCGGGGTTTGTACGCGCGGCACTACTCGCTGTCGCAATCGGATTCGCGTCTGCCGTTTGCGAGGCGCTGTCCCCTCACGGGTGGGACAATGCAACCATGCAGATCGTGCCTTCGGCATTGGTGTATTGGGCGATTGGGTGATGGACGTAATGGACGTAATGGACGAAGCACTGATTCCCCTTGGGTCGCGTTCGTCCTGTCCATGACGTCCATACAGTCCATATCGTCCATAGTGTAAACTCATCCGCGGAGGGGAAAACGATGCTAAACCAATTCATCTTCCGCGCTGCGCCCATTGTGTTCCTGCTCTGCGCAGATGCCGTACACGCGGAACCGCCCGAGTCCATGCGAGCCGCGTTCGGCGATCCGCCTGTTTCCTGCCGGCCCCACACGCGCTGGTGGTGGATGGGCAACGCACTGTCGAAGGACGACATCACGTGGCAGCTCGAGCAGATGCGCGCGCACGGTATTGGCGGCGTCGAGCAGATCTCCATGCAGGAAGTGTATGAGAAGGGCAACCATCCCTACCTGTCGCCTGAGTATCTCGAACTCCTGCGGCATGCCGTCGACGAGGCAGAGCGGCTGGGCATGGAGTTTTCCCTCAACTTCGGCGGGCCCGGCTGGATCTTCGGCGGCGACTTCGTGCCCCAGGAGGAGCGCAACCAGAATCTGCTTGCCAGCTCCTTCGATATCGAAGGCGGTAAGCAGATCGAAGGGCCGCTTTCAGAAGTCGCCGCGCTCAACCCACGCGACGCGCGGTCGCGTCCGGACATCAAGCCCGATGATCGTTTGGTCGCGGTTGTCGCGGGGGAACTGCGCGAGGGGAGTATCGTCGAGTCAAGCCTGACCGTTCTGACCGACCACACCGATGGCCGCACCCTGCGATGGGACGTGCCCGAAGGGACGTGGCGGATCATGGCCTTCTGGCTGACTTACGTGGACGAGGGCACGGTCGTCGATCATCTGAACGAAGCCGCCATGACCCGCTACTTCGATCATGTCGGCTCGGCGTTGGAATCGGCCGTGGGCGACGCCTTCGGCACGACCATCGAATCCATGTTTTCCGACAGCTTTGAAGTTCCCATCCACCGCAACGGCATCTACTGGAACCAGCACCTGCTTGAGAAGTTCCGCGAGTTCCAGGGCTACGATCTCACACCTTACCTTCCGGCGTTGTGGTGGAAGGTGGACGACGTCTCGCCGAAGATCCGTTACGACGTGAACGAATTTCTCCACCACACCGGTATCGAGGCCTTCTTTATACCCATGCTCGCGTGGTGCGCCGAGCACAACGTGAAAGCTCGCATTCAACCCTATGGGTTTGTAACGGACAACATCGAAGGCGCGGGAATCGCCGATCTGCCCGAGATGGAGATTTCGGCGGGCGAAAAAGACGCGGTACCCTGGTTCGATACGCGGATTGGTCCCAAGAAATACGTGGCGTCCGGCGCACACCTGTATGGTCGTAACATCGTGACGGTCGAGGCTTATACGTACCAACACTGGGAACCCTACCGTGCGACGCTGGAGGAATTGAAGATCGCGAGTGACATCTTTCTCCGCTCCGGCGCGAATAAGTTCTACAATCACGGCTACACGGGGATCCCTGAGCGCGGCATCGCGCCGACGCGCGGCTTTTATGCCGCCATTCACATCAGCCACGACAACGTATGGTGGCCGTACTATCCGAAACTCAGCGAGTATTTGTCGCGCTGTTGCTATCTGCTGCGACAAGGCGCGTTCACGTCGGACGTGGCAATCTACTCGCCCCTCGCGAATCAGTGGGCGCTCGATGCGCTGAATGCGCGTCGGTGGACGCGCGATTTCGACTGGGGAGAACTGGGCCACCTGTTGATCGCCAACGGGTACGATTTTGATCTCATCAACGACGATGTGTTCCAGAATCGCACCGCCTTCGAAGGAGAGGCGCTCCGCGTGGGCGAGAACGCCTATCGCTTTCTTATTCTTCCGAACATCGAGTCCATGCCGCTTGAGTCGTTGGAGCGCGTCCGCGAATACGTCGAACAAGGCGGCACGGTCATCGCACTGGAGCGCACGCCGCAATTCTCAACCGGTTTCCAAGAGCATCGCGCAAACGACGAGGCGGTGAGAAAGCTCGCCGGCGAGCTATTCGCCGATTCGCGAGGCCGTCTCGACGATGGCTGCCGCGAGTTTGGTGCGGGCCGGACGTATCTACTTCGCACCGTGATAGATCGATCCGACGTGCTTGACCGGCAGAGCAGCGCACTCGATCCTTTCCTGAAGGTATTGCGCAAACACCTCGCGCCAGATTTCGGAATTGATTTTGTGCGAATGGCCTGGCGGGACAATCCCGGCCTGACTTTTGTCCACCGTCGCGACGGCGAGCGGGACATTTACTTCGTCACGAACGTACAAGAACACGCCATCGATATGCCTATCGCCTTCCGCGTGAGCGGTAAGACACCGTGGTCTTGGGATCCACAGGAGGGGACCGTTCGCCCCATTCATCGATACGTCGAACGTAATGGGGCTACGGAAGTTCCAATCCGACTCGCCCCGTATGCATCCACGTTCGTCGTGTTCGAGCCGGGCAACACGCGCTCCCACGTCACCTACACCAACGCGTACGGGGTCAGCGAAGTGACGGAAGAAGGCGTGGAACTGCTCGTTGAAACGAACGGTGAGTACGCAGTGCAATTCGATGATGGCGGAATGCGCCATGTCGAGGTGAATGACGTGCCAGCGCCGTTCGTCGTTGGTGGACCGTGGAGACTCGGTCTGGAAGGTGAAGGCGGGTTTGCCGTGGAGAAGACGCTCCACGAACTGACCTCATGGACGGACGATTCGGACACGCGCCATTTCAGCGGGACCGGCCAGTACGTGACCGAGTTCAAGTTGCCAGACGCACTCCTCGATGATGACCTCGAACTTCGATTTGACGCTGGTGACGTCGGAAATATAGCCGAGGTGGCCGTAAACGGTAGGAGCGCCGGCGTGGTCTGGATGCGCGGGCAAACGCTTGATGTATCGGACCTCGTGCGGGAAGGGATAAACCGCTTAGAAATTCGCGTGACGAATACGTTGATCAATCGCGTCGCGGGATTGACCGAGCCGCCGCCCGTGCCGGAAGAACTACGCGATCGCCTCGGGGCGGGAACGAATGACAGCCCCGCCGCGATGGCGCGTTTGATGAGATTCGAGCCGCTACCGCGGTCTGGACTGCTCGGTCCGGTGACGATCCAACCTCTGAAGCGGGTAACTCTGCTTCGCTGACGTCACGCTCAGCGCTCGCGGAAAACCATCGCGCGTACGGAGAGCGCCATATCAGTTCGAGCGATCGATGATGCCTGCGGCGAGCACGTAATCGTCGTCGTAAAGCACGGCCCACTGACCCGGCGTGGCTGCCTTTTGCGGGTCATGAAACTTCACTTCAAACCCCGTTTGAGTCGGGGTGACCGTGCACGGTACCGATGGACTCTTATACCGAATCTGCACCTCGCACTCGAAGGGTTCCGTCTGCGGAGCCAAGGCGCACCAGTTCACCTGGCTGGCCGAAAGCGTCCGGCAGAAGGCTTCTTCCTCATGCCCCACGACCAGCGCGTTGCGAGGGAGGTCCAGTTTGATCACGTAGAGCGGCCGCGGCGCGGCGATGCCAAGGCCTTTTCGCTGACCGACGGTGTAGTTAATGAGTCCCGTATGCTTGCCGAGCACTTCGCCTCCCGTTGATACGATAGGTCCGGGCTTCGGCGCCGACACGCGCTTTGCGAGGAAGTTCCGGTAGTTGTCGTCCGGTACGAAGCAGATTTCCTGGCTCTCCGGTTTGTCCGCCGTGACGAGATCCAACTCGCGCGCGATAGCACGGGTCTCGTCCTTCGATAACTCGCCGAGAGGAAACAGCGCCCGCTGCAATTGCTCCTGCGCCAGGCCAGACAAGGTGTAGCTTTGGTCTTTGTTGCCGTCGACCGCGCGTCGTAGGGCGGCCCGTCCGTCGCGATCGACGAGTCTGACGTAATGCCCCGTTGCGATGGCGTCGGCCTCGATGGCCATGGCCTTCTCATAGAGCGCCCCAAACTTGACCCGCTGATTACAGCGCGAACAAGGATTGGGCGTGCGTCCCGCGAGATATTCGTTCACGAAATCCTTGATGACCTCGTGCTCGAATCGCTGGAGGTAGTTTAATACGTAATGGGGAATGCCCAGCTTGTTCGCCACGCGGCGCGCATCATCCGCCGCGTCCAGCGTGCAGCACGCTTTGCTGGATGACTCGCGGCCCTCTCCAGATGCGACGCGCATGGTCATACCGATGACCTCGTAGCCTTGCTCTACGAGCAGGGCTGCGGCAACGGAACTGTCGACACCGCCGCTCATCGCGACGATGACTCTGGAGTGTTTCTTGAGAGACATGGCTTGCAGCCGCCCGGTGAACCGGGCCTAGGGTTATTCGGACTTGGCGGAAGCGCCGCCGCCGTCGTTCTTGGCGGGTGCGGCCTGGCCACCTTGCTGACCGGAAGGCGCCTGGCTTGGCGGTTTCATGGTGCACTTGCCTTCGAACAACACGCCCTCCGCGATGCTGACGCGCGGAGACACGATGTCGCCGACCAGCTTGCCGTTCGTGGCGATTTCGAGACGGTCCTGGGCGAAAACATTGCCCTCGACCTCGCCGCTGATCGTGATTTGCCCGGCGTACAGGTCGGCCTTCACCCGGCCCGACTCCTGCACCACGATCGTGTCGTCGCTGTGAACCCGGCCGGATACGACCCCTTCAATCCGGATCGTGCCTTTCGACTTCAACTCGCCGATTACGGTCGTTCCTTGACCGATGATTGTAACCACTTTTGTATCACCAAACGATCGTTTTTTGGAGGCATCTAGCATGTATCGTCATCAATACCCCAGATACTTTTCAGGATCCAGAGCCTTTCCGTTCTTACGAACTTCGTAGTGGATGTGGGCGCCCGTACTACGTCCCGTGCTTCCGAGCTTGCCGACCTGGTCACCTCGGGATACTGTATCGCCTTCGCTGACCGTGCACTTCTGCATATGGCCATAGACGGTGGTCAACCCATTTCCATGATCGACCTTGACACAGTTGCCAAGATACTTGTCCCACCCCGAGAATACGACTTTTCCACGCGCCGTCGCAACAATGGGCGAACCGTAGGGCGCGGAGATATCGAATCCGTCGTGGAAACTGAGATCCCGCGTGAACGGATCCTTGCGGTATCCGTAACGGGACGTGACGATGCCCTTCCGCCCTCGGACTGGCCACACGGACGGCATGCGCTCAATAGCGTCCTTGCGGGCATCGCTCGCAATTTCATACTCACGAAGGCTTTCTGCACGCAGGTTGATCTCCTGCACGATTAGGTCCGCACCGGGGCGATACACGCCATTGATAACGCTTGGCGGCCTCATCATGGCATCATCGCTGGCTTCCACCTCGGCGTCGGGATCCAGATCCGGCGCTCCGCCTTTGCCGCCGCCCGTCCCGGAATTCTCCGGCGTGCCGACGAATGCCGCGGGTTGATTGGCCTTCGGAGGAAGCCCGTTGATGGTGCGAAAACGCGTCTCGAGATCATACAACTCGCTCAATTGACTCGTAATCGCCGCCAAGCGCGATTCGTACTCATCGCGCATCTGCTGTTCAATTTCGGCCCGCTCCGTTTCGCTTAACCCGGAATCGACCGCAACAGGTTCAACGGCCACCGCCATCCCGAGTTCGCGGTTCTCCTGTTCGAGACGTTCCACACTTGTGCGGGCAACGCTATACCGCTGGAACGAATAGGCGGCCAAAAAGGAAAGCGCCGCGAAGACGCCAACGACCGCCCAAATTTGAAGAGCATAGAGATTGAGATTACGAGTATTCCCCTGGCCGTGGGGTATAAGCATGACTGTCCAACGCTTCATGCAGGCAGTGCTCCGAGCTATTCAAGGCGCAAAGAACGGGCGCCGTTGAAGGTTCTGGGAATGAATCCCCTCCCGCGATATATCTTCCATCCGCTGCTGATATATCCCCGCATGTCAGTATGGGGTTCCCCTTGAATCGCGGTCACTATAGCACGCTGCCCAAGCCAAGTCAACCAGTATTCCGGCGTTTTCGGTCTAACGTGCTCAATATGTTGGGGTTAAATTGGTTCCTAGCGCTGGATGGTGTGGTGTTCCGCATACCCCTCAAGAGAGGTTTTCGGGAAAATTTCGGAGTGCGTACCCCGGGTTGATTCAGGTACGGGCCTTCTTTTCCCGTCGTCGCGCCCCCTTCACAAACATCTCGATGAAATCCTCGGGGCGCTTACCCGGGTATTGCTTCTTGTTAAAGACCTCGACGAGGTCATCGTAGTCTTCCTGGTGTTTGGAATCATCCAGATATAGCTCATATAGCGGCTTTGTAGGCACCACGCCATCCCGGTGTCGGGGGCAACCCACATCCGAATGCAACACGAAGCCTTTGAACTTCCCGTCCCGCGTTTCCTGTAGCTTGAACGGGTACAACCGGCAAAGGATGGGGCGCGCCTCGTAGATCGAACAATAGCGTGTTTTCTTGTCCAGGAAGTGACAGCCCTTTGTATCCCGTCGCAGAGCCATGATAAAGCGGTTGCCATTGCAATCGAGCCACGTGGGGTCGTTCTTGGCCACCTCGCTGATTTCATCGGGCGCAAGGAACTCCAAAAACTCATAGGGATTGGCGCCCGTTTGCTTCACGATACGCACCACGTCCCACGGCGTTGGAAGGCAGACCACCTCCGTGCAGCAGTGATTGCAGTGATGACAACTGAATTGTACGGTGTCTCGTCCCATGGCGCACCAACATACGCGAATGCTTCGCGTGTGGCAAGTCAAAAAAATGGCACGAGGCGCGACGGCCCGGACCACCGGGTTCCGGCTGCTGAAAAAATGGCAATTCGAGATTCCGTTTGCTATACTCTGCCGACCTGTGAGCGCGAACCATTGCGCTCCGGAATCCACACGGCTCAATTCGGAGGGAGGTGAGACATATGGCGGAGAACAACGTCGCGGAGGCGGTCAAGAAGATCGTGGTCGAGAAACTGGACCGTAAGCCGGAGGAGGTTACTCTCGAAGCACGCTTCATTGACGACCTCGGTGCGGACTCGTTGGATCTGACGGAGCTTCTGATGGCACTCGAAGAAGAGTACAACATCGATATCGATGACGAAGCGAATGAGATTCAGACGGTCGGCGACGCGGTAAAGTATATCGAGTCCAAGCTCTAGTCTAGCGTCTCGCGCTCTATTGGGCGCTTCGTATAGAAACGTTGCTTGCTTCACCCAGTCCGTGGCAGAATCGCGCGGACTGGGTGTTCAACATTTAACCCGCATATTCTCACCCCCAGGATGGCCTCCCCTCGTGAAACGGCGTTGCGGCGGTGAGCACTGCGGCGGATCAAGGGCTGCTATGCGAACAAAGGTTGTAGTGACAGGCACGGGCGTCGTGTCGCCCCTCGGTAACGATGTCGAAACCATGTGGAAGGCCGTGTGCGCCGGGCAATCGGGTATTCGCCGGATCGACCGATTTGATCCCTCCGAGTTGCCGACCCAGATCGCGGGCCAGACTCCTCCGGGCGAACCCGCGGACATGTCCTCCAAGGATCTCCGGCGGCGCGATCTGTACACGCTGTACGCCCTGATGGCGGCCGATCAGGCCTGGGCGCAATGCGGCATCGATTTGAATCGGGAGAATCCCGAACGCATCGGCACGGTCGTTGGAAGCGGGATCGGCGGGATCGCCACCCTGGAAGAAGGGCACGAAGGGTTCCTTGGCGGCGGGTACCGGAAACTCTCGCCGCTCACCATCCCGAAACTGCTTTCCAACATTGCCGCGGGCGAAGTCGCCATCCGGCTCGGATTGCGGGGGCCCAATCGTTCGGTGGTGACCGCTTGCGCGACCGGCGCCCAGAGCATCGCCGACGCCATTCACCTCATTCAGCTCGGTCATGCCGACGCCATGGTGGCGGGCGGTACCGAAGCGTCGATTACACCGTTCGGCATGGCTGGGTTTTGCGCCATGAAGGCCATGTCCCGGCGGAACGACGAACCGGAACGCGCGAGCCGTCCCTTCGATATCGACCGGGACGGTTTTGTGATGGGCGACGGGGCCGGGATCGTCGTTTTGGAATCGGAAGATCACGCCAAGGCGCGGGGCGCCCAGATCCTGGGCGAGGTGGCCGGTGCCGGCGAGACTTGCGACGCCTATCACATTACGGCGCCACTGCCCGACGGGGCCGGTGCGACCGGGGCCATGCGCGCCGCGCTCGCGCAGGCGCAAGTGGAACCTTCGGCCATCGACTATTTCAATGCCCACGGCACAAGCACCAAGCACAATGATTCCGCCGAATCGCTGGCACTGCGTGACGTGTTCGGGGAGAAAATGCCGCCCGTCAGCTCGACCAAGTCCATGACGGGGCATCTGCTGGGCGCGGCGGGTTCGCTCGAAGCGATCATCTGCATGCTCGCGATTCGAGACGGCGTATTGCCGCCGTCGATTAACTATGACACCCCTGATCCTGAGTGTCCTGTTAACATCGTAGCCAACGAAGCGCGCGAAGCGAAAGTTGCAATCGCGATGTCCAACTCGTTAGGATTCGGGGGTCATAATGCGTCGCTTATCCTGAAAAGGTACGATGGTTAACGGGGAACGAGCCGCTGAATTACGAGAACTAGCGCAGCGTCTGGGGTTCGTCGTGCACGACCTCGAACTCCTGGACCGGGCTCTGACTCATGCCTCCATCACCGCCGAACAGGAAGGCCCCGAGTACGACTACGAGTCGTTGGAGTTTCTCGGTGACGCGGTTCTCGGTTTGGCGGTGGCTCACTATCTCTTCGAGCACATGCCGGACTGTACCCCGGGCGAGTACAGCCGGATGCGCGCGAGCCTCGTCAACCGGCGATGCCTGGCCCGGATCGGGCGGCAGTTGGATATTGCGCCTGCCATCCGGCTCGGCAAGGGCGAAGAGTCCGCCGGCGGCCGCGAGCGCACGGCATTGTTGGCGGATTGCCTGGAAGCGATGATAGGCGCTGTCTATCTCGATCAAGGCTGGGAAGCCGCTCACCGGTTTGTGGTGAGTGTCTTCGAAGACGAATTTGAACACGCTACCGAGGCGGAGGTCGGCTGGGATTACAAGTCGAGACTTCAGCATCTCTGTCAGGCCGAACGAATTCCACTCCCCCAATTCGAAGTGATCCGGTCCGAAGGGCCGGACCACAAGAAGGAGTTCGAGGTCGAAGTCTACCTCCGCGGCGAACCCGCGGGCCGCGGTACGGGGCATAGCAAAAAGGAAGCGGAACAGAACGCCGCGCGAATGGCCGTCGAGAATGATCGATGGCGGCTCGGGCAGGCGACGTAACGGTCCGTAGTCGAACCGGCTCGATTACGGCAACAGGGGGTAATTCGTATGAGTTTTGGATTTCTGGATGCATCCGCAGTCGCGAGCTTGGCCGCGCTGGCCTTCGTGGCCTATCTCGCCAAGTACGTTCTCTCCAAGCCCCAAGGCAACGCAACCATGGCCCGGCTCTCGGGCGAGGTGCAAAAGGGCGCCAAGGCTTTCCTCAAGCGCGAGTATTCCTACGTCGGCGTGTTCGTCGTCGTCATCATGGTCGCGTTCACCATCATCGGCTTCATCAATGCCAACTTCGAGAAGGACCTCGGCATCGACTGGCGGACTGCCGTCGCCTTCGCGGCGGGCGCTATCGCCAGCGCCTGCGCCGGTGTCCTCGGTATGACCATCGCCACGCGCGCCAATAGCCGCACCTGCGCCGCCGCCGAATCCGGCGGGGTCAAGGCCGCGCTCGATGTCGCCGTATCCGGCGGTGCGGTCATGGGCATGGGCGTGGTCGGCATTGCGCTCCTCGGGCTGGTCATCGTGTACAAGGTTTTCGAGGGCGACCCGGTCATCGTCAACGGTTACGCCATGGGCGCGTCGCTCGTGGCCCTCTTCGGACGCTCCGGCGGCGGCATCTTCACGAAGGGCGCCGACATGGGCGCGGACCTCGTGGGCAAGGTCGAGGCCGGGATCCCCGAAGACGACCCGCGCAATCCGGCGGTGATCGCCGATAACGTGGGCGACAACGTGGGCGACGTGGCCGGTCTCGGCGCCGACCTGCTCGAGTCGTACGTGGAGTCGATCATCGCGTCGCTGGCCGTGGCCTTTGTCGTGCGCGAAGCCATTGTGGTCGACCAGGCCGCTGCGGATTACGTCACCTCGTTCCCCTTCATCCTGGCAGCCATCGGCATTGTCGCCTCCATCATCGGCGTCATGTACGTGAAGCTTTTCGCGAAAAACAACCCGCAGGGCGCGCTCATGAACGGCACCTATATCGCCGCCGGGCTTACCATCATCGGCACCTTCGCCTACGCCTATTTCAAAGGCACGGGCTTCAACCTCTCCGGCGCCGACTACGGCCAGTACGGCCCCGCCATCGCCAGCGTCGTCGGCGTGCTCTCCGGCGCGGTCGTCGGGTTCGTCAGTGAATACTTCACCTCGGGCAAATACAGCCCGGTCCGGAAGCTGGCCGAACGCTGCCAGACCGGCCCCGCCATCGCCGTGACCGACGGCACCGCCGTCGGCATGCAGAGCACCTTCCTCCCGGTCCTCGTGCTGGCCATCGCCGTCGTTGTCAGCTTCCACTTTGCGGGCGTCTACGGCGTCTCGCTTGCGGCCCTGGGCATGCTCGCCACCACCGGCATGGTGCTCGCGGTCGATGCCTACGGCCCGATCGCGGACAATGCGGGCGGCATCGCCGAGATGGCCCACCTCGATCCGAAGGTCCGCAAAATCACGGACAACCTCGACGCGGTCGGCAACACCACCGCCGCCATCGGGAAAGGCTTCGCCATCGGTTCGGCAGCCTTCGCGGCCATCGGCCTGCTGAGCGCCTTCATCCTGAGCATCCAGCACGCGCGCGGCCTCGATGAGTTGGTCTTGAACATCGCCGACCCGATGATTCTCGCCGGCGTCCTGATCGGCGCGATGATGCCCTTCTTCTTCTCGTCCATGCTGTTCCGCGCCGTGGGCGTCTGCGCGGACAAGATGATCCAGGAAGTGCGCCGCCAGTTCCGGGAGATCCCCGGCCTCAAGGAAGGCAAGGAAGGCGTGTTCCCCGATAGCGTCACCTGTGTGGACATCGCCACGAAGGGCGCCATCAACGGCATGCTCCTTCCCGGCGGCCTCGCCATCACCTTCCCGATCATCGTCGGGTTTGCGCTCGGCGCCGAAGGCCTCGCGGGCATGCTGGTCGGCGCCATTGCCACCGGCGTCATGCTCGGCATCCAGACCGCCAACAGCGGCGGCGCCATGGACAACGCCAAGAAGTACATCGAAGAAGGCAACTTCGGCGGCAAAAACTCCGAGGCCCACAAGGCGGCCGTCGTGGGCGACACCGTCGGCGATCCCTTGAAAGACACCGTCGGCCCGTCCATCAACATCCTCATCAAACTCATGTGCGTGATTGCGCTGGTGCTCGCACCGCTCTTCGCGTAAAGACACGCGCGACACGGATTGCACGAACCGCGCGGCGGAATTAACCTTCGCCGCGCGGTTCTTCTTTTTCCGGGGGTCCGGGACATCGAGGGGTCTCCGTTTGCAGGGGGGTGCACCCCCATTTCGTTTTGACGATTCAAGGGGGTCTCGAGGCCGGAGACTGGAGGCCGGAGGCGTTTCGATTGCGGATTGCGGATTGCGGATTGCGGATTGCGGATTGCGGATTCTGGATTCTGGATTTTGATTCTTGTTCTCCTGTAACCACATACGCGATATGGCTAGTCTGGGGTTTTGGGTTTGGAATCTGTGCCTGATGGACCGGGTGCACCCCGTTTTTGTTTTGACGGTTCAAGGGGGGTAGGGGAGGAAGTGACGAATGCGGAATGATGAATGATGAATGGCATGATTTTCTTGTAACCATATGTATTGTCGGGAATTGGGTTGGATGCAGGCTGGCGGATACCGTGTAACCATATCGTGTCCGGTTTGTGTCCGTAGATACCGCAGATGGCTGCGGAGGAACACCGGTGCCTGAAGTCCGATTACACCGATTCTCACCGATTTCATCCCGAGCCGCGCGTGAAGAAGACGTGGACGGACACGAAATGACCTGCGGCCGCGGCCAAAGCCGTCATCCCCGCGCAGGCGGGGATCCATCTTTGCCGTGCATGACGGGCGGTCCCCGGGTTCCGGGGCCAGGGCGGACGCTTCGCGGAGACGCGCGCGAGGGTCGCGTCCACGTTGGCGGACGGGTGGGGTGCAGGCGTTCATGGGCACAGTTCTCCCTATAGCCATTGCGCGGGGTGTTGCATCGGGAAAAAGGCGGGAGGCCGATTTCCTGCCTAACAAACGGTTACAGTCTTGCCAGATTGCCGTAAACGATTATATCTAGTATCATCTGTCGTATCGGGTTTGGGGAGCAAGTGGATAAATGACGGAATACGGGTACATCGCGTCCCGACACAAAGCGGCTTGGCTGATCGAGGTCTTTCTGCAGTATGCGAAAGCCGCATTTTGATGAACGTAGCTGGCACGATCCGGTTGTTATCCGCCTCTCCGTCGCGTACTCCGAGAAAGGATACGCCCAAGGGGGACTCCGATGCCGATAATGAATGAAGATGAAGCGGAAGTGCTGATGGAGGAGCATCTGCGCGCTAGGGGGTGGGACATAGCTGATTTCACCGTCACCCGCAAGCGCTGGCGCGAGCAACTGGACGGAGAAGAGGCCGACCGGGTTTTTCTGCATGACGGCAAGCCTGCGGCCATCCTCGAAGCCAAGAAGCCGGGCCGCGACCTTTGGGCTGCCCTCGAACAAGCCAAGGGTTATGCGCGCGCATACAAGCGCAACACCGGCCATGACGTACCCTTGCTCTTCGCCAGCGACGGCGCGATGTTCCTGCGCCAGAACCTCAAAGCCAACACGCTACCCGAACGCATCAAGCAGTTCCCCACGCCGGGCGAATTCAACGAACTCTTCCGCCCCCAGGCCGACATTCTCCTCGGCAATTTGCGAGACTATCAGCGCGTCGCCGTATCGCAAGTCCTTTCCGCCGTGCAGGCGGGGCGCAAACGGATGTACCTGCAAATGGCGACCGGCACCGGCAAGACCATCACCGCCGCAGGCATTATTGCGAAACTCTGGTCGCTCGGCCTGATCCAGCGCGCCTTGTTTCTCGTGGATCGCGACGCCCTCGCGGGCCAAACCGAGCGCGCCTTCAAGGACCAGATGGGCGATGCCCTCACTGTCCGTAGGGCCACCGGCGAGCGCGAAGATAAGTTCGCTGATATTCTCGTGACCACGGTCCAGCATCTCGCCGTCCGCAAGAAGTACGAGATCTACAAGTCCGATCATTTCCAACTGGTTTTCCTGGATGAATGCCACCGTTCTTACTACGGGGACTGGCATGGCGTCCTGGAACACTTCGCCGAAGGCGGAGCGATTCGCCTTGGGCTCACGGCGACGCCCGCCGACAAGGAAACGCAAAGCACGGACCGCTACTTCTGCGACAAGGGCCAATACCAAGGCCCTATATTCCGCTACTCGATTCGTCAGGGCGAAAAGGACGGGATTCTCTCCCAGTGTCACCACTTCAAGTTTCACACGAACGTCGATTTGCACGGTGTTCATGACATGGGTTTTGACTTTGAACCAGAACAGTTGGGTCGCGCTGTGGACGTGCCCAAGCGCAACGCCATGATCGCCGAGAAGTATTTCGAGGTCATTGGCCGCCGCGATCCCGTGAAGACCATCGTTTTTGCCGCCAGCATTCGTCACGCCGTTAACTTACGCTACGCGCTAATTAATCGCTACAACGAGCTTCATCACCTCCCGCCGACTGATGCTACGGCGGAGGATTTCATAGTCGCCATTCACAACGAACTGAAAGACGCCCGCGACAAGATCGAGGAGTTCCAGCGCATCGGCGGCGACATCAAAATCGCCATTGGGGTCGGAATGCTCGACACAGGCATCGACGCACCCGACGTGGAAGCCATCCTGATGGCCCGCCCCACGAAATCGAAGATCCTCTACGTTCAGATGAAGGGGCGCGGCACGCGGAAGTGCCGCGAGACAGGCAAGGACTTCTACAAGCTGGTGGACTTCGTCGACATTACCCGACTCGAAGACGCCGCGGAGATCGTCACCAACGAAACCCCCGGCGTCACCGAGGAACCAATCGAACAGGAAGAGGAAGTCATTATCGACCGTGAGCGCGGTGGCGGCGGAGAAGGCGGCGAACCACCCGTCGGCGGCGAGGAGGAACCGGAGCCGCCGGAGCCGCAGGAAATGGTGATCCTCGACGTTCCCGTCACGCTCGAAAGTTCCGAAGTGCTCGCACCTGCCATGCTCGAAGACCTGCGCCGTCAGATCGAAGGGCAACTCCGCAAAGTCTTGTCCCGCGACGGCCTACGTGAACGCTTCGTTCAAACGGTCTATTCCTGGCGGTACTTCAAAAGCGATGCGCCGATGGATCATTCTTTTCTTGCCACAATGGGCTTCGATGTTCATACTTTGCGCGATCTTTATGGCGAGCCGGAAGGTGACATTGAGGACTTTGTCGCCGTTGCGTTAGGGGAAGCGGATTTCGACTTGATAGGCCGCCGCCGGCTTTTCGAGCGCTGGGCGTTGGACAAAGACCTGATTCGCGAGCAGCGCGAACTCGTGCAGATGCTTTGTGACTTCCGCCACGCCAACCCCGAAATAACTCCCGAGCAATTGCTTCGCTCGCAGTGGCTCGACGGGCAAGGGGGGATCGCCAGGGTCAAGGCCCTGTTTGGCTCCCTTAAGGAGTTTATTGCCCTTGCCGATGATGCCATGACGATTCTGAATCCGCCCGACGAGGAGATGCCCGACAATGGCAAAGACGCTTGACTTCAATTCGTTCGGAGAAGAACTCTGGCGCATCGCAAATGTCTTTCGCGACGACACGCTCAAGACGACGGAATACCTCGAGGAATTCTCCTATTTCTTCTTCCTGAAACTATGGGACGAACGCGAGAGCGCCGAGGAAAAGGCGCTCGAAGAGCTTGGAAAAGGTCCATACGTTCCCTATCTGCCAAAGGAGATGCGCTTCTACTCATGGGCAACTGAGATGGTGTCGACCAGTCCCGAACAATTCTGCAAGGAACACAGATGCGAATCGCTCGTAGCCTTCGTGCAGAATCTCTTCTCCGGCCTTGCCAAGATCGGCGATGTTGTAGAACCACTAAACGAAGGTGACGACTTCTCTGGGCTGTGCGCGCGAGAAGAGGCGGCGCCATATTGGCGGCTTCCGGACAAGAAGCCGGCGGCTTCGGATGGGGCAGTCGATATCAATCGAATCAAACAGCCCCTCACCCGTGATTTGCACTTGTTTCGAAAACTCTTCCGCAACCACTCACTTCGCGTTCGCTACGATCCCACCATCCGGGAACTATGCAAAAGACTTCTCGATGTCAGGATTCAGGAAAGCAGCGGCGGCAAGTGGGACTACCTTGGCCGCGCCTACGAGTTCGTCGTCAACAAGCTGGGCGAACAGAAGCAATACGGCCAGTATTTCACGCCGCGCCACGTTATTGACCGTATGGTGCAGGTGATCGATCCTGCGCGCGGCGAATCCATCTACGATCCTGCCTGCGGTACGGCCGGATTCATCGTCCGCACTTTCGAGTATGTCCAGGACAAGATCAATGCAACCGTCCGCGATTTCGCCCAGCGCGAACGCGCCACGCGGGAACTCAAAGAGCAGCACCTCTTCGCCGTCGAGAAAGCGCCCGACGTGTACAAACTCGGCCTGATGAACATGATCCTTCACGGCGACGGCTCAACGCACATGGAGGAAGCCGACAGCCTGTCCAGCCAGGCGCAGCAAACTCGGCGCGGTCTTTACGACGTGGTCCTCGCGAATCCGCCTTTCGGCCCGACGGCGCAGGAGCGCACCGCACATTTCGAGCATCACATCAAGCTCTACGAAGCGCTTTTCACCCAGCACATGCTCAACGCTCTCAAGCCCGGCGGACGCGCCGCCTTCGTCATCAAGGAAGGGATGCTGTTCGGCTCTCAAAAGGTCTTGCGCGCCATCTGCAAGCGGATGGTCGAGCATTACCAGACGCTCGCCGTAATCTCTCTGCCCAACGGCGTCTTCAATCCCTACAGCGGCGCGAACACCTCCGTCGTGGTCATCCGCCGCCCGAAGAAGAAGGACGAGGAGAAGCCCCAGCGCGTCTGGTTCTACCAAGTCGAGAGCGACGGCAAGGACCTGGGCGCGACGCGCCGCCTGCTGGCCGACTGGTTCAATCCCGATGGCTCGGAACGCAACGGCGACTTGCAGGACATGACCGAACGGTTCCCCTACCGCTTCGCCAAGGGTGTTCCCAGCCTCAAGCCCGACGCCGCCACGGAGGCCGAAAGCAAAAAGTCCTGGTGGGCCTCGCTCGACGAGATCCGCAACAGCAACTACAACCTCACCGCCGGGCGCTACTGCCCGCATCAGGCCGAGGCGCAGGAGTACGAGCCGCCCGAAGTCCTCATCAACCGCCTGCTCGACCTCGAACGCGAGATCCAGAGCGACTTGGAGGAATTGCTCGACATGATTTCCGTCCCCAAGACCGCCGCCGGGCTGAAGGGCGCGTTCAAGTTCTCCGATGACTCCGACGCCGAGGGGGCCGAAGCATGACCTCGACCGCTCAGGCCGCTCTCCTATCCGCGCTCGCTCCTGGCAATCTGATCTGTCTCGATACCAATTGCCTGCTCTATTACTTCAAGGGCGAATGGCCGTGGGCTGAGAGCCTCCGCCCGGTCTTCGAAGCCAAGGACGCGGGCGACGTGCGCCTCTTCACCAGTTCCATGACGCTCGCCGAACTGCTCGCCCGTGTGGACCCGTCCGATCATTCCGCCATGCTCTCCGCCGTCCGGCAATACTTCGATCTTGTTCCTGTGGACGATAATATCGGCATTCAGGCCGCAGGAATCCGCCGCGCGTCGAACGTCAACAATGCCGCCCGTCCGCCCGTCAAGACGCCCGACGCCGTGGAAATGGCGACCGCCGGGGAAACGCGTTCATTGCTCTTCATCACCAACGACGAGCAACTGACCCGGATGCCGCAGACCGTCAAGGCGCTGTATCTCAAGGAATTGGCGCTCGATTGGCTGGAGGATGAGTTCAACGCATGTTTCTTCCCGACGGTCACGGCATCGATCCCCAACAGTCCGCCACAACGCCTCGACCTGACCTTCTGGCGCGATCCCAGCCAGGATTGGATGGTTCTGCAGGATGGCTTGAACGCCGACGCCTTTGTCTCCAACGCCATGCTGCTTTCCGCGCTGGTCAAGGGGCCGTGCGCCGTGATCGGACGGGCACAGGGAGCAAACGGAGCGCAACAGGTTCATGCCTTGCGCATCCTGCCCACAGGCCGCCCTTGGCTCACCCCCACGCCGCCGGACTGGGCTAAGCATTTACCACAGAAGAAATGCGAATGGAGCGAACCCGCCCCCGGCGAGTTCGTCCGTCGCGTCAAACAGTTTATCGAACTGGGCGTCCAGAAACCGGAGGGATACGAAGCCGCCTTCCCGTTCATCATGGTCAATACCTCCCGGCTCGACGCCGAGGCCGAAGTCAACGCCCTCGGCGGCAACGGCCAGATGGCCACGCACAAGAAGCGGCAGGAAATCCTGCGGCGCTATCTCGCGCCGTTCAAGCCGGTGATGCCCTTGCTCGAACTCGACGGCGCGCGGCTGTGGAAAGCCGAGGCGCAGAACGCCCACGAACTCGACGTTGACCGCTTCCGCAAGTTCTTCGCCTGCGCCGAGAACGTCATCGGCAAGGAGGCCGGACGATGACCGGACGCAAGAAATTGCCGAAGGGGTGGCGCTGGGCGAAGCTCGGAGATAGGGATGTCGCGCAGATAGGCGCGGGGAACTCCGCGCCTCAAGGCAATGAGTTCTTTAATGATGGCGTCTATCCTTTCGTCCGGACGCAGGACGTGGGTCGAGAAGGCAAGACGCCTTGCCTAACCGAAACCACGGACAGGTTGAACGACCATGCCATCCAAACTAAGACTCTGCGACTTTGGCCGGAGTCCACAATACTTGTTCCAAAGAGCGGGGCATCTACATTTCTAAACCATCGCGCAATGTTGGGTTGTCCCGCCTATGTCTCTTCGCATTTGGCGACGATTGTAGCGAAGGAGTCGGCAATCCCCGATTATCTCTATTTCTTTTTGTTGACTGTTGACGCCAGGGATATTGCCCCGAGGAATAACTATCCATCTCTTCGCTTGCCTGATATCGCAGGAGTAGATATCCCCCTTCCGCCGTTGTCGGAGCAGGAGCGGATTGTGGAGGTGTTGCGTCAGGCGGACGCGATCCGGCGCAAACGGGCCGAGGCCCGCCGCCTCGCCGACCGAATCCTGCCAGCTGCTTTTCACAGCCTGTTTGGCGAGCTTGAACCAGAAAGAACTACATTCCAATCGGTGGCATTGGAGGAAGTTGCCGCTATCCGCTCCGGGGTTACAAAAGGGAGAAGACTACATGGGAAGGAAACGATCTTAGTTCCCTACTTGCGGGTTGCCAATGTTCAGGATGGTTTTCTGGATTTATCCGAGGTAAAGGAG
Organism: Candidatus Hydrogenedentota bacterium; assembly: GCA_045863335.1. GTDB lineage: Bacteria > Hydrogenedentota > Hydrogenedentia > Hydrogenedentales > SLHB01 > JAHDWY01. Next base: position 22,344 of record BTVY01000015.1, on the reverse strand, counting down.
ATATCCGTTCTTCCGGCAGATTTAGAAAAATACCATCTGGAAGATGGCGACATATTAATGACCGAGGGAGGCGATCCTGATAAGTTGGGGCGAGGATGCATCTGGAGAGGACAAGTCAATGGATGTATTCATCAGAATCACGTTTTTCGAGTGAGGCCTGATCAGAGCCGTATTCTGCCAGAGTTTCTTGCGGCTACTCTTAGAACCTCTTACGCCAAGTCTTATTTCTTTAGGGCGGCGAAGAGAACCAGCAACTTAGCATCCATTAATTCAAGCCAGGTGAAACATTTTCCCTTCCCTCTTCCACCAATGGAAATGCAAAGAAGATTTCTCATGAGGGTTGAACAATGGGACAAGGTGGTGAACCAGTCCACAGCTGCACTTCATCTCTCGGAACGTGCTTTTTCAGTCCTGCTCTCCCGCGCCTTTACGGGCCAACTAATCGCGGAGTAGAAGCTGGCCGACAGCACTGCTGAAACTAACCGATTGCGGCGGCGAGTATCGCGCGGCACCCATGTCCTTGCAAAGAGCGGCGACAAATCACAGTAAGGACTTTCAGTCCGCAGGCAACGCTCTACGGAGCGACCTATTGCGCCTCCCAGTGGGGCGCTTTTTTATTGCGGATTGCGGAATGGGGATTGCGGACTGGGGATTGCGGATTGCGGATTGCGGATTGCGGATTGCGGATTGCGGATTGCGGAATGGGGATTGCGGAATGGGGATTGCGGATTGCGGATTGCGGATTGCGGATTGCGGATTGCGGAATGCGGAATGCGGAATGCGGATTGCGGATTGCGGATTGCGGATTGCGGATTGCGGAATGCGGAATGCGGA
>BTVY01000015.1:0-21410 GCA_045863335.1 Candidatus Hydrogenedentota bacterium | reverse complement strand
ATGCGGAATGCGGATTGCGGACTGGGGATTGCGGACTGGGGACTGGGGAATGCGGAATGGGGAGTGATGAATGATGAATGCGGAATGATGAGTGATGAATGCGGAATGGGGGTGGGGGCGTCGAGGAAGTGCACACGGGCGGGACGCCCGTGCTCCTTGGTACGCGGGCGGGGGAATTGGTTAGCCGGTGTTTTTCTCTTCCTCCAAAGCCGCCTCGATCAATTTGCGCTCCTTCTGGATTTCGATCCGCAGTTCTTCTTCGCTGGGTAGGAATTGCAGGTATTTGGAGGCGAAGATCTGGCGGCCTTCGCTCAGCACGGAATACTTCGCCACGGCTTCGCCTTTGTCGGAACACAGAATCAGGCCGATGGTGGGATTGTCGCCGGGCAGTTTGAAACGGTCCTCGAAGAGACGGACATAGCCGTCCATCTGTCCCACGTCGCGGTGGGTTAACTTGCCGATCTTCAGGTCAATCAGCAGAAAGCACTTCAAGATGAAGTTGTAGAATACGAGGTCTACGTAGAAGTCGTCGTCGTCAAGTCGGATGTGCTTCTGGCGGGCGACGAAGGAGAAGCCTTTTCCCAACTCCAGCAGGAAGGATTGCAGGTTGTCGATGATCGCCTGTTCGAAGGCGCTCTCGTGCAGTTCGGGCGCGTCGGGCAGGCCGAGGAACTCCAGCACGTAGGGCGACTTGAGGACGTGGCCGGCGTTGATCGGTTCGCCGGGCAGGCGCTCGCGCTCTGGCGCGGCCAGTCCGGCCTCGCCGCGATTGGCCAGGATGCGCTGGTAGTAGGAGGACTGAATCTGCCGTTCGAGCTGGGCCTTGCTCCAGCCGCATTCGGCGGCCTCGCGCTCGTAGAACTCCCGCGCGGCCGGGTCTTCTACCCGCATCAGCGCCCGGTAGTGGGACCAGGAAAGTTGCGGCGAGAAGGTTTGTGTTTCGCTACCCGGCGGGTGACTTTTTCGAGAGACCGCCAATTCTCTTCCTGGCGGGGAGGGAATTGCGTTGCCGCTGTCGAATTCCCCACCCGCCGGGTGGGGTTTTTCCGCGACTGCCGAATTCGTCCCTATTGGGGACGGAATTGGTTTTGACTCAGATTCCGTCCCCGGCGGGGACGGAATTGCAAGGCGTTCTTTGTAAACGAGATAGAACTTTCGGAAGCGCTGCAAACTCACTTCTGAGAAGCCTTTTCCATACCGCTCCGTCAGCCGCTCGGATAGATTCTCGACCACCTGTTTGCCATATTCCGCCCGGTCCTCCCCGCCTTGCAGGGCTTCCACGATCTCGCGTCCGATCAGCCAATAGGCCGTCACCATCTGCGTGTTAACTGCGCGGACCACGCTGCCGCGTGCTTCCTCGAGAATCGTGACGATGCGGTCGAAGAGGGGGTCCGGCTGCTCCGCAATCCGCTGTTTCGAGATAGCTTGCTTGCTCATACTTGGCGCCCAGTTCTCCTTGCCGTGTGACTACAAGAAATGCTAGAGGATTGCGGTGTGGATGCTCACAGGCGAGCCGAAGGATATCATGCGAAGGCGATTCTGACAATTTGGATAGCTGATGATTGCGGATTGCGGAATGGGGGATCGTGGATCGTGGAGGAAGAGTACACGGGCGGGACGCCCATGCTCCGTTGGGGAATTAAGATGGGCCCCCGCCTGCGCGGGGGTGACGGTTTTGGTGCGTGCACGGGGTTTGGGGATGCGGCTTTTCCTCAGTCGGGGAAGGGGCATCGCCTCAATCCGGGAGCAGGCCTTTCCTCAGTCGGGGAAGAGGACGCTGACGCTTTCGCGGTTGTGGATGCGGCGGATGGCTTCGCCGAGGAGGGGGGCTACGGAGACGACTTCGACCTTTTCGGGCAGGGGGCCGGGTTGGGTCTCGATGCTGTCGGTGACGAGCAGTTTTTCGATGGGGCTTTGGTCGATCTTTTCGCGGGCGCCGGGGGAGAGGACGCCGTGGGTGACGGCGGCGTAGACGGATTTGGCGCCGCGCTCGACGAGTTTTTCGGCGATCTCGACGAGGGTCCCGCCGGAAATGGTGAAGTCGTCGACGACGAGGGCGGTCTTGCCTTCCACGTCGCCGATGATCTGCATGACTTCGGCGTTCTCGTCGTGGGCGGCGCGTTCTTTGTCGCCGATGGCGAGGGAGACGTTCAGGAAGGACGCGTAGCGCCGGGCCTGTTTGACGAAACCGGCGTCGGGGGAGACGACGATGAGGTCTTCGAGTTTCTTGGACTGGATCGCCTTGCCGAGGACGGGCAAGGCGTAGAGGTCGTCGACGGGGATGCGGAAGAAGCCCTGGATCTGGGGGGCGTGGAGGTCGAGGGTGACCACGCGGTCGGCCCCGGCCGCTTCGATAGCGTCGGCGCAGACCCGCGCGCGGATGGAGACCCGGGGCTCGTCTTTTTTGTCGCCCTTGGCGTAGCTGAAGTAGGGCATGACGACGGTGATCTTCTCGGCGCTGGACCGGCGGAAGGCGTCGATCCAGAAGAGGAGTTCCATGAAATTGTCGTTGGCAGGGAAGGCGGTGGACTGGACGATGTACACGCGCCGGCCGCGGACGTTTTCCAGGATCCGGACGAAGAGGTTGCCCTCGGAAAACCGCAGCACTTCATTTTGTCCGACGTCCACCCCGAGATAGGTGGCGATACTCTTCGTGAGATTCGGGCTTCCCGACCCGCCAAATACCAAAATACCGTCCGGTGACACGATGCCCCATCCTTTCCACGTTTAGAGACCACGGCGCCACGCCGCCGGCGTGGCGACCAAAATCCGAAATCCGAATATCGAAATCCGAAACAAATTCGAATGACCTAAATTCAAATGACCAAAAGCCGTCTCAGCCGAACGTACGTCCGCCGGTACCGCTTTGGACGGGCGACGGGTTTGTAGCCCCAGGCGGAACGGAACGAAACCTGGGAATAGTAGGTTCCCCCTGAGACACGAACTCCGGAGCGGGCGAAATAGGTGGAATTGTGCGCGCCTGATTGCGGCACGAATTCACAAAACTAAACATGAATCGATCCAGAAAAGCCCCGCCGGGGCGTATAGTACGAAAATGTGCAGGGGGGAATAAACCAAAATCTTGCAGGTTCCGATAGTAGGCATACCTCTTCGGGTGGATAAGACGGGGCAAGTGGGCGCCGCCCGGCGATTCAAAGGGTCTCGGCAAACCGGCAGTTCGCGGGTGGTTCCACCTATCGCTTCGACCGCTCCAGATTTGACATAAACAGGCGTTTTCGAGTAGTATCGCGGCGCAAGTCTTGTCCGGGGAGGCAGGGTGCATTGTATCTTCCCGGCCTTACGCGGGCCCAAACGGGCAGACTCCCCCCGGAGAGCTTGAAGAAAGGACGGTACTGTTGTCCATGAATCGTATATCTCGAAGTGGTTTGTACGAGCCGTTTTACGAGCACGACGCGTGCGGCGTGGGGTTCGTGGCAAACCTGACCGGCAAGGCCACCCATACGATCATTCGTCAGGGGATTCAGATTTGTGAAAATCTGGAGCATCGCGGCGCCTGTGGCTGCGACCCGGAAACGGGTGACGGCGCGGGTATGCTCATCCAGACGCCGCACCGGCTTTTCCAGAAGGAAGCGGAGCGGCTCAAGTTCGTGCTGCCCGACCTGGGCGCCTATGCGGCGGGCATGATTTTCCTCCCCCACGACGCCGAAGACCGGGCCAAGTGCATTGCCATCATCGAGAAGGCCGCGGCCAGTGAGGGCCAGGAAGTCCTGGGCTGGCGCGACGTGCCGCGCGATTCGTCGTCCATCGGCACCATCGCCCGCGAAGGCGAACCGGTTATCCAGCAAGTGTTTATCAAGCGGTCGGAGGGCCTGGATCAGGATGCCTTCGAGCGCAAGCTTTTCGTCATTCGCAAAATCGTGGAGCGCACGGTCCTGGAGTCGGACGTGAAGGCGAAGGCGCAGTTTTATGTTCCCAGCATGTCGTCCCGGACCATCGTGTACAAGGGGCTGATGCTGGCGCCGCAGATCGACCGGTACTATCTCGACCTGTCCGACGAAGACTGCGAGAGCGCGATTTCGCTGGTTCACCAGCGGTACAGCACCAACACGTTCCCGTCGTGGCCGCTGGCGCACCCGTTCCGGTACCTGGCCCACAACGGCGAGATCAATACCCTGCGCGGCAACATCAATATGATGCGGTCCCGTGAGGCGCACCTGGTCAGCCCCCTGTATGGCGACGACGTGCGGAAACTGTTGCCCATCCATACCCTGGGCGCCAGCGACTCGGCGATTCTGGACAACACGTTTGAGCTGCTCCACCTGGGCGGACGCGCTTCGGCGCACGCCATGATGATGCTCATTCCCGAGCCGTGGAGCGGGCACGAGAGCATGCCGGATGCGAAGAAGGCGTTTTACGAATACCACGCCTGTATGCAGGAACCGTGGGATGGACCGGCGTCCATCGCCTTCACCAACGGCGTCCAGATTGGCGCGGTGCTCGACCGCAACGGGCTGCGTCCTTCCCGCTACTGGGTCACCGACGACGACTTCGTCGTGATGGCGTCGGAAGTGGGCGTGTTGGATGTGCCCCAGGAGAAGATCGTCAAGAAAGGCCGGCTCGAACCGGGCCGCATGTTCCTGATTGACATGAACGAACAGCGCATCGTGGGCGACGATGAGATCAAGGAGGCCATGTGCAAGCGCCAGCCGTACCGCACCTGGCTGAACACCCATCGCCACGTGCTCCCGTCGGAATGTCCGTCCACCAACGGCAAGTCCGAGCCGGTCGAAGTGCCCTTGGTGGAGCGCCAGCAGGTGTTCGGTTATACGCTCGAGGACTTGGAGATCATCATTGAGCCCATGGCGAGCACGGGCAAGCAGCCGCTCGGCTCGATGGGCAACGACGCGCCGCTGGCCGTACTCTCGAACCGGCCTCAACTGCTGTTCAACTACTTCAAGCAATTGTTCGCGCAGGTGACGAACCCGCCCATCGACCCGATCCGCGAAGAGATCGTCATGTCGCTGGAAACGGATATCGGGCGCGAACGCAATTTGCTCGACGAGACGCCGGAGCACTGCGAACAGTTGCACCTCCCATCGCCGATTATCACCAACGAGCAGTTGGACTACATCAAACACATCGACAAGCCGGGTTTGAAGACCTCCGTCATTTCGACCTTGTTCCCGGCGGGCGATGGGCCTGCCGCGATCGGCAAGGCGCTTGACCGAATCTGCGACGAGGCGATGCAGGCGCTCGAAGGCGGCGCGACGATTTTGGTGCTGTCCGATCGCGGCGTCAGCGAGAGCATGTGCCCGATTCCGAGCTTGCTGGCCACCGGCGCGGTGCACCAGCATCTCGTGCGCGAACAGAAGCGCACCGACTGCGGTCTCGTCATCGAATCCGGCGAGCCGCGCGAAGTGATGCACTTCTGCCTGTTAACCGGCTATGGCGCGGGTGCGGTGAATCCGTATCTGGCGTTCGAGACCATCGACAGCCTTCTCGAGAAAGAGGAGTTGGTCGAAGAGTATCCCGGCAAGGCGCAGAAGAATTTCATCAAGGCCATCGAAGGCGCCATGCTGAAGACCATGTCGAAGATCGGGATCTCGACGCAGCACAGTTACCGCAGCGCGCAGATCTTTGAAGCCGTGGGCTTGAGCAAGGACCTCGTGGAGCGCTGCTTCACGGGCACCGCGTCCCGCGTGGGCGGCATCGACGTGGACGACGTGGCGCGCGAAGCGCTAATGCGGCACGCCGTGGCCTATCCGAAGAATCATGCGCGTCCCCGCGAGTTGGATCCGGGCGGTTCGTACCGTTGGCGCAAGCGCGGGGAGTACCACCAGTACAACCCCGAATCCATTGCGTCGATCCAGCACGCAACCCGGACGAACGACAAGGAGAAATACCGCCAGTTTGCGGAGTTGATCAACAACCGCAACCGGAATTTGTCGGCCCTGCGCGCGCTCATGAAGTTTAAGAAGAGTACGCCGGTTCCGGTGGACGAGGTTGAACCCGCGAGCGAGATTGTGAAGCGGTTCTGCACGGGCGCCATGTCGTTCGGCTCCATCAGCAAGGAAGCCCACGAGACGCTGGCCATCGCCATGAACCGCCTCGGCGGCCGCAGCAATACGGGCGAGGGCGGTGAAGATCCCAAGCGATTCGTCCCGGACAAGAACGGGGATTTGCGGCGCAGCTCGATCAAGCAGGTTGCCTCGGGCCGGTTCGGGGTGACCAACGAATACCTCGTCAACTCGGACGAGATTCAGATCAAGATGGCGCAGGGCGCAAAGCCCGGGGAAGGCGGCGAGCTTCCGGGACACAAGGTGTTCCCAGAGATTGCGCGCATCCGCTATTCCACGCCCGGCGTGGAATTGATTTCGCCGCCGCCGCACCACGACATTTATTCGATCGAAGATCTGGCGCAGCTCATTCACGACCTGAAGAACGCCAACGTCCACGGTAAGGTATCGGTCAAACTCGTTTCCGAGGTTGGCGTGGGCACGGTGGCCGCGGGCGTGGCGAAGGGCAAGTCGGATCTGGTCCTCATCAGCGGCGACAATGGTGGCACGGGCGCGTCGCCCTTGAGTTCCATCAAGCACGCGGGACTGCCCTGGGAACTCGGTTTGTCCGAGACGCACCAGGTGCTCGTGGAGAACAATCTCCGCAGCCGCATTCGCGTGCAGACCGACGGCCAGATCAAGACGGGCCGCGACGTGGCCATCGCGTTTCTGTTGGGCGCCGACGAGGTCGGCATGTCGACGCTGCCGCTGGTCGCCACGGGCTGCATCATGATGCGCAAGTGCCATCTCAACACCTGCCCGGTCGGCATCGCGACGCAGGATCCGGAGTTGCGGAAGAAGTTTGCGGGCAAGCCTGAATACGTGGTGAACCTGTGCTTCTTCATCGCGGAAGAAGTGCGCGAGATTATGGCAGAACTCGGATTCCGCACGGTCAACGAAATGATTGGCCGCGCGGACATGCTGGAATACGATCCGCTGCCGGAGCATTGGAAAGCGAAGAAACTGGATCTGTCGCGCGTGCTGTACAAGGCGAAGCCTTGGGAAGGCGAGACCCTGTACTGCAGCCAGACACAGGATCACGGCATCGACAAAGCGCTCGATAATCAGTTGCTCGAGCTGTGCAAGGCCTCGCTGGAACCCAAGGCGAATCGCGAGGATGTCGCCAAGACGCGGATCGCCATCGAGATCCGCAACGTGAACCGCACCGTCGGAACCATGCTCTCCAGCGAGCTGACGCGCCGCCACAAGGTGGGGCTCGAGACGGGCGCCTTGCCGGAAGACACGGTGTGGATCGACTGCAAAGGCACGGCGGGACAGAGCTTCGGCGCATTCGCGATCAAAGGCGTGACGCTCAATGTGGTTGGCGAAGCCAATGACTACTGCGGCAAAGGACTGTCCGGCGGCAAGATCATTGTGACCCCGCCGTCCGATTGCCCCATTGTCCCTGAAGCGAACATCGTCATCGGCAACGTGGCGCTGTACGGCGCCACCGGCGGCGAAGCCTACTTCCGCGGCATCGCGGGCGAGCGCTTCTGTGTGCGCAACAGCGGCGCGTGGGCGGTTGTGGAAGGCGTTGGCGACCACGGGTGCGAGTACATGACGGGCGGCCGCGCGGTCATTCTTGGCAAGACGGGCCGCAATTTCGCGGCCGGCATGAGCGGCGGTATCGCCTTCGTTTTTGACGAAGACGGGACCTTCCCGGAGCATTGCAACCCGGGACTGGTCGATCTCAAACCCATGAACGAGAAGAGCATCACTGATCTTCGCGGCATGCTCGAGCGCCACGTCGAGTACACCGGCAGCGCGGTCGCAAAACGAATCCTTGCCGATTGGGACGCTTCCATTGTGAAGTTTGTCCGGGTGATGCCTCGCGACTACGCCCGCGTGTTGCGCGAGATGGAGCAGCAGGAAGCAACCGCACAGCCGGTGGAAGTGTAGAGGAGTTTACGAATGCGCCCCAACAAAGAAAAGGGCTTCATGGTATACGGCAGGGAACTGCCCCCGTACGCGCCGAAAGAAGAGCGTACGAAGCATTGGGACGAGTTTCTGACGGACTTCAACGACGAGAAGATGCAGGACCAGGGTTACCGCTGCATGAACTGCGGCGTTCCCTTCTGCCAGTCGGGGTGTCCCCTGGGCAATATCATTCCTGACTTTAACGATCTCGTCAAAGACTTGAAGTGGGAAGAGGCGCTGGAACGCTTGCACTCCACAAACAACTTCCCGGAGTTCACGGGCCGCGTTTGCCCAGCTCCGTGCGAGGCGTCCTGCGTACTCGGGATCATCGAGCCACCGGTGACGATTAAGCTCATCGAGCGGTCCATCGCTGACCACGGGTTCAACGAAGGGCTTATCAGGCCCGAGCCGCCCGCGACGCGCACCGGAAAGAAAGTCGCCGTCGTGGGAGCCGGTCCGGCAGGTCTTGCAGCCGCACAACAGCTGAACCGCGCCGGTCATACGGTGACCGTGTTCGAGCGCGACGATGAACCGGGCGGTCTGCTGCTCTACGGGATCCCGGATTTCAAGTTGAACAAGGAGGTCGTGCGCCGCCGAATCCGCCAGATGGAAGAGGAAGGCGTCATCTTCAAGTGCAGTTGCTTCGTTGGAAAAGATGTCACGGGTCCGGAACTCGAAGCCGAGTTTGACGCCGTGCTGATTACCGCCGGCTCCACCCAGCCGCGGGATCTGCCGATACCGGGCCGGGAGCTGGACGGCATTCATTTTGCCATGGAGTTTTTGACGCAGCAGAATCGGCGGGTATCCGGCAAGAAAATTAACAATAAAGAGATCGTTGCGACCGACAAGAACGTGGTAGTCCTTGGCGGCGGCGATACCGGGTCCGACTGCCACGGGACGAGCCTGCGGCAGGGCGCCAAGCACGTATGGTCCGTCGAACTGTTGCCCAAGCCGCCGGAAGGGTTTAACGAAAAGACCCCGTGGCCCAATTGGCCGTTGATCCTTCGGACCTCTTCCAGCCATGAAGAGGGCGGCGAACGCGACTGGAGCATCCTGACCAAGAGTTTTGAAGGCAAGGATGGCAGAGTAACGCACATCAACGCCGTTCGCCTGGAGTGGGGCGAGCCCGACACCAGCGGCCGGCCGAAGATGATTGAGGTTCCGGGCAGCGAGTTCAAGCTGGAATGCGACTTGGTACTCCTGGCGCTCGGATTCGTGCATCCGGAACATGCATTGCCGAAGCAATTCGACCTCGAATTGGACGGGCGCGGAAACATCAAGGCCGACTACGGCACGTACCGGACCAGCAAGGAAAAGGTCTATGCGGCCGGGGACGCGCGGCGCGGCCAATCGCTGGTCGTCTGGGCGATCCACGAAGGTCGCGAGGCGGCACGCGTGATCGACATCGACCTGATGGGGTACTCGGATTTGCCGGGCGCATACACGCACGGGTACGACAGCGTGGCACTTTCCGGGTCGTGACCGGTGGCCAAAGGGAACTTATCCGGCGGTCCAGGCATGATAGATAAAGCAGGGGACTCGCCGGGCGAGGTTCGGTAACGTGCCGGGTTTCGGCGTGTAGAATAGTGAGAGACGCGCGGCGTGAGCCCCCAACTGGAACGCGCTGTAAATGCTTGCGTGACGGTTGTTTGGGAAACTGTTGACACTGTGTTGGAGCGGTGCTATACTCGCGCTGGCCTCTGCGGCCCCGGTCCAAACGGGGTGCGCCCAGAGCAGTATAGACTGCGAACATCGAGCGGGAGACACTATTGTGAAGCACGTTACGACGATTACCAAGACTCCGCTGCTTGCGAACAACGAGACGACCGACTTGTCGTTTCTGCTTTCGATTCTGAGCTTGGGTTTTGATTTGGTGACCACCTTTATCGGTGCGGCATCCACCGTCTTCGACGGCTTGTTGAGCGCCCTGACCCAGTTCAACTCGGTCAAGAATCCAGAATCATAAGCGCCGGCAGTGCCGGATGGCCAATGTTTTCGAAGACTTGTGTTTCGAGAGGCGGCCCGATTTTGCGGCCGGAGACTCTCCGCGCGGGGCGGAACGCCCGATAACCTGGAGGAGATGGGTTTCATGAAGCACATTCGCGGGATTACCTCGGGTAAGATGGCCAAGGCAGACGCCCTTGCGGACCTGTACAATGCGCTGTGGCAGACGTGGCTCGACTACGTGTATACGAAGAAGAATGCGATCGTCACACCAACTTCCTGACGGATAGCGCGACGAAGAGTTTACTGGCCGGGGCTTCGGAAGTGTTGAAGTCCCGGTATTTTTTTCCTAATGTATGATTTCGTGTTGCGGTTGGGGCTGGTGCGGGCGGCTGAAGCGCGCGAAACCTCCCGGGCGGACGGTCCGCCAGCGGGACCGCGACCCGTCCGGCAACCAATCGATTATCTGACCAGGGAACCTCCGCATGATTACAGGGGAACATGCTGTTATCCGGTCGGCTGAGCCCGACGATGCATTCGCGTTGTGGCAATTGTACGACCCCAGTGTACCTCGTGCCTTTCTGCTTGGTCCTTCCCGGGAAGTCATGATTCCTACCATCGACGAAGTGCGAGAGATGCTTGGGCGGCGCGATATCGTCATGGGGACCTTCTTTGCCGTGGAGGACAAGACCGGCGAGGTCTGCGGGTGTTGCGTGCTCCGCGGATCCAAGTCGGAGTCCGACTACGCGGAAATCGTCCTGGTCTTTGGGAAGGACGAGTACTACGCCACCAATCTTGCGGAAGAGGTGTTCCAGTTCATTCTGCGAACGGCGTTCATCGATAAGAAGATGAACAAGCTCCAGTCCCACTGCATCAGCTCGGAACGGGCGTACCGGGCCTTTCTCGCCGCACGCGGATTCGAGAGCGACGGCGTGCAGCGCGACATGGTGTACACTAAGGGGCAGTATTTCAACCTCGAATCGCTCACCTTGTTCCGCGAAGAGGGTCTCAAACGCTTGAAGGAGCCGCTGCATGAAGCTGAAGCTTCGACGGCCTGAACGGCGCGATCTGGACGTCATCGTGGACTGGTTGAGCGACCCGGCGTTTCGGCGTTTTCTATACGGCGACAACGATCGCATCAAGCAACAGATGGGTTCGCACATCCTCGCGCTGTTGGGTGGCGCCATGTCGATGCCCTCGTCTACGGCCGGCCATTTCGTGTGCGCCGCGGAGGATCGGGGGCCCGTCGGACTTGCCAGCGTGCAGGACCTGAGCTGGCGCAACCGATCCTGCGCTGTCAGTGTGTATGCGGCGGGCGTTGTTGAACCCGAGCGCTTCTATCAGAGCGCCTTTCGTGCGATGGTGGAGTATTGTTTTGACGAGTTAAACCTGCACCGGGTCAGCGCGCGGGTGGACTCCACCACCGATGCCGCGCATCAAGCCCTCGAATGCCTCGGCGCCCGGAGGGAAGTCGTCTTGCGGGGGCACGGTCTACGTGATGGTTCGCCCTGTGACGTGTACGGTTATGGCATCCTGCGTGCGGAATTCGACGCCGCACGCGGCCAAACCCACGATTCGAATGCGACAGCGGGAGTTGCTCATGGCGCTTAAATCCAGCGTGTACATTCGGCGCGCCGATCGGGACGACCTCGATACGGTTGTCTCCTGGATGGAAGATCCCGCGTTTCAGCGTTTTCTGTATGGCGACCCCACGCGTTCGCCGAAGCAGATTCGCGAACAGATTGTCGGCATGCTGGGCCGGTCCGCCAACCACGCCATGCCCAGCGGAATCTACTTCATGGCCGATTCGGAGAAGCTGGGGCCGGTGGGCCTCTTCTCGGTGGTTCATATCAGTTGGCGCAACCGCTCCTGCAATATCGATTCGTATCTCACGGAGAAGCGCCGGAACGGCTTCATCGGGACGATCGCCTTCTATCGCGTGCTCGAGTACTGCTTTCACGAACTGAACATGCATCGCATCAATATCTACATCTACGGGTTCAATACCCGATCCTGGCGCAACTTCGAACTCTCCGGCGCCAAGCGCGAGTTGGTATTGCGGCAACACGTCGCGCGCGATGGCGAACTGTACGACCTCTATGGGTACGGCCTGTTGCGGAGCGAGTTTGAAGAGCTTCGCGAGATGTTCAAGAAGAAGTTCAAGGGAATCGACCTCGCAACGATGATCGCCGATCTGAAACAGCCGGCCGTCGCCGACGAGGTGTCTTCGTGATACTCGAATCGCTTTTCATGGTCGTCCTCCTGGCGCATGTTGGATTTTCGCTTGCCACAAATCCCATGGAAACGGAAGGACAGCCACGGGGCCGCACGCGCATGATACACGTGTTGATGCAGGGTCCCTTGTTCTGGTTGGCCGCGTACATCGGTTGGGACCAGGGGGTCTTTTCTCGCCAGCTCGTCTCGCCGGTATACATTGCCATTGGCCTGGTCGCCGGGCACCTTATTTTCGGTTTGTCCCTGCTGGCCACCCATCTTTCCTGGCGCGATGCGTGGAGTCATTTCTTCGACTTCGGCCCTATCTGGAATTTTACGATGGACAGCCCTGTGGTGCTGACCCGCTTTCTTGGCGTGGCGGTCGCGGAGGAACTGATATGGCGTGTCGCCGCGCAGACGATCCTGATTGCTTTTCTGGCTGCGTGGATGCCAGCTCCGGCTGCGGCCGGAGTAGGGGTTGTGGTCGTGGCCGCCGCGTTTGTTGTGGTGCATAAGCATTTCTTTGAGAACACCTGGCACATTTCGCTGGAGTTCATTGTTTTCGCCTTGCTACTCGGCATCCTCTATCACTTTACGGGGAGTTTTATCCTGGTGATGGTTATCCATGCGCTCCGGGATATTGAGATTGCCTACCTGGAGTACCTCATCAAGATCGAGGAACTCGGCGACGAGGAACAAGCGGCCAAGGCGATCGAACAGGCCTACATGCCGGGGCGACCGGGGAACCTATGAGCAGTCCGTATCTCGTAGAATTGCGCGACGTCGACAAGACGTTCTACACCCGCCACTTCTTCTCCAAAAACGAAGAGACCGGCCGGCGGCCGATCTACCGGAAGAAGACCGTTCACGCCGTCGACCGGGTTTCGTTTGGGATTCGCTCGGGGGAGATCTTCGGACTCCTGGGTCGCAACGGCGCGGGCAAGACGACGACGGTCAAGATGATCTCCGGGTTGGTCAAGCCATGCAGCGGCGAGGTGTTCGTCGACGACCTTCCCGTGGAGAAGAAACGGCTGCAGGTGTTGCGGCGCATCGGAGTTGTTCTTGAGGGTACCCGTACCTGCATCTGGCCGCTGACGCCGCTCGAGAATCTCGCGTACTTCGGCAACCTGCGCGACGTGAAAGGCAAGGTCTTGCGCGAACGTTCACACCGGTTGCTGGACTTTATCGGGCTCACCGACAAGAAAGACATTCAAGTGCGGCGCCTCTCGCGCGGACAGAAGCAGAAACTGGCGATTTGTATCGCGCTCATCACCGATCCGCCCGTGCTGCTGCTTGACGAACCGACGACTGGATTAGACGTGCAAAGCAGCCGCGCCATCAAAGACAAGGTCATTGAGATGACGCGTGAACAGGGCAAATGCGTCTTGGTAACCACGCATGATATGGGTACCGCGCAGGAATTGTGCGACCGCATCGGCATCATCAAGGACGGCGCCCTCGTCGCGTGCAAGCCGACGGAGGAACTGCTCGGCGTGTTCGCGGACCAACGATTCGAATTTCGCCTGGATCGCGCGCCCAACCTCGAGACCATCCAGGCCTTACCCGGCGTGATGGGTGTCGAGTCTATCAACTCCGACGGCGGTCCGGGATTCATTTTGCGTACGTCCGCGGACGAGGCGGAGCGTTCCAACGCGCTTTACAATACGCTGGGCCAGCTGCAATCACAGGGGCTGTTGCTCCGTACCGTAACGCAACGGCAGCAGAATCTGGAAGGCGTCTTCCTGCAGTTGACGGAATCCCAGGCCGACGCGCCGAAAGGAAGGAATTGACCGTGGGCTTTTTCCTCGTCATGAAGGCGGAACTGGTCCGTGCGTTCATCGTTATGCGGCGTTATTGGTTCGCCACGCTCATGGGCATGATCGTGGGTTACGGGATGCTCATCGGGCTCATCTTTGGATTTCGGTCCGGTACGGTGAATACAGAATGGGCGACGGACCAGACGGAGAACGCGCTCGGTTTCGTTGTCGGCATTTTTGCCTTTGGCATCGTCGGCATGTTCAGCCAGGGTTTGCAGGGCATGGCGCGCACGGGCGAATTGGAACAGGTTTACATGAGTCCCCACGGCTTGATTACCAACTTCCTTGCGCGATCCTTCGTCAACTCCGTCGTGAGCATTCTGACCTGGACGGTTATGCTTGTGTTCGTTTCGGTGACGCTGAACAGCGATCTTCACGCGGACCCGTTCCCGACCTTCGTGCTGCTGTTGCTGACGTATCTAAACCTGATCGGATTTGGATTCATGGTTGGAGGGCTGACGCTGGTCTTCAAGCAGATCGGTCAGGCCACGCTGCTCGTTCGTATGGGGATGATTGCGCTCGCTTTTGCCGCAAAGCCGGACTGGTACGACCTGCCCGCCATCATTATGGGCTTTGCCCATTTCATTCCGATTACGGACGCATCCATCTGCCTGAAGCTCGTGCTAATTCAGGGGATCGGCATGAAGGTCTTCGTACATCCTTCGTTCGCGTTTCTTTTGATTAACGTTGCGCTCTGGACCACCTTGGGTATCGCCTGTTTCAAATACATGGAGAACTGGAGCCGCGACAAGGGAACCCTGGGGGCCTATTGATGACGCAGGAAACCCTACACCGTTTTGTGGAGAACGACCGGCGGTTCGCCATCGATCCCGAAACGTGCTTTTGCTTCGAGTGCGACGAGATCTCCTGGGATGTGCTCGAGCACTATCCCTATGCCTCGGTGAATCGCATCTACCATGTGCTCGGCGACAAGCACGATGTGAAGGAGCTCGAGGAAGTCATCGGCGAACTCGAATGGCTGCGCGCCACGCGGGCGATTCTACCGCCGCGCAAGAAAGAAGAGCTGCAGAAGGAGATCCAGCAAGAGCGCGGGTTGAAGCGGATCTCCGTGCGGTTGCCGCGTGACACTGAAGAAGCGGTATCGAAGAAGAAAGGCTGGTTCGGTCAAGGGGCGACGGTGCTATCCACGAACGCGCGGGACGCGGGCCGCGATGCCATTTCCTTACTCTTCGGGCGGGCGGGGGATCAGAAAGAGATCGTCATCGAATTTCTTGAAGAGGAGATCATTCACAATCCCGAATTGATCGCCGATTTGTGCGCGCATGCCGTGAAGTGCGGCCGTATGGCGGGAAAAAAGACGACGGCGGCAGTTCGCGTTTTAGACGTCAGAACATCGAAACTTCCCGCGGCGTTCGACGGGCACACGATTCACCTGCAACTCGATTTCGCGGAAGGTTCGGCCATTCTGCCGAATCTCCGCTTGCTGGCCAAGGCGGGCGATGAGTCTCTCGCGAAACTGGCGAAGATTCTTCATCCCGACTCGGCCGGAGTCACGGGCCGCATTATTGTACGCCCCAATCATCCCGAGTTTGGCGAAGTTGTGCGCGAGTTGGACAAGGCCGGGTTTGCGACAATCGAACTGGACCTGGACGGCGCCTACATTGCGAATCCCGATTTGGATCCCAAGGCCATGCTGGGCGCGTTGCGCGAAACGGCGGTCTATTACGCGAACCGGCTGCTTCAGCAACGATACTTCCGGTTGGATCCAATCGCTCCGTTGTTTTACCGGATCTACGACGGTTCGCCGATCCGCCGAATCGACCCCTCCGGCACGAACGAGCTGGCCGTGGATACTGACGGCGGGATTTATCCAAGCTTTCGCTTCTTGGGCATCAATGCCTACCGGCTGGGATCGCTCGAAGACGGCGTGATTGACGAGCAAGCCCGCGCGCGTTTTGATGAGGTGGGCGCGACCACGACCGGGGTTTGCCGGAGGTGTTGGGCGCGGAATCTTTGCGGCGGCGGTAACACGGCCGTGCACCACGCGCTGAGCGGTTCTCACCGAACCCCACACGAACCGTGGTGCGAGGCGCAACGCGCGTGGATGGCGTCGGCCGTGTCCGCGTTTAACGTCTTGTCGTCCGAGGGCGTGAACTTCACGCGCGTATACAACACGTTATCGCGCACCGCCAAGCCGTCGTTGTTCACAATGGTGCGCGCGGCCTTTCGCATGACGGTCGGCGTGAAACCCATCGAAGAACCTGACGCGGAAATGCTGATGAACTGGGAGAATTGGAACATCGCGTCCTATTTCCTGTTCAACGAAAAGGGCGTCCTCATCACCACCAAGTACGATCGCGAAATGGACGCGTTGCATCCGAGCGGGGTTGACCAGGAGATGATTCTGGTAAAGCGAGGCGGGGAGCCCTTCGGGCTTATCAAGCTTCGCCCGGAGCGCGAACCAGGCACGGCGCTGGCGTGGGTGTATATGCACGCGCCCAACGACTACGCGGCGGACGACGTGCGGAAAGGATTCCGGACGATTCTGAAGGAAGCCGGCGGCCAGCAGTCGATCCGGAGGTTGACGGTGCCAGCGGCATCCTACGAGGAAGAGCTTCAGGCGTTTCTCGAAGCCGTTGGATTTGCGCGCGAAGGGACCCTGCGGGAAGCCTTATTTGCCCACGACGCGTACCACGACGTACATATCTACGCGATTTCGACCGAGACGCTATAATCGTGCGCCACAGCGCGGGCAACTACATCGCCAGACCGCCGTCCACCTGAAGGACCGCTCCCGTTACATACGATGCGCCGTCGCTCGCAAAGTACCGCACGGCGGCGGCAATATCTTCACCGGTGCCTTGACGCCGCAGCGGAATCTTGTCCAGCAGCATCGTTTTCACGTCGTCACCGAGCACGGCGGTCATGTCGGTTTCGATATATCCCGGCGCGACTACGTTCACCGTGATATTGCGTGACGCGAGTTCTTGCGCGAGCGATTTGCTGAATCCGATAAGACCGGCCTTTGCGGCAGCGTAGTTCGTTTGACCGCCTTGCCCGCGAATGCCGATGATGGACGAGATGTTGATGATGCGCCCTTGGCGTTGTTTCACCATGTCTCGCGCCACGGCGCGGCAGCAATTGAACGCGCCGGTCAGGTTCGTTTCAATCACCGTGGACCAGTCGGCCGGTTTCATGCGCATGAGCAGGTTGTCGCGGGTGATGCCCGCGTTGTTTACGAGAATATAAACCGGACCGAAGCGCTCGGAAACCTGCTTCACCATTGCGTCCACGGCATCGCTATTGCCGATGTCCGCTTCGTATCCGGCAACCGTTCCGCCGGTTTCCGCGCTGATTTCCGCGGCTGCGTGCTCGGCGCTCGCGGCCGATCGGCCGCACATGGCGACGTTCGCGCCTTCGCGGGCGAACAATGCGGCGCAGGCGCGCCCGATACCCCGGGTACCGCCCGTGATTAGAACTGTCCGATCCTTGAACTCGGTCAACGTGATGCCCCTTCCATTCGCGTTGGATTGCGCCCGACCAGAACCCCGTGCAGCATTAATGCCCGTTTACTTGCGGGCGCTCACTTCGTGCCGGGCAGATGTGCCATTGGAATCGAGATTGGCCACTGTCGCCCTCAATTCAGCGATGCCTTCCTCGATGTGTGTATTGATCTCGTGCTTTACCGCGGTGCAGGCCAGTTCAATGGCATGGGCGACGCCCTGCCCGGAACAGGCGCCATGCATGATGATGACCACTCCGTTCACGCCCAATAGCGGCGCACCGCCATATTCATTTGGGTCGACGGTTCGCTTGAGGCGTTTGTAGGCACCCCGGCTTAGCAACGCGCCGAGCATGCTGACCCAACTGGAACGCAGCTCTTTCGCCAGCAGGCTGCGAATCAATGCCCCGGCGCCTTCACTGGTTTTCAGAACCACGTTGCCCACGAATCCGTCGCATACGACGACGTCGGCGAGCCCGGCGTACATGCCTTTAGGCTCCACATTGCCGACGAAATTCACGTGGGGGGCGGCGCTGAGGTTCCGGTTCACCGTTTTGGCAAGGTCGTTTCCTTTGGCCTGTTCCTCGCCGATATTGAGCAGGCCCACGCGCGGATTGCTCTTGCCCAGCACTTCGCGGGAATACACGACACCCATCTCGGCGAAGTCGCACAGATGACGGGCGCTGCAGTCCACGTTCGCGCCCAAGTCGAGCACGAGGCAGGTGCCTTTCATTGTGGGCAAGAGCTGACAGATTGCGGACCGGGCGACGCCGTTGATGGGGCGCAGGATCGTCCTTGCCGCGAGCATTACGGCGCCGGTGTTGCCAGCACTCAAGAAGGCATCGGCCACACCCTGCTTGACGAGGCGCATGGCGACAAGGAGGGACGCGTCCTTCTTCTTGCGCACCGCCAACATGGGCGTCTCATCCATGGTGATGACTTCCGCCGCCGGCACGATGGAGATTCGGCGCGATTTTGCGCGGTTTCCGAGAGCGGCTTTTAGGCGCGGTTCGTCACCGACCAGGATCAACTCCACGTCGTTGGATATGCTCGCGGACAGGGCGCCTTCAATTTCCGGATCCGGCGCTGCATCCGATCCCATGGCATCGATTGCGATTCGCATGGCAGGCTCCCGCCAACCCAGGGGTTTAGCTGCCTTCAACGTTGACGACGAGGCGGTCCTTATAGTGCCCGCATTTCGGGCATACCCGGTGCGGCATAATTCGTTCGCCGCAACTGGGGCATTCCGAGAAAACGCGCTTGCTCAACGCATGGTGGGAACGACGCGTGTTCTTACGGGTCTTTCCGGTTCTTCTCTTTGGTACCGGCACGGTTAGTCCTCCAAACGATCGGGGTTCATATCGGGGTAGAGGTCTTTCAGACCCTTGAGCCCCTTGTTTTCCAACGTTTCCGAATCCTCTGCCGTACGGCAATCACACGAGGATTCATTCAAATTCGTTCCGCAAACGGGGCACAAGCCCGCGCACGATTCCGAACACAACTGCTTGAGCGGCGTGCCCAGAACGATCTCTTCCCACGCGGCTCCGCGCAAGTCCAGGATGTTGTCCTCAAAAAAGGCCCGAATGACGCCGTCATCAAGCGTGGCGTCCTCTTCATCATCCTCAAACACTTCAGAAGGTTGCGGCGAAGTACCTCGCACGAAGACCCAGAGGACGTCCGTACGAAACGGCGTTTCGGCCGGGCCCAGGCATCGGTCGCATTGCCCCAAATACGTTGTCTCCAGATGGCCGTTGAAAATGAACTCATCGCCATCGTTGGAGAGCGTACCCTTCAGGTGAACGGGTCCCAGCAGCAATTCGGCGGCGCCTTCCGGGCGTAAGTCAGCGCCGGGTGACTCCGCGTCAATCGCCAGTCCCTCGTCCGTCACGGCGGGCAGCGGAATCTGAAATACGTTCACGACCGGACAACCTCCGCCTGAAGGGTTAGCGAGTAGGGTAGCAAAATTCGGGATTGCAAGTCAAACTGTGCAGGCGGTGGACGGAGCCGCTAAGTACCTGTATCATGTATGGTATAAGTCGGTCGAGAGGCGTGTTCCGCGTCGCGTGGCGAGCGGTCAATCTGGGAGTCGGGAGGACGGCGTGTTCTGGGTAACAGCACGATTGGGAACGATTCGTGGGATATCGTGGCGAATCGGGGAGCAGCCGCTCGTGTTTGGTCGCGGGTTTGGTTGCGACGTGACGATTCCCGATCCGCTGATTTCCCGGCAACACTGTGTCGTCCACCTCGATGGGGGCGTTCCGTGCGTCAAGGATTTAGGAAGCAGCAACTGCACGTTATTGAATGGCCGGCCCGTGACGGAAGCGAAGCTTCAAGCGGGAGATGAGATTGCCGTCGGGAAAACCATTTTCGTGGTAAGCCTGGCCGAGGCCACGCTTCCAGCGGACGAGGCAACGGCTGGGGAACCGGATACCATCCAATCTCCGGAGGACGACGTGCCTCATACGCCACACTATCTTGACGCAAATCCCCCGATGGAAGGGCTCGACACGATCGAGGATTACGTGGATCTTTTTCGCATGTGCCGAAATGTAGGCAATGCGTCCTCCATCGCTCAGTTGCTTGACATCGTACGGCGGGAATTGGAACCGCGGATTCCCTGTCGTTGCCTTTGCTTCTGCCGGTCTGTCGGCGGGGGCAAACTGTCGGTTTATGAGCGTCATGCCGACGATGCGCCCCTGGAGTTAGTTCCGCCCCAGGAATTGATCGAGCGCGCATTCCACGATCAACATGTGTTGACGGTTCGATTGAGAGGGCCCTTCTCGCCCTACACTGCGCTCGCGGTCCCCATGACGGCCGGACAGGAGCGGGTTGGGGTATTCGCGTTGTGTACCCTTCACAATGTACTTCAACGAGATGACAAGGCATTGTCGTATCTCCGGGCCGTCGCGTCGCAATTGGCTCCTTTGTTTCACATGATCGAGCAGATCGAGTTCTTTCGCAGTGAAAACGAACGTTTGCGGTCCGGAACGGCGGACAGGACGACGCTGGTAGGCGAAAGTCCCGAAATTCGCAAGGCACAGGCGCAACTCAGAGAAGCGGCGCGTTCCGGCATGCCCGTTCTCATTCTGGGTGAAACGGGAACCGGAAAAGAGCTTGCCGCACGGTTGATTCACGATCATTCGGACCGCAGCGCGCGGGCGTTCGTCGTGGTGAATTGCGCCGCGGTCCCGCCGGACCTGATGGAGAGCGAGTTCTTCGGGTACGAAAAAGGTGCGTTCACCGGGGCCATGTCGCGCAAGTTGGGGCGAATGGAAGAGGCGGAGGGCGGAACGTTGTTTCTGGATGAGATCGGCGATCTCAGTCTCGAGAACCAGGCGCGTCTGCTACGCGCCATTGAGAACGGCACCTTCTACCGGGTCGGGGGAAATCGCGAAGTCCAGGTCGACGTCCGCGTCGTAGCGGCCACCAACAAGGACATCGCGTCTTCCGTCCGTGCGGGGCAGTTTCGCGCAGACCTGTACCACCGAATCAACGGATTCACCGTGGAGTTGCCTCCATTGCGGGAACGGCCTAACGACATCCCCATCCTCGCCGATCACTTCCTGCGATTGACGCAGGAAGAACGGTCGCCCACGGTCCGGTCGTTCCATCCCGATGCCGTGAAAGCGCTGATGGGATGGCGTTGGCCCGGGAACGTGCGCGAATTGCGGAACTGCATTGAGCGGGCATGTTTCCTGGCCACCGATGCCTGTATTCGGGCGGAGGATCTTCGGCTGCCTACGGGCCGGGCGCATGAGGCATCCGCGGCGGGCGAGCCTTCCTTGGCGGATCTGGAGCGTAAGCGGATCGCCGAAGTCCTCGAAAAAGCGGGCGGGAATATTACGCTGGCGGCGAAGATGCTGGGCGTAAGCCGGCCTACCGTCTATCGAAAACTGGCGGAGTACGCCATCCAAACGCCAGTACGCTGAGCCTAGTTCAGGGTCGTTTCTTTTTGCTCACGCGTAACTCCTCAGAATATTTTCGTGGCTCCTCACAAGAATCTGTGCACCAATTCGGGCTCGGGTAGCTTTCCCAAGC
>BTVY01000014.1:0-133861 GCA_045863335.1 Candidatus Hydrogenedentota bacterium | reverse complement strand
GACTTACACGGACTTACACGGACTTACACGGACTTACACGGACTTACACGGACTTGCACGGACTTGCACGGACCGACACGGACCGACACGGACCGACACGGACACACACGGACCGAAGCGGCCGGAGACTGGGGACCGGAGGCTGGAGGAAGAACCCAAACCTGCACAGTTACAGACGGGCCTACAAAGGTCGAAGAGACCGGAGGCAGAACAAGGACCTATACGGACAGACATAGAACTACAGAAACTTTCTCGCGTCGATGATGTAGCCGTTGGCGCTATCATCGGCGTTCTTGATGGATGTCATGCCGGGGCGCAGGTAGAGCTGCGCCAACGCCAGGGCGTTGGCCGATGCACTCGGGGCTACGGGGGACGCCGCTTCGGTTCCCGGGACGATACTGATGTCCCAGGTTTCCAGTCGCGCTTGTACGAGATCGATCCGCGGGTTCGCTGCGGGCGCGGTGACATCCGGCGTGGCCGTCTCCGCTTCGAGGCGGTACGGATAGCGCGAGATGAACGCGTACCCCGGTTTCACGCGCACCGACATGCCGGGCACGTCCAGCGCGACCACCATGAGATCGTCGGTGGCGGCCTTCCGGATTACGCCGTCGCCGCCGCCCCAGGCCTGGCTGAGCAGAAAGTGAACAAGTTCGAGCGCCGCTTCGATGCGGTCGTCCCAGGAATTCAGTTTCGACGATGCAACAGGGCGTTCGGCGAAGGTCCACGAGGTCTTGGTGTAGGCTTTGCCTTTGATGGCCATCTTTCGGTTCCTCAGATTGCGGATTTCGGATTGCGGACTGCGGATTGGAAGAACATCCCCCTTGATCCCCCTTCGAAGGGGGAGTGCCACACAACGCTTCGCGTTGTGTCTGGAAAAACCGTCCAGGGTTTACCCGGAGCCGGTAGCGTTGGACATACAGGCAACCCTAGCGATGCACAATTCCCCCTTCGAAGGGGGATCAAGGGGGATGTTCTTTGGATTCACTTCAAATTCTCTGCTCTGCGTTCATCGCGTACGGATCCTGGATATCCTGCTTCAGAACGGCGAAGGCAAGCCTTCGCACTCCATATTTCTTCTAATCCAGGTGATACCCGGCGTCGAGGCCGACGTCTTCGGCGTCGAGGCGGAATTGGAAGAGTTCGGTCTCGCGGGGTTGACTGCGGACCGCAAACCGGAGCGGATCTGGGACGGATCGCAGTGGCGACGTGAGCCGGACGCGCGTGTGGACGTGCGAACCCGAGAAGCGATGGATGACTTCCTTCACGCGCGCGACGAGTCGTCCCGCGGGGCGATCACCCCACTCGCCCTCTACCCCACGGTCCAATCGGCGCAACACGCCGCCACGGAACTCGACCAGATCGCCCACGTTTACCTCCGCGAAGCCGTCGTAGAACTCGACTTCGCCTGAGGGCTCGGGATAGGCGACGTCTTCGAGCAGACCTTCGACGAGTTTGTCGGCATCCTCTTCCAAGGAGACACCGAAGTGATCGAGGGACCGCGCATGAAAGCCAAAGGCGTCGATGCTCGCGCTCGCCCAGTAGGTCTTCTCCAGCGTCCCGGTAATGGGATTGCCGTCGAAGTAGACCGCGTTGATCAGATCGCGGGAGTCCGAGCCGAGAACTACGCCCACGCGAATCGGATCGTAGAACCAGACGCGGTCCGCCTGTGACGCAGGCCGAAAAGTTACGCGCAGGATCGGGTCCAACGACCAGATGTACCCGCCCGCCGCGTAGGCCAGCGCGGTCAACGCTTCGAGCACGCCGCCGGAGGCGTCGAAATTGACGAGCGATACGGGCGCTCCATGAACGGAGTCCTCGTTAACATCCGAGTAGGAAATGAAATCTTTCAGCTCCAGTTCCGGGACGAGGTACTTGCCGTCTTCGTAGAGATACACATCGGCAAGCCCCTGCTCGACGAGCGCGGCGTTAAAACACTCGCCGCCTCCGAAGACGAGACCCAGATAGCGGCCGTACGCATCGACGCGATCATCGAAACTGCCGCTGGCATCGCGGTGAGGATTGAGTTCGATGTAATCGATGCCCTTCGTATCGATGAGCGACTGTAATGCGGCTTTCGCAGCATCGGCTTTCAGCTTGTAGCCGCTGGCGTTGTATTGGTCTGTGGTCCAGTCCGCGACTTCAGGGTGTCGCGCAACGGCGTGCGAGTTCTTCGAGGTCTCTTCCGCGTCGATCAGCATGAGCCGCAGGTCCGGCCAGGGCGCGCCGTCCACTTCGATGCCCGCGATGGTGTCGCCGTCTTTGGCGTAGGCGTTCGTGAGGTCCATGCGATCGCTGCCGACCCATTGGCCCGTATCGATACCGCCAATCGCAAGTTCGTTACTGTCAGTCTTGCGCGTGAAAAACTTCTGGTACTCCCGTTCCGCACCGCCGGGGTAGGCGGTATGCGACACCGTGTAGTGAATCCGTCCTGGCGCGCTCTGAATCGCGTCCTTCACGATGGCGTCGATGCTGCGGTTCGTGTACACGCGGGAGATGGCCGTGTTTCCCTCGAGCGGGTCGCGCGCCGCGGTGAATTCGATGATTTCGCGAAAGGTGACGTACTTGTCGAGAATGAGTTTCCGGGTTTCGCTCCATTGCGGCGCGGTCTCGGTGACGGGTGCTTCGCAGAAGAGCCTTTCGTCAACGAGCACACGCACACGGTAGCCGTGGCTGAGATCGGTGTGGCCTTCCGGCAGCAGTCCGCGCACTTCATCCGCATCGCCGGGCCGCCTGCGAATGGCCTCCAACAGGGGCACGTCGGTATAGCGGCCAATGCGGCGGCCTTCGATATCATAGATTTCAATGGCGTAGTTCACGATGGCTACCACCACCGGTCGTGATACGAAACGACCGCCTCGGCATCGTGCGTACTGGCCGCATCGTCGGTATACGTGAGTGTTGTGCCTTCGGGAGCGATTTCGGGGAAGAGTCCGGTCGTGTAAGGCGTTACGTCGGCGCCGTCAAGCGTGACGCGGGCGTTCGGCCCGTCAAAGACCAGCACGGAACCGGCCAGCACGGTGCCGTTGTAGACGATGGACCACACGCCGTCGGAGATCGCGGGGTTCACAAGGTCGCCTTCTGCCGTGATGGTGATAACCGGTTCGGACGCGTGATTCCCGCCGGCCGCAACAGGAAACGTTGCGCCGGAGGTGGCGATGGACCAGTTCTGCGAAGTAGGAATCAGAGAGTGTTCGTAGGGGTCGCGCGCGTGCAATGCGAGTTCGAAGCTGCCCACCATCGCGTCGCTGGATCGTTCGCGCTTGAATGCGGTGCGGCGCACGAACAGTTGCCGCCCCGGCCGGATCGAGAGCGCGGCCGAATAATCCTCCGGCGATGCCGCGTCGAGGATGGCATCCAAGACGGCGTCGATTGCGGACACGGTCGACTCGCCAACGACAAGCCCCACGATTTCGACCACGCGTTCGCGACGACCGCCGATCTCCTGGTGCGTTTCACGCACGGTCGTGTGCGCCGGATCGAAGGTATAGGTGCCTAAGGTAATTGCCACGAATCAGTCCTCCCCAAGAATCGGCGTCGAACCGGTTGCATCGGCAGGGATACGCGCGGGCGCTTCGCGGAGATAGGATTCGAGGACGTACCAGGCCTGCTACTCCGTGAGCGCCGCCACGCCGGTCAAGGCGCGGAACCGGTTGCCGTCTTCGATGCGCTGGCCGCCGATGGAGACCTTCTTCTGGGCGAACGCGTCGTGCGCGGCGAGGGAACGAAAAAGATAGGCGCCGGCGAGCAAGGTCTCGCCGGAGACAAGCCCTGGCTCCGGCGATTCGGTGTCCACGTCGGGATCGATCTGGCGGAGGATGTTGCGGTGCGCGTCGTCGATGGCGGCGAGGATCAGGTCCTGCGGCACGGCGACGGTGTCGTTGAGTTGGAACTTGAGGCGGACATCGGCTTCGGTGGTGAAGTTGGGCATTTGGACGACCTCCGGGCATAAGAACACGGACTTACACGGACGGGCACGGACCTACACGGACAAGAAGGTGCCTTCAGCGTCGGGCCGGCGTATCGGCCGGCTCTGGGCGAGGCCTGGGGCCTCGGGTGGCGGCGAGGCCCCAGGCTTGTGCCGGAGCGGTGTGCTCCGGCGTGAGAATTTCGAGGTGCATCACGCTCTTCGCGTGAATTCTGGTTTCATGGACAAGATGCCCAAGAAAGGAAAATCATGGCCTGGAAGGCCATGGCACCTCGAATCATGGGTAAGATGCCCATGGCACCTCAGGCGCTTCGGGTTAGGTCCAGTCGCTCTGCACCACGACGCGGGCGTCTTTGTAGATCACGGCGAAGTCGGTGACGACCGTGAGATAGGTGCGGTCCCACTGCTGGTTGATGAGCTTGTCGTTTTCGACGAGCAGATCCTGTTCCGTCAGTTTCTGGACCGCGTATCCCGCGTCGAGGATCGTCAGCTTGTCGTCGGGCTGATCGACCATGGGTACGAGCCGCACGCCGAGGGGCGATGGCAGGTTGCCGGACTTCGCGAAATCGAACAGCGCCGTGTCCTTGAACTCGCTCAGCGCGAGGATGGTTTGCGCCAGCGCGGAGTTCGCGAGCATGTGGGTCGGCGTGAAGTACTTGTCCAGCGTCAGGGTCATGAAGCCTTTGACGATGTCCGCGTAGGTCCACGTGTCGGCGGTAGCGGTGTTGACCGTGGGGGCCGCGGTGCCGCTGCCCGACGAATCGCCGCTGACCAGCACCGTGGCCAGGCGCGCGTCGAGGTTGCGGCCGAGGCGTTCGCCGATGCGTTGCAGGTGGACGCGCAACATGTCGACGGACATGCGGCGGATGACTTCGTAGGACGCGACGACGCCGCGGCCTTTCTTGTCGAGGCGAACGATGCGATCGCCGTAGGTGATTTCCGATTCGGGGATCGCCGCGCCTTCGGCCACGGTGCGCAACTCTTCCTCCGCGGGCGCTTCGTCCACATAGGGCACATCGTAAGCCGTGCTCGAAACCGGTTCGTCGCGGATGATCAATTCGGGGTAGACCGGCTTGCGCTTGAGGCCGGCGACGACCGCTTCCCGGACGAGGTCGGGGAACAGCCATTTTGCGTTGGGGTCGCTCTGGAAGAAACGGTCGACGGTGATGCGATGGACGTCGATGCCGAATTCCTGGGCGCAGTAGTCGGTGAGGTTGGTGCCGAGGGCGCGGAAGTACTGGCCGTGGGTCAGGCCGAGCACGCCCAGGGTGTCGTACAAATCGTGGCCGCGCGTCTGGCGGAGCCGTTCCGGCTCCTGGCTCAGAAACGCGAGGCGCTCTTTGACGTTATCGTCGCGGTAGGGCATGAAGAGGTTTTCCTTGGTTAGGGTTTGGGATTTGGGGTGTGGGGGTTGGTTGATCTAGAGCAGGACGTGTACCTTGTTTGCGCCTTCGTCCACTTTGAGGTTGATGCCGACGCCGTTACCGGACGCGGGCGCTTTCACGGTTCCGTCGGTGGCCGAGGCGAGAATGCCTGCCTCGCCGTCGACGGCCGGGGCGGAGCCGGTATAGCTGAAGATGCTGATCCCGCGAACCTTCACGGGGATTGCCATCGCGTTCGCGTCGGCAGCCGCGAGTGCTTCGCCGAAAATGACGTCTTCGTCGTCGGTGGCGTTGTTCACTTCATAGGGGCCGGTCAGTTTGACGGCGTCGCCGGGGGCGATGTCGATGGTGCCGGCCGCTGGGGTTTTGCAGGTGATGACGAGTTCGGTAACCGAACCGCCTACGTCTCCGTATGCCATGGGGAAACTCCTTTGATTGTGGATTGCGGATTGCGGATTGCGCGAAGAATAGGACGTATGGGACCTATAGGACGTATAGGACCAATCACTCCTTACGAGGGCCCGTGGCGAACAACATCTTTCAGAATGCCCGTTGGTATTCGTGGACCCGCATTGGGCGAGAGGGATTCAACTGGCCGCATTCATCCTGTCTTATTGGTCCTATGAGTCATATACGGCCTATAAGGCATGAGGATGGTTGCTTGTCTTCATTCCAATTGCGCGGCGGATTGCACTCATTCACGCCGGCTCCCGCAGAATGTTCATGGCGCGGCGGGGATCACGCGAGCCCTCTTCCTGGAGCGGCTCGGGCTGCGACACCGGCGCGGGCGGGTACTTTCGGTCAAAGCGGATCTCGTAGGCGCGCAGGTGCACGTGAATCTCATCCAACGACAACTGCGCCAGCGTCTTTCGCCAAAGGGTGTCGTCGAAGGACGGCCCGTCGAGTTCGCGTCCGAGACCGCAGAAGCGTTCGAGGGCCCGCGTGCGGGCCGTGACGCCGTCCGTTATGAGACGCGCGGCGTCGTGTTCGTAAACGCCACCCTCGTCGAGGGCCTGGCGGATATCCCGGACTGCCGCGGGCGGCAACCCGTCCACGCGACGCATGCGAATCACGCGGGATTCCCCGTTGCTGTGCAGGGCGATTGCGCGTTCATCTTCCGTGGACTCGAGCCATTGGTACGTGCCGGCTTCGAGGCAGATGGCGTCGCCGGGATGTTTCAGCCAGCTCAAGTCGTGGGGCGCCTTCTCCGTGGCCCAGGGTTCGCCGTCCAACGCAGTCGCGTCGATGCGCCAGCCGGTGAGGCAATCGCCGGTCTCAATGCGCAGATCAAGGTGCGCGCCGATGGCGTCGCGATGGCGATGAAGGACGTAACGTCCGTCGGGGGCGCAGGCGCGTTGCGCGGGATCGAGCGGTTCGGTGGTGAGGGACCAGTACATTGAATATTTCCTCGTATGTCATATCGCGGATTGAAAGAACACGGACTTACACGGACCTACACGGACGGGCACGGAAGCTGCCCTTTTGCCGCAGCGGAACGCCACGCCGTCTAGGCATGGAGCAGTTGCTGGCCCAGAGAAATGACTACGGCGACTAGGTTGGCGACGAGGAGCAGGACGCCTCGGGTCAGGGTCGCCTCCAGCCGATCCACGCGGGCCTTCAGATCGCGGATGTCTTCGGCGAGGTTGTTGATCTGGATTTCGTAGATCATGCCGAAGGGGCATTGACTTGCGCTGAGGGGTGTTTCGCAGGGAGACGTCGCATTGTTGGTCATTGGATCACCGGGCTCCTGGCAATTATGAATTACGAATTAAGAATTAAGAATTGAAGACGGGATTAGCACCTCTGACCGTTTACTCGCGGGACCACCAGAATCTTGGGCGCAGTTCGATGGGCTCGTGGTAGGCGTCGCGCGCGAGTTTCAATGCCTGGTCCAGGGGCAGGGCGCGTTCGGCGCGTTCGGCAGCGACGAAGCCGGTACCCTGGGATCCCGACGACACGACCGAGCCTTCGATGACCTCGAGCACGTTGCGCATGATGTAGTGGCACTGATGGTCGCCATAGGTCTTGCCGGGGACGTGGTCGCAGGTGCGCAGGTCCTTACCGCAGATCGAACACTCCGGCATCTCGAAGGAGAAACCGATGGAGGTCTCGCGATAGACGCCGCCTTCGATGTTGAGGATGAAGTCGGCGTTGTCCTGCGTGCGCAACACGTACACGTCGGGCCGCACCGAGACGCGATTGCCGTCCCGGTGAAGTTGCGAACGGAAGAAGGTGCCGCGCGGCAGAGAACCGCGCAGGTCGTGGCGCTCCATGAGAGGACGGCCCGGCGCCATGGCGCTGATCTTCTCGAGTTCGTCGTCGGGGAAGCGGCTGTGGTGCCGGTCGATCTGGTTGTGGCACAGGTCTAGCGTGAACACGGCGAACTCTTGCGGCTCCAGGGGCCGCAAGGCAAAGCGGTTCACCTCGACGGCGGGATCGCCGTCGCCGGTGCGGGCGCGCACGGCGACCAATGCGCCTTCGCGGCGGAATACAAAGGGATCGAGATCCATGGCGTTGCTCCGTTTCAGTTGTCAGGCAAGGGGCATACATGGGGACACCCGTCAGCCCGGTGGGCAAATAACTACTAATCATTCAGGGGGCCAACGAGTGTCCCCATGTATGACCCTTTCCATTGCGGACTTCGGATTGCGGATTGCGGATTGAGAACACCTATCCAATACCGAGGGTTTTCCCGGCGTCGTCGTGGGAGAGGAAGCCTTCGTCGCGGAGCTGTATGGCGTTCGCGATTTCGCGTTGGCGCGCGTTGGCTTCCTTGAGCACGTCGACCGTACGGTTGGCGCGCATCTTCACGCGGGCCTCGGCGTATCCCCACATGAGCGCGAGTTCGAAGTTGTACAACCGTTCGAGGATGCGTTTGACGCTGCGGTTCACGGCTTCGACGTGGCGGTTGATGATTTCGAACTGGGCCGTGCCGTACGTCTCCGTTGTGCCGTAGTTGCGGCCAAGCAGGATGGGCATGAGGTGCATGCCGGTGATCACCTGTTCCTCGATGGCCTTGTGGTTGTCGTAGAAGATCTGCGCGTGTTGGTCGCCGCGAATGAGGTTCACGCGCACGTTGTCGAAGGTGACGAAGTTCTGGTCGGTCTCGAGTCCGGATAGCCGATCCCGCAGCAGATCGAAATTGCCCTGGATCCGTTTCTCGTGGTTCTCGGCCGATTCGCCGCGCGCGCGTTCGTCCGGCGTGTATTGCACGTGCAGTTTGGACCAGCCGGCGTTGTGCGTGGCCTTCGCCATGTCTTCGAGGAGGCGCTGCTGAATCTTTACGACGAAGGGGATGGACCGCAGCATGGAGCGCCCATAGGGATTGGTGCCGTCGCGATCGAGACCGACGTAGATGAACCGTTCGGGCGGCAGGGGGATGGCTTCGCCGTCGAGGACTTGGTAGGGAAGGAGAACCCCATTCTCGCGGCGGAAGCGAACGGTCCAAACGTCGACAGGGACGACGTCGAAGATGGATTCGCGGCTTTGGGAGAGCACGATCTCGACCGCGGCGGCACCGTAGGTGAAGAGGGACGTATAGAAAACATCGAGGAGCCCGTCCATGCCCCGGTCGCCCGAGTTCACGCGCATGTCGAATTCGCGGAGCAGGCGTTGCGCGCGGCTTTTCGCAGCGCCTGACGACGGCTTATGAATCTCGATGTCGTAGCCGGTCTGACAAAGGCGTTTCCACGTCCACACGGCATCCGAGATATCGGGGATCGCATCGCGCAAGAAACGGTAGACCTGCAGCATACCGAAGGGCGTGTCGTTGGGAAGGGCGACAAACTCGCGGGGAATGCCCTGGTAGTGACGCTGGTCTTCCGCGAGCGATACGGGGAACAGTGCTCCGCCGCGTTCGCGGGTGGTGAAGGTTTCGGCGCGCGGGGCGGGTTGCACGTTGCGGCGGAAGCGTTGGAGCCAGTGGAGCATTTACCGGTGATCCTCGTGGGTTGGTTTCTAACCAGTTAGCGCGGGGTGTTGCACAAAGGCTGGAGACCGGAAGGGAACACGGACCTACACGGACGGACTGGATACGGAAGGCTGACCGATCGGACCGATCCGACTGATCCGACTGACCGGATTGCTCAGGCGGTTCGTGTGAAGTTCGCATTGCCTGCGGGAAGTCGCCCATACTTGGGGAAATCGATATCGCGGTAGCGCATGGGAGGGCTGAACGTATGCGGCGGTGGCGTGGCGTGCTTGGTTTGGTTATGGCGGCGGGGCTGGTGTTGAGTGCGGCGGCGCGGGACGGCGCGGTGAAAGCGTGGGAAGGCGAAATCGTGATCCCCACGTATCCCATCTACGGTGCGGACGTGAATCCGAAGATCTTTGAGTTGGAAGGATCTATCGTCTACCCCTACACCATGCAAGATCACCTCTCGACGGTGAGAGAAGAGCGGACGTACCGCGCAATCTTTCTGGAGAATGAGTACCTCAAGGTGACCTGTCTTCCCCAGATTGGCGGTCGCATTCATTCCGTGCTCGACAAGACGACGAACGAGCAGATGTTTCATCTGAACAACGTGATCAAACCCGGGCTTATCGCGATGCGCGGCGCCTGGGTCTCAGGCGGGATTGAGTGGAATCGCGGGCCGCAGGGACACACGGTGACGAGCTTCTCGCCGGTGAACGTCGTCTCGCAGACGCACGAGGATGGTTCCGCGTCGCTGGTGATTGGCTACCGGGAGATGAACTTTCACACGCGATGGAATGTGGTGTTGACCCTGCACCCGGGCAAGGCGTATCTGGACGAGCAGATCCGCATCTACAATCCGACCGACGGCACGCACAGCTACTACTTCTGGAACAACACGGCGTTCCCCTGCGTTCCGGGGACGCGCTTCATCTACCCCATGACCTTGGGCACCGATCACGGCGGTACGAACTTCTTTCAATGGCCCGTCGACAACGGGCGCGACCTGACGTGGTTGAAGAACTATGACGAGCCTACGTCCGTGTTCGCGTACGAATGCGCCTTCGATTTCTTCGGCGCCTACGAAGTGGACTCGGACCGCGGCATCGTGCA
This sequence comes from Candidatus Hydrogenedentota bacterium, assembly GCA_045863335.1. Classification (GTDB taxonomy): domain Bacteria; phylum Hydrogenedentota; class Hydrogenedentia; order Hydrogenedentales; family SLHB01; genus JAHDWY01. The sequence goes on along the minus strand of BTVY01000014.1, from coordinate 123,528 downwards.
GTACGGCAACCACGAGATTGTCACGGGAAAGAAAGCGTGGACCTGGGGACAATCCGGCGACGGTTCGGCCAGCCAGGCCGCGTTGACCGACGAGGACGGGCCGTACATCGAAGTGCAGAGCGGACCCTTGCGCACGCAGGCGGATTACGGCCTGCTGGGCCCGCGCGAGGAGGTCGCCTGGCGCGAATGGTGGTATCCCGTGCATGGGTTGGGAGACGGATTCGAGTATGCAACGCAGGACGCGGCGATTCAGACGTATCGCAAAGACGGCGACCTGGAGATTCGCGTGCTGGCGACGGGCGAGTTTGACGGCGCGCGATGCGTAATAGCCCGCGACGGCTCTGTGCTGCGGGAAGAAACCGTGGACCTGTCGCCCGACGCGCCGATCGTGTTGACTCAGACCGGCGCGGCGGAATCGCCGGTTGCCATACGTATTGAGACCGCGGAGCGCGAAGTGCTTGCTGAGTACGTCTCTCCGTTGCCAGTTCCGGAAAGGACACCACCCCCGCCGGGCGAACCCGATCCCGTCACCACAGCCGAACAAGCCTGGTTGGAAGGGGTAACCGCGGAAGAGCGCATCGACCGCACCGCCGCGCGGGAGGCCTACGAGCGAGCGCTGACGTTTGATACGGACTTCGTTCCTGCATTGCGTTCGCTCGCGGTGTTGGATCTCGAAGCGGGATTGTTCGACTTAGCAGCCGAACGGCTGGAACAGGCGCTCGATCGAAATCCAAAGGACGACCTGTCTTGGTACTACCTCGGCGTGGCGCGGCTGGGTCAGAACCGTGCCGAAGACGCGGTGTCGTGCGGATACCGTGTGATTGGTTTGCTTGATGAGCGGTCGCTCGGTTATGACCTGGTCGGCCGCGCCCTGATGCGCCAAGGGATCCACGCCGATGCGGTCAAGGCCTTTGCGCAAGCCGCGGGATTGAACCCCGCCGATTCGCGGGCGCGTGACCACCGGTTGGCCGCGCTGTATGCCGCGGGTGAGTACGACTTGGTAGCCACCGAAGCCGCGAAGGCGCGGATGAGCGACCCCCTCGATTTTGTTCCGAGCGCGCTGCTGGCGTTTGTGTATCCGAATTTGATGGATGAATTCGTGGAAGAGATGAAGGTGTTCATGGGCCGGTATGAGTTCGAAATGGAGAACCTGGTGTTCTTCTTCGACGGACTCGGACTGACGGAAGAGGCCCTGACTCTGTTGGATGCCGCGTACCGCAAGCCGATTCCGGCCACGCATCAGGTACAGTATCTCGGCCCGCTCAGCGACATGCGGGATCGGCCGCTTCCCTGGTACCTCATGGCGTACCTTGCGAACAAGCTCGACCGGCCGATCGAGGAGGGACGGTATCTGGACATGGCGAATTCCGTGTTCCCCCATTATGCATTCCCATCTCACCTGGAATTCGAATCCGTCCTCCGATACGCAATGGAAGCGGACGTCAAAAACCCTCGACCTCATCTCTACCTGGGCAATTTGTACGCGGGTTTGGGCCGTCTCGACGAAGCGGTGAAGGCGTGGGAGGCAGCCGCGGATCTGCCGAACGCACCCAGCGTCGCGTACCGGAACCTGGGACTCTATGCCTGGAAGAAGGACGGCGGCCTGGAACGCGCGTTTCAATTGTACGAACGGGCCATCGCGACCTTCCCGTCGGATCAGACGCTGTACCGGGACGCAGCAAGCATTCTGATCGCGTTGGAACAGCGGGACAAAGCGATCGCCTTGTTGGAGAACATGCCCCTTGAACGTCCGCGGCGCGGCGACGTGACCGTGCTGTTGGCGGAAACGTACAACGCGGCGAAGCGGTACGACGACACGATCGCGATGTTGGATGATTCGTACTTCTCGAACTGGGAGAACAACAACCAGTCCTGGCGCGTCTGGTCGAGGGCGCACCTGGAGCGCGGCAAGCAGCGGCTGGAAACGGGCGACGCCGAAGGCGCCCTTAAGGACTTCGAGGCGGCGCTCACGTATCCAGAGAACCTCGGCGTCGGGCGTTCGGCGAAACCGGAAGAGGCGGAAGAGCACTATTGGAGGGGCCAGGCCTTGGCGACGCTGGATCGTTTGGATGAAGCAAAGTCCGCGTGGGAGTCGGGCGCATCCGGACGCCAGGGATCGGATACGCAGAACGCATATGTAGAGCGATGCGCGGGAGCATTGGCCGCTCTGTAGCCAACCACGAAACTCCTATCTGCGGCGAGTCGCGATGCGTTGCGATTTTAGTGCGAAACCAAGCGTAAAGAGACACGTCGCCGCAGTGAGTGTAAGACCGGCGGTGAAGGTCCAGGGCCAGTAGTGGAAATCCACGGTGTGCCTCCCTTTCGGCACGACGATACCGCGGTACACCGAGAATGTGGGAAACACCGGCGTGGGCTCGCCATCGATGGAGGCCTGCCAACCGGGATAGTACGCGTCAGAGAGCGTGAGCACTCGATTGGCCTGCGTTTCGACCTCAATGGTAACGCGAGTCGTGGTGCGATCGATCACTTTGGCGTATTCGGTGGGGTCGAGGGGGGTGCCGGCAGCGTCCAGGCCGTCTGGCAGAGGCCGCTCGACCAGGGCGACGCGCGAAGGGTCGAAGGACGGATCGCGCATCACGTCGAACATCTCGTCCAGGTCGGGAATCACCCGAGCCTGGGGCGCGAGCCATGCGCGGTGAAAGGCGCGCTTGTTCCGGTACACCTCGATACCGTCCAGTGTGGTGAGGCGATCAAAGTATTCCGGATGCTCTTCGAGTGGAAAGACCGGGGCATACCGCGGGTCGTTCAGCACGTACTCGATCGAACGCGTCGGTTCGACGGAATCCCACGCATCCTGACCCAATTCGGTTTGGAATCGAGTCATTCGGCGCGGGTAGAGGCCGTCGTATCCCAGCCAGTCTTCGATGCCGTAGGGAACCATCAGCCCGGAAGCGATCCCACCATCTCCCAGGGCAACGCGAGCGGGCGGAGGGAGCCCTTGGAGAAACTGCGTGAGCTTTGTTTCCGGATACAGATACTCGGGCGCCAGAGTCGGCCGGGTACCCCGTCCGGCGAGGAGCAAATCGCAGACCAGCACAAGCGAAAGAAGATTCACGAGGACTGCGGGCCGATTCCAATTCCGGTATGCCGCGACGATTCCCAACGAGGCGAGGGCAAGTGCCGCCGCGATTATCACCTGCTCGGCCACGTATTCGTCGAGGTGGACTCGTTGAATGTATCCCTGCGAAAAGACGTAAACCGAAGCCATCACGATACCCATCGTGGTATAGAGCAGGATAGCGGGCCAGAGTTCCTTGACTCTGCGCGGGCGAGAGAACCAGTGATCAATCCCGAGGGCGCTCACAAGGGGCAATGCAAAGACGGCAAATGCGACGTGATAAAACTTGATCATGGAATGGATGACCGGCAGTTCGTTGATCCGGCCGATCGTAGGCGCGTCGAAGGCCAGCAGGATGCCGAAGAGGCTTACGACAAGCAGGGAGAATATGCGGTGCCGGTGGGCCGGTGGGAACTTGCCGCGCGCAGCCAGGCATCATATACCCAGCCAAACGGCGATGCCCGGGTAGATCATCATGTAGGCGTTCGAACTGAGCGCGGGAGCACCCCAGTAGTTGCCGTCGGCGGAGGTGCCGTAGAACCGGGGCGCGAAGAATGCCACGACCGCGTCCAGCGACAGGCCCGGGGCCAGACCGTGCGTTCCGCGGTCGTAGAGGGTCGAGCTGAGGGCGAGGTATTCGATGAAGGGGAGCAACTGGGCTGCACAGAAACACAACGCAAGTGACCATGCGGCCCCGGCAGCGGCCAGAGGCCGGAGTAATGCATAGCCCCACCGTTGATCGAGCAGAAGGCGAAGAAAGAAATACTGTCCCACGCCAGCGGCCATGATAAAGGCGGTTTCAGGGTGGCCCGCCAAGAGCATGAGCGCGCCGCCAATCGCCATGGTGAAAATGCCTTTGCGGTACCTGGCCTCGATCACCCACTCGGTTCCGAGAAAGAGAATCGGGAGCCAGGCCGCCACGTCCGGCAAAGACCAGTAGCTCCAGAGTAGGTTGAATCCGCCGAGCATCCATGCGATGGAGAAGAAGCGCGACACGGCAAGGCTCAATCCGAGGCAGCGCGCGCAGATGAAAGCCGTCATGCCGCAGAGCCAGAGTTTCAGGAGGATGTAGAAGGACGTGGCAAGATGCAATTCGAACAGCTCGTGCAACAGCCTGGGGGGATAGAAGACGGCGCTTTGCGCGTTTCCCAGGAGCGGCATGCCGCCATATTCGAGATGGTTCCAGAGGGGCCATTCGCCTTTCTCGAGAGCCATCCGGGTCAGGGCGTAGTAGGGAACAAAGGCGGTGACGACGTCAGGCATCAAGGGGTTCGCGGGGCGCTCAAAGTCCGGCGGCGCGTAGAATTCCCAGGGCCGGGTCAGAAACAGCAGATCGCCCGGCGCGATGCGCTCGCCGTGGAGCACAAAGCCCGGAAACGCGGCGACGAGAAGGAGCGCAAGCAGAATCGCCTGGACGGTAAGCGGCCGCCAAATGCCTCGGTCAACCGGCGACGACGCGGTAACGAGATCGTCCTCGCGCGGGCAGCCGGCGGAGGCGTTCATAGGCGGCGATGTGCTATCCAGTGAATTCACGAGACGCGGCCGGTGCGTAGTTTAAGGCGAACCGTGGGGAAGCGCCCCCGTCTTTGCGCGCAGGCGCTGGTGGCCGCACCGACGCAGGTGCACGGACAGTCATCTGCCGTAGACTTTGGACCCGAGCCATTCAATCGCCTTTTCGTTCTCAAGCCAGGCTTTTCCAAAAGTCGCCAAGGTCATCCTGGTCGTAAGTCCCAGGTCCGACTCATCCAGATCGGGAATCGACTCGGGGTCCAACAGGCTGGTGGCCATCAGTGGATTCGCAGCGATGGCTTCCTCGAGTCCCGCTTCCGCTTCTTTCTTCTTGCCCGCCATGAACCGCTCCAGCACGTGCGCCCAGGGGAGGATGGGGTCGCCGTCGGTATAGTATTCGCGGATTACCGCGCGAGCCTCTGGTATTTGCCTCAACTCGAGGTAGGCGCCCGCCAGGCTGTAGCGAGCACCCATGGAATCGTTGGGTTCGCGATCGAGCATCTCCCGGAAATACCCCACGGCCTCTTCAGTTTCATCCGACGCAACCAACGCGTTAGCGAGCGTGTACAGTACGCGCATATACGGACGCGTTTCGACGAAGTCTCCGAAGTCGAGGCTGTAGTCGGCCAGTTTGTCACCCAGGGCGGACGCCGCGACCGCATGCCCTTCCCGGAGATGCGCCATCGCACGGTCCACGTCACCTTCGCTGAGTGCGACATTCGACATGGCAATGCGAGCATCGACGTTTTCGGGATCCAGTTCGAGCGCCGAGGTTGCCAACTGCAGCGCTTCCGCGGGATCGTCCGCTTCCAGGGCGAGGAGCGCATATTCAAAGGCGGCATCCTTTGGATTATTGGCCATGTGTTTCATGGCGAAGTCACGCAACTCTTCGGGTTCCATCGCTTCGATGAAGTCGTGTACGGCCTCGGGTGTCTTAAGGCCGTGGACGGAGGCGATTCGATCGTGCATTCGGGCGACCCGCTCTTCGAGGAACGGGTCTTGATCGAGCATTGACTCGAGCATTTCGTCGCGTTCCTCTTCGCTCAAATTCTCGAAGTCGATTTCATAGTCTTCGGGTTCCGCCTGCAGGGCCGCATTAATTTCTTGCAAATCGAAATGCTCGGGATCCCAATCTTCGCCTATCCATTCCACGACAAACTCATACTCCGAATCTTCGGGATTCCGAAGTACCTCCAGCTTGGACATGTAGCCCCATGCTCCGCCGCTGTCTTCCGCGGGACCGCGCCGGCTACCGTCCACGCAAAGCGGATACACCTGGTCGGGGTCGAACGGTTGAACGTCTTCGACGAGGACATCCACTCTCCAGTTGTCGCCGAAATCGTAGACGTACTCGAATTTCGCCTTCTTGCCTTTGAGAATTTGATCGAGAGTGTACGCTTCATCATCCAGAACTTCTGGCGGACAATCTTCGTCCTGGGTGCCGTACTGCTTTTTGCCGATATTGAATTCGTGCAAGTGGCTGTTGTCCCACCCAAAGCAGATCTGTATTGCGTCGTGCAGATCGGCAAGTGTATCTTCACCGGAGATCAAGAGGCGCCGCCAAATGGGCGGTTCGATATCTCGAACAGTGAATTTGACCTGATAGGCGCTGGGTCCCGTCTGCTTTTTCTTCGGGCTCATACTATCCTTTCAAAGACCAACCTTGGTTTACTTCTTGACGTACAGATCTTTCCAGAGAATACCCGCCGCGCCGCCGGTATGCAGTTGCAGCGCGAAGGCGCCTTCGGACAGATTCGGCGCTGGATCGGTCCAGTCGAGCACGCGCACGCCATTGACCCAGGTCATGATGCGATTGCCCTGCGACTTGATCTCAATCTCGCTCCAGTCACCGGGATTGAGCGCGTACGCGGCGAAGTCGGTCATGTCCGGCTCGACGAGCCACCCGCGCTTGTAGCTCTCATACACCCAGCCGCTGGGACTGGGATAGCCCGGCGCGACTTCACCCTGCAAGCCGGAAATCACGGGATACCGCTCTTCGTTGTACGCGATGGTGGAGTGATAGAAGAGGCCGTAGTTGCCTTCGCCGAGCATCTTGAATACGCCACGCACGTGGAAGTCTTTCCACGTGTCTTCCGTGGCCAGGTATCCTTCCGACTGCTTCGGGCCGCTGCGCCCGGCGATGACGCCGTCTTCGACGGCCCACTCTTCCTCGCCCCATTCGACCCAGCCCTCGAAGTTCTCGCCGTTAAATAAGGCGCGCCATTCTCCCGCGCGGCCCAGATCGTGAATGCGGATATTCTGGAAATGGATCTCGGACGCCGCGTTCACAACCAGTGCGAGCGCGCCCTTTGTATAGGCCGTATCCGAACCGGTCAACGCAATTTCGTCGTTGACTGTGATGGAGACGCCATTCTCCTTCATGGTCGCGGTCACCGCGTTCCACTCGTCCGCCCGGACAGACTCCACCGCGGCGGATTGCGCGCCGAAAACGGAACCCACGCCGTTGGGATCGGTCAAACTGCCCATAGCGCCTGTGCCGGTAGTGTCAATTCCTAGACGGTAGCCATAGAGTACGCGCGGCGCGTCCGCGGCATCGACGCCTTCCGGCAAGGGAAGCGCAGGAAGCTGGTGCGCGCGCAAATAGATCCCGCCGGAGGCGGGGTTCTGCGTCCGGAACTCCGCGCTCATCGAGAAGTCGATGATGGTCTGATCCCACAGGAGCACCGCGGGTTCGTCAGCCGTTCCTTTGCCGATGACGACACCGTCTTCGACAATCCAGTCGCCGCTGACGACGGTCCAACCGCTCAGATCATTCGGGGGGGTGATGACATTCCAGAGCTCCGCGTGCGCAGTGCCAACCAACATCAATGACGCAAGTACGGTAAACGCTCTCACGTTAATCTCCCTATGCTCGAACCACGAAAACCGCGTTGCCGAGGCGAAAGTGTGAACCAATTCGTCTTCCTTGCAGACTATTTGCTGAAGCGGTAGATGTGGACGTCGAACCGCTTCCAGTCGTCCGTGATGGCGCCGTTCTCAATCGGCACGTTCCGGTTTTCATTCAGTACCGTGCAGTTGGTCCATCCGTCGAGGCCGGACAACGTAGCGCGGCACGGATTCTTGTCGGCGTTGCAGGTGAACAGGTACAAGCTGCCGTCGTGCTCCTTGGCGAGCCATTGAACGCCATCGTCCACGGAACGGCCTAATTCATGATAGTCGATTTCGAGAGCGAAATTGGAGCTGCGTTCCGCCAGGGGTTCGGCCAAATCGGCGACCTCGCGCACGACCCGTTTCAGGTCGGTCCAGAACTGCGAGGGTTGCGGCGTATACGCCGTGCCCCAATAGATGATTCCATTCGCGCCTTTGATCAAGGATTGGAATGCCATGAACCGGCTTTGCGCATAAGTGGGGTACAGGATCTTCTCTTCGCGCCGTTCGGCTTCGTCGAGCAGCATCTCCCATGCGAATCCCTGGAGCACCATGAACAGCGGACGGTTCGGCCCGGCCACTTCGCGCATCTTGTCTACATACTCGCCGACCTGGCTGATGTAAATGTTGTTGAGGTCGCCCTGGTAGCCGTCTTCAAACAACGCATAGCTGTGCTTGAGTCCGCCGGGATTGACGGGGTAGATGTCCATGGCGACGATATCGGTGCCGTCGTTATAGGCGCGCATGGTTTTGACAAGATTGGTGGGCGCGTGATTCGTATAGAGCAGGTGATTGGGATCGGCGCCCTTGATGATGGGATAGGCTTCGATCAAGACCTCCGCCGGAATGCGCGCCTCGGCTTTCATCCACGTCCAGGCGGGCTCATCGACCGTTTCCAGAAAGGCGAGGGCGGGATGATCCTTAACGGCATTCACCGCGTCGAGTATCTTCTGCGCGCTTTCCTCGCGCGTGTCTAGATCGAGCGTGCCCGCATTGGTCCAGGCCATCAATCCTGCGGTGTGGATCATGTCGAGCGTCTTCGCATTGCCGTGTACCAGGTTGAACCCCGCTTGCGCGAGTTCGTCGTAGGCGGCTTGATCGGGTTCCGGAGCGGTGTGGCGATTCCCAACATGGTAGGTGCCGATGATTACGGTGCGTTTGCCATCGACCGTAATGGCGCCATCGTCGTCGTAAGCGGTAACCAGCGGGGCCGCGGCTGCGGGGACGGTCGCGCCGCACGCCGCCAGCAATCCTATCCCCAGAGCGGCCGTGAACTGCAGGTCAAGCGGCATGGCAATGTACTCCTACTCCTAATCGTTCCCCCGTGTGCAAGCTCATTTGATAAGGGGCAGCGTTTGTTTGAATTCCGGCGTTCCCGCCTCCCGAAGAATCTCGAAGAGGGCCATTTCCGTCGTGACGAGTTCTACCCCCGCGCGCTCGAGGCGGTGAAGCCCGGCCTCGTATTCGGGCTGCAACCGCGACCCCACGGCGTCGCGCGGCACGAAGACTTCATAGCCTTCGTCAATCGCCATTAGCGCAGTTTGCATTACGCAAACGTGGGCCTCGATTCCGGTCAAAACAAGCTGCCGCCTGCCGGTTGCCGCAAGTGCTTCCGCGATGGCGCGATCGCCGAGACACCCAAACGCCGTCTTTTCCATGGGCGTAATACCGTCGAGTTCCGCTGCGAGGGAGGGAACCGTGTGGCCAAGGCCCTTTGGGTATTGTTCGGAAACCAGGATAGGGATACCCAGGCCGCGGGAGAATTTCACGAGTTTGATGGCCTGATCCAAGACGGATTCGTGACCTAGAATCTTGGGCAGGAGTCTTTCTTGAAAGTCGATAACGACCAATGCCGTGGTTTGTCGGTCAAGCATGGATTTTGTCGTTTCCCGTATGTGGATTGCTGCGGCTCGCGAGGGCACACGACCCGTGCCGGGCATTATACGGGTGAAAACGGGAACCCTTCAACGGATTCGGAACGAAGATGCTACTCGAACCGGTCGCCTGAATCTTTGCCCCTGCGCCGGCGTTCCCGCAATGCGTTCGCCTTGTAAAACAACGCGGGGTCAATAATGGGATCGTGAATCCCCTGCGTTTCCACATCGCCGTAGCTGACGCGGCCGCGGTAGGTCCGGTTGGAGAGGATAATGGCGATGGCCTGCCGCGACCACTTGTTGCCTTTGCGGGTAAAGATTCCTTTGGAATGCAGGTATGATACGACCTTCCCGGTACTGCGGGTGTTCAGGTACTCGCGAAAGATGATGCGGACCACCTCGGCTTCGCGGTCATCGACAACGAGCGGCTTCTCGCCGTCGCCGCCGCGCCGATATCCGTATGGAGCGGGGCCCGTGCCGTAGCGGCCCTGTTGAACCGCGCTCAATTGGCCGCGCTTGACCTTTGCCCCGTGGGACAGGCGGCCGGCCTGTTCGATGGTTTCCCCCATGACCCCGCGCGCTCCCCCTTCGTGATGTACAGCCGATTCAGGGGCCTCGCGATCATCCTGCCCGATGGCGGGCTTAGGGCTCGTCGAATGTTCGATCGATTCCATTGCGCCTATCTGCCAGTCTGCTATGGTGCAGCCTTGAATTCGGGACGGCATTGCACCCTTTCCTTCAAGTGCGCTTGAAGGTATTGCCGCCGAATTCGTGTTCCCAAGTGTTCTGTAGTAAGTTTAGATGAGAACGGGGATAATGTCAACTATTTCCTTCTTCTTGAAAGTGCGATTCTTGGGCGCTTTTCTCAGTCTATTGGGCTGCCTGTCAGGCGTTGACCTACACCGATTTTGGGTTCTACTACGCAACGAACTGGCAAATAACGACTTAAGAGCAAAATACAACTGGGCCATCCTCGCTGAGAATGGCCCAGTTCACGTTTTACAAGATTTGAGACGATGCCCTATTTCGCTTTCTTCTTTCCCTTGGCGAGCGCGGTAAGCGAATTGGGGGTCGCGCTGTATGGGCCAGCGTCGGATGCGTAGCTTTTTTCCGCGACTTCCGAAACTTCGGCCTTCGTCATTCCCGCCGCCTTCGCTTCGGCAACGACTTCGTGCATACGGCCGATGATTCGTTTCCGGCAATCCTCGCGGCACTTCGCTTCGATGCCCTTGTTCACGAAGACGCCCATGCCACGGCGCGTGTACAAAAGCCCCATCACCTCCAGGTCGCGGTAGGCTTTTGCCACTGTGTTGGGGTTGACACCGAGCCGTTCTGAAAGTTCGCGCACGGACGGCAGCTGATCGCCGGCTTTGAGCTTCCCCGACGCGATGGCGAATTGCACGTGATTTTCAATTTGCACGTACACAGCCACGCTGCTGTTGATATCGATACTGGAGAGCATCTTGACTTCCTCCTCTCGTTACCGCATCGTTATCGTACGATGCGTTGCCCAATCCTCAGACAAGTTTGGTACGGCCAAACGGGTCGTGAGTACGCGTGAGCACATGAGCCTATGTCTAGTTCATGTGCGTTCTATTGTATCTAGTATATAAGCAGGATGCAACATAAATGTAGCTGCGGATTACGGGAGTAGTGAGATGAAGAGAATGGGTAGAACGTGGTGGGGCCTGGCCCTGATGGGGTGGAGCCTCGCAATCCCGGCACTTTGCGCGGGCGCCGCAGAGGGCGCCGCCCCCGCGGCGGGTGAAGGTTCCCTGTTTGTCGAGGTAACCAATGTCCTGCAGCAGAACCTCCCCGGCAAGATTGAGGTGTACCCGGCTCAAGGCGGGGAAAAGCGGATGTACCGGCTCAACGACGGCAAAGTCATGACGTCCATTCCCGCGGGGGAATATGTGGTCTATGTCTATGTGTACGACTGGGATATTCCGATTATGGCGGATATCCAGCCGGTGACTATCGCCCCCGGCGGTGTGGGTACGGTCTCGACGGAACTGGTCCTTGGGGCGGGCGGCAATCGGCCCCTGCGCACCTTTGACCAAGATTATGATCTTGTCTTAGACAGGGTGGAACTGGCGGCAAAAACGGACCCGACGGATCCGGACAGTTTTCCCAATTCCGAGTTGATCCCTTTCGATTCGCCGGTCCTGTCCAAGGAGGCGGGCTGGTACAAAGGTGACCTCCACGTCCGCTCGATTCATGGCGGCGGGAAAGAATCGGTGAAGGAACTGGTGGCCCGAGCGGAGAAGCGCGGCCTGGACTTCATCGCGATCACCGACCGAAACACCATGGAGGCCTGCTTCGATCCCGAGTTTCAGTCGTCCAAGGTTGTGCTCATTCCGGCGATGGAATGGGGTTCGGATGATCGCGGCGTCGCGCTTATATACGGGCCCCACACGGTCCCGGAGCTGACGAGCGACATCCGGGACGACCAGGGGGTGTGCCAACGGGTCCAGGCGCAGGGGGGGATCTTCGCCGTGGCGCACCCGTGTTTTCCCAACGCGCCGTGGCAGCGCGGCCTGAGCTATGTGAACGCGATCGAGGTCTGGTGCCGGGACTATCGCGCGGTCCCGCCGGTGGCGCTGGAGGCTTTCGTTCCGGAGTATGCGCGGCGGGTGGATGGAAAACTCGCCTACTCCATTTCGCGGGCGGTGTCGGTGCCGAATCTTTCGGCCAATGGGCAAGCGGTCATGTTTTGGGATTATGAATTGGTGCGCGGCCTGAAAGCCGCGCCAATCGCGGGGAGCTTGTCGTCGAGTCCGGAGGTCCCATTGGGTTCGCCTGTCACCTGGGTCTACGCGCCGGAGAAATCGGTTCGCGGAATCCTCTACGGGTTGCGGCAAGGCCGGACGGTCGTCTCTTCGGAACCAGATGGGCCCTTCCTGGTGCTCACGGCGGACGTGAAGCAGGAGAAAGACAAGATCGTCATCACGGAAGCGGACCTGGAACGCGACACGCTCATGGCCGAGAAGAAGACTCAGGGCACGCTTGGCCCAGCGGACGTCGGTATTGGCGGCGTCATTCCGCTGCAAATGCCGGTGAATCTGGTGGCGAACGTGAAGAATGCGAAGGGTTTGAAACTCGAGATACTGCGTAACGGATGGCCCATCATGACGAAGAAGGTGAACTCCAGCAAGCCGGAGCTGTTTGGTATCGCGGAGAATCCATCGTCTTACCAGGTCTATCGGGCACGCCTGATTCGTACGCCGGAGAACGAAGGGTACGGAGCCGTGGATGTCGTGGCAATGACGGGCCCCATCTACGCGCAGAATATCGTGCCCATCATTGCGGATTCGGAGGATCCTTTTGACATCTGGCTAAAGATTGAGAACAAAAACATGGAACCGGTTCCGGTGTCTGCGACGATTGAGGAAGATGGCAAGCAATGGGTGCGCACGCAAGGCGGGCCGGTGCAACCCATCCGGCAGGATGAATTCCAGTTGCCTCCCGACGCGCAGGTACAAACGATTGAGACGCGGCCGTTGCGCTAAACGTCAGGCGAACCGTTACTCGTCCGATGCGGGATGCTTCCGCATTTCGGCGATGACGGAATCGAGTATGGCATCGAGGGCCGTCTTCGGCGCGTAGCCGATGGCGGCCCCGATTTTTTCGAGGCATGGCGCGCGGTGCCGCATGTCTTCGTAGCCCGAGCCGTAGGCTTTCTCGTAGGGGATGAAGGATATCTCGGATTTGCTGCCGGTCCGTTGGATGACTTGCTCGGCAAGCTCGGCGATGGTAATGCGCTCGGTGCTTCCCACATTGAAGATCTCGCCGTTGAGATCGCTGCGATCCATGAGTTGCATGAGCGCGGGCACCACGTCGCCCACGTAGGCGAAACAACGCGTCTGTTTGCCGTCGCCGTAGACGGTCAGCGGTTCGTTGCGCAGGGCCGCCCGTACGAAACGGGGAATGACCATCCCGTAGCGCCCGGTCTGACGAGGGCCAACGGTATTGAACAACCGCACCGTTACCCCGGAGAGCCGCTTGCTCCGCCAATAGGCGAGGGCGAGGAATTCGTCGATAGCCTTGGACTCGGCGTAGCTCCACCGGCTCAGGTGGGTGGAACCCATGATGCGGTCGTCGTCTTCCTTGAAGACTTCGCGGTCGCTCTTGCCGTAGACCTCGCTGGTGGACGCGAGCAGCAACCGCCGGCGGTAGCGGCAGGCCTCTTCCAGAACGGTTTCGGTGCCGCGGATGTTGTTGACGATGGTCCGGATGGGTTCATCGACAACGAGCTGCACGCCCAAGGTCGCCGCGAGGTGGAAAACGACATCGACTTCGCGCACGAGTTCGCGGACGATTTCCTGGTTGAGCGTCGAGTCGACGACACAGGTCACGTTGTCGAGGTGCTCGATATTCTCGAAGCGTCCGGTGCTGAGATCGTCCAGCACGAACACCGTATCCCCGCGAGCCACCAGCGCCTCGCACAAATGGGATCCGATGAATCCGGCGCCGCCGGTTACCAGTGCGCGCATTCGGGTACTCCCTCGTTGGTTTTCCGAAACGGGGGCAGTATAGGCGCGGATGAGACGGGGTTCAACGATTGCGGATCTCCAATTGCGGATTGCCGAAATTGCAGCTAGCGGTTTGTGTACGTGCACGCTACAATCCGGTATCTGTCGTGAGTTACGGTGATTCGCGGACTCGACCCCGTCTGTCGTCTGTGCGAGTCGAACGTTTCGAGTCAGTAGTCCGAAGGTTTGGAAAGGTGAATCAGGATGAAGCCGGTTCAATTCGGTCCGTTGCAGCTTGACGGTGTTAGACCGCGCATCGCCGTGCCCTTTCGTGATGGGACGCCGCCGGAACGGATTGCGGAGGCCACGCGGCTTGGTATGGACATCGCCGAGCTGCGCGTCGATCTGTTTGCTGACCGCAGCCCCAAGGCTGTACTCGCTGAGGACGACCGCTTTCGAGATGTCCCCGTGCTGGCGACCATTCGGTCTGCTGCCGAAGGCGGCCAGTGGGCCGGTGCGGACGCGGAGCGATACGCATTGTACGAAGCCGTGCTTCCCCACGTAGCGGCGGTGGATGTCGAACTGTCGTCGACGGCGATTGTGGGTGAGGTAATCGCCGCTGCGCACGATGGCGAGCGTTGCGTCGTGATCTCGTTTCACGATTTCGAGAAGACACCGCCGGCCTCCACGCTGGATGACATCGCAAACCGCGCGCACGATGCGGGTGCGGATATCGTCAAGATCGCGGCCACGTGCAACACGCCGAGGGACCTTCACACCCTGGCGGAATACACGCTGCGCCATCGCGAAAAAGGACTCGTCACCATCGGCATGGGAGAGATCGGCTTGGTGAGCCGCATCTTCTTTCCGGCGTTGGGATCCCTGTTCACTTTTGCGTCTTTCGGCGACGGCACGGCTGCAGGGCAGCTTCCACTGAACATGACGGCCGAGTACTTGCGCGAATTCTATCCGTCGCTCGCGCGGCACAAAAGTGACTGATCGGCAATCCCAGGAGAAACGAACCGATGCGCGGTATGCCGCAAAAGGAAACGACCATGATTCCGATCGTCGTACTCATTTTGGCAGCCATGGCCAGCGCCGGCGCGAATACGCCCTTTTACGAGGACAAACAACACCTTCTCCAATACCAGGACTCCGAAGGCGTGAAGCACCCGATAGACAGCGAAGCAACTTGGGCGATCCGACGGCGGCATATCATCGAGAATTTCCAACGCGTCGCGGGACCCATGCCGGACGCGTCGCGGAAGGTTCCGTTCGATCTGCGCGTTGAGGAAGAAGCGGAGTTTCCCGACTACATCCGAAAGAAGGTCACCTTCGCTGTGGAGGCGGGTGATCGATTGCCGGCCTACTTGCTCGTTCCGAAAGAGCTGAAGGCCCCCGCGCCAGCCATACTCTGTCTGCATCCCACGTCGGTCCACGGCAAGGGGATGGTCGTCGGACTCGGCGACAAACCCAACAGGAACTACGCAGAAGAGCTTGCGCAACGCGGGTACGTGACACTTGCGCCGGACTACCCCGGTTTCGGCGACTACACGGGCATCGACGCGTATGCCTTGGGCTACGCGAGCGCGACGATGAAAGGCATCTGGAATCATATGCGCTGCGTCGACTTGTTGCAGTCGCTGCCGGAAGTCGACGACGACCGCATCGGGTGCATCGGTCATTCGCTGGGCGGCCACAACACGCTGTTCGCGGGCATGTTCGATCCGCGGATCAAGGTGATGGTCACCAGTTGCGGGTTCAACCGGTTCGCCAAGTACTACGGCGGCGATCTGACCGGCTGGAGTCACCAAGGCTATATGCCGCGCATCGCCGAGATGTACGGCAAGGATCCCGCGCAGATGCCTTTCGATTTTCCCGAGATCCTCGGCGCGCTCGCACCTCGTCCGGTATTCATCAACGCTCCGACCGGCGACGAAAATTTTGAGGTCTCCGGCGTGCGGGACTGCGTCGACGCCGCAAAGCCGGTGTACGCGCTGTTCGATGCGGTAGACCATTTGCAGTCCGTCCACCCTGATTGCGGCCACGATTTCCCACCAGAGATTCGCGAACAGGCGTACGCATTCATCGATGGGGCCTTGAGACACTAGAGGCATCCCAAAACCGGCGGGGATCGTCATTCTGAGCGAAGCGAAGAATCTCTTCGGACCGAAAACCCAAGTAACTTGAGAATCTTCGCTACGCTGCTAAGAACATGGTCCGCAAGTCATTCTTATCAATGGCCGTGGTTTCTCGCTATCGATAGAAGGCGCTGGCGCTCGCACGAAGTTCTTCCGTCCATGCTAAGATGGTCTTTAGCTGCAAGGAGGGACAACCATGCTTTTTGTAGGTGAAGGCACGGTCGATATCACGCCGCCGCTCGGGATCGAGATGGCCGGATTTCACAAGCCGCCGGGGCAGGAGCGGGTCGTCGAGGCTATTCGCCGTCCAGCGGCCGCGCGGACATTGGTGCTGCGCGTTGGCGAGGCGACGGTAGCGATACTTTCGATTGATATGTGCGCCGTATCGGCAGACTTCGCGAAGCGCGTGCAAACGCGCGTGCAAACGGAAACGGGCATTCCCGCGGCGCACGTGCGCGTGTGCGCCACGCACACCCACAGCATGCCGACGTTCCGCTACCTGCGCCAGTGGGGCGCCATCTCACCGGAGTACATGGCCTCCGTCGAAACCCACTGTGTCGCGGCCATCAAGAAGGCGGTGGCGGATCTCTCGGAAGCAGACTGCTATGTAGGCGCGGAACGCGTCGAAGGCGGCAACTCGAACCGCACGACCAAGGAATGGAAGACGGACGAAGCGTTCACCGCGGATTCATCCGACGAGGAGCGCTGGCTCGACACCACGTTGCACGCGCTGTATTTTCAACGCGCCAACGGCAAGTCCTGTCCGCAGTGGTATCACTTCTGCGCGCATCCGGTCTGTTACCAGAACAACGAGGCCGGGCCGGACTGGCCGGGGCTGGTAGCGGAACCGTTTGTGGCGGCGGGCCAAGCCTATCCTTCGCTGTTGCAAGGGCACATCGGTGACGTGAACCCGGGAGACGGCGCAAAATGGATTGGCGATCCGGAACCGACGGCGCGGTCCATCGCGCTCGCGTTGCACCATGCCGTGGAACACGGCCACCTCGTGCGCGCCGACGAGATTTGCGTCGTACAGGGAACGGCAGAGGTTCCTTACGACTTCGACCGCCTCGATGCGCAGTTAGCGCACTATCGGGATTATCCCGAGGAATGCACCAATGGCGTCTGGGTCGACGCGGCTTTTGCCAAGGCCTGGTACGAAAGCGCCAAGGATTGGGACCGCGGCAAAGCGGCTTATGCAGCGCCCATCAGCGCGATGCGGATTGGCGGTCTCGCGTTGCTGTTTCACCCTGCCGAACTCTACAGCTACTACGGACTGCGATTGCGTTTTGATTCGCCTTTCTCGCATACGCTCTGCGTGGGGTTCTGCGATGATCTGATTGGTTACGTAACCGATCCGAAAGCCTACGCCGACCGGGAATACGCGGCGGTGGTGGTACCGAAGATTACGGACCTGCCGCCCTTTCGCGAGACTGCGGCCCGGGGGTTTACCGAACAGTGTGACGCGCTTTTGCGGAGACTTGTGTAAATGCGTGCGCATGCGCCGCGGGTGGTTTAAGAAAGGACTACGCAACATGCCCAGAATGGAGTATTACGCGATTTCCGGGGAACCCTTCGGACACCTGCTTCAGATTAACGCCTATCTCGGCAGCGGCGACTTCGATCAGAAGCTGCGCGCGCTGGTGGAGATTCGGGTGTCGCAGATCAACGGGTGCGTGTTCTGCGTGGACAAGCATTCCAAGGAAGCGCGCGCACTTGGCGAGTCGCAGCAACGGCTTGATTCGGTCGCCGTGTGGCATGAGTCGCCCTTCTTCACCGCGCGGGAGCGCGCCGCCTTCGAATACGCGGAAAGCGTCACGCACGTCTCGCAGACCCACGTCCCGGACGGAGTGTTTGACGCGTTGCGCGACCATTTCTCGGAGAAGGAGATCGTTGACCTTACCGTCTGTGTCTCGACGATGAATGCGTGGAACCGGATCGCCGTGGCATTTCGGAAAATGCCGGACGCGGACTGATGCCCGCACGGCCATCGCCTATCGTGGCGTGTTCCGTTTTCGCTTCGGACGCGCAGCCATGCGCTGAATGTACGCAATCGCGTCTGGTGTTTCGCATCCCGTTTCTCCGTGATCGACATCCACCTTGCCGATGGCTCTTGCTGCGGCAATGGCCTCCTCCCGCAGCTCATCCATGGCGCCGCCAATGGCGATAAGCGCGCTGTTCATGGTGTGGCGCGTGCGGTTCTTCGCGGAATGAATGTCCCGGACGATTCGCTTCAGTAGTTGACGCGCAGTGGGTGCGTCGAGACCTCCGTTCATCGCCAAGACGGATATGGCGCCCCAGCCCGCTGCGGAGGTCCACTCGTCTTTCGAATCGATCCACTTCAACGAAAGCTCCAACCCCGCCTTCATACGGGCCGCTAACGCCGAAATGGCGTCCGTAATGACGTAGTTGCCGGCATCCTTGACCCAGCCGTTGATCTCGGCCTTGGTCATGGTTTCGGAATTGGCGACCTTTGTGGCCAGCACTTGGGCGTCATGCACCTTCGATTTCCATAGTTCAAGCGCAAGGGCGTGGTTCGTGCCGATTCGCTTGTGGAGGTCGCCCAGATCGGCGTAACTGACGCCGAAGGTCTCGCCGGTGACGCCGTGGCGTCCGTAGATTTTTGCGGTGTTGGGCTTGCCCATAGACTCGAGTTCGCCCATGACTCGCGATCGTGTGAAGGTATGGTCATTGACGTTGGCCATGATTCACCTCCTGTACGTACCGGAAACGGCCACCTAGCAGACCGCTATTGTTGGTCGAGGTCCGGAGCCGATTCAAACGGAGTTCGGTAGTGGAGGGAAAAGGCGGTCCGCATACACAGAAAGCGGGGGCACGACACTTGGCCGTGCCCCCGCGGAAGATTGTCCTGGTCTCCGGTCTATAGTCCGGTGAATTGGCGGTTCGTGTCGATGCTGAGCGGCCCCAGGAAATCTTTCAGCGCCGGAAGCACAATGTCGCCCGGCCGTTTGGCCGAGACCGCGTCGGCGTTGCGATAGATGTGCACGTCGCCGACGGGATAGAACGAGCCGAAGTAGGGGGCTTTGGTCGCGCTCTTGAAGGGCACGTTTTCTTCTGGAACCGACGTGGCCACAAAGAGCACGTCACCTTCCGCGACGAGATCTTGTACCGCGGGGATCTGCGCGTGCGTGGTGTCAAAGGCCAGCGAAGGTAGCTGCCCGGTCAGGAGATCGGTTGCGTTCTCGAAAGCGACCATGCCGATGCTGTTCGACTTGGCCTCCGCATCCTTCGTGAGGATTAAGAACGGCGCATTGAGGTTGGCGACGAACAGGCGGTCGCCGACGAGTTGCGATCCGAAGGGCGTTTCAAGGGCGCCATTGGATTGCGCAATTACGGCATCGGGTTCCTGGAAGTCCACGAGAGCATCCGCGGGGCTGAACACAAACAGGAAGTTCGTTGCCGTGGTCACGTACAAGTGGTTGTCAAAGACGTCGACTTTCAAGGGGATGACGGGCCCTTCATCGTCGAGGTTCAACCAGGAAGGACCGCTGAGTTCAACGATCTCCGGATCCAGCAGTCCTTTGTCGTCTTCCTCGAGGATGTCGGAAACGCTGGTGTACACCAGGACCCGATCCTGGGACGAGTCCGCGACGTAGAGTTGATCGTCGGCATAGGCGATGCCATTGGGTGTGCCGGGATCATCGAGTACTACGTCCGGGAACCGGTCTTCGGTGATGCCGGCGGCATCGTCAAAGATCGCTATCGCGCCACAACAGGCTTTCTTTTCATCAAAGTAGTAGTCCGCTACGAAGAGGCGGTTGTCTTCAACTAGAATCTGCACGGGTTCGTCAAACGTGCTTTCGGCGCTAAGAATCACGTCCGGCGCCGCGATGACGTCGGCCTTGGCCGAAAGGGAACGGTAATCGCGCCAGATCAGGACGTTTTCCGAGTAGAGATCGGACACATAGAGATCATGGGGTGTAAGGACCGTGCTGATCGGGTACTCAAGTTCCGGGATGTTTTCGCCGCTGAGGATGACATCCGGATCCTGCTGGTTGTCGCCTTTGAGCACATTGAAATAGAGCAGCACCTTCGCGTACTCGAACTCGGAGGTCTCCCCGCCTTTCAGGTCGAAGTCGAGGCCTCCATCTCCGACGGCGAGGTCGATGACGGGGATGCCTTCGGGTGCGGGTTTCGGGCAACCCGTCCCGGCCAGAATGGCAGTCAGAACGAGCGCGAGAGCCACGGGCGCGGTTTTAAGCGCGTGGTGGAGACTGCGGGTAATGGCTGTCTTCATAAATTAATCCCTCCCTTGTTCAGTACGATTGTGAAGTTCGGCAGATGAACAGTGCAGCACAGAAGTTCAGTATACGGCAGATTGATGGATAGTGCAAATAGTGCTTTGCGCCTTCCTTAAATGCGCAAAATCCGAAATTCGTTGAGCGTCATTCGGGCTTCCTTTGCGTCTTGGCGGCAACCCGGAATCCTTGGTATAGTTTTGACCGTGGCCTGTTCTTCGGTCGGAGCGAGGTCACGGTATCGAAAGGTTGTAAGGCACTGATGAGTATTGCACGAAAAGTGTTGACTGTGTTCTGTTTGTTGGGTTGTGTTTCGATTGGCATTGCCGACGACGACGAGACGACAGCCGACGCGTTGATCCGCGAACTGGAATCGCTTCAGCAGGACCAAGCCAAGGCGAAAGCGCTGCTTGATCGTTTAGCGGGCGAGCAGGAGACCGGTTTGCCGGCCGAAGCTTTGCATAAGGTGTTTGCGCCGACCGTTGAGCCGCCAACCGCGGGTGCGGCGGAAGCGGAACTCGATCCGCAGGCGGTCGAGTTCTTCGAACGTAGTGTTCGTCCGGTACTGGCAGAGCATTGCTTTTCCTGTCACGGGCCCGACAAGCAGAAGAACGAACTACGAGTAGATTCTCGGGCCGCTTTGCTGCAAGGTGGGGCGGGTGGCGCCGCGATCAAGCCAGGCGACCCTTCCGGCAGTTTGCTTATCCAGGTGGTCGGATATGCCGGCGAAATCCAGATGCCGCCAAAGGAAAAGTTGCCGCAAGAGGCGATTGACGCGCTGACGCATTGGGTGGCCATGGGCGCGCCGTGGCCCGGTGGAGACGCCGCGCCGGTCGCAGCCAAGCCGAAGACGATGGAAGAACGCATCAAGGAGGCCCGCGATGCCCATTGGGCCTTCCAACCGGTGGCGAATCCGGCTGTCCCTGAGGTGACGAACGCGGACTGGTCCGCTTCGGACTTGGACCGTTTCATCCTGAAGAAGCTTGAAGATACCGGGCTGACACCGTCGCCCAAGGCCGACAAGCGGACCTTGATCCGGCGGGCCACCTTCGACTTGCACGGCTTGCCGCCGACGCCGGAAGAGGTCAAGGAATTTGAGAACGACGAATCGCCCGACGCCTATGCCAAGCTGATCGATCGGCTGTTGTCCTCGCCGCGATATGGCGAGCGGTGGGGCCGTTACTGGCTCGACGTGGCGCGGTACGCGGATACACGAGGCTATGTCTTCCAAATGGAACGCGAGTTCGCGTTCTCGTACACCTACCGCGACTATGTCATTCGCGCGTTCAACGAGGACCTGCCCTACGATCAGTTCATCATGCACCAGCTTGCCGCGGACCGCATGGACCTTGGCGACGACCAACGGCCACTGGCGGCGCTGGGGTTCCTGACGCTGGGCCGTCATTTCCTCGGGAACGTTCACGACATCACGGACGACCGGATTGACGTGGTTACGCGGGGCTTGCAGGGGCTGACGGTGTCCTGCGCGCGGTGCCACGACCACAAATACGACCCCATATCGAGCGCTGATTACTACGCCATGTACGGGATCTTCCGGAGTTCCTACGAGCCGGAAGAACCGCCGCTCATCGAGGAACCGGACCCAAACGATCCGCAGTATCAGGAATACCTCAAGGAAGTCGCCGCGAAAGAGCAGGCGGTGCAGGATTACTTGACGTCGATGCACGTGGAGCTGCTGTCCGAAGCGCGCAACCGCGTCGGCGATTATCTTGCGGCGGCGTGGGAAGCGCGCGACATTACCGAGGACGAGCCGCTGCGCGCGCTGGCCCGGGATCGGAAGATTCACTGGCAGTTGCTGCAACGGTGGCGCGACTTCTTGAATGGAAAGGCGGCCGGGGAAGGACACGATCCCATCTTTGCCCCTTGGAAGCGGTTCGCCGCGCTTGCGGCCGAAGCGTTCGAAGCGGAGGCTTCCGCATTGGCGACGGCGATCGCGGCGAACGAACACCCCGACCTGCGCATCAATCCGCGGATTGCGGAGGCGTTCAAAGGCGACCCGCCGAAGACGATGGCGGATGTCGCCGCGCGGTACGCACGCGCGTTGCGGCAGGTCAATCAGGAATGGGTCGATCTCGTCGCGTCGCGGGCACAGATCGCCGCGCAAAACGGCACGAGTGATGTGCAGCTTCCCGCTGCGTTCCCGGACGGCGATGCGGAGGCGTTGCGGCAGGTATTGTACGGCAGCGAGAGTCCGGCCAACATTCCCGCGGGCGCCGTGGAGGATTTGAAGGATGTACCCACACGAAACCGCGTGCGCGACCTGCGTAACGCGGTCGCGAGGGTGAAGGCAACGCATCCGGGCCGGCCCGATTGCGCCATGGCGTTGTTGGACGCAGACAAGCCATTCGAGCCGTATGTATTCGAGCGCGGCAAGCCGGAGAACAAGGGGGAAACGGTACCCAGGCGATACCTCGCGGTGTTGGCGAAAGACGAGCCCACCTCGTTTGATAGCGGGAGCGGCCGGCTCGAACTGGCGCAGGCCATTGCGAACCGCGAGAACCCGCTAACGGCGCGGGTCATGGTGAATCGGGTGTGGATGTATCACTTCGGGAAAGCGCTCGTGGCCAGTCCGAGCGATTTCGGGGTTCAAAGCGATCCGCCGACGCATCCGGCGTTGCTGGATCACCTGTCGTGGCAATTTATGGAGAACGGCTGGTCGGTCAAAGACCTCCATCGAACCATCATGTTGTCGGAAACGTATCAGCAGGAGAGCTTCGATCGGCCAGAGGCGCGCGCGATCGATCCCGAGAACGATTTAGTGTGGCGTCAGAATCGCCGCCGCCTCGACTTCGAAGCCATGCGCGACGCGGTCCTCGCGGCGGCAGGCACCATTGATTTCACTATGGGCGGACCCTCCGTCGATATCGCGGAAGAGCCGTTCCCCGTCCGCCGCACGGTCTACAGCCGCGTCGAACGGCAGAACCTGCCGGGCATGTTCCGCACCTTTGATTTTGCGGGTCCCGACACGCACAGCCCGCGCCGGTATTTTACGACCGTGCCGCAGCAGGCGCTTTTCCTGATGAATAGTCCATTCATTATCGAACAGGCCAAGTCGCTGATGGAACGACCCGAGGTGAGCGGCGAACTGCCGGACGAAGCGCGGATTCGGGCCTTATACGGATTGACCCAGCAGCGGACGCCGTCGGATGACGAGATCGAGATGGGCTTGGCGTTTCTGCAACAGACCGCGACGGCGGGTCCGCCGGAAGCCCCGCCAGCCCCCACCTGGCTGTACGGATACGGCATGGTGGATGAAGGCGCGGGGGCCGTCACGAACTTCACTGCGCTACCCCATTTTTCGGATGGCGCCTGGAAGGGGGGTTCCAAGCTGCCCGATCCCGACCTCGGCTGGGTGAGTCTGCACAGCCACGGGGGCCATCCGGGCGACGATGCCCACGCCGCCATCCGCCGTTGGGTCGCGCCGCTGGATGCGACGATCTCGATTGAAGGCCATTTGCGGCACAGCTCCGAGAAAGGCAATGGCGTCAAGGGATATATCGTGTCGAGCCAGTCGGGCATCGTTTGGTCCGGCACCGTACACGACGGTGAGATCGTAACGGACGCCACGGACATCGCGGTGCAACAGGGCGACACGCTCGACCTGGTCGTTGCCTGCCAGGGGGACACGGGTTGGGACGGATTCACGTGGCATCCCCGAATCTGGGTCACTGAAACGCAGGACGAGTCCACCTTCATTCGCGAGTGGCTGTCGCGATTGGACTTTGAGGGACCGCCACCCGCGCGGCCGGAACCGCTGGAACCCTGGGAGCAGTACGCTCAGGTATTATTGTTGACAAATGAGTTCATGTTCGTAGACTAGCGACTAAGGCACATCAAAAGTTGATGTTTTCTGAAGCTCTATTTGTCATTATTGAATAAAAAATAACCCTACCAGACCAATCCCATCCCTTTCTCACCCGCTTACGTCACTCCCCGGAAACCACGGTCTCCGATTAACCTGTTGCTCAAATACCACTTATCGGCCCACAGCATTGCCGTGTCGTCGTTGGCCCGATTCTTGCCCCTGTAAATACAGACTTGAGAAGGCATGCAGTTCAACGGGAGATGAACGCCATGAAGAGCCTGGTGGCCGTGGATGAACCGAGAAGACGAGGAGGGGCAGGCAAGGCACCCTCACCGCGTAAACGGATCGGCGAGCTAATGATCATGGACGGGCTGATCACGGAGGGGCAGCTTAGAGACGCCCTGGAGGTCCAGGAAGGGCAGGGCGGACGAATTCTCGATCGGCTGGTGATGCTCGGCTATGTGAGCGCCCAAGCGGTTTCGACTTTCCTGGCGCGTCAACCGGGCGTTTCAAGCATCGTGCTGTCGAACTACCGGGTTCGTAAAGAACTGTTGACCCTGATACCGCCCGATTTCGCGCGGTCCCGCCAGGTCTTCCCCATCGATCGGCTCGGCAAACTGCTGACGGTCGGCATGGTCTGTCCGCTGGACGAGGCGACCATTCGAGAGCTGGAGAATATTACCGGGCTGCGCGTGAAGCCCATGCTTTGTTCGCCGGCGTGTATCAGCAAAGCGATTTCCAGACACTACGAAGCGGATGACGAGTTCCACATGCCCGTCCTGGATCGGAGGGAGCTGTTCCGTTTGCAGTTGGCCCGGTAAGAGAGAAGTAAAGCGGCCCGCGCAAAACGGGCAAGGAGGTGTGGTGCGTGGAAAACCGGGTGTGGGTGTCTGATAAAGGAGTTCGACCGGGGGACAGAGCAGGCGAACGTGTGCGACCGATCGGTCAGTTGCTCAAACTGGAGGGGCTCATTACCGACCAGCAATTGAACCAGGCGTTGGCCTTGCAGGCGGGCAACGGCGGACGACTCGTGCATCAGTTGATCGCGCTGGGGCATCTGACCTCCCACTGCTTCGTGTCTTTTCTGGCGCGTCAGCCCGGCGTGACGAGTATCGACATCTCCCAATACCGCATTTCGCCGGATGTGGCTGCGCTGGTGCCTCGCGACTTCGCATTCGAGCGGCAAGTCTGCCCCATCGATCGCCTTGGCCGCTTGCTTACGGTGGGCATGGTGTGTCCCTTGGATCGCGCGACCATCGGCGAGTTGCGCCACATCACCGGATTGAGTGTAAAGCCTATGTTGTGTACGGCGGATTCGATTCTGACTTCCATACGCCGGTGTTACCCGGGCGATGCGGAATTTGGAGCCAGCCGGCTAAACCGGCGGGATCTGAACGCGCTGCAGTGGATCCGGTAGGGCAGGACCGGGAAATACCTAGGACGTATAGGACTTTTACGACCGATGGGACGCGACAAGCTGGAGGTTTCTTGAAACCGGACGTTCACGGTTCGGCACGCGGCGTATTCGCCGGTTCAATGTAGCTCTGCGCCCTATCGACCCAGGTTCTATGTCCTATCGGTCCTATACGTCCTCTTGGTCTCATCGTTCTTTGCCCCGGTGCGCCTCACCATTGGCGTGGCCTTCCAGTCTGTAGTATCATGCCGTCGTTGCTGCAAGGATACGAAGCATGAGTCATCATCCCCTGACCATTGAGGACTGTGTGGTAAGCCGTCGCGACTTTTTGCGCCGGACGGGTATGGGCTTTGGCGCGATGGGCTTGGCGACGGTGTTGGGCAAAGCGCTGCTGGGCGGCTCGCCGGTGGCGGAGGCCGCAAGTTCCATGGCGCCGAAGCAGCCCCAGTTTCCGGGCAAAGCCAAGCGTATCGTTCATATCTTCCTCAACGGCGGTTGCTCCCATGTAGACACCTTTGATCCGAAACCCGCTTTAGAAAAGTACGCGGGACAGAATCTTCCCATGGATAACCTGCGCACCGAACGAAAGACCGGTGCGGCGTTACCATCGCCGTTTGCGTTCAAGCAGTATGGGGAGAGCGGGATACCGGTCAGCGATCTGTTTCCCCACGTGGCCGAATGCGTCGACGACATGTGCATCATCCGGTCCATGTACGCCGACGTGCCGAATCACGAGCCTTCGCTGTTGCTGATGAATTGCGGGGATGCGCGGTTGGTGCGGCCGAGCGTAGGGTCGTGGGTGACGTATGGGCTCGGCACGGAGAATCAGAACCTGCCCGGTTTCATCTCGATGTGCCCGAAGGGGTTTCCGATCCAGGAGTCCCAAAACTGGCAGTCAGGTTTTCTGCCGGGGATCTATCAGGGCACGTACATTGATTCGCAGCACACCGACATCGAGAAACTTGTCGAAAACATCAAGAACGACTACACCTCGCTGAAGGCGCAGCGAAGCCAATTGGACTTGCTGCAGGCATTGAATGCGCGGCATCACCAGGCGCGCAGCGACGACGATGAGATCGAAGCGCGTATCCAGTCATTCGAGCTGGCGTACCGCATGCAGCTTGACGCGACGGACGCATTCGACGTGACGCGTGAACCCGAGTATATCCGCGAGATGTATGGACCCGGCGTGCAGGCGCGGCAGTTGCTCATCACGCGGCGTTTGCTGGAGCGAGGGGTTCGTTTCGTGCAGGTATGGCATGGCGCGGGCCAGCCTTGGGACAGCCACGACGATTTGAAGGAGCGTCACTCCGACTTGGCGAAGGAGTGCGATCAGGGTATTGCCGCGTTACTGAAGGACTTGAAGCAGCGGGGCATGCTCGAAGACACGCTGGTGCTGTGCACGGGCGAGTTCGGCCGCACGCCGACGGTGGAGTTGCCGACGCCGGGCGCGAACGCGGGAAAGATCAACGGGCGCGACCACAACCATTACGGGTTCACCGCCTGGATGGCGGGAGGGGGCGTCAAAGGCGGGCACATCCACGGCGCCACGGACGAGTTTGGATTCAAGGCCGTTGAGGATCGCGTGCACGTCCACGACCTGCACGCGACGATGCTACACCTGCTGGGCTTCGACCACGAAAAACTGACTTACCACTATGCGGGCCGCGACTTCCGCCTCACCGACGTTCACGGCCGCGTTGTGGACGGCATCCTGGCATAGGCTCAGGTCCCTCCCCCATTCCCAATTCTTAATTCATAATTCATAATTCGCAATTCACATCGACAGCGTGATGCCGGGCTGTTGCTCCGCGTAACGCAGCCAGTGCTCGAACATGAGCACCGCCCAGAGGTGGTGGCCGTAATTGTCGGTTTCCATGAGGTGGCGGTCGAAGAGAGAGCGAATCGCGCGGCGGTTCAGGAGCATGGAATTGCGCGCGTCATGCCCCAGCACGGTTTCCAGGAAGTGGCCGCGGAGGTCCGCGCGCATCCATCGGTGGATGGGGATGGCAAACCCCTGCTTGCGCTGCTTGATGAGGTCCGGCGGCATGATGGGGCCGATGGCTTTCTTGACGATGTACTTTGAAATGCTGCCGCGCATCTTCATGCGGAAGGGAACGGATGCGGCGAAATCGATGATGCGGTTGTCGAGGATCGGCACGCGTGCTTCGAGGGAATGGGCCATGGTCATGCGGTCGACCTTCACGAGGATGTCATCGGGAAGGTACATATTGAAGTCTTGGTGCAACATTCGGTTCTCCGGCGACATGGACGCGGCATCTTCCACGTGTTCCTGGAACCGATCGACCACATCGTGCGCGATGTGGGTGGCCAGTTCGGGGCCGTAGAGTTCGGTGCGTTCCGCTCCTTCAAAGCAGGTTTCCCTGCGGCGAAACACGGCATCAGACTCGAGGAACGAATCGCGGCTGAAACGGCGCAGCTTGCCGACGAAGGGTGATCTCGGCGCGAGCCGGAGCGCGGTGTCGATTCCATAACGGAGGATGGAGGGGACCCGCCGATAGGCGTTGACCCGCCGGGTCATGCTCAGCCAGGTGTACCCCGCAAAGAGTTCGTCGCCGCCGTCGCCGGACAGGACTACCGTGACTTCCCGCCGGGCGAGTTGGGCCACGAGCCACATAGGAAGCGCCGAAGAATCGGCGAAGGGTTCGCCGAAAAAGCGGACGAGATAGGGCGCGGTTTCGACCATATCGGGTTTGAGTATCGCTTCCGTATGGTCTGTTTCGAAATGTTCGGCGGCCGCGCGCGCGTACTTGAGTTCGTCCATATGGGCATCGTCAAATCCGATGGAATAGGTCTTGACCGGTGCGGCGCTGTTGACGTGCATCATGGCGACAACGGAGCTGGAATCGATGCCGCCGCTGAGAAAAGCGCCGAGGGGCACGTCGCTCACGCACTGCATGCGGACGGCATCGCACAGAAGCTCCACATAGGTCTCCGCGGCTTCCGGCAGGCTGAGTTTGGAATCGGATTCCAGCTCGAGCGTCCAATAGCGTTCGACGGTGACTTCGCCGTTCTGGTAGACCAGCTTGTGTGCGGGCGGCAATTTGAACACATCGCGGAAGATGGTATCGGGCGCGGGAACATAGAGAAACGAGAAGTAGGCGTTGACCGCGGAGGGATTGAGCGCGCCCCGGATCATGCCGGATTGCATGAGGGAATCGAGTTCCGAGGAAAATGCAAGGGAGCCGTTGCGGATAGTGTAGAAGAGCGGCTTAATGCCGACGCGATCGCGCGCGAGGAGGAGGCGGTTTTTTCGCGCGTCGTACAACGCGAAAGCGAACATGCCGTTGAGATGGCCCAACGCGTCGTCGCCGTACTCTTCATACGCGCGCAGGACGACCTCTGTATCGCTCAAAGTGCGGAAGACATGCCCGTGCGTTTCCAGCTCTTCGCGAAGTTCCTGGAAGTTGTAGACCTCACCGTTGTACACGAGGACGATGGAACCGTCCTCGTTGGCAAAGGGCTGTCTTCCGCGAAAAAGGTCGATGACGCTGAGCCTGCGCATGGCGAGGGCCACGTGGCCGCCTTGCCACGATCCCGAATCGTCGGGGCCGCGGTGCTCAAGTGCCCGGTTCATGCGTTCGACGAGGGCCTCGTCGGCCCGGCGCTCCCGGTCGGCATTGATCATTCCGCAGATGCCGCACATGGTTCAGGCCCCCCGCCGGACGGATTGAATCAGCATTTCGCGGTACAGATTCCGGTAGGCGTCAACCATGCGATCCATGTTCAAGGTATTGCGCACGTAGACCGCCGCGCGCGCTGCCATGGCGGCGCTTTCCTTTTCTCGATCCAGGACCTGCTCGATGGCATCGGCAAAAGCCGTCGCCGTTCTGGTCTGCACGAGCCTGCCGGTTACGCCGTCTTCGATGACTTCGGGAATGCCGCCTACCGCCGCAGCGACTACGGGGCGTCCGGCTGCCATAGATTCGATGACGGCGTTGGGAAAACCTTCAACTTGCGAACACAAGACTGACACGCTCATGACCTTGTAGAGGTCGGGCACTTCCTCGATCGCGGCGACGCGAGTGAAGCGGTCGGTCCAGCCTTGCTTGCGGACGCGGTTCATCACTTCGTCGCGCAGGGGACCGCTACCGACGAGCAGAAAATGAACGTCTGCCCGGCGGCGCATCAACTCTTCGGCGATCGCCAGGAAAAACGCGTGGTCTTTTACGGGGCTGAAATTGGCGACAATGCCAACGACCTGGGTGTGGAAGGGGATCTTGAAGCGCAGGCGGACCTGATGGAGATCGGCCGCGCTGACAAACGCGTCGGCGTCGATGCCGTTGGGGATAACGCGATAGCGATCGAGATCCAATCCTTCCTGGGCCGCGGCAAACTCGGCGACGGCGTTGCTGTTCGCAACAATACAATCGACGAGTTGATTGGCTTTCCGTTGAATGCGGACATGCCGAGGCTTTTTCCAGGTCGCGAGTTGGCGCCGGCTTGAAATGACGACGGGTACTCCCGTCTCGCGGGCGGCGCGATTGGCCGCGAGGTCAAATCCAAACATGAACGTGTGGACCACGTCCGGCCGGTGCGACCGGAAGATGTGGCGAATGC
Source organism: Candidatus Hydrogenedentota bacterium (assembly GCA_045863335.1). Lineage (GTDB taxonomy): Bacteria > Hydrogenedentota > Hydrogenedentia > Hydrogenedentales > SLHB01 > JAHDWY01. Next base: position 93,487 of record BTVY01000014.1, on the reverse strand, counting down.
GGCGGCGCATGGTGAAATCCCACCCGCCGCCGCCATTCAATTCGTGCACGTAGACCCCTATGCGACGCGCATCGCCCACAAGGGCGCCCGCTTCACGCGTGCAGACGACGGTCAATTCGTGATCGCGGATGAGGCCTTTCATGAGCGCGAGCAACTGACGCTCCGTGCCGCCGACCTGGAGCGTCGGAATCACGTAACAAACGCGCGTGAGCATGCCTCCAGGACGGCTCATGCGATTGCCTCCAGCGTTTCGCGCATACGCGGCGCCCACACCCGCAGGGAGTACCGTTCCTCCGCCGTGGCGCGCGCGGCTTCGCCCAGGCGCTGTCGCAATGCGGGATCGCGCAATCGTTCGATTGCGGATTGCCATTGCCCGGGTGTTTCGGCGAAGAGGCCATTCTCGCCGTCGCGGATGATATCGAGGATGGCGCCGTGGGGCGTCGCGATGCAGGGGACGCCGCAGGCCATGTACTGGAGCGCTTTCAAGGCGCACTTGCCGCGGCTCCAATCATCTTTGGGCAGGGGCATGATGCCGGCGGAGAACTGTTGAATCTCGGCGACTTCCGTTTCGAGGGACCAGGGACGGATTTCGGCGCGCGGCCAAGGGACTTGCGCGGGATCGGCGCCGATGAGACGAATGCAGAGATCGGACTGATCGCAATCCTTGGCGAGTCCGGCGGCTTCCTTCAGATGCGGCGTTGTGCTGGGACCACCGATCCAGCCGACACAGAATTGACCCGGTGGATCCGCGGGGACGAACCGATCGGTATCGACGACCGTAGGAAAGAAGTCGGCGTTGCCGCCCGCGCTCTCCACGGTTTCGCGAAGCCACTCGTTTCCCGCGAGTACCTTGTCGCTCGCCACCATCATCGTGCGAATCTGCTCCCAATCCTCCAGCCGCTGCCACACACCGCGCAGGGGGTGCGGCGGCCTGAGATGCACGGCGTCATCGATATCGCAAACCAAGCGGCGCGCCCTCGAACGCAGCAGCCTATCCAGTCCTCGAAGAGACGCCGACATGATCGCCTTCTGCAGGAAAACGACATCATACCGCCAGGCGCCGAGAATCTGCGACACGCGGTGTGGCGTTTCCCGTGCGTGATACCAGAACGCGCGACCGGCGCGGTTCGGCCCGGAGAACCGGGCGAAGTCTTCATCGCCAATCGCGGACTGCACCGTGCAGGTCATTCCCGCGCCGCGCAAGTACGGCAGGTATTGACCGACGCGGTATCGCGGACTCGCCGCGCAATCCGGGTACAAGGTCAGGAACAGCACGCGCAAGGCTCTACCGCCCACGTGTCGCCACCTCTCGAACGAACCCGAACACCGTATCCGCAGCCAGCGGTTCCATGCAGCCGGGGATGTGCAGCGGGCACTGGCCCGGCTCCGTCATCTGTTGCGAGATGTTCCAGCATCCCTGACAGGGGCGGCCGTTCGTCAGCACCGTGCACGGCAACCCCTGACGGATCAGTATAGAGGCGACCGTGGGACCGAACAAGGCGACAACGGGCGTGCCGGCCGCCAGGGCGAGATGCATGGGACCGGAATCGCAGCATACGAGGAGGTCCGCGGCGCGGAGGACGTGGGCCATTTCGAGCACGGAGGTCCGGTTTAGCAGCGATACTCCGCGGCCGATCGGTTCATCGTTCAAGCCGACCTGCACGATGCGATGGTCCTTGCGCTCCAGGAGACGGCAGAGTTCCTGCCACTGCGTGATGGGCCAGCGCTTCGTCGGCCACGAGGCGCCGGTGCATACCGCGATGAACGCAGGCGCGTCGCCCTTTGCTTCGGCAACGATGGGCGGATCCGGGTCGTCCAGGTAGAGCTGGGGGTCCGCAGCCGGCGTGGGAATGCCTGCGCAGGCCGCGTAGTGGTCGAGCCGGAAGGCATCGCGGGGCGCGCCGCGCAGCAGAATGTACTTGTCGCAAGCGATCCGCCGAGGATCGGCATCGCCTGGGAGGACGGTATCGACGAAGGGGTTGTTCTGCAGCAGGTCAGGATAGTTACACCACGCGACGAACTTTGCGTCGGGATAGCTCTCTTTCAGGCCTTCGTAGATGGGCAATGCCATGATCTCATCGCCAAGACGCCATCGCGTTTCGACCAGGATGTTCCGCGTGCCGCCGAGCGCCGTCTTTAATGACCACGAAAGTCGACGGCGCAGGCGGCGCATCCTGCGCGACAGGGGATTGAAACGTTCTTCGTAGGTTCGTTCGTCTTCGGTCATTGCAGCAGCGAATCGTAGACGTTGGACAGGGCGTCGGCGTGTTGGCGAAGATCGAAGTATTGTTCGACACGCCCGCGCGCCCGTCGACCGAGGTCGTTTGCGCGGCTGGGATCGAGGATCAGATCGCGTAGATTTCGGTACAGGGCGAGAAAGTCGTTCGGCTGGCACAAGACCGCGCAGTCGCCGGCGATCTCTTCGATGGCGCCGCTGAGCGTGGCGACGCAGGGGAGACCGCAGGCCATCGCCTCGATGAGAGACATGCCGAACTGTTCCTGCCACTCGCCGGTGGCGATACTGGGAAGCACGAAGGCATCGGCGCCGCGAAAAGCCTCTGGCATTTGGTCGTAGGTCAGCGCGCCGCTGAACGTGCAGGCGTCGCCGATGCCGAGCCGCGCGATGAGCCGCTCGACGCGGTCGCGTCCCGCGCCGGAGCCAACGATGCGCAGGCGAATGCGACGGCCTTTCAATTCCGGATCGGCAAGCAGTTCATGCAACGCCAGCAGCAGGAAATCAATGCCCTTGCGTGGCACGAGCCAGCCGACAAAGAGAATGACGAACTCTTCCTTCGACTCCTGCGTAGGCTTCGGCGAGAATGCTTCCAGGTCTACGCCCGGGTTCACATACGCGATTCGATTTCCGTCGATTCCTTCAATCTCCAGCGTACGCCGGGAACGTTCCGTGTAGACGACGAAGCGGTCGGCCTTCTCAGCAACGCGAGATTTGATGACGCGACGCTCGGGGTCGCGTTCCATGTTGAAGGGGATGAGGTCCCAAACGGTAACCACGAGGGGGATGTTGAAGCGTTCGCGCGCGATGGCGGCTTCGGCGGACCAATCCGTGAACAACTCCCAGGAGTGGATTACGTCGAAGCCGCGCAACCGATCGTGAAAGGGCAAAATGCGCGGCGCGCGATTTGCGTAGCGTTCCAGCAACACGTTCTTCGCCCGCACGATTGGGTTGCCGGATTGGGTGTCGAAGTGGATACGCTCGACATGGAACGTGTCCGTCCCGTCGCCGCGTGCGCTGAAGTGATCCTGGATCTGCGACTCCGCGCGAAAGGCGGTGATGGCGGGTTCGCCGCGCAACAGGCGGAAGCCTTGCAGGTGCCACGCGCTGTACCGGTTGCCCATGAGCAACGCCAGGTTCACGCGTCTTCCCCCCAGAAGTGTTTGATCAGCACCTTGCGCGCCGCTTCGCGATCCTTGGGAATGTCGATGTGCGCGGCCACGGCCTTCTTTTCCAGTTCATCCAGCGTGCAGATCACGCGCGCGGGGTTTCCGGCTACGACCGTGTTGGGTTCTACGTCGCGCGTGACGACACTGCCCGCGCCGACGACGGCGTTGGGTCCAATGGTGACGTTGGGCAGGATGATCGCGTTGACGCCGATATGGACGTTGTCCTTGACCTCGATCTTGCCGAAGCTGGTCAGGGTCTCGTACTTGTCCTGAAAGGTCCAGTTCGAGTTATGCGTGACGAAGACGACGTCGTGAGAGATGCCAACGTGGTCGCCGATGCGAATGAGCCAGGGTTCCGACCCGAACTTCGTCGTGTAGACGCGGCTGCGATCGCCGACGCGGATGCCCATCTCGCGCAAGGTGCGGCGAATGGTCTCGTCGGACCCGTACCGCAGCTTGATCTTCTGTATGATACGCCGTATCCTGCCCATTATGGTTCCATTTTCCAGAATCCGTGGAGACTCGTCCAGGGCATTGCCTTCGCGATGCCGGGTCCCGCCCACGCGGCCAGCCGCTGCAACCGGAACTGGATCACCTCCGGCATGCGCGGGTGGTCTATCCAAGGAAACAAGCCGAGGCCGACTTCCGGCCCATGCCCGATGCGACGGATTCGCGTGAACCCCGCGTTGCCGTAGAGCCGCCGGACGCGGGATCCGGTCAGGGGCTGTTCCAATTCTTGCGGTTGCCAACGGCGGAAGGGCGCCCAGGTATTCTTCTCGTAGCCGCCAAGGGTTTCGCAGGTCCATTTCACAAGACCCGCCACGTTCCCGTAGTTCGGCGCGGACAAGAACATGAACCCGTCCCCGCGCAACACGCGCCGAAACTCCCGGGCCGCCGCCGCGCCGTCCGGAATATGTTCAAACGCGTCGATGCACAATACACCATCGAAGGATGCGCCGGGAAACGGAAGATGGGTGGCATCGCCCAGGACCAGCGGGAGATCACTACCGGAGTTCACGAGATCGACGCCGGTATACTCGCCTCCGCGGGCGCGGATGTACTCGCCGGTGAAGCCGCGGCCGCAACCGACATCGAGGATGTGTTTGCCAGCGACGTCGATGGCGAGGTCGTGGAACACCGATTCGAGCAGCGCCTCATTGATGCCGTCCACGCCGCCAAAGGGGGAACTCACCATGAGGGGATTGTTCTCGTAGAATTCCTGGATGGCGCGCTTCACCGGAGAAACTCCCGGCCAAACCGACTGCCCGCGTAAACCGCGGCGGGGCGAATGACGGGGAATAGCAGCGCGGCCGGAGACCACAGATTTCCCTTCACTGATTCCCGCAACCACACCTTGTATTTGCTTAAGCTCAACGTATCGCTCACGTAATCGCCAAGTCCATACCCGCAGCCCAACGCGGCGAGGCCCATGCCCTCGTTGCGGCATCGCTTGTACAGCGTGCCGAGGGTGTATGCGTGATGATGCAACACGGGGGCGTCCTCGGGGAAGGCGATGCGTAGGCCCTCGGCGTGGAGCTTGGTCTGGAAGCGGAAGTCTTCGCCGATGGATTGCTCGCCGAAACGCAGGCGCTCCCACACGGACCGGCGAATGGCGGAGTTGGCGTTGGAGAGTCCGCGACCGTAGCGTTCCCGAAACTTCCGCATCTCGGCGGTGAAGTAAAACCAACCGTTGCGCTCCCAGGGGAACTGTGGGAAATCGCGTTCGGGATCGGGGATGGAGCGCCCACAAGAGGCCGCGACCTCGGGGTCGTCCAACGGCGCGATGAGGTTTTCAAGCCACTGCGGATGCGCGGGCACGGCGTCCTGCGACAGGCAAATCACGATGTCGCCGCGACTCAGCTCAAACACCCGATCGCGCGTGCGCCCGAAGTTGAACGATTCGGCCGGTATCGTCTCTACGCGCGCCTCATACTCGCGCAGCATATCCAGCGTTCCGTCTGTCGAGCCGGAGTCGATGGCGACAATCTCGACGCTGCGGCTGGTTTCCTGCGTTCGCACAGCGTCCAGGACGCGGCGCAGTAAGGCACCCGCATCACGCGTGAGGAGTGTCACGCTCACTTCATACGGACTTTCAGATTGATTACCAGCCACAAAACCGCCCCGACTAACCTTTGACGATCGCCGACCAAGCATAAGGTTGGTCGCAATGGTTCCTAAACGCGATGCGCATCAAATCAACTTCAAGCGCACGAGATCTTTCTCTGACCACCGAGCTTGGATCTCAATCATACTGCGCAAGGTCTTGAAGGTGTATGTGTCGGACGGACGATGGAAGGACACGGTTACCGCGCGGCCGTCGGGATGGACGTAGCGACGATGGGAACCCCGCTGCCGATCGAGCACGAATCCGTCACTTTGCAACGCCGACACGATCATACGCGCGGTGATCGAGCGGAGGCGGGAAAAGTCCAGCGTCATACGATGACGGATACGGTTGGTTGATTCGATTCCTGTACGCTAGGAGGGAGGGGAACGCCGTCTTCAAGTAACGACTCGATGACCATTTGGGCCACTTCCTGGATATTTCTAATGGCTTCTTCCTTGGTGAACCCCCAAGCGGCCGCGCCTTGCGCTTCGAGTTCCGGAACGCGCGCAAACCATCGGTCCTCGTCCGGTTCAATCTCAATAGGAAAGGTATAGGATTTCATGCCTGCCGCTCCATCCTAAACGCTGTGCGTACACTGGTATGGAAAGTATAGCATGAAGGCGAACGTCTGTTACTTCACCAGGTACTCAAAAACCGCCTGCAAGTTGTCGTCGGGAGAATGGACGCTCTCGACATCGACAGCGCCTTCGGCAAGCAGCGCGGTCAGGCGGTCGTAGAAGGCGTTGGGGTCGCGGGTCTTGATCGTGACACCGGTTCCGCTTTCATCAAACTGGACGGATACGATGTGGGGTTCGTCGACGAACTTGGCCGCAACCTGCCGAGGCCTCTTACACGTCATGGAGACCGAATGGGGATGGGAATCGATGAGTTCGCGGACCTGGTGTACGTCGCCCTGCGCGAGAACTCGTCCGCGATGAAGCAAGACGATGTTCGCGGTGACGCGTTCTATCTCGTAGAGGATGTGGCTTGAGACGATAACCGTCTTGCCTTCGCGGCCCAGGGCGCGGATGAGTTCGAAAATGGCGTGACGTCCCAAGGGATCGAGGCCGGTCATGGGCTCGTCGAGAAACAGCACGTCGGGGTTGTGCGCGAAGCTCTGGGCCAGCTTCACGCGCTGCCGCATGCCCCGGCTGTAGGTGGAAATGCGGTCGTGCATGCGGTCCGTCATGCCCACGCGTTCGATGCTTTCTAGTGCTGCCGCCTTGGCCGCTTTCGCGCGGTACCCCACGCAACGCGTCAGCCAGTACACGAACTCGTAGCCGGTCATGTCTTCATAGTAATTTTCACGGTCCGGACACAGCCCCACGCGGCGCAGCAGCGGGTAATTGCACCAGACCGGCTCGCCGAGTATGCGGAGTGAACCCTGGCTGGGCCGGATCTGCGACGTGCAAAGTCCCATGAAGGTCGACTTGCCCGCGCCATTGGGCCCGAGCAAGCCGGTGATCCCCGAGCCGATTTCCAGGTTGACCTTGTTCAATGCGACGACTTCGCCGTACCAGCGGGACACGTCGTTGAAAGCGATGGCCGCGCTCACGATCCAATCTCCACCCGGCGGATACGGCCCAGCACGATGATCGCACACAGGAGACAGAACGTGGTCATTCCCGCCGCCACCCATCCCCAGTGCAAGGTGATGCGCGTACGGCTGTCGAAGAGCACGTCGCCCAGATAGACCATGGAGCGGATGAGGCTCAGGCAACGGAGATTGTGGTTGCGGAGAATCTCCGCGAGGGCGTTGGCGAAGGCGCCGTTCATGAACAAAAGCGCGCAGGCAATCACGGACGCAAGCCCGGTCGTTTTGCTGATGGCGGAGCAGGCCATGACCAGCAACGCCGCAGGCATAACGATGGCTACCGAAAGTGCGACGCACGAAAAGGGGACCCAATACAACTCGCGAAGGAAGTCTCCTGCCGAGAGCGGCGAAAACAGGAGGTGCAGGAGAAACAGTACGAGCGAGAGCCCGGCGGTCAGCAGCAGCGGGTAATAGCAGATGGCCGCGAGCTTACCAAAGAAGTAATCAAATTTGCCGAGGGGCTTTGCGAAGTAGACCTCCAGCAGGTTGTTGCGATAGTCGTTGCAGATCGAGCCGGCGCCGACGAGCAGGCAGAAGATGAAGGCGAAGGGCGTGGCCATGGAGATGTAGGTGCGGAAGAAGCGCGCGTCCACGTTGGCGAACTGCACCTGTTGAATGGCAGAGCGCAAGAGAGCGCTCGGATTGGTGGTCATGAGATCGGTGACGATGAGGAGCGACAACCACATGAGGAACGGCACGGCGGAGAGAAACAGCAGCCGCCGGTACATCTTCGACGTTCGCGCAACCCGCAGTTCCTGTGCCGCCACGGTGAGCCAGCGGAACCCGCCGCCGAAGCGCGCGTCCCAGGTCTGGTATGTTTGGGTGTAGATGGGCACGGTCAGGCGCTTCCTGCCATCGCGTTTACAAAAACATCTTCGAGCCGGTTGCGCACCGGCGCGAATTCGCGCAATTGGACGTTTGCGGACTTCGCGAGTTTGAACACATCGCGCCGGTCGGCTCCGCTTTCCATGGAAACGAGGATGGCGCCGTCTTCACAGGATTCAACGGCGATGCCCCGGTCTGCGAGCGCCGCGGCGAACCGGTCGGCGTTTTCCTTGACTCGAACGCGGAATCGTGTAGTCGTGCCGCCGATGAGTTCTCGAATCACGCCCTGCTGCATGACCTTGCCTTGATGAAGCAGGACGACGCGTTCGCACACGTGCTCCACGTCCGGCAGGAGATGGGACGAAAGCAGGATGGCGACGTCCCGCTGGCGCGCGATGTCGAGGATGAGATCGAGCATGGCGACGCGTCCGACGGGATCGAGGCCATTGGTGGGCTCATCGAGAAAGAGCAACTTCGGATCGTGCACGAGCGCCTGGGCAAGCTTGGCGCGCTGGCGCATGCCCGTCGAGTAGGTCTCCATGGTGCGGTAGCGTTCTTCGCCGAACCCGACGTAGTTGAGGACTTCGTGGGTTCGTTGAAGGGCATCGCGGTAACGCATGCCCGCGAGACAACCGCAGTAGGCCACAAAGGAAACCGCGCTCAGCTTCGGCGAAGTCACGTCGCGTTCCGGCATGTAACCGATGCGGCGTCGCAGGTTGCGGTTACCCGCCGGTTCACCGAGGAGCCGCGCACTGCCCCGCGCGGGCCGGCAGAACCCGAGTAGCGTCTTGAGCAAGGTGCTCTTCCCCGCCCCGTTAGGTCCGAGCAAACCGATGACGCCCGGCGCCAGATCGAGAGACACGTCATCCAGCGCGACGCGCCGGCCGTAGCGCACGGTCAACGATTCGGTGTGAACGATCGGGATGTTTGTCACTTCATGGGACACGCCTCTTTTATCCCTTCACCACCAATTAGACATCCACACGACTCTGCTCAGGCGATGAACATCCCCCTTAATCCCCCTTCAAAGGGGGAATCGCCTAAGTCACGTCTTCTGAGACCCTGTAGTGACCTGCCCCTTTTGCAGCGTATCCTTTTGTTTCGGTGCAACGCGAAGCGTTGCAGATATTCCCCCTTTGAAGGGGGATTAAGGGGGATGTTCTTTGGACTCCGGATTTCCACCAGTATACGATCTTCTCCGTTACCCTACTCATCAGTCCTTCGGCTCGATGTGGATGAGGACATCGCGCACGTTCGAGTTCGCGTTCATGATGGCATCCTTTACCCGGTGCGCCACGGTGTGTCCGTCGCGAACCGTCATGTCGCCGTCCACCTCCACATGAAGATCGACAAAGTAATCGAAGCCCATTTTACGAACCGTGCAGGTGTCGAGGGATTTGACGCCGTCGACCTGTAAGGCGATAACGCGGACGTCCGCCTCGGTGGCGGGATCGGGCGCCATATCCATAATCTCGCCCACGGCAGGTCGAAGCAGGCGGAATCCGTTGTACGCGATAATGGTGCACGCAAAGAGGGCCGCCCAGTCGTCGGCGGCTTCGTACCCTTCGCCGCCGATAAGCGCGACGGTGATTCCAATGAAGGCGGCCAGGGACGTCACCGCGTCGCTTCGATGATGCCATGCATCCGAGCGCACAGCCGTGCTTTTGATGGCGCGGCCCACGCGACCGATAACGCGGAACATGGTTTCCTTGGTCGCGACCACGAGGATTAGCACCACGAGCGTGAACGGCGCCGGGGCATGATGAGGCGACCGGATTTCGCGGATGCTTTCGACGGCGATGACCGTCGCGCCGGCGAGCAATCCCAGGGAAACAAGAATCGCCGCGAGCGGTTCGGCCTTGCCGTGACCATAAGGATGATCTTTGTCCGCGGGTACGGCGGCAATCTTGAGTCCGCCCCAGACCACGAGGGACTGGAACACGTCGAGGCCCGATTCGATGGCGTCCGCAATGAGGGCGTAGGAATTGCCCAGCACTCCGGCGATGCCTTTGATGGCCGAGAGCGCGGCATTGATGATGACACCGAGAAACACCCAGCGCGCACCCTGCAGGGCGGGGTGTTCGGTTACCGCTGGATTCGTGCCGGATGTCGCCATTCGTTTGCATTCCACGTCTCGTTGCGCCGGTGGGTATGGTAGCGGATGATGGCGGACCGTATCCATGGGGATGGTGGATTTGGAGGCTTCGAGAATAGAAACGACCACGTAGCGTGGCTATTCTTGGCTCTGGGGCTGGACGGGAATCATTCCCGACCTACTATTTGCGAATTTCGACTACCAGGAAGGGGTTGAAACAGGAGCGGCGCAGCACGGCGGGCATGTTCTCGACGTACGAAACGATGGCGCCTTTGAAGAGGCGCAGGAGGCCGAGGGAACCGGTGCGTTTGAAGGCGAAGTAGTGCTTGAGCGGGAGCGCTTCGGCGGCCGAAGCATTGTTGTCCACGCAGAAAAGCCGCCTCAGTTCGCCGAAGGAGAAGAGGTGGTACTTGCCGAAGGGTTTGTGAAGCGTCATGCCGAAACGATCGAAGACGTAGCGGCGGAACCGCATCGACCCCTCCGGCGTCGCGTCGTCCGTGGGTTCGTGGTGAATGTCGATGGGGAAAGACTTGTTCGGACAGGTGACGAGCAAGCGGCCGCCCGGTTTGGTAACGCGAAGCATCTCCCTCGCGAAGGCGATCCGCGTTTCCTGGTAGTTGTCGGCCAACGTGTAGTGGCCCACCTTCGTGCCGATATGCTCGATGGTGCCCAGGGTGTAGACCGCATCGAAGTAGTCATCCGGGAAGGGCATGGCTGCGCCGTCGCCGAGGATGAAATGGCGCGGGTCATTGCCGATGCGCTTCCAGAATTTGGATAGACAGGGGATGTCGAGCCCGTAAGATTCGTAGCCTTCCTCCGCGAAATAGCGAATGCCCATGCCGACGCCGCAGCCCACTTCGAGGATTCGCTTTGCATCGTCTCTGTCGGCCCAGGGTTTGAGAAACTCGTCGTAAAACCGCCGCCACGACGCCTGCTGCTCTTCCGCGTAATCCTCGCTGGTGGATTCCATCTCATAGAACGCAGGGTCCAGCGTGAAATCGAAATAGCCTTCTTCATTCGGAGAATAGGTGTCCCCGGTTTCCGGACAGAAAAGGGCACCGTCGCGGTCGACGAGCGGGTGATGCGTACGCGGGCAGACCAGTGTTCCTTCAAGCGCCTGGGTAAGCGGGGCGGTCATGACTGGGTGCGGGCCAGCAGTTCGCGCAGGCCGATGATCGTTTTGGCGTCTTCGAACTCGAAACGTTTGAGCCGGTCCTCCAATTCGGCGATGGGGATCTCCACAATTTCGACACGTTCGTCGAACTCAAGCCGCTGCTCGGTCTTTGTAAGGTCGAAGGCGAGGTAGATCTCGTCGCGTTCATTCGTGAAACCGGGGGAACAATAACACGACGCCACATGCTCCAGACGCCCGGCACGATAGCCGCACTCTTCCTCCAGTTCCGTGTGCGCGCGGCGCTCGGGATCGTCGCCCGGCTCCAGCCGTCCCGCTGGAATCTCAAGAACGTCCGCATTGACGGCCGCGCGGAACTGGCGGACGAGAATGACGCGGTCTTCCAACACCGGCACCACGCCCACACCACCACCGTGTTCGACGATTTCGCGGTAGGATTCCGTGCCGTCTTCGAGGCGGACGCGCCCCTTGCGGATGCGGAAGATTGGGCCTTCGTGGATGAGTTCGGAGTTGAGCCAGGTTTCTTTCACGGGGGGGAACTTCCTTTACGCCGTTTGTTCACGGCACTCTACGGAGAAACCGCGGCCGATGCAAGCCCTGCCATCTCCTAAATTGGGAAGTTTGACGGCATGAAACGAGGGGAAGAATCGGCGACGCAGGTAGAATCCAAATACACATCCCCCTTGATCCCCCTTCAAAGGGGGAATTCTGTTCGACAATAGCCTTCGTAGACTTGTTGAGCCTCGTGTCCGCTTCAAGGCCCTGTCAGACATGCACAACGCTTCGCGTTGTACACAATTCCCCCTTTGAAGGGGGATGTTCTTCTCGTTCTTATGAATGATGTTGTGAATGTAACGTCGGCGTAGCGAGAACGACGTTCCTCTACTGAAAGAGCTTGGGGCGTTTCGTGCCGTCGCCCATGTCGATGACTTCGACGCCGGGCGGGGGCGTGTATTCGAATCGCTTGGGATCGATTTCGGGATTGACCTTGATGTCTGTGTAGTCCGTCGTCAACATGGCGTTGCCTTCGGCGTCCAATAGAATCGACCGGACCTGGATACCCGTCGCCTTGTCCACGTAGAAACGGATGAGTTCGGCTTTGACGGGACCCTGCTGTTGGCCGGCGTTGTTGGGCTTCACTTCGAAGACGTAGGCATCCAGGCCGTTCACCGTTTCGTCAGGCAACAACGTCACTTCCCCGCGTTTGCGGATACTCTCGATCAAGCTTTTGCCGCCCTCGGGGCTTTTTTCGTCTCCGCTCTTGGGCGTCGCCTTCGAGTACTGTTTGCGCCCCATGGCTTCCATTTCGCTGTAGGCGACTTCGCCGTCGAATACGGTGAGCACCTTTTGCTCCATGCCGCCGCCCATGAGGGGCATGTTGCCGCCGAGCTTGTTCACAATCTCCATACGGAAGTGGGGGGTCTCCTCGATGGCCATGTACTCAACCGTCCCGTTGGCCGTGGTGGTGACGGCGAGGGGCCCCATGGGGATATTGCCGTTGACGGCGATGGTGGCCGTATAGGCGTTGACCTTTTCCCAGACTGCCGCGATTTCCTCGGCAACCGAATCGATGGTCGGCTGGTCTTCAGAACGGGCCGGCGCGGTCACGAATACCAACGCCATCACGCTGCCTATCAATAGCTTACGCATAAACGATCTCCGTAATTGCGGGTTAGAAACTTGGAGAATCAGACGACCGGGATCCAGCCCCATTCACGGGGCCGTGGATTCAACGCGGGCGCCAGCCGACCGAACGATATGGCGGTCCTCGTATTGGCCACGCCGGAACTGGGGCAGATCCATTGCGCCCGGAATGTAATGCCAGGCCGTACTATATCGACTACGGTTGCTGCGGTTTGGATTCGCGCCGTGCAACAGATTCGCCGAAAAAAGGAGGACCGTGCCCCCGGGGATTTCCAGGTCGACCGCGCGAGACTCGTCCACCTCCACCCAACTCCCGTAGGTGCCGGGGTTGCGGTGGTGGGTCTGCGGTCCGTCCTTATGGCTGCCGGGGATGACCTTGAGACAGCCGTTTTCGCGGGTCGTATCCTCGAGATAGATTCCGCAGGTGACGATCTCGTCGGCCCAGGTGTCGAAGTAGAAGTTGTCCTGATGCCAGAAGGTCGATGTACCCCCGCCCGGCAGAAGGGGGAAAAACTTGGTGCCAAAGACGTCGACATCCGGTCCTAGCAGCGAAGCGACCTTGTCAACAATCGCGGGTTCCTTCGCCAGCTCGAGAACGCCCGGCACGGCGACGCACACGCCTTGAATCTTGTGAAGCATGTGCCCGGGCCGCTCGACCCCGTTCTCGTCCAATTCGAAGGTCCAATGGGCGTCGCCCTGGAGATCGTTGCTCCGTTCCACGGCATCGCGCAAAAGGCCCATGTAGTGTTCAAGCTTCTGGCCATGGATCAGGCGTTCAAAAGCCAGGTAACCTTGGTCGCGGTATTGCTCTAATTGGCTGGGAGAGAGCATCAGTCATCCACCTTGCGTTGTCACGGAGACTATCTTACTCGCCGGACGTCTATCCGATCGAGTTCAGGAATTGCAGGATACGGGCCGTGGTTTCGTCGTCCTTATCGCCGATGTTGCTGTTGATGGTGATGTGATTCTTGTTGGGCTGGTGGTGGACCTCTGCGCGCACATCTGCATCGCGCAAGGCCGTGGCCAGTTTTTCGGCTTGCTCGCGCGAAGCCTTGCGTTTCCCGGCGTGGACCAACAGGAATGGCGGAATGTCCTTGCGCGGTTTCGCATGGGTTACGGGTGAAGCATCGACCCACACGTCCTGGTCTTTTCCAAAGGCGCGTTCGTAACGGCCCTGGGCAAACAACTCGCCGCTGTTCACCATTTTGGGAATGTCATAGCCGCCGCCGTCGAGCACAATGACACCTTTGATGATCGAGAGGTCTTCTCCGGCTTCCTGGAGGTAACGTTCATCCGTGGCGACCAGCGCGGCCAGGTGCGCGCCGGAGGAATGGCCGAGCACAAACATCCGGTTGGCATCGCCGCCGTACTCCGCCACGTGCTCATGGAGCCATGCGATGGCGTGGGCCACGTCCTGCACATGCGCCGGGTGTTGCACTTCGGGCGACAATCTGTAGTTGATGCTCGCGAAGACGTATCCCTGGGATGTGAAGAACTGGGGCTTGTTCCCTTCCCATCCCTTGTCGCCGGCGCGCCAGGAACCGCCATGGATGAAGACCATGACCGGAAGACTATCGCCTTCAAGGGGTCGATAGATGTCCAGCGAATTCCGTTCGGGATCGGCGGGTGGAGGCGTGCGATACACGATGTCCCGCGTGATGCGCATGTTGTTATTGATCTCTTCCTCGGCGGCCTCGGCGCCGGCCCAGCCCAGTATGAGGGCGATCGGAAGAATGGCAAGCAAGGGAAACTTGATTCGCATGGTTGATCCTTAATTGTGCGACGCTAGTCGCGCATCGCAAGAAGTGCAAGTGCCGTGGGAGAAAAATGCTTCTCAATCTCTCCGTTTCAGGATAACTTTGCGCCAAGGGCGGCAAAGGGAGCGGCGGCCATCTTAAAGGTGTCCCGCGCCACAGGCGACCAATCGACCAGGCGGGCGAGATAGGGCGCGGCGGCATAGTAGGCATCCACGACGGGTTTGCCCCAGGCAGTCTTCAACAGCCCTTGATCCCGCAACGTTCGGAGGTTCTGGAGTATTTCCGGATTGTCCTTGAATACCTTGGCCGCGGGGCAGGTCGTTATCCCCGGTCCGGGGCCGTCAGGCGGAGGCGGGTTGGTGCCCGTCAACCAGCCTTCGGCCTGGGGGAAGAAATCCCGGAACGACGTGTACCAGTCCACGTTGCCGGCGGTATTCGTGCATGAATGGGTGGGGCCATTGCTCAGGGTGCCGGCGAGATGATAGCTCGACGCCACCAACAACATGGGACTGCCCGAAGAACCGCCTTCGGTGACGCCGTCATACCACTGAAGCTTCGTCTGGCGAACGAAACCGCCAGAGCTCTGATCGATCCCCACGACTTCTCCGTAGCTGATGCGCTCGTGCGATCCGTCCGGATAATGGATAGTTACCACGTCTTCGCCGAAGACCGGGTCGCGCGTTTCCCACCCGAGGTACGTGCGGCCGAGGGTGCCGGAGGGTACGCTGAGCAGCCGCATGAGCGTGAGGTCGTACCCGTTGTTGGTGGTCAATACGACTTCGCCTTCGCTGCGCGGCAAGGAAGCCAGCGACGGAGGATCGTTGGTGTCGCACGCGGTGGCGCGGTAATCCCAGATGATGTCCACCTCATCGGCGTCGACATAATCCGGCACACAGTGCCAGCTCGTCAGGAAGTAGGGCTCCAAAGCGGCCGTATCCGAGTTATTGATAAGCGATCCGGTGCAAAGAGCCTGATCGAATCCACCCTGAGGCACGACCATCATGCCGACGCCCGTCATGACATCTTGCACGGTCGCGTTCGATTCGCAAATGACGTTGTTGTTGCAGGGGAGGAGCTTGAGCGCGTCCTCGAAACGCTCGAAGAAGTGGGAAACGCCGATCAGTCGAATCTGCGGGACCGTATCGCCGGTGGTGCGCACCATGAGCACGGCCGACTCCCCGACGGTGGTGGGCAGCCAACGGCCGTCTTCGTGGGCGTCGCTTGCCCCGTAGGGGCCGAAGGCGCGAGGCTCGCTCATATCGATCACCCACGCTTCCTCGCCTTCCTGGAGCTGGCTCAAGTCGACGAGAAACCGCAGAGACTCCGCGTCCAGCGAAGAGATGGCCGTTTCGTAAACGGTATAGGGGCCATCCTGAATACCCTCGCCGAACAGCGCCGCGGAATCCAAATCCACCTCGAAACCGCTGCCCACGAGGAGCTGTTTGTGGCTGTCAGACATTGACTTAAGGTAGCTGTTCTGCCCCTCGAAGTTGTCGAATACGTGGGATGTGCCCACGAACTGCAAATAGGCCTCCACCAAATCGGGGGGAAGGGCGTGGAGCGCAGCGTCATATCCGGCCTTGGTAGTGATGGGCGGGGCCGTCGCGTGGTCCGCTGATGGCTGAGCCGCAGCAATCCCGACACAAAGAGCTAAGGCTATGAATACAAATTGTTTACGCATTGCGACTGCTCCTTGGCGGTCTCGACGCCCACTGCGCCAAACAAACTCAGCGACGAGACGGAGACGATGCAGGGTCCATTCACTTTCGTTTCTAGGAAAGACACTTGCGCCGCGCGAATGGGTCTGGCCCACCGATTCGCGGACGGGACATGGGTCTCTTGGATTATACACGGCACAGGCGGTTTCGTCGCATCGCCGGAAATGGAGCAATTGACAGCGTCGCTCTTCGGTCCTAGACTGAGCCATACCTGTTCCGCAAAGGGGGAGTCTGAAGATGCGAACTCGGGCGCTGGGCTTGGCTGGAGTGTTCCTGTTCGTTGTTTGCCCCGTTCGCGCGCACGTCGAGTTGGAGCAGTATCTGCAACAGCGCGTGACGGCCATCGTCACGCCGGCCAACGTGGATATCACGCTCGAACTTCTTTTTACCAGCCCCGTGTCACGCGAGGAGCGGCACAAGATAGATGCCGACCTGGACGGAGTCCTTTCCGGCGATGAGGTGAAAGACTATCTCGATGCCGTGGCCTCAGAGGCGGAAAGAGGAATCACGTTGCGCATCGACGGCATACCGCTGCCGTTGATTCCGTTGCATGACGCGGAACTGGATTTCCTCGATTCCTCCGGTGTAGAGGCGCATCCCCATGTGTTGCGGCTTTTCTTTTTCGCGCGCACGCCGGAATCGTTTCATACCGGGTCCACGCTGAGTCTCGACAGCACACTCTGGACAGACGCGCCTTCCCTCGTCGCTTCGACTGTCTACGGGGAGAATGGCATCGAGATGAACGGAGCGCCCAATCCCGGCCTGCGCCGGCCATCCGAACTGACGAAGTCGCTCCGAGTCGTGACCGCGACGTGCAAAACGGTCAAAGGGAAAGCTTCGCCAGGCGAAGGGGTGATACCAGCGGGGGACTCCGTGCCGGAATTGCGCACGGAAAGCCATAACGAGAGGCGGGTACAGTGATGATGAAAGCACGGGTTCTTGCAGTCGCGGCGTGGCTCATTCTGCTTGGCGGATTAACGGCCATCGCGCAGGAGGAAAGCTTACCGGGCGCGCCGGATATGGCAAGTGCCCTGGTCCGGTACCATGCCTACTTGTTCGGAGAAGCCGATCGTGCGGAACTGGACACCGTCAACCGGAATCTGCGCGAGGCGGTCCAGGAGGCCCGCCGCGCGTCCTCAGACGAACAGCGCGCAGCGGCGGCACGGAAACGGGACGAGGCCGCGGCCCGGTTGCAGGAGTTGTTGCTGGCCTGTCCGGCGACGCGGGATATCACCCTTACCGGCGAGCAGACCACCTTGCCGCCACTAGAGCCCATCACGTTGCCGGGGGATTCGGGGGCCTTTCTGTTTCGCGTGACCACGGGGGACGGACCCGCGCGTTGCCTGACGCTGGACTACAACCTCTCGGAATACTCGCGCAACCGGTTGCCGGTGGAGGTAGCGCCGGATTGCGTCACGTGGGTGCTGGTGTCCTTGAACCGGGTCCCGCAACTCAAAACCTCCATGGAGATTGAGTTTGCCGTGGCCGGCCAGCCGACCACGATCCTGCCGGTACAGACCGTGACGCCGAATCACGGGACGCTGAAGGTGGCCGTGCTCTCCGACGACACGGGGAAACCCGCGCCGGCGATGATGCGCATCGTATGGAAACACGACGGCCGGGAGATTCAGCCCAGCAACGCGCTCGACTTCGGCCCGCAATTCGACCGCCAGGGAAACTGGGAAGGCGCGCGGCGGACGAACCTGCCGGGACAATTGGCGGGCGCCTATTGGTGCGTGCCGGAGCCGTTCACGATGGAGCTTGCGCCCGGTGACTATGAAGTCACGGTGTTGCGCGGGACCGAGCACGTGGCCGTGCGCGACACGGTGACGGTGGAATCCGATTCTCTGGTCGAGCGGACCTACCGCCCGCGCCGTTGGGTCGACATGCGAAAGTCCGGGTGGTACTCGGGCGACGACCACGTCCACACGCAAATTCTTAGCGACGCGGATGCGGAGACCGTCATGACCTGGATCCAGGCGGAAGACGTGCATCTCGCAAACATCGTGAAGATGGGAGACATCTACCGGACCTGGTTCGAGCAGCGCGGCTTCGGGAAGGACTATCGCGTGGTGGATGGCGACTACGTGCTGTCGCCGGGGCAGGAGTGCCCGCGAACGCACAACGAACTCGGCCACACCATCTCCATGAACATCAAGAACCTGATTCGGAACACGGAGCAGTACTACTTGTACGATACCGTCTTCGATGAAGCGCACCGGCAGGGCGGGCTGTCGGGGTACGCCCACGTCAATTCGGGGATCTTCTTCGTGCACCGCGACATGAGCATCAACATCCCCAAAGAGAAGATCGACTTCGTGGAGTTGCTGCAATTTGCGAATCTCGGCACGGACTTGTACTACGACTTCCTGAACACAGGCTTCAAAGTGACCGCGTCGGCCGGGTCCGATGTGCCTTGGGGCGGGAGCGTAGGCGAGGTGCGGGTATATGCCTATACCGGCAGGAAGCGCTTCAACGCGGACCGATGGTTTGAGGCAGTACGGCGCGGCAACACCTTCGTGACGAACGGCATCATGCTGGACTTCCGCGTGGACAAGGCTATTCCCGGCGACGAGATTCTCATCGACGATGACAGGCCGTTGCGCGTGTATGCGCGCGCGTGGGGCGACCTCGAGCGCTGCGTGCCGTCCAAGTTGGATGTCATCGTCCACGGAGATTCTATTGAGAGCATTGAACCCTCGTCAGCAGATGAGGCTGAACTGGTTCTCGACTTTGAAGTCCCTTCGGGCAATGGATTCTGGATTGCCGCACGTGCCGAGGGCAGCGACGGGTCGCGAGCGCATACCACGCCGATATACGTCGTGCGGGATGGACTGCGATTCTGGAAATACGAGGGCATCGAGGACCTCATCGCAAAGCGGGAAATCAGCCTTGCGGAGATCGAGCAGATCGTCGCCGAGGCAATCGCCCAGAACGATGCAGGAGCCGTGAACGACAACCGGCCCATTCAGCAGTTGGCCTTGCAAGGCCCCGATTTGCTCGATCGTGTCCGGGCCGCCCGGGAGATATATGCGGGGCTGCGAGAAACGGCGAGAATGGAAGCGGCGCTGCGGCGCTAGCGCGGCAACATTTGACGATAGCCGGTCTGCTTGATTGGTACTGGCATGCGCCCGTAGAATGGTTTGGCACTGGGCCGTCTTCTGTCTTAGCGCAGGTGAGATTTTGACCGCGCGCCTTCGGTACTGGCTGCACGCGGCGTGCGCAGATGCCCGGTAAATGGGAAGGTACTAGATGACACCGAGTACAAATGACAGGCAACCGGGCAATCGAGGGTATGGAGGCGGAGCGCCATCGTCGTCCCGTGCTGCCGCTCAGCGACAACTGGATTCCATGGCGAAGCGGCGCATCGGCGAATTGCTCGTCGACGCGGGGTTGATTCATCGGGAGCAGTTGCAGGAAGGGCTCAACACGCAGGCGGCCAAAGGCGGAAAGATCGTCGAGACGCTGATCGCGTTGGGCTACCTGGACGCGGAGGCATTCGTCGGTTTTCTTGCTCGGCAGCCTGGCGTTGCAAGTATCGACCTCTCCAAATACGAGATTCCCCGTCAGCTTATCGAACTGATCCCCCGTGAGATGGCGGTGGAACACGAGATTTTCCCCATCGACAAGCTGGGCCGTCTGCTGACGGTGGGCATGGTGTGTCCGCTGGATTCGGCGACGGTGCAGAAGATCGAGGAACGCACTGGCCTGCGCGTCAAACCCTTGTTGTGCGCGCCGTCCGACATTCGGTCGGCGATTGAGCGGTACTACCCGGAGCCCGCGCCGGGGCAAGAGGCCCCCTCGGTAACGCCGGCTGGTGTGGAAGTGCCTGACGCAACCGGCATCCGTGCGTCGATTCGACTCACCAACGTCGCGAACCTCATTCGACAGATCGATACCCTTCCGGCGTTGCCGGAGACGGTACGGCGCGTGCAGGAAGCGACGCTCGATCCTTTGAGTTCCGTGCGCGACGTGGCGGATATCATCGTCCTGGACCCGCCCATTGCGGCGAAGGTGCTGAGCGTGGCCAATTCGGCTGCCTACGGGTTCCCGCAGCGCGTGGACGACGTGGGACTGGCGGTATCGCTGCTGGGATTGCGTGAGACGTACGCCATCGTGTTGTCTGCGGCGGTGGTTAATGTCTTTGATAAGTCAAAGGTCTTCGATTACCGCGCGTTCTGGGTCGAATCCATGTGCTGCGCGGCGGCCACGCGGATCATCGCGAAGGCCAGCGGACGCAAGCGCCAGATTGGCGTGTTCTCCGGCGGGTTGTTGCACGACATCGGCCGGCTGGCGCTCTCGGAAGTCGCGTCGGATTTGTACGGCAAGGTGGACCAGAGTCTGGATGGCGAAGAGTTGATCGCCAACGAAGAGGAAATTCTGGGGCTGTCCCACACGGAAGCCGGTCACCTGCTCGCGGCGCACTGGGGGCTCCCCATCGAGATTGCCGAGCCCATCCGCTTCCATCACCGTCCGGAATTGGCGGTCGACGCGAAAGAAAACGTCGCCATCGTCGCCATCGCCAATTTGATGGCGCGGGCCCTGCAAACGAAACTGGAAGATAGCGGTCCCCTGCTCGAAGCCATCACGCCTTCGCTCGCGGTGTTGGGACTCGATCGCGAATCGGCGGAAGCCATGCTCGACGAGTACCTGAACATGCGGGAAGATTGCCTGCGGGATTCGTTGATCTAGGGCCGGTTTGTGCTTTGCGAGGCGCCGAATGGTTGCTTTTGAACGTCGCGTCATTTCCCTGTTTGAACAAATCCATCCGCTGGATCGCATCGCTCGGGCGGGCTATGTGTTGCGGGGCGTCACCGAACCGGAGTCCGTTGCGGCGCATAGTCACTTCGTCGCCCTGATGACCTTGCTTTTTGTGGAGGAGTACCCGGAGCAGTTCGACCGGGAACGGGCGCTTACGATGGCGCTCATTCATGACCTGCCGGAAGCGTGGCTCATGGACATCCCCATGCCGGCCGGGGACGGATACCTCAAGGAGGCCAAGCAGAACGCCGAACAGGCGATCATCGAGCGCTTGCTCGATGGCTTCCCCGGCCACTTCGCGGAGTACCATCGTGAATTGATCGACCCTCAGACGCCGGAGGCCCGGCTCGTCCGCGGACTCGACAAGGCCCAGATGATGATCAAGATCGTCCTGTACGAACGTGAGGGACGCGGGCGGTTGAAAGAGTTTTGGAAGAACCCGAAGAACTTTCAGGATTTCGGCTTGGAACCGGTTTCCCGCCTGTTCGACGCGATCTGCGAGGAGGCCGGACAGGTCCGGCCTCACTAGGAAGCAGATACGCTGGCCGCGCCCCAATTCGGCGCATGAAATCGAAGTGGATTCCCCCGTGGCGGCCCGGGATTTGACACGGGCGCGGGCAGAATGGTACTTACAGGGCTTCATTCCGGCGGGGGATCGGGTGCCTAGCCGCCGAACCGCCACGAAATGATCCCCCATCCCGTGGTGTTGCGATCAATGTGGCCTCAAGTTGGGAATTCGGCCACATTTCGTTTTTACAGGAGAGAGAATTATGGCCCATATCGTTGCTGAACCGTGTATCAAGTGTAAGTACACGGACTGCGTCGCGGTGTGCCCGGTTGACTGCTTCCACGAAGGCGTCAACATGCTCACTATCGACCCGGATGAGTGCATTGACTGCGGAGCGTGCGTGGATGAATGTCCGGTTCACGCGATCTATCCGGAAGAAGATCTGCCGGAGAAGTGGTCGCACTACATCGAATTGAACAAAGAGTTGGCTGCGGAGTGGCCGGTGATCAACGAGACGCACGATCCCCTTCCCACCGCCGAAGAGGCCAAAGACGTCGAGAACAAACTGGACGACCTTATTCGCGAGCCCGCCGCCCAGTAGGGTCGCATATCCCGGCTTGACGGGTTCCCTGTCGAATGCCGAACTCTTGCCGCACCACCGCAGGACTACTGCGGTGGTGCTCGTTTTTTTGGCGCCGCCGCGCGCAATTGGCATCGAATCGGGCAAGATGGACCCCGGATTTCGCGCGGGTGACGGGGGAAGTACTACCCCAAGAGTTGAAAATGAGGTCAAATTTAGCGC
Organism: Candidatus Hydrogenedentota bacterium; assembly: GCA_045863335.1. GTDB lineage: Bacteria > Hydrogenedentota > Hydrogenedentia > Hydrogenedentales > SLHB01 > JAHDWY01. The sequence continues at coordinate 71,142 of BTVY01000014.1, read as the reverse complement.
GATTGGCCTGAGCTTATCCCCATACTGCGGCAGGTCTCTTGTGTATAATGGGCCTGCTCTTACTCATGCGCGAAGTTCCCGGCGGAGCCGGTAATGCTACAGAAAGAGATCTCATGAATCGACCTCTTCCGGTGCTGACCGCCGTTGCGCTGGTCGCGCTCACCCTGCTGGTAGGCGCCTGCCCGAAAGCGCCGGTTTCAGAACAATCCCTCCAGACCAGCCTCGAGGATTCCAGGGAGACGCAGCATGCGGAAACTACCGGCTCGGATTTTGAAGCGGATCTGAAGCGAATCTGCCGGAATGCGGGACAGGACTATTTCATTCTTGAGCGTCCCGCCTACGACGGCGTCGAAGTGATGAAGATCGCCGTGCTCTATAAGAAGGCAAGCCTCTCGAATGGTGCGCCGCTGATGCCGCCGGTCGGGGTGATTCCCGGGTTTACGGCGGGTGGATTCCTGTACTTGGAGTACACGCGATCGCTGGTGGATGCCGGATATGTCGTATTCTTGCCGGACATCAAAGGCGATTATCTGCACTTCATCGGACTTGAGCCGTTCGTGGATCCGTTCGTCGATCCCAATTTTTCCGCCTTCCGCGACAATGCAACCGAACTGGAAGGTCTCCTTCTCGACTACACGGGCGACGGGTTGATTGGTCCAAAAGAGGTGTACACGTACTACAAGGCGCTGTACAACGGGGAAGTCGACGATCAGGCGCTGGCGGATCTTTACCGCCAAACCCTCTTCGCCTACCGCGGATATTCGCTGGATCTCGTGGTGAAGGCCATGTTTGAGGTTAACGAAGATCCCGCGTATCCCGTCTACGGCCGGATAAACACCGATCGGATCGGACTCGAAGCCCACTCGCTTGGTCCGGACGAGGTGATCGAATCGGTCGTACGCCGCGACGGCGAGTCCACCTATTCCTGGAGCGACCACATCGCAGTGGCGCTCTTGAAAGGCGCGGTACCCACCTTGCAACGAACGGAAAACTTCGAACGCATCGACACGCCAGTCATCTTCATGAACGGCGAGTACGACGACCCCACGGGCGTGATTGCGCCCACGTGGCAACGATTCAATGTGATGCACGCGCCGTCAGCTTACATCATCTTCCACGATTCCGGGCATGTCTTCTTCATCGACCCGCCGATTGGGTTCCTGGGCGACAAGCTGTTGCCCTTCTTCGGCAACTTCGAGGGTATCCAACTCGTCACCTATCGCCGCAACCGCGCCGATATGATCGCGCTGTGCCTATTGGTCTACGATGCCTACCTGAAACAGGATTCCGGTGCGCTGAAAGCAATCGAGACGGGCGATGCGCGCTTGACGGGTGAGTACTACACCCGGAATATGTAGTTCCACGCCCGCGGCAGGGAATGATCGAGGAGGTGATCCAACTGATACCCGTGAGACGTATCGTTGTTCTTGCGCTCGCCGCCGGTGCACTTGCTGCGCAGGGGGACAGTGGGGACGCGTCCAGCGCGGCGCTCGAATGGCGCGCGACGGCGAACGGCACGGCGTTTGCCATCATTCCATCCGCGTCGATTCCCGCGCCCACGCTGCTGGTTTGCGCGTTGGACGCGGAGTCAACGTTGAAGAACGACCCCTACGCGCACACCGGCGCGATCCTGCATCCTCAGGGGTGGAACATCATCGCACTCGATTTGCCCTGCCACGGCGCCGACCAACGTGAAGGTGAGCCCGCGCAACTCGACGGGTGGCGATACCGGGTCGAACGTGGAGAGAACATCCTGACCGATTGGCGCACGCGTGTGAACGAGGTGCTGGCTTATCTGGTGGATCAGGGGATTGCCAGGCCGGATGCCATCGTCGCGGAGGGCACGTCGCGCGGCGGGTACATGGCCTGCCAGGCCGCCGCGGGAATTCCATCCATTCGCGCGGTGGCGGCCTATTCGCCCGTCACCGACCTGCGCGCGCTCCGCGAGTTTGACGGCATGGACGACGACGCGCTGACGGAACAGTTGTCGCTCATTCATTCCGCGGAGGCTCTCGCGGACCGGCCGGTCTGGATCACAATCGGCAGTCAAGACACGCGCGTCGGCACGGACCACGCCATCGCATTCGCCCGGCGCATGACGGCGGTGGCGGACGAACGCGAACTGCCGGGCAGGGTCACGCTGAACGTTCTGCCGACGAAGGGCCATAGCAGCACCAATGAGTGGCACGAACTAGCCTCCGCGTGGATTTTGAGCCTGGAGTAGCTATCGCTGCCGAATTGCCTGAGCGGCGATTGCGTCCTATACTCTCCTGACATGCAATGGCGCACGCATGTTCATTACACGCGTCCATAATGTCTATCATGTCCAGAAGGAGATCCCGCATGCCCATCACGCGCAGACAATTCCTGGGAACCACGGCAAGCGCGGCGATGGCGGCGGGGCTAATGACGCGATCCTCCGTGTTCGGCGCGAACGATCGCATCGGTGTCTGCTGTGTGGGCGTGCACGGGCGTGGCGGCAACCACATCCGCAATTTCCTGACCGGCGGTGAATCGGACGTCGTCGCCTTGTGCGACGTGGATCGGAACGTATTGGAAGCGCGCGCCAATCAAATCCAGGAGCACACGGGGAAGCGTCCCAAGACCTATACCGACATGCGCGAGGCCTTCGCCGATCCCGAGGTGGACGTGGCAAGCATCGCCACGCCCAACCACTGGCACACGCTCGCGGCCATGTGGGCTATCGAAGCCGGGAAGGACGTTTATGTGGAGAAACCCCTCTCACACAACGTCTGGGAAGGCCGGCAACTGGCGCGCCTCGCCGCGAAATCGGATCGCATCGTGCAACACGGTACGCAGAACCGCTCCATCCCGAGTTGGCAATGGGCGATTCAACGCATGCGCGACGGAATCATTGGCGACATCTTTCTGGCGCGCGCGCTTTGCTACAAGGAACGCGATGACATCGGCAAAGGAGAGCAGGTCGCGGCCCCCGACTTCCTGGACTATTCGCTGTGGCAGGGCCCGCGCCCCGAACAGCCTTACCGCCGGCGAAAGCCCGGCACGGGCAATCCGGATCGCCATGCGATTGACGACGGCGTCGGCGGATTGTTCATCCACTACAACTGGCACTGGTTCTGGGACTACGGCAACGGGGACATCGGGAATCAGGGCGTGCACCAGATGGACGTGGCGACGTGGGCCTTGGACAAAGGACTGCCCTGCACGATCTACAGCGCGGGCGGCCGTTACGGGTACGAAGACGACGGCGAGACACCCAACACCATGAGCACGACTTTCACGTACAACGACGGCACGGCCCTTGAGTTCGCCGTGCGCGGACGCGCGACCAACGGAGAGGGACCGGTCACGATCGGCAACCTGTTTTATGGTTCCGGCGGCTGGGGCTATATCGCCGAATGGAAGGTCGGGTTCTACGATCAAGGAGGGAAGCTCATCGAGGAAGTGCCCGAGTTTCCGGCACCCGAAGAAGGACGGCCAGACATCCAGTACGAACGCTTCCTCAAAGCCGTCCGAAGCCGCGACAAGGGCGACATTCCCGCGACGGCCGAGCAGGGGCACATTTCGTCGGCCCACTGCCACCTCGCGAACATCAGTTGTCGCCTGGGCCGATCGTTGGCCTTCGATCCGACTCAGGAAACGTTTGTTGGCGACACCGAGGCCGACGCGCTGTTGAAGGATGAGTACCGACCCGGGTTTGAAGTCCCGCCTATTGACGCGTGAGGGACGGACGCCGGCACTGATTGGTAAACGGGGAACTCGCGCCTATAGCTCGAAGAACATCCCCCTTGATCCCCCTTCGAAGGGGGAATTCCGTTCATCATCGTCGTACCAGGAAGGGTGTCCTTCGGACGATTCAAAGGCATCTACCGGAAAATCCTCACAACGCAAAGCGTTGTGGTGGACTCCTCCTTCGAAGGGGAATCAAGGGGGATGTTCTTCTATCGGAAGTTCCAGAGGCTGCAAGTCTGCTTCTGTCGCAGACTAACGAAAGCTTGCGTTGCGGGCTTGGGGATGGCACGATGCTTTCCGTGCCTTTTAACGAAGAACCTTAGACAACGAGAGTATTTGCGCCATGATTACTACCGATGCACGGACCGAGATTCTGAAACGCGGCAAGACTTCCCTCGTATGGGAAGGCGAACCACTCCTGGGCGGCTGCTATGGCGAGGAGGAGATCGAAGCGGCCGTGGCCGCCATGCGCGAATCCATGGCCCCGAGCGTCGGGTTTGGTTTCTCCGCGCCGCCGATTCCGGATTTCGAAAAGGCCTTTGCTGAATACTGCGGCACGAAACACGCCGTTGCGTTGAACAGCGCGGGGCCAGGACTCGACATGTCGATGCGGTACCTGAATTTGCAGCCCGGCGACGAAGTGATTGTGCCTGCGGTTAACTTTGTCGCGTCACCCTTGGCGGTGATGGGCGCGGGCGGTCAGATCGTGTGGGGCGAGGTGGATCCCGTAACGCTCCAGCTCGATCCCAACGACGTCGAGAAACGCATCACCCCGCGCACGCGCGCCATTTTTCCCGTGCATATGAACGGTCTCGCCGCGCCCATGGACGACTACTACGAAATCGCCGAACGCCATCCCCATGAGAAGCATGGGCCCCTCGTCGTCATTGGCGACGCGGCTCGCGCCACCGGCGGTTCGTACAAAGGCGAGAAAATCGGGAAACGGGGGTTCATGACCGTGTTCTCCTTCCATACGATGAAAAACATGTGCACCCTCGGCGAAGGCGGCATGGTCACGACGGACGACGACGACGCAGCCGCGTTCTGCCGGTCGTCGCGCTTCTACGGCATGGACACGGACGTGTGGGGCACGTCGAACGTGATGACCAAGGTCCAAGCTGCGGTTGGATTGGTGCAACTAAGCAAGCTGGACAGTTTCATTGAATCCCGCCGGCGCCTGGCCAAACGTCGCGACGAATTGCTCGAGGGCATCGACGAGATCACGCTGCCGTTCGAACCCGAGGACTGCGAACACAGCTATTACCTCTACACCATCCTCGTGAATAAAGATTGGCAAGGCGAGAAGCGCGATCAGATCATGAAGATGCTGGATGAAGAGCACAACATCAAATGCGTGGTCGCCAACCCCCCCGTCTACGAGAAGCGCAAACTCCTCGCGGACCACACGAAGGGGCAGCGCCTGCCGCTCTCCGAAGAACTCGGCCGCCGGCTGTTCTGCCTACCCATCCACCCCGCCATGAGCGACGACGACAACGAGTACCTCTGCGCCGCGCTCATCGATTGCATCGAGAAGCTGCGGTAGACACGAGAACGATCGGGACGCGGCGCAGACCGTACCTTTTGGCGGTCATTCGATGGGATTGCTCGCGATCTTACCGATGACCTCGTCAAACCTTGGATCCGAGCGCAACCCGTCCCACGTGGGGTCTTCCGTGAGGCCGATCATGAGGGGCGAACGTTGCTTATGGGCCTTGTTCAACCACGCCAAGGCCCGGTCCCGCTCTCCCGCTTCCGCATAGAGCACGGCCGGTAGCATGGGAGTGCAGAACCTGCGACACTTTCGCGATACCCATCGCAGAATCCGCAAGACATAATAGGCCAGCACGCCGCGCCGGGCAATTGCAAGCATCGCCCCGCGGTAGCCCGACCGCGCGTACGCTCGCTGGACTCCCGCCGCGATGACGCGGTAGCCCCGCTGCTCGAGCAACGCTTGCCATTCGGCCACACTACGATTGAGCATTCCTTTCCGCGCATACGAAAACGCCAAGTATCCATGCGCCTGAAAGAAGTCTGGCTCCATGGCCAGGACTTTCTCGCATTGCCGGATTGCCTCGTCGTATTGACGAAGCGAGTAGAAAAGGTAGGCGGCACCCGCATTGACCGCCACGGAGTGCGGCTCCAAGTCCAGCGCTATTCTCATCGCATCCAGCGCGCTGGTCGCGTCTGTGGTGAACCGAAGATACATTGCATAACATGCGCGGCCAAACGCGTGTTCGGGTTGAAGCTGAATTGCTCGTTTAAACTCCTCGCGGGCCGATGCCCATTCATTACAGAACGTCCGCACAAGACCCATCGCATGGTGAACCTCCGCAAGGCTCTCATCCAGCGCAATCGCGCGGGATCCGGCTTTCATCGCATTTGGGATTGCTTCCTTCGGGTCGATAAACCCAAACATCCCCAGTAAGCAGTAACATTCTGTCAAGCCAGCGTAGGCCAGCGCATATTGCGGATCTTCGCGAATCGCTTTTCGGAAGCATTCCAACGCGGTATTCAGCCGTTCCAGAGAAACCGAGTTCAGGTGGTACCGGCCTTTCAGGTAATGGTCATGGGCTTCGAGGCTGTCCGTGTATCGCGTCGTAATCGATGAGACATCTTCCTCACGGAGACGGTATTTCAGGTTTTCCACGATTGCAACGGCGATCTCTTCCTGGACACCGAACATGTCTTCCAGTTCACGGTCATAGCGTCCCGACCAGCGATGGTATCCGTCTGCCGTGCTGACCAAATTAACAGTTAGCCGCAACCGGTTCTTTGCCCTGCGAACGCTTCCTTCGAGCACACTACTGACCCCCAGTTGGGAGCCGATCTCTCGAACGTCATAGTCAGCCTCGCGGAAACGAAACGAGGAACTCCGCGCGACGACTCGCAGACCCGGCAGCTTGCCTAATCGATAGATCAATTCATCCGCCAGCCCGTCGCTAAAGTATTGATTCGCTGGATCATCATCGACATTGACGAAGGGAAGAATTGCGAGGGATGGTAGTTTCTTTTGCACGTTCGTGTTCTGCAGTTGTCCAGCGTCCAGCCGGTCGGCGACCCCGCGCAATTCGGCCAATACTTCGGTGATGCTTTGATATCGTTCCGACACGTTGGACTGCAGCGCCCTACTGAGCACTTGCTGAAGACTTGGGTGCAATTCGGGAGGCATCCGGAGCGTTGCTGGAACCGTTTCAATGTTCGAGGAAGCCGGTAACGGTCGCCCCTGCTGGTCGCGGGCACCCCGATTTCCAATGAGCATTTCGTACAGTATGAGCCCGAACGTCCAAATGTCGGTGCGGTTGTCAACCGCGTCCCCGTTCCGCTGTTCCGGCGACATATAGGCCGGTGTGCCAACGATCCGGCCGTTCGTGAAGGCCTCCTGGAGATCGATTCTGGTTTGTGTGTATCTGTGGAAATCATGCAGGCCGGCATCCATTGCCTTCGCAATTCCGAAATCCAGAACTTTCACGTCTCCTTCGGGCGTCAACATGATGTTGGATGGCTTCAGATCCCGATGAATGACCCCGCGCTTGTGCGCCGCCTCAAGTGCTTCGGCGATTTGAATGCCGATGTCAAGCACTTCGGCCATCTGGAACCGGCCATCGGCCAGGCGCTCCGAGAGGGTTTGCCCTTCGACCAGTTCAAGGACGAGGAATCGGTGTTGGCCCTCCTCGCGCAGTTCATAGAGGGCGGCGATTTTGGGGTGGTTCAACGATGCGAGGGTCCGGGCCTCACGTTCAAATCGGGCAAGACACTCTGGTTCGCTCAAAAGGTCGGCACGGAGGATCTTCAGCGCAACGTACCGTCCCAGCTTGGAGTCATATGCGCGATACACGCTGCCCTGACCACCGGCCCCAAGATGGCCGGCAATGCAGAACGCGCCAAGGTACGTGCCCGGCGTAAGTACTGAGTGATTCGTACAATCTTCCGTGGGGGCGTTGCGAGTCGTATCGCGTGGCGCGGACACGGTTTCATCGAGGCCATGCTGAATCATGCATCTGAGGCAAAGACCTCCCGGGGCGTAGGGTGGTATTGTCGCCTGGCATTCGGTGCAGTATTCGATGGGGTGCATACAAAGGAATCCATCTCTTCGCCGGGTATCCACCTCGGGTCTGAAATCCACCGCGCGCATTCAGGAAACCGGCAGCCCAGTTCAAAGTCCTGCGGCCGCGGCGAGGTATCTCAACTCCTCTTCAATGTTTTCAGGACGTTCCAACGTCTTGGCCACTTCGTCGCGCAACAGGATGCCGTACCGCTTGCGTAATCGATGTACCGCTACCTTTACTGCACCCATGGTAATACCCAAGGTATCCGCCAATTCCTGGTACGAACGGTCGGATCTGGCGCCGGACAAACAACTTCGGAGCGTATCAAACAATCGCGATTTCCCCTGGTCCCCGTACTCCGCCTCCAGTCGCGTGAGGGCCAGTTGGATTATCGTGCGCGCCCATTCGGCATCGAAGATGGCCTCGGCACTCAGCATGTGGGGTGGTCCCAGGATGTAGCGTCGCTCGGCTTCCAACACATCCAGCGACAATCGGATCTGCCCTCCCCCGCGTTTCAATGTCTGGTTCCGGTCATGCTCATTGGCAAGGAAGTGGTTCAGCGCAACCAGCAAGAACGATCGGAAACGCCCCTTGGCCGGTTCGACATCATGCAGGTAATTCTTGGCAAGTAGCGTCGCGAAGAATTCCTGCGTCAAGTCTTTAGCACTTTCAATGGAATAACCCCTGTGCCGGACATAGGAGTACAGAGGCGGCCAGTATGATTCGCACAAGGATTGGAGCGCATCTCGCGAAGCAAGATCATCTTCCTGCTTTGCGGTCAAGACCACGGTCCAGGAAGTTGTCTTGAAAGTGCCCGGCACGACGGCCCATCCCCCTTTCGACCAGCCGCAACCAACTCGAGTATCAGAAACTGAGAGCCAAGCTCCCCCGACTACAAATCCAGTCCAGATACTCGCAGTGACCCCGTATCCACTATACAGCAAGACGACGGTTTTTTGTCACGACGACCGGGAGTTCAGCTGCATTTCGTGGCTTTTCATCCGCCCGTGCGCGCCAACCCGTAACGCTTTTGATTTGAATAGTTTACATCGATACCGGGCCGCGTTCTTTGGTCCCTGGCCAGTGCGAAGACCCCCAACAGCACCCGTCATGTAACTTACGTCCGGTTTTCCTTCTCTTACCTTTACAGACTCGTCGTCCGAGAGTCTGGTTGCGCTGATGCGACTGGGCCACGGTTCGAGCGTTTTGTGCCTCGTGCATGAAGAAGCGGATGGCGGATGTAATCGAAGCATTCCACGTGGAATTTCCGCGGTAGCTGACACTGGGAGCAACTGCCAATGCACAGGTACTTTATCGTCTACAACCCGGCGACGTTTGATTTCATGAGCGGCGAAGGGTCCAGGTGCGAATCGCCACTAGATCTCATATCCTATCTTACGGGTCGTGACGCTGCCGGCCTTGATGAAGGAAACTACCTTGATTTTCTGCGCTTTGACTTAAGTAAGCGCCGGCAAACCATGGTGGATACCTTCGGTCTGGAGAACGGGGCGGCAATCTACGTCGGGAACCAGATCGCAAAACTGGCCGCCGAAGCGAAAGTAATACAAGCCGATGACAGTCGACGGGGCATAGACGCCATCATCAAGCGTCAAGGATCGACACCGGACGCGGTATTCGTTACGTCGATCAGCTCCAACTTTCCCGTCGCCGTAGCCGCAACCATCGTTCTGAATTATGCCCGCATTCCCGTCGTGCTGGGGGGGATTCACGTTTCAACCGCGACAGGGGACGCAGACGTCTTCATCCGAAAGCATTGCCCCCATCCGGAACTGGTCGTAACGGCACGCGGTCCGGCCGACTCGAACGTAATGGGCGCTATTCTGCGTGACTTGGAACAGGGCGTGTTGAAACGGGAGTACACGGGACAAACCACAATCGAGGATGGCGTGTGGAAAGAGCGGCGCAACGTGGAACCATTGCCGCCTATCTGCATGCAGACACGCGGCAAAGTCCCGTTCCTGGGGCGTTATCTCGCCAATAAGATTCGAGTCAATCCAGTCGCACCGCTGCTCGGCTGTCCCTACAACTGCAGCTTCTGCTCCATCTCCTCCATGCCGATCAATCAACGACGGCTCTGCACACGTACACCGGACGACTTTCTAGCCGAACTCGCGTCATATGATCGAAAAGCGGACTCGGTCGCTTATCCCGTATTCCTGTTTACGACGGATAACCTGCTTCTGGGCGGCGAGGCGCTGGATGAGATGTTGGACAAGATCATCGAGCGGAAGTTACGCGCGCCGTTCATGGCGCAGATCTCCATCGAAGTTGCGTCGAACGAAAAACTGCTGGAGCGGCTGCGGCTGGCCGGCGCGCTCCTGTTCGAAATCGGTTTTGAAAGCCTGAACATGGAGAACTTGGAGCACATAAACAAACACTGCCGATTCGAGATCGAAGAAAGCGGTCTATCGGTTCCCGAATACTACGCCCGCCAGATTCGAAAGATACAGCGTTTCGGCATCTCCATCCAGGGTTCATTCATATTCGGCCTGCCGTATGATCGTTTTGACTCCATCGACTCCAATACGGGTTGTGAAGTCGCACAGTTCTGCATCGACAATCACATCAGCCTGATGGCCGGCTGCTTTAGTGCACAACCCGGAGCCCGGGCTTTTGAGGAATGCCACGAAGCAGGAACGCTGCTATATGGGAAGCCGGGTTCCATGGAGTACCTGTCCGCATTGTGCATCGCAGACCACAGCGAAATGAATATCGTACCGCCGGAGGGACTCCGGCGCAGTCCGCTGTTGGTGGGACTCATGGCGCTGGAAGCGTTGCGCAAAGTCGGGTCCACGAAGAACGCATTGCGCAATGCAACCCACATGGCCGGCAAGGCGTATGCCTGTCCAACCGCTCGCGGCCGCGCGTCACTGCGCGAACGAATCGATGACTGTGTTCTCACCTTCGCGAGTGAGTTGATTACAGGCAGTCTTTATCGAGATATTGGAGAGCGCCTGCTCGCCACCTCGCACGACGGCGTTTGCGCCGGGCTGGAGCGGCTTTGTCAGACAGAAGAGAACGCGGACATTCGGAACCTTTTCCGGACCTTGGTCCCGCTAACGTAGCGCATGGCCTTCAGAGAGTTATCCCGCCATGAGCGACGACAAGTACGTCAGTGCCGCGCTCATCGATTGCCTCGAAAGGTTACGGTAGGGAATTCATTGAGCGCCTTCAGAACCGGGCTGTTCCACTCCGAACGAAAACCTCCCTTCTCGTCGGTTTGCGGTGAACGGTACGGACGCGTTCTTGTGGCTGATGGTGCACTATTCTGAGAACGCGTTTGCCACCTGGATTCGGACCGTCTCGTGCCGTTGCATTCTACCTCCATATCGGCACGGCGCGGCCAAAAACGCAAAAAGCGCCCTGCGCGAACTGCGCGGGACACCTTTTGCGGCTTTACGCTCTCTTGCGCGAATATTTGGACTACTTCATACGAACGCTCTTGCTGGGATCGATGGATCCATGAGGCGCTTTCAGTTTGGGCAACGTTACCGTGAATACGCCGTCTTCATAGGTGGTCTTCATTTGGGTGTCGTCCACCGGCTCTGGCAGCGTCAGCGTACGATGAAACTGACCCGTGACGCGTTCCTGTCGCAGCAGTTTGCCGTCTTCTTGTTGAGATCGTGTGTCGGTGCGCGTTCCGCTGATCGTGAGGTCTTGACCCTCCAAGGTCACCGTGATGTCGTGTTCGCTGGCGCCCGGCACATCAACCTTCACCACGTAGCGGTCCGGTTCGTCGGAAAGATCGAAGCTGGGGCTGTACGTATTCTGACCGGCGAGACTACCAAATCGGGGACTAGTGTGGAATCGCCCGAAGGCCTCGTTAAAGATCCGGTCCATTTCGGATCGCATGCGATCCATTTCTCGGAATGGGTCCCATGTTTTCGGGTCAAAGGGTTGTAGGAACGGGTCTGGCCTACCAAAAGACAGGGTACCCGGTGGCGTTGCCCTGGACTGCGAAGGGCCGGGACGATTCCGGTCCAGCGAGTCCGGACGGGGGATTTCTATCCAACCCTCGTTATCGTCTGCGTCGGTGTGGGCCGCGACCGCTTTCTCCAGGCGATCATGCATTTGCCACAGATAGATGCTTTGAATCGCGACAGCTACAACGAGCGCGCCCACGACAGCGAAGAGCCATTTCGAGCGCGCCGAGCGGGCCGCATCCGCCGGTTTGCTTTCGTGCTCACTCATGACGATTCACCTCCTACGGCCGAATTCGAAGTTCACGTGACATATCGCGTCACCGTTGGGGGAGCAAAACGTATACCAATGAGACAAAGCCGGTCGCAAAGGAAGGTTTTTTCCCAAGCCTACATACCTCAATTATTTATCGCGGAGCGCGCGAGACGCGTTGGAATGGGAGTGGAATCCATGATGCGCAAATGAGGCAGGCCATACCGCATTTCAGAAATGCGGCATGGCCTGTATCTGGCTGCCTCAACTAGCCTGACGGCGCCTCGATAAACCCGCAGTAACGGCCCATCCAGTAGGGAAGCAGCCAGAACACGCCGCTACTTTCCAGGATGCCTTCGGGATGGGAGAAGTCGCCGGAGATCACGGCCCAGGGGTTCTTGTCCCAGCGCATGACGCCGCGCTCGCTGGGGGGAAGCATGCGGCTGGTCTGGAGGGGTTCCTGCATGGGGTTGCGCACGAGGTCGATGTCTTCGCGGAACGAGTTATCGATTTGCCATTGGATCAGGTCGAGGGGCTGGTCGCGGAGAAACTCCACGCTCTCTGCCGCGTGAAAGTTCTCGCCGCCAAGCATGCCGAAGGTGAAGTTGAACCAGGGGTTTTGATCGTGCTCGACCATGCGGTACGACCACGTGAAGCCTTCCATGTAGAGTTCGCGCAGCCCGGGATCATTCTCGTACTTCAAAAGTACGGGCATGATTTCCGCCATGATCGTGTCGTCGATATGGCTCCATTCGGAGCGGTTCGGCGCTTTGGGACGGCGCGCGATTTCTTTGAAGTTGTAGGTGTCCAGCCACTTTTCATAAAGCCGCTGGTACTTCGCTTCGCCGGTCAGGTATTGCGTCAGTTTTAAGAACGACAGCATCTCGACCGCGTTGATTTGGCCTTCGACCCACCAGTCTTGGTCGGTATGCAAGATCTGCGGCGTCCAGACGCCCCAGCGTGTGGGTTTGCCGTCGATGGGATCGGTGAGCGTGTAATCATGGCGAATGACGTGATCCATAATGGTCTTCACGTGGTTCGCCACCCGCATTTTCCGCGCGTCGTCAGCCACCAGATCGTAGTAGAAGAGGTAGCCCGCAAAGTGGCCGACGATTTCGTCGGAACTGGTATCGCCCTTCCAGTACCATTTGCCGTCGGATGACAACCGCCACCGCTTCTCGACCGGTTTCCAACGCGGATCACGCACTTGCCGTTCGGCGACCTGCTCTTCCGTGAACTCCTCGTTCATATCGGCCATGGTTTCCCAGGTCGACGGGACCACTGTACGCGCGAAGAACCCGTCGGAGTCCGTCACGATACGCAGATACTCCAACGCTTCATACGCGCGATCGGCGTTGGCCTTGGCCTGCGGATCCTTGGTCACTGCGTAGCGCATGGACTCCATGATCATGTACAAGCTCGTGTACTCGCCGTCGTTGTCGTCATCGACGGGTTCCCATACGCGGCGGTCTTCGGGATTGGGATAGCGGCATTTCTCCACGAATCCCGGAGGGCGCACGTGGCGTTCTTCCAGGCGCTGCTGGTAGAACTCCGCCTTTTCGGCCAGCGTCATGATGCGGCGCTTGATCGCGCTGACGCCTTTGCTGGTGCCGATCCACGCGGTGCCTTCGCTGTCGAAAGCGATGGAGCGCACCTCGTCACTGAGCAACCAACGGCGGCTGTGACGGTGCGACCACTTACTTCCGTTATTGCGCGCGATCCACTCCCGGGAATCATGGTAACGCGAAACGCCTTGCGTCGTGCCGGCCCAGAGTGTGCCGTCTGGCGCGAAGGCCATGCACGTCACGTTCCACCAGGGTAATCCGTCCTCGCCGATGATCTGATCCACACAGACATCGTTTTCCAGCACGCTGATGCCGCCCCAGCTGCCCACCCAGAGCCGGCCATCCGGCGCGAAGGCGATACCGTTCACCGCGGCGGAGTACAACTCGTTCGGCTGGAAGAACCGGCGAAGGCCCTCGTCGCTCTGCTTATACAAGCCCATATGCGTGGCGACCCAGAGATGGCCGTCGGGTCCCCTGGTCACATCGTGTAGATTGCGCGACCAGTTGCCCTCGAGTTCGATCCATTCGCCACTCTTCTTCATCCACGAGCCGTTCGGCCCGAGCGCCACAACGCCATCCGGACCTTGACCCACCACGGACACCGGCCCTTCCACGTCGGCATGCTTAATCGTTTCGCCGTCGGACACCGAGTAGAGGCCGTCCCATGCGGCTACCCAGACCACGGTCCCGCCGTCGGAAGGCTCGACAAAAACGTCGAATGTGCTCCCCTCGGTAATGCCTTCCTGTCGCGACCATCCGCCATCCCGCAACGACCAGAGTCCCCCACCCGTCGCCGCCCAGACCACGCCCGACGGATCGACCGCCACCGCACGCACGTCATCGCCCGCCTGCCCCGGTTGGATCGAATACGGCTCGTGATACTCCTGAATGAAGGGCGTATCGGGAATGGGCGTAGCGGCGTGGGCGATTCCAACCATTACGAACGACAGGATGAGCATGAGATATGAACGAGTTATCGGCACGTATGTTTCTCCTCCCGGATCGGGTGTTGCATATGCAGGAACGACATTATACGGACCTGTAGGACCAAATTCGCACATTGTGACGGAGCATCTGAGTTCTCCGACTCGCGCCTCATGTCAGCCTTGACAGCTTGTAGCCTATGGGCTACAATTGAAAAGTGACCGAAATCCGCAAAACTCATGTTTACGCCAATTGGCTAGACGGATTGCGAGACGTCCGTGCGCGAGCTCGAATACTTGTCAGGGTTGAACGCTTGGCGGCGGGGAATCCTGGGGATGTGCGGCCAATCGGTGAAGGTGTCTCTGAGTTGCGGATTGATTATGGGCCCGGTTACCGGGTGTATTTCGTAAGGCGCAAACGAGAGTTGATCATATTGTTGGCCGGGGGCGACAAGAGTACGCAGAGTCGAGATATCAAGACCGCGTTGCAGTTGGCGCGAAACCTGGAATAGGAATATTTGATGGCAAAGACAATCACGACACGATACGACGTGGCCGAGCATCTTCGTACTCCTGAAGAAATGGCAGCATATCTTGAAGCGAGCTTCGAAGAGGCCAACGGAGATGCTGCATTCATCGCGAAGGCGCTTGGCGATATCGCACGAGCGAAAGGAATGTCCCAAGTGGCTCGCGACGCTGGTGTTTCCCGCGAAAGCCTATATAAAGCGCTGTCCGGTGAACGAACGCCGAGTTTCGACACGATTCTCAAAGTCGTCGGCGCTTTGGGTTTGAGACTGCACGCAGAAGCCAATTTGGATGAGGTGGATGAGCCGGCGTAACGGGGATTGTATCTGGAGGCACGAGAATGAGTGTGGGAAACCGGTACGTCAAGATCGTCGAGTGGTCCGACGATGATTGCTGCTTTATAGGAAGTTGTCCTGAGTTGTTCTACGGAGGCTGCCATGGTCCCGACGCCCGGAATGTATTCGATATGCTGTGCGAAATAGTCGAAGAGAACATCCGGTTGTACGAACAAGAGGGGCGACCGCTTCCGCCACCCATGTCAGGCCGAGAATTCGTGAACGCCATGCAGGGCACGGCTTGACGAGCAGAAGCTCGAGCGTTCTATCCATCGAATTCGACCTATCCGCGTTCCGTAATGGTTCGATCAAGCCTGGCTGAATTCGATCGCGCAGAGCGGCCGTAGTGCCTTGCTCGACGAGCGCGGCACTCCCGCGAACTGTGCAAGCGCCAGGGCCGAATGCGAGAAACCAAGTTCCTCGGGGACGACCTCGCGCGGTCATCGACAGAGCGAGTACTTGTTGTCCCCTATCGCCTCCGCAGCAGCCTGCCGCCGGTGCGGCGCCGGCTGCTGGAGGTTTTCTTGCTCTCGCCGGGGGGCGAGTAGAGGGAGAGCACGGGCACGGCCTTTTCCCATTCGGCGCGGGGGAGGCGGCGGGCGAGGGCGCGTTCGATGGCTTCGAGGGGGAGGTGTTCGCTGGGGGAGACGAAGGTGATGGCGTCGCCTTCGGCTTCGGCGCGGGCGGTACGGCCGATGCGGTGGATGTAGTCGTCGGCGGTCGGGGGAATGTCGAAATTGATGACGTGGCTGATGCCTTCCACGTCGAGCCCGCGCGCGGCCACGTCGGTGGCCACCAACACCCGGTACTTGCCTTTGCGGAATCCATCGAGGGCCTGTTCGCGCTGTTTCTGCGAGCGGTCGCCGTGGATGGCCGCAGCTTTGAATCCCTGCTTGCGCAAGGTCTGCGCAACGCGCTCGGTGCGCTGTTTCGTGCGGAGAAAGACGACCGCTGACTTGATGTCCTTCGAGCGAAGGATGTCGAGCAGCAATTCCGACTTGTGTTCCGGCATGACGGTATACAAGAGCTGCCGGACCGCGTCCACGGGACGGGATATGGCGCCCACGCTCACGCGTTCCGGGTTATGCATCATTTCGCCGGTGAGGCGATTGATTTCGTCCGGAAACGTGGCGGAGAACATCAAGGTCTGCCGTTCGCGCGGGAGCTTCCGCAGGATCTTTCGGATGTCGGGCAGGAAGCCCATATCCAGCATGCGGTCCGCTTCGTCAAGGACCAAAATGGACAACTCCTCGAAGCTCAGATTGCCCCGGCCCATGTGATCCAGCAGGCGCCCCGGCGTAGCCACGACGACGGCGCGGCCGCGTTTGAGTTCACCTGCCTGTCGTTCGAGGCTGACGCCTCCGTAGACGGCAACGCTTCGGATCTGCAGGGGCTTACCGATTTCCTCGACCACCTTTTCCACTTGGACCGCCAATTCCCGCGTGGGGACGAGCACCAGCATCATGTTGCGGCGCAGTTTCTCCTGGGCCAGGCGGGTCAGGCTGGGAAGGGTAAAGGCGAGCGTCTTGCCCGTGCCCGTCTGCGCGACACCGATCACGTCCCGGCCAGTCAGGGCCACGGGGATGGCCTGGGCCTGAATAGGCGTGGGCGTCTGAATGTCCGCTTCGTGGAGTACCCGCAGACAGCGAGGGTCCAGGTCGAACGCGTCAAAGGGCATATATGATGGAAACCTCCGATTCCGATTGCAGCTTTGTACCATCGGACGCGCCGCAAGCGGGGGTCGCAGAGGCGGGCGCGAAGTCTCCGGCGGGGAATGGGGGTTCCTCACAGGCAACCGATGGGAGCCAACATGCAGCCACCAGTATAGATCAGAGGGCATGCCTCATCACAAATCCGCAGGCTGGAAGCCTGCACCACAATTAGCATGCACCCATCAGCCTGCGCCGCAACCGGCGTTTGCCCCTCAGCCCGCCAGCGCGGAAGTCCGCTTCTCGATGCGCTTGCGTTCCTCGGCGTCGAGCACGGCTTTGCGTACGCGAATGGACTGGGGTGTCACTTCCACCAACTCGTCCGGGGCGATCCACTCCATAGCTGTATCCAGCGTGAGCGTGCGCGGCACATCCAGCGCTGTCGTGTGATCTTTTCCGGCGGCGCGGTGGTTGGTGAGGGCCTTAGTCTTCGTCGGGTTGCAGGGCAAATCGCCGGGGCGGGAATTCTCGCCGATGATCATGCCCGTGTAGACGGGGTCCATCGGCTTGACGAACATGGTCCCGCGCTGTTGCAAGTTGTCCAGGCTGTAGCTGGTGGCGTCGCCCGTGTCCATGCTGACCATGGAGCCGCGCTGCCGTGCCACAACCTCGCCGCACCAGGGTCCGTAGCCGACGAAGCGCGAGGCCATGATACCGAGGCCGCGGGTGTCAGTAAGGAAATCGTTGCGGTATCCGATGAGACCGCGGGTGGGAATCTTGAATTCGAGCCGGATCATGCCGGTGCCCGCATTGTGCATGCTGGTGAGTTCGCCCTTGCGCTTGGCGACCTTCTCAATCACCACGCCCTGATACTCGTTCGGCACGTCGATGACCAACTCTTCCATGGGCTCCAGCAACGCGCCATGGGAATCGCGATGGGTGATGATCTCCGGCGCGGATACGCACAGCTCCATGCCTTCGCGGCGCATCTCTTCGATGAGGATCGCGAGATGCAGCTCGCCGCGGCCGCTGACTTTGACGCCGTCGGCGCGGCCCAGATCTTCGACGCGGAGCGCCACGTTCACGCGCAGTTCGCGGTTCAGGCGATCCTTGATCTGACGCAGGGTGACCGCGCGGCCTTCCTTGCCGGACAGGGGGCCGTTGTTCACGAGGAACAGCATGGACACCGTCGGCTCTTCGATTTCCAGCGGCGGCAAGGCCGGGTCCTCGATTTCTTCGGCGGAGAAGGTGTCGCCGATGTGAATTTCCTTGGGACCCGCGACCCAGACGATGTCGCCGGCGGTCACACTGGTCACCTCAATTGCATCAAGCCCGCGCGTCACCCAAAGGTGCGTGCTCTTCTCTTCCACCGCGTCGACCACTTCCCAACCCTCCGACTGGCAGTAGTCTTTCCACTGGGTCGTCGTGCGGATGAAATGTTTACCCTTCTTGAGCGTGCCTTGCAGGACGCGCCCGCAGCCGACGCGGCCGATATGATCGCGCCAGGCGATGGTGCTGACCTGCATGAGGAACGGCGCATCGGGGTTAACGAGGGGCGGCGGCACGCGCTCGATGATCGTCTCGAACAAGGGGTCCATGCCGTTCCGCTCGTCGGTTTCCAGATCATGGACGAACCAGCCGTGGAGGCCGGAGCCGTACAGCACCGGGAAATCGGCCTGCTCGTCGTTGGCGCCGAGTTCGAGGAAGAGGTCGAAGGTCTTGTCCAGCGCGCCCGCGGGATTGGCGTTGGGCCGGTCGGCCTTGTTGACGATGACAATGGGCTTGAGCCCCAGTTTCAGGGCCCGCATCAGGACGTAGCGCGTTTGCGGCATGGGGCCTTCATTCGCGTCCACGAGGAGCAGCACCGAATCGACCATGGATAGCACCCGCTCGACCTCGCCCGAGAAATCGGCGTGGCCCGGCGTGTCGATGATGTTGATGCGGTAGTCCTGCCATTCGACCGTGCAGTGCTTGGCCCGGATGGTGATGCCGCGCTCGCGCTCTAACTCGTTGTTGTCCATGACCCGCTCGTCCACGCGGGCGTTCTCGCGGAACGTGTGCGTGGCGCGGAAAATCGAGTCGATCAGGGTCGTTTTGCCATGATCGATATGGGCGACAATCGCCAGATTACGAATCTTGTCCGACGTGGTCATGAAATACCAGGGGCCTCTCTGCGCGAAACTGCGCTTTTTCACCAAGAACCGATGCAGTCCTCAAAAGGACAAGAGTTTACCTGAATTGTGTCGGATTAGCAATAAGAAACTTGGAGGGTAGGGGGAGACCGGGTCGCGGCGGGGACTTGAAGAATATGGACAGTATGGACTCTATGGACAGAATGAACCTATCGAACTCGTCCCGCCAGCCCCAATCCGTCCATTTTGTCCATAGAGTCCATACCGTCCATCCACCTTCTAAAACACCCACGGCTCCCGATACGGCCGCGTCACGAACTGGTTGGCTTCCGGCGCGTTGCTCACCTGCATCTTTACCGCGTCCCAATCGATGGGTACCCCGGCGCGAAGGGCGACGTTGCCGAGCAGGACGAGTTCCGTGAAGGGCCCCGCGTAATCGAAGTTGGAAAGCGAGGGGGTGCCGCCCTTGCAAGCGTCGATCCAGGTGCGGTGGTGGCTGACGCCTTCGGGCCGATCCGGATGCGCCGCTTCGTACTCTTTCTGCTTTTCCTCCGGCAATAGCCGCGGGTTGCCGCCGTAGGTGCCGATGGTCAACACGGCCCTGTCGCCAATGAGCAAGGAGCCGCCGTCGCTGTCGCCGAGCTTGGTGCTGGGGTCGATGCCTTCAGGCATGGCCGGCATCTTGCCGCCGTCGTGCCAGGTCAGCTTCACGGGCGGCATCTCACCGCGCGCGGGAAACTCGAAGGTGATGATGGACCACTTCGGCCCGGTCTCGCTATTCACGCCGGAGGATTCCGCGCTTACGCGCGTGGGCATGCCGAGGTTCAGCGCCGTGTAGGGCGCGTCGAGAATATGGCAGCCCATGTCGCCCAGGGCCGCGCATCCGAAATCCCACCAGCCGCGCCATTTGTGGGGGCAATACTCGGGATGGTAGGGACGCGCCGGGGCCGAGCCGAGCCAGAGATCCCAGTCCAGCCCTTCGGGCACCGGCGGAATGTCCGTGGGCCGATCAATGCCCTGGGGCCACGAGGGCCGGTTGGTCCAACAATGGACCTCGCGGACCAGGCCCAGCCAACCTTCCTCAATCATTGATTTCAGTTGCCAGACGCCGTAGAAGGAGTGGCCCTGGTTGCCCATCTGCGTGGCGACGCCCGCGTCTTTGGCGAGCTGCGTCAACTTGCGCGCCTCGGGAATGTAATGGCACATGGGCTTTTCGACGTAGACGTGGATGCCCCGTTCAATGGCCGCCTTCGCGGCGAAGTAGTGGGTGTGATCCGGCGTGGCGATGACCACCGCCTCGATGTCCTTCTGCTTGTCGAACATCTCGCGGAAGTCGGTGTACTTGGGGACATCGGCGAAGGCATTGAACACGCGCGCGGCATAGTTCGGGTCCAGGTCGCAGATGGCGACGATGTTCTCATGCGCCACGGAGCGCAAATCCGCGCCGCCCTGGCCGCCGACGCCGATTGCGGCGATGTTCAGTTTCTCATTCGGCGAGATCGAACGTTTGCCGCCCGTAGCGCATCCCGCGGCCATGGCGGCCGCGCCCATCAGGAAGGTACGCCGGGTCAAATTCCTGCGTTGCATGGACTCTATCCTCCGTCAAACTGCGGTTGCCCCTGTCTACGCAGAATACGCGATAGCAAAGGCGTATTGCCACAGGTCCGCCGAAGTGCTGAATCGGACGCCTTGTGGAAGGAGGATATTCTGATCCTCCAGACAAAGAACCGTCCCGTTCCGCACGCTCTGAATGCCTGCGGAACGGGACCGCGAGAATGTGCCTGCCTTCTCGCATATATGGGAAACCCCGGAGTCAATCAACCCGCGATCAACGGACGTTAACCGCTGTCAACCCGATTCCGGGGATGTGATCTTATTCCTGCAGATCTTCCTCGAGACCTTCAGGTTCTTCGTCCGGCATTTGCACGTCAATATCCGGCACAGTGATCTCGCGTTCCTCGGTGCCTATGTCGACATCGGGCACTTCAATCGTCATTTCTTCCGTACCGATTTCGACGTCCGCCGGGTCTACGTCGTACTGCGGCAACTGCCCCGCTTCGGCGTCGATGTCGACCTCCGGCATTTCGCCTTCGCGGGTTTGCTCAACTTCGCAACCCGTCAGCATCGGACCCATAGTCAGGGCCAACGCAAACATGAGCGTCGTCAGTAGGCTTTTCATTGCACAGCCTCCTTGGTCTTGGTTTGGTGAATTCCCGATTGCCGGGAAGTGTGCAAGCGTTGTGCCATTGCCCGGTTTGTTGGCCCCGCAGCGCATGGCCGTGCCTACGTAAAGGGATTGACCCGCTCCCGCAAATGGCTTGCCCTATGAGATTGCTGCACAGAGGGTTGACGACGATGGTCCACCATGCTGTTCGCAAGCCCGGAGCGTGCACGTGAACCGGCATCGGACGCATCTGCGCCCCGTCCCGGCCCCAGGAATCCATCCCGCCTGCGACAAGTAGATTGGAACTTTTCTAGCCGACGAACTGTCACCCATCTACACGATGCGCACCCATCCAGTGGGTCACTCAGGACGACCGGAGATTTTGATTCAGATCTTCCCAGCGTCGCCGGCGCAGCTCCCACTCCTCAGCGGGAATCGCGTCCATGGTCCGCCGCAACCGCGCCAGGGCTTGCCGGATTCCCGGGCTGAGGGGTGCCCGACGCCGCCGGGGTGGGGGCGGTGTAAAGGGTTCCAGATCGAAGAGATACGAAGTAGCCATACCCTGCTCCTTTCCAGACAGGATTATAAACTGAATATCTATTCAGTATTTTATCGTGGCATGGCGATTTTGTCAAGGGATTTCTGATGGTGAGGGAACACGGACCGGCACGGACGGACACGGACACAAGGCCGGACAGTAGAGCCAGCTACGAGTAGGCCTGACGCTCGATGAGCGCGGCACGGCGATTGGGCAGTTGGACGGCGACGCTACGGAGTTGGGAGCAGCGCGTTCGCCGTTCGATGATTCTCCAGCGCCTGGGTAACCTGACGGTTCAGGATCAAGGCGGTGATGAGCAGTGGAATCGCCGTCGGAAACAAGGTAAGCAGGAGGACACCAATTCCTGTCAATATGGAGTAGCCCAAGACGCCCGTCACGCGCATCAACTCGACGGCCGCCAATAGAGTAAAGATGTATTGGAGACCAATCAGCGGGAAGACAACTCGAGGAGATCCATCCAAATTAAGCGAGGGGATCATTAAAACGACAGCCAACACGAACACGCCCAAGCTGGCGAGCAAGAAAAATGAGTATGTTATTCGACAGCGGCGCAGTATCCGGGCGTCGCGGTCCGACATGACGCTTGATATCGAGGGTGTTGCGACATTCACCGTAGCGATGCTCCTATTCGCGTACACGCCAAGGACGACATAATTATGATACAGCGATCTTGTTCCGCCGTCTACCCCGTAATCCTCAGTAGCCGTGCCTCGCTCTGAATCATCGACCTTACCGTGTGGTAATTGATCTTCCAGGCGTGGCCCATATAGTCCCAGAGGCGATTGCAGTTTTCGTCGAAGAGGGGGTACCACTCGCCGACTTTGTGGTTTATGACGTGGTCCATGACGAAGCGGTGGATGTTCTCGTAGGCGTCGATGTATTTTTCGTCGCCGAAGAGGATGTACGCGTCGAGCAGGCCGACGAGGGCCTCGGCCTGTTGCCAGAACTCCTTGTTCTTCTCGCGGGCGGGTCCGTCGAAGGGGCCTTCGCAGTAGATGCCGCCGTGTTTCCAGTCGATGCCGTATTTCACGGCGTGATCGAAGATCTTCATCAGCCCGGGCTTGTAGTCCTCGATATCGAGGCCGAGCACCTTGATCGTGTGGATGAGCAGCCAGGCGAACTCGATGTTGTGGCCGTAGCTCGTGTTGTCCAGCGGGCGGCCTTCATCCTCCTCAGCGTCGCGATCCGAACCCCAGACGTCGGCGAAGAGGATCTGCCGGAGCGGTTTCCAGTCCAGCGAGAACTGCGCGATGCCGAGGTTGTGGTCGGGGTGCATGATGTATTTGAAGATGAGATCGACGATCTCTTTCGTGCGTTCTTTGTAGACGCGCGCGCCGGTGGCTTCGTAGAGGTTCGTGAAGGCTTCCATGAGGTGCATGTGCACGTCGAAGGATTTGCGGTCGCCGCCATATTTGCCGGGCCGCTTCTTGGACCAATCTTCTTCCAGGAACTCGTAGTAGCCGCCGTGGCAGTTGTCCGCCGCGAGGCATTGCAGCACCTCGTAGGTCTTTACCGCCCACTCGATGCCGCGATGATCGCCGGAGGCCATGCCGTATTCGCTGAGCGCGTAAATGGCGAAGGAATGGCCGTAGGTGAGTTTGCTCCGATTGATGGGCGTGCCATCCTGCTCGGCCGTCCAGTACCAGCCGCCGTGATCGTCATCCCAGCAGTGATCGAGAATGAAGTCGACGCCCTGCCGCGCAATCTTGAGGAACTCGCCTTCGCCGATGCCCGCGCGATGGACGGAGGAATAGGTGTAGATACAGCGCGTCTGACACAGATGCGTCTTGACCGTCTCGCCCGTGGGCTTGCCGTCTTTGTCCAGGTAGGTGAGGAATCCGCCGTACTCCTTGTCGACCCCATGGGTCAGCCAGAAGGGCAATAATTCGTCACGGAGATGGTTCTGGACTTCCTGAAGAAAGGCTTCGCAACGTTCTATCGTACTCACGGCAGTTCGGTTCCTTATCGCTGGATTTCCCCACATTGAATCGGAAGCGTAGTCTAGTGGGAGGTCGCAGACAAAGACAAGTTGTAACTGGTATTGTATGGAGTAGCAAGCGGCGCAGTATGCAACGGTGATTGAGCATGAAGGATGAGTACGATTTTAGCGATGCCGAGCGGGGCAAGTTTTATCGAAAAGATGCGACGATCCGTCTTCCGATTTATTTGGATCTGCAACTCCAGGTGAAGCTGGAACGTCTAGCGAAGTCCCGCGGCGAGGAGGTAAGTCAAATTGTGGAGCAAATGCTTCGCAAGGGGGTGAGCCAGCTAGACGATCCAAAGTAGAACCGCATGGGTTGCCACGACTAACCTGAGCACCGCCACCCGCCATGGGGTCAGCACGGCTCCATTTCGACTCATTCACAATATTCACCCGGATCGGCTTGGTTGCCGCGCTTCAATGCCTTCGCAAAATCGTGAAAATAAGCACGTTACAACGTGCGCGGCCATGCGCGAAAATGGCTGGTTTCCCCCACCACTTTTCATGCCTCAGAAATTCAGATTCAAAGCCTTGATCTGATGCTGGTTAAGCGTCTTCCTGGAGGTCCCAATGCGAATGCCGCCCCCTTTTACTTGCTATACTGATGAATCGGCAGTACGCGGAGGTTGACCCGCTTGAGCTGTGAATTCGGGAAGAGGGAGGTCGTACCATGAAAGTACCTACCGCACGCGATTGCATGTCGGTCTGGTTCGTCACGCTCCGCCCTGATATGGACGTGTACGAGGCCATCGACATCCTCGCAAGCAAGCGCGCATCCGGCGCCCCCGTGCTGGACGCGGACGGCAACCTCATCGGGATCCTGACGGAAAAGGATTGTCTCCGGGTTATGTCCCATGAAGCCTACGGGCACCTCGGAGGCGGAACGGTGGCCGACTACATGTCGGAGCTGAAAGGCGTGCTCACAGCGGACATGGACCTATTCTCCGTCGCGCGCGAATTCCTCAGCACGAATTTCGCCGTGCTCCCGGTTTTGGAAGACGGAAAACCAGTCGGCCGCATCAGCCGCCAGGACATGCTGCGCGGCATTCAGTGCATGCAACGCGAGCTGGCGCTGGAGAAAGAGCGGTACGAAGACGAACTCAAGACGATGCAGTCTCCCATGTCGATCAATGAACTGCAGCGTCTCGTCGCCTCGCAACGCCCGGAAAACCTCGCCGCATTGCTGAGCAACCGGCACGGATAATTTACGAAGTGAATCGTGATGGCCCCTCCGTTCGAAAGTCGAACGGAGGGGTTTCTATTTTGTCTCCCCCGCGGCCGTTGGATCGAGGAACCAGCGCGCGTTGACGACTTGAGCAGCGGGAAGCTTTCCCTGACGAACCTTTTCGAATGCTTTCGCTTTGTCCTCGCCCCGCACGAGGAACCATCGCTCCCGCGCGGCGTTGATCAGGGGGTAGGTCATCGTGATGCGATCGGCACCCAACACGGGAACGGCGTTGCGTACGACGAGGCGCTTGGATTCTTTGAGGGCTTTCGTGCCGGGGAAGAGCGATGCGGTGTGGCCATCGCCGCCCATCCCCAGGAGAATCAGGTCCAGTTGCGGAACCGCATGGAGACCGATGGGCGCGTGCTCGATGAGGGCGCGTTCATAGTCCTCTGCCGCGCCATCGCGTTCGGCTTCGATGCGGTAAGCCGTCACGCCGTCCACCTTCGACAGGAGCTCCTTGTCGAGCATGCGCCAGTTTGACTGTTTGTCGCCTGGCGGCACGCAACGCTCGTCGACCTGGAAAACCGTGAGGCGCGACCAGGGGATCTTCTTCACATATTTTGCCGCGAGCAGGCGGTATAGATCGCGCGGCGTCGACCCGCCGGAGACGGCGATGTGGGGTTCCTCGATGCCGCCGAGGTACTCGATGAGCGCCTTGGCGAGAGCGCGTTCCGGTTCCGGACTGATCTCCAGTTTCATGTCCACGAAACGAACGCTCCCCTTGTATTCTGTCACGACACCCGATGCATCGTATGTTACTTCGTTTTGGCCACCTCGTCCAGGACTTTAAGGCACAAGGACAAATCGTCCGTCAAGATGTAATCGACGCCGCCCTCGGCCAACGCGCGAATCGTTGGTGCGTCCTGTGCGCCAAAGTAATTGACCTTCACGCCGCCGGCGTGGAGCTGCTCAACGGCTTCGCGCAGGCCGTCCGTGCCGTTGTTCTTGTGCAATTGAATGTAGTCGCAGTTTCGTTCGAGCGTGAGGTCCACGTAGGCCTGCCGGTCGCTGCCCTGGCGCGACATGTTGCAGATCCGTATCTCCGGCACCACGGCCCGGGCCTCTTCCGCCTGTTCGACGGTGCAGGCCAGGAAGCCCTGGTCCAGACGGCCCATCTCCTGAATCAATTGGGCGGACGCCGCAGCGACGCCGGGCGAGTTCTTAAGATGGACATTGCACAAGACGGTCTCGGGGATGACTTCCAGCGTCTCGCGCAAGGTGGGGATTCGCGTGCCAGCGAACTTCGGGTCGAACCAACTCCCAGCATCCAAGGCGCGCAACTCCGTAAAGGTCAGATCGCTCACGGCACCCGTTCCGTCGGTCGTTCGATCCAGGGTACCGTCGTGCATGATCACCAATTCGCCGTCTTTGGAAAGCTGCACGTCGAATTCGATCTGCTGCGCCCCAAGTCGCACGGCGGACGCAAACGCGGGAATGGTGTTCTCCGGCGCGTTCTTCACGTCGCCGCGATGGGCGCATGCGCCGGTTGCGGCTACGGCAGCCTGAGCGATTAACATCATTTCACTGACAAAAGTCATCATGGTTCGCGCCACCTCCCTTCGCATCCTTCAAACAATCGCGCCGCCTCGTTGGGTCCCCAGGTGCCGGGGCGATACAATTCCGGTGGCGGCGCGCCTTCCCAGGCGTCTGCGATCTGCGTCGCAATCTGCCACGAATAGTCGATTTCGTCGGTGCGCATGAAGAGGGTCGAATCACCGCGCAACGCGTCAAGCAAGAGGCGCTCGTAGGCCTCGGGCAGTTCCTCCTGAAAGGTGTGCCCGTAATTAAAATTCATGTTTACGGATTGAATATTCATCTCCGTGCCGGGTGGTTTGGCGTTGAAACGAAGCGAAATCGCCTCGTCCGGCTGGATGCGAAAGGCCAGCATATTGGTTTCGGGGATGGGCAACCCCATCTCGCGGAAGAAGTGTGTCGGCGGCTGCTTGAACTGCACCGTAATTTCGGTGACCCGCGACTTCAGCCGCTTGCCGGTGCGCAGCATAAACGGCACTCCGGCCCAACGCCAGTTGTCGATCTTGAGGCGCAGCGCCACGTAGGTTTCCGTGTGGGAGTCCGGAGCTACGCCTTCCTCGGAAACGTACCCCAGGATATCCTGCCCGCCTGCATACTGGCCCCGCACGCACCACTGGGCTAGAGGCTCATCGACCGGCACCGCAACAGAACTCAAAACCTTCATTTTCTCGTCGCGCGTATGTTTGGCGCCGGGCAGGGCCGGAGGCTCCATGGCGACAAGACACAATAGTTGGAGGAGGTGATTCTGTAGTACGTCCCGCAGGGCGCCCGTCTTGTCGTAAAAGGCGCCACGGCGCCCTTCCATGCCCACGGTTTCCGCCATGGTGATTTGAACGTGATCGACATACTTCTGGTTGAAGAGAGGTTCAAAGATGGCGTTGCCGAAGCGGAACGCGAAGATGTTTTGCACGGTCTCTTTGCCAAGGTAGTGATCGATGCGGAGGATTTGATCTTCCGCGAGCACCGCGCCCAGCCGCGCATCCAATTCCCGTGCCGATTGCAAGTCGTGTCCAAAGGGCTTCTCCACGACCATGCGCGTCCATCGGTCTTCGCCCATGGCGCTGACCAACCCGGCGCGGCCCAGGTCTTCCACGATGGGCGCAAAGAACTCCGGCCCCACGGCGAGGTAGTACAAACGATGGCCGGGCGAGCCAATCTTGTTTTCGATTTCTTCCAGCCGCTTCTTGAGGTTTGCGTAGCCCTCGTCATCGTTGAATTCCAGTTGCTGGTAGTAGAGGTTGGAGACGAAGGGATCGCAATGATCGCCGAGATTGTCGTTGGTGCGCGAATATTTCTTCAGCGCCTCGCACATCTCCTGACGGAATTCGTTGTCTGACTTGGGCCGGCGCGCCACGCCCACCACGGCGATGCGCTTCGGCAGAAAACCCGAGTTCCACAGATTGTATATCGCCGGCACGAGCTTGCGCCCCGCCAAATCGCCGGTCGCGCCAAAGATGACAACGGTCGCCATGGCCTCTTCGGATACGCGATGGCGTGAGCCGTCGGACGCTTTCGTCTTGCCTTCAAAGGACGCTTTGGGTTGGCCTTTCATATCGAAACTCCCAGAATGAGGAGACACCAGGTTTGAACGCGCACTACGATAGCATAGCCGCCTTGAATCAATCCGCTTCCGGCTTCATGCCACCAGCAGGTTTAATTCCCACCGGAGCCGAGCGTATACTGACATCGCTTTTTCGTCACGGGGATTCACCTGCGCTCACGACGCGCAACCTGCTCTATTGGAGGCCATCATGCAGTTCAAATTTCAGGGGATCGTTCCCGCCATGCTCACGCCGTTCACCCAGGGCGGCAAATCCGTCGACTACGACAAGGCCGCCGCGCTCGCCGAATACCTCGCCAAACAGGGCGTCCACGGCCTGTTCGTGTGCGGCACGACCGGCGAAGGCCCCTTGATGACCCTCCCGGAACGAAAGCAGATTCTGGAAACGGTCGTCCAGGCGGTCGGGAAGAAAGTCAAAGTAATCGCCCATACCGGTTGTCTCGACACAGCATCGACCATTGAACTCACCCGGCACGCTCAGGAAGCGGGCGCTCATGCGGCCGGCGTTGTGGCGCCGAGTTTCTTCGGCTACGACGAGGAGTCGCTCAAACGCCACTTTACCGCAGTGGCCAATTCGGCCAGGGATCTTCCCATTCTGCTTTACAACATCCCCGGCTGCGCCAAGAACGCCCTGTCGCGCAGTCTCATCGTAGACCTCGCCACCAATGTCGACAACATCGTCGGCATGAAGGACAGCGGCGGCAGCATTCAGCATTTCAATGACGTGCTGACCCATGTGCCGAAGGGTTTCGTGGCCATCAACGGCGTCGACGAGTACTCCATGCAGGCCCTGGTGGCCGGCGGCAGCGGGATCGTAGCCAGTACGGCGAATGTCCTGCCGGAACTCTTCCTTTCCATCTTCAACAACGTGAAAAAGGGCAACCTGAAAAAAGCCTGGGAAAGTCAGGTCAAACTTTCGCAGGCCTGTGGGACCTTCCGCTACGGCGCGATGGTCTCCCGCTATAAAGAAGGCGTTCGCCTGCGCGGGTTCGATCCCGGATTCGTCCGTCCGCCCCAGCGCGAACTGACACCCGCGGAACGGCGAACCCTGGCCAAAGAAATGCAGGAGACTGGGTTGCTCTGAGGATCTTTCCGACCGGGGTCACAAGAACCGCTTTACGCGCTCGCGCAGCGCGGGCACGGCCTCATTCTCAAACCAGGGGTTCTGCTGCAACCAATAGGTGTTGCGTGGCGAAGGATGCGGCGTCGGCAGGTACTCGGGGAAATACTCCCGCCACGCGCGGACGGTCTCGGTCAGCGTCTTTTTCATGCGGTCTGCGAGGTAATGGCGCTGCGCGTACTGCCCCGCGAGGATGGTCAATCGAATCTCCGGCAACTGCGCCAGCAGCCGGTCCAGCCAATGCCGAGCGCATTCCGGACGAGGCGGCAAATCCCCGCCGCGGGGGTTGCGGCCCGGATAGCAGTACCCCATGGGGATGATTGCGATGCGCCCTTCGTCGTAGAAGGTTTCGCGGTCCACATTCATCCAGGATCGCAGCCGGTCGCCACTGGGATCGTTCCATGGAGTGCCGGTTTCGTGCACGCGCGTGCCGGGGGCCTGCCCCACAATGAGAATGCGCGCCGAAACCGATGCGCGCAGGACAGGCCGCGGCCCTAAGGGCAGGACGCCGTCACATATCCGGCATGCTCGCACCTCGGCCAGCAGGGATTCCAACGTCTCGGTAGATTTAATCTGATCGTCGCTCACGGGCTCGCATACGAAGCGACCTCGCTTTTCGCAGAGATCTCCATGGGGAAACTGATGCCCGCCGCGGGCGACATGCTTCCCGAAGCCTTGGCCGTGGACACAAACTTCCGAGGCCAGCCCGTCGCTTCCTCGTACTCGGCCGTGCCGCTGCCCTCGCCGGAGAGCGTCGCGCTCGCGCTGCCCGACGTCATTGCCTTCCCGAGAGGGCCTTTGGTGAAGTCGAAGTTGTACTGATCCACGCTGTTCAGCGTGAGGATGCCAGCATCACGCCCGCCCACGGTAATGGTTGAAGTAATGTTTGTCGGAATCGCCAAGTCATCGCGCGTAATCGTCTCCTGCCATGAATCGCCGGGATTCAACGCCTGGTCGGGCGCTTTCATGAAGATCTGCTTCATGAGTTCCACGGTGCCAGAATCACCCAGCCCTTGCCGCAGGGAGGCCTTCATGTCGGCGCCGGGGATATGGGCCGGCGAATCGTAGGCATCGGCCACTTTCGCCGCGATGGAATCGGCGCCCTCCACGCCAAGCACTTCGCCGAACCGGCTCACGCGGAGGGTGAAGGTTTCTCCCTTCATAACCTCCAAGGCCTTCTCCATGGCCGTGACGCCCATGGGATCTTCCAGGCCGGGTACGTTCGGCATGTTCGCGCCGCCCAACAGACTATCAAGTCCGGTCACTTCGGTGTCGATGCGATCGTAGGTCACATCCAGCGTCACGTTGCCGGCTTCGTCAACGGCCTTCGGCGTCATGATGTAGGTCGTGTCCTTCGTATTGCCTATCGTCATCTCCATGCCCATGAGGTTCATGCTCATCGTCATGGCGTCGGAGACGTTGACGTTTCGCGCGACGTTGACTTCCGGCTTGAAGATCAGCTTGTTTTTGTCCGGGTCGCCGCATCCGTTGAAAAGAATCGTGGCACAGACCAGAGCGAGGAGTGACCAACTAAACGACCGCTTGTTCATGATGTCGACTTCCTATCCGTTAGGACCGCCTGCCGCGGCTTTGCCGATTTCCGTTGCCCCTGCTGGGTAGACCGCGAGTCTAGCA
Source organism: Candidatus Hydrogenedentota bacterium (assembly GCA_045863335.1). Classification (GTDB taxonomy): domain Bacteria; phylum Hydrogenedentota; class Hydrogenedentia; order Hydrogenedentales; family SLHB01; genus JAHDWY01. The sequence goes on along the minus strand of BTVY01000014.1, from coordinate 40,278 downwards.
CACTTATCCGCGCCATGTATTGTTGCCTTGAAGCGTACCGCGCCGCCGCCTACGATGGTGGCTCGCGGGATGTAATGCGCGCAAACGGCGGAGAGGAGCCAATATGGAATCGGGCGGATCGCTGGTAGCGGTGGATTGGGTGGTCATCGGGGCGTATTTTGTCGCCGTCTTCGGTGTGGCAATCTGGTCGACCTGGAAGGATCACACCCGTGATACTTCGGCCGATTACTTTCTTGCGGGACGTCACGTGGGATGGTTCGTCATCGGCGCTTCGCTCTTCGCGTCCAACATCGGGTCCGAACACCTCGTCGGCCTAGCGGGCACGGGCGCGGCGAGCGGCGTCGCGGTGGGCCAGTTCGAGATCCTCGCGTCGTTCCTCCTGCTCGTGCTTGGATGGGTCTTCGTCCCCTTCTACATCAAGAGCGGCGTCTACACCATGCCGGAATTTCTCGAACGCCGTTATTCGCCAGCGACGCGCTGGTACCTCGCGCTGATTTCCATCGTCGGCTACGTGCTCACCAAGATCTCGGTTTCCATCTATGCGGGCGGAATTGTCTTCGAGTCCCTCATGGGCATCAATTTCTGGACTGGCGCTTTAATCGTGGTGATCGCGACCGGCATTTACACCGTCTTTGGCGGTCTCCGCGCGGTGTTGTATACGGACATGTTCCAAATGTTCGTGCTCGTCGCCGGCGGCATCGCGGTCACCATCATCGGACTGGACAAGATTGGCGGCTGGAACGCACTGCACCAAGCGGCCGGGCCGGAGTTCTTCAGCTTGTGGAAGCCCATGTCCGATCCCGCTTTCCCCTGGACCGGCATCGTGTTCGGCGCGCCCATTCTCGGCGTCTGGTATTGGTGCACCGACCAGTTCATCGTCCAGCGCGTCCTGTCCGCGCCGAACGTGGAACAAGCCCGTCGCGGCGCGATTTTCGCGGGCTACCTGAAAGTGCTGCCGCTTTTCATTTTCGTCATCCCCGGCGTCATCGCGTATGCCTTGGCCAAGTCAGGTCAACTCGCCCTCGACGCGCCGGATCACGCGTTGCCGGTGCTTGTCGGCGCACTGCTTCCGGTGGGGATTCGGGGCCTGGTCGTCGGCGGATTGCTCGCCGCCCTGATGAGTTCGTTGTCTTCGGTATTCAATTCATGTTCGACCCTGGTCACACTGGACATCTACAAGAAGCTGCATCCGGAAGCGTCTGAGCGACGGCTGGTGTGGGTCGGGCAAATCTCGACCATCGTGATGGTTGTCTTGGGTCTTGCCTGGATTCCATTCATGAGTTATATCTCCGGACAACTCTACCAGTATCTCCAAAGCGTACAGGCCTATATCGCGCCGCCCATCGCGGCGGTGTTCCTCTTCGGCATCTTTTTCAAGCGCGTCAACGGCGCGGGCGCCATGGCTGCCATGGTATCCGGGTTCGTGTTGGGCATGGGGCGACTCGTGCTCGAGCTGAATAAGGGCAGCCTGGGCGACGGCCTGCTCTTTTACATCGCCACCATCAATTTCCTTCATTTCGCCCTCGTGCTCTTTGCGGTATGCACCGGGATCCTGGTCGTCGTCAGTCTGTTGACCCGGCCCGTGCCCAACGAACAACTGCGCGGCCTCACGTTCCAGACGGTTGAGAAAGAGGCCGCTATCGAGGGAATCGAACTCGAGGCAAGAGGCAAACGGCTGAACCTGGGTCTTACGGTTGTCTTGTTGATTGTTGTGACCGGCGTTCTCATCTACTTCCGAGGCTGAACCGCGCGACACGAGATCGCGGCGGTATCGAATCCATCTTGTAACGGCGATTCCGTCCCGGCGTTTGACATTCTCATGGAGTACCGACGATGACCGCGGAAGAACGGCGACTGCGTGAAGCGGCAACGCGCAAGAAGCACTGGCGAAAGTGGGGACCCTACCTGGCCGAACGCCAATGGGGCACCGTGCGCGAGGATTACTCCGCCGACGGCGACGCGTGGCGATACGTCACGCATGACATGGCCCGCTCCTACACGTATCGATGGGGCGAGGACGGCATTGCCGGGATCAGCGACAACCATCAGCGGCTCTGCTTTGCCATCGCCTTGTGGAACGGGCAAGACGACATCCTCAAAGAACGGCTCTATGGAGTTTCCAACCACGGCGGCAACCAGGGCGAGGATGTGAAGGAATGTTACTGGTATCTTGACGCAACGCCTTCGCACAGTTACTTGAAGTATCTGTACCGTTATCCCATCGACGGGTTTCCCTATGAACTCCTTGCCGGGGAGAGCCGCCGCCGCACGAAGACGCAGCCGGAATTCGAGCTAGTGGACACAGGCGTGTTCAACGACGGCCGCTTCTACGATATCCAGATCGAATACGCCAAAGCGGCGCCGGAAGACATTGCGATCCGCATCACCATAACCAATCGCAGTTCGGCATCGGCACAACTCACGATCCTTCCGACGCTATGGTTTCGTAACACCTGGGCGTGGACCGAGCGCGCGTTCCGTCCCTCCTTGTCGTTGGAAGATGCTCACACGGTTACGGTGATTCACGACACGCTTGGCCCATACCGGTTCTGGGCGCCGGACTGCGAAGAGATTGTGTTTACGGAAAACGAGACGAACCGGCAACGGCTGTATCAGGCAGAGAATCCAACGGAGCACGTCAAAGATGGAATCCACCGGTACATCGTCCGCGGCGAGGAGCATGGGATTGCGCGTGACGGGGGGACCAAGTGCGCTGCGCGTCACACGGTGGACCTTGAGCCTGGCGCATCGCGAACTCTCCTGCTGCAACTTGCGCGAAGCGATGCCAACACGGCCACAAAGCAATCTCTGCAACGTTGCATCGCCAAGGCGATTCGCGAGGCCGACGACTTCTACGATGCGGCAATACCGGAGTCGGTGGCGGACGATGAACGTCGTATCGCGCGTCAAGCATTCGCGGGGATGATTTGGAACAAGCAGTTTTACCACTACGTGGTGGAGACCTGGCTCAAAGGCGATCCCACGATGCCTCCACCCAACCGCAACACGGTCCGCAACGACGATTGGAAGCACGTTTACACTGACGACGTGCTGTCCATGCCAGACAAGTGGGAGTACCCCTGGTTCGCCGTATGGGACTCGGCCTTTCACGCGGTGACGCATGCCCTCATCGATCCCGCGTTTGCGAAACGCCAAATCGAACTGTTCACGCGGGAATGGTACATGCATCCCAACGGCGAACTGCCCGCGTACGAATGGAATTTCTCCGACGCCAATCCACCGGTTCATGCCTGGGCCGCGTTTCAGGTTTACCGCATGGAACGCGAAGCCGCCGGCAAAGGCGATACACGATTCCTGGAAGCGGTTTTTCAGAAACTCCTCATGAATTTCACGTGGTGGGTGAATCGCAAGGACGACAAAGGCGACAACATCTTCAACGGCGGCTTTCTCGGGATGGATAACATCGGCGTGTTCGACCGAAGCAAGCCGCTGCCCACCGGCGGCGTGCTTGAACAGAGCGACGCCACAAGCTGGATGGCCATGTACTCGCTGCGCATGCTCACCATGGCCTGGGAACTTACCGGCACCAGCAAGGCCTACGAGGATACGGCCTCGAAGTTTTTCGAGCACTTCCTCTACATCGCCAATGCCATCTACAACATCGACGGCACCGGGCAATCCCTCTGGCATCCGGAGGACAACTTCTTTTACGACCAAATCCGATTCGAGGACGGCCGGCGCGAACCAATTCGCCTACGGTCCATCGTCGGGTTGATACCGCTACTTGCCGTCGAAATCATCGACCACGGAAAACTGAAAACGACTCCCGATTTCGCCCGCCGCATGAATTGGTTCTACGAGCACCGCCCCGATCTGACCAGCAGCATTTCCTGCATCTTCGAACCTCACGAGTCCGGGCGTTGCTGTCTTTCGCTCCTCAATCAAGACCGGTTGCGCCGCATCTTGCGCGTCATGCTGGACGAAAACGAATTCTTGTCAGACTACGGCATCCGCTCGCTCTCGCGGCATCACCTGGAGCATCCGTACGTCTTCGAATCGAACGGGTATCGCGCGGAAGTGAAGTACGAACCGGCCGAGTCGGCCAGCTCCCTATTCGGCGGCAACTCGAATTGGCGGGGTCCGATATGGTTTCCCGTGAACTATCTGATCATCGACGCGCTCAAGCGATACCATGCCTTTTGGGGACCGCGGTTCACCGTGGAATGCCCCAGCGGATCGGGGAACGAAGTGACCTTGGAGGAAGTCGCCAACGAGTTGTCGCGGCGGATGATACGAATCTTTCAACACGGAGACGAGGGCAGGCCGTTCTGGGGGCAGCACGCGCCGCTCTTTTCCGGCCCCGACTGGATGGACAAATTCTGGTTCTACGAGTACTTCAACGGCGACACGGGCGGCGGGCTCGGCGCGAATCATCAAACCGGCTGGACCGGTCTTGTGGCAAACCTGATCTGCCAGATGGTCCGCTGCCGGGCTTGACCGTTCCATCCGCGAACATGCGGGGCCTACTTCAGCAGCTTGCGGCCTTCGGTTCCTTTAATACCCGTGATGACGCGCTGGAACGCCTCCTCATCGCTACACGCCGACACGGCTTCCTCACGCGTGACCAGCCCCTTCTTGTACAACTCCACCGCGTACTGGTCGAAACTCTTCATTTCGGAATCGACTTCAATGACGTTGTACAGGCGTTGTATGTCGCCTTCGAGGATGGCGTCGCGCACCATGGGCAGGTTGCAGAGCAGCAGCTCGATGCACGGGATGCGTCCGCCACCGACCTTCTTCAACAGACGCTGGCAGCAAACGCCTTTCAGCGTGTACGCCAACTCCTGGCGAATCACGTCGCGCTCGTCGTTGGGGAAGTAGCTGATGATGCGGTTCACCGTGTCCACCGCGGTCATGGTATGCAGCGTGCTCAACACCAGGTGACCCGTCGATGCTGCACTGATGGCCGCGCGGATCGTTTCGCGGTCGCGCATTTCGCCCACCAGCACGACGTCGGGGTCTTCGCGCAAGGCGCCGCGCAGGGCATTCGCAAACGAGTACGTGTCGCGCCCCACCTGCCGCTGCGACACAATGCTCTTCTTGTCCGAATACACGAACTCGATGGGATCTTCTGTCGTGATGATGTGCGCGTGCCGCGTCGCGTTGATGTGATCGACCATGGCGGCGAGAGTGGTCGACTTGCCGCTACCGGTAACGCCGCATACGAGGAACAGCCCGCGATGGGCGTCGGCGATATCACGCACGTGGCTGGGAAGGTTTAAGTCCTCAAACGGGATTGGCTCCTCAGGAATGAACCGGATCGCGAGTCCCATGGCGCCCATCTTGATGTAGCCACTGCACCGCAAATACGCGATACCGGCGAGGTGGTATTGGAAGCTGCTTTCTTTTTCGGTCTCCAACTGATCCACCTGCTGTTGGCCGCCCAGTTGGAACACCACTTCGCGCATGTCGTCGGCGCTGAGCGGCGGAAGGTCGAGGGGCTTCAGATCGCCATCGATGCGCATATATGGTGGCGCGCCCGCGCGCAGGTGAATGTCCGAGCCCTTGTTCTGCATCATCTCTTCGATAAGGATGTTGATGTTGAAATCGAAGCGGCGGAACGACTGAATGCTGACTTGCCAGGAGCGCGATCGGAGCGTGTGCGCCGCGTTCTCCTGGACGATCTTGTCCACCGGGGCGAGTTGCTGAATCTGCGTCCACTCAAAAGGAGGTAGAATCAGCGAACACCGGCCCTCGTTGACCTTTACCTGGTTCGGAATACGCGCGGTTTCGAGTTGGCTTCGTATGGATTCGGGTTCGACGCCTTCCTTCAAGGGGAAGTCGATTCGATAATAGTCCACACGTTTGCCAAAATCCTTGGAACGCGCGACCATTTCCGTGTGGTCGGACTTGAAGTTCAGTTCGACAGGCAGTCCCATTTTGCGGATGACTTCATGAACGCCGGTGCGGAACACGTCAAGGATGGTGCTCCGGGAATTGGTGCCGATTACAAGTGACATGGGAGAGGCAGTCCTCTACTCGATTGGCCGGTTTATCGTGGAAAAAAATCGCGGGAGTCTAGCACCCGGCGGCGCGATGTGTCAAAGGCCGAAGCCCGATTTTCGCAGCTTGGTTGCGCGTTCCGCCCGCCATTTGCTAAGCTCCTCCGGTTACGGGCGAAGGCATGAATCTTTTGTTCCTCGCACTTTTCATACGTTGGCGTCGTCTTTCGAAGGAGTCTCCTATCCATGTTCATCGTTCAGGACCTGATGCGCAAGCACCGGCGTTTGTTGTTGTGGATCATTCTCGTTCTCATTGTCGGTCCTTTCGTGCTGTGGGGCGGGTCTTTCGGCGCAGGCTCCGGAGATGACGCGGCCAACTACGGCCCCGAACCAATCGTATCCGGGGAAATGACCATCACAGCGGATGATTTCCGCCAGGCGCTCTACGTGGAACGGGATCGCATGGCCCAGTTCGGCCGCCAGCCTTCCGTGGAACAGATGATGGCGGACGGCACGGCATTGCGCGTACTCGAATCGCTGGTTAGCCGCGACATCGTTACGAAACAAGCCGCGGCCCAGGGGTATGACATCGATCAGGAATACCTCACCGAGCGCATGAAGGAACTGCCCGAGTTCCAGGATCAAAACGGTAATTTCGATCCCCGGGCCTGGAACGACGTGGTCGAGCGCGGCGACGTAAACTGGAATGCCATCTACGAGAGTCTCAGGAGTCAGGTCGGGCGGGAGCTCTACCTTGAACGGCTCATGGCCTCCGGGCGAGTCCTCGAATCGGAACTGCGCGAACAGTTCGAGAAGGAAAACACGACGCTCGACTTGCGGTACGTCAAGATCGAGCCTCCCATCGAGCCGACCGACGCAGAGATCCAGGCCACGTATGATGAAAACTCGGATGCGTTCAGCCTCCCCGCGAAACGGAAAGCGGCGTTCGTAGCGATCCCGATTGCCGCGCCGACGCCACCCCTCGCGGATGAACTCGTCGAACGCGCCCGCGCCGGAGAGGATTTTGCCGAGTTGGCCAAGGAGTTCTCCGAAGGTGATACAAAGGAAGACGGCGGCGACATCGGCTGGATTGCCGAAAGTCTGTCGTTGCCCGAGTATCAGAAAGTCCTGTTCGCGCTTCAGCCGGGCGACGTAAGCGAACCGGTCAAGGGACCTGCCGGCTACTACATTTACAAAGTCGATGAGGAGCGAACGAGCGAACTGAGCGGCCAGCGCGACGTCAAGGCCCGTGAGATCGTGTTGCGCGCTGCACTCGACCCGGAAGAAATGGAAGCGCGCCGTGCCAAAGCGGAAGAAATCGCGACGAAGGCACAGGAATCCAAGGACCTCGCTGCCGTCGCGTCGGAATACGGGCTGGAAGTCAAGGAAACCGACATGTTCTCGACGGACTCTCTGACTATCGAGAACGTTCTGTCTGACGACGCGCGTTTCTTCCGCGCCACGCTTTCCGCGGTGGATGAAGGCGCAGTGTCGAATGTGGTGTCGGGTCGCGAGAACCTCTATGTTGCCAAGATCATCGGTTACGAAGCCCCGCAGCCGCAACCGCTCGAGGCGGTGCGCGATAAGGTCCGTGAACGCACCATCGCCGAGATGCGCCGTTCGCCGGAATATGCCGCTCGCGTACAGGAAGCTGTAGACCAGATTGAAGAGCAGGCGAACTCGCTTGACGACATTCCGGCCATGTTCCCCGACATGAACGCCACGATCGAGACCGCGGAAGATTACTCGCTAAAAGATTTCAGCTTCGGTTCTGCGCCGCCCTGGATGCCGCGCGACCTCTATGCAGCCGTTGGTGAAAAGGAAGTCGGCGCTCTGGCCGGCCCCCTCACGGACATGGTCGGCGACACCTACTTCCTGGAAGTCGCGGGGCGCACCCCGCCGACCGAGGAAATGTGGGAGGAGGAATGGCCGGAGGCGGAGCAGTCCATGCGACGAATGGCGTATGACATGGCGCGCCAAGGTCGGCTCGACGACCGGCTTCGTGCCCTGCGGGAAACGACGCCTTATCCTGTGAATCAAGCGGCGTTCATGGAGGCGCTCGGCCTCAATGAGCCGGAACCGGCAGGCGACGCCCCCACGGAAGATGGCGGGACCATCACGATCGATGAGCCCACCGTGAAAGTAACCATGCCTGGGCAGGACGGCGCAGCCAACATCACGACGGACGTCGAGGTAACGACCCCGGAATCGGCAGCACCAGCGGACACGACCCCGCAGGAAAGACCGGCAGATGCGGCACCCGTGGAAACACCCGACGCACCGGCTGAATAGCAATCATATTGCCCAAACCCAGGGCGCCTTGGCCGATCGCCAAGGCGCCTTTCTCTTGTTCCGGAGGGATACGCCCAGAGGCGTTCTTGGCCGAGGACGCCCAAGCCACGGAGAGCCTCTTCTGCATTTTGGTCATTCGAATTTGTTTCGGATTTCGAGCTTAGGATTTTGAATTTGGACTTATGCCGCGCCGGGCGATCACTCCTCACTTCCCCTGTGGCGTTGTCTTTCCTCGGGGTGCTACACTGCCTATCGCATTTCAAGCCAGTGGCCAAACGGGGAAAGGGGCGTTCCATGAGTTCAGAATCGAGGCGTGGTTTCTTGCAGTGGTCGGCGGCGTCGATGGGGATGGGGAGCCTCGCAACGATACTTGGGTGCAATCCCGCCGCAGCACCCACCATCGCGTCGGGTGAAGAAGGCAAACGTTACAAGGCCGCCTTCTCCAACACGGGACTTCAATCCACGTGGTGCGCCCACGGCATCGAGACTGTGAAGCGCTGGGGGAATTGGCTTGGCGTCGACATCACGGTCTACGACTCCCAGTTCACGATCGATAAGCAGCGCCAGGACATCGAGGACATGGCCACCAAGGACTGGGACTTCGTCGCCATTCAGGCCTATGCCATCAAGACGCTCGAAGAGCCGGTCAAACGGCTTATCGAAAAAGGCGTTCCGGTCATCGACTACGACACGCGCATCGTGCCCGAAGGCGAGGATATCGGACTCTGGACCTTCATGACGCCGGACCACGAAGGCCAGGCGGAGCGCGCCACGGAAATCATCATCCAACAGATGGGCGGAAAAGGGAAGATCGTGCACACCCAGGGCGCGCTGTCTCACACCGGCGCGCAACTCCGTGCCAAGGGCTTTCACAATGTGGTCGCCAAGTATCCCGAAGTCGAAGTCGTTGATGAACAACCCGGCGACTGGGACATCAACAAGGTCAGCCGCATCTGGGATGACTTGCTCGTGAAGTACAAGGACATTGACGGCGCGTTCTGCCACAACGATGACATGGCCATGGCCGCCGTGCAGGCCGTCAAACGCGCGGGCGTCACCCGCCCCATCGTTTTCGGGAGCATCGACGCGCAGGAACAGGGTATCAACGGCGTCCTTAATGGCGATCTCATCTGCTCGGCCATGAACGCCGCCGGCCGCATCCACTGGACGGCACTCATGGTCGGCTACTTCGCCTGCGCCATGGGCCAGAAGAAGGAAGACGTCCCCGATTTCATGCATATCGACAACCCGGTCGTAACCCAGGAAAACGCGCCGACCTTCAAGTACCTTATGGAAAACTATCTGATCTGAAACCTGGTTGGGCATGCTTCCGGCCTTTCCCGCGGTCTTGTGACGCAATTCATTCATGCGTTGCGGTCCCGGCCAGCAATACGCTAGGCTGAACCAATTGCCGCGACGCGGGAATACCGCTTCCCGCTCCATTTACCAGACAGGAGATGCGACGATGGCCATCGTGCTGCTTGCGATGTTGGGAGTCACGATCCAGGGAGACGGTTTCGTTTGGGCCGATGCAATTGATGCCCAGCAGAAGGGCATCACGATTCCGGCCGATGGCGAGTACACGATCTGGTTCTGGGCGCAGGACGGGGCGGGCTGGGCTTCGTCCGCGGCGGGCGAGGTGGAGATTCCAAACGACGAGAAGAGCGACGGCAAGTTCACCTGGCGCACCATCGGCGCGGTTCCGCTCACGGCCGGCACAGTGAAAGTAACATTCACAAAGCCCGACAAAGTGGCGGCGGTTGCCGGGTCACGCGATCCGAACTTCGATCCCGCGAAAGCCATGCAGGCCATGCGCGTGTTCGACCAACCCCAGCCCTCAGGCGATATGCGTGGCGAGATCGATCGCGGCACAAACACGCTGTTTTTCATGACCCCCTTTGAAGACCTCGACGCGTGGGAGTCCTACGCGGAAGGGTTGCGGCGCCGGTTCCTGGTCGCGTGCGGGCTCTATCCGCTGCCGGAACGCACGCCGCTCAATGCCAAGGTCTACGACGCGATCGAGCATCCCGACTATATCGTCGAGAAGGCGTACTTTGAAGCCCACCCCGGTTTACTGGTCACCGGCAACCTCTACCGGCCCGTGGGCGACGGCCCCTTCCCCGCCGTGATTTGCCCTCATGGCCATTGGGAAAAGGGCCGCCTGGAGGACGGCGAACGCGGTTCGGTGCCGGCCCGCTGCATCACCATGGCGCGCATGGGAATGGTCGTGTTCAGCTATGATATGGTCGGCTACAACGACAGTTGCCAATTGAAGCACGATTTCGGCATGCCTGACACGGACCGCGGAGAATTGGCCTTGTGGGGGCTTCATCCGTTTTCGGTTCAGTTGTGGTCCAGCATTCGCGCCCTCGATTTCATGGAAACGCTTCCCTACGTCGATCCCAACAAGCTGAACTGCACCGGCGCTTCCGGCGGCGGCACGCAGACCTTCGCGCTCAACGCCGTGGACCAGCGCGTCAAGGTCTCCGCGCCGGTCAACATGATCTCCCATTCCATGCAGGGTGGATGCGTGTGCGAGAATGCGCCTATCATTCGCTTTAACGCGAGCAACATGGAAGTGGGCGCGCTCGCCGCGCCGCGTCCGATGATGATGGTTTCCGCGACCGGCGACTGGACGCGCGAAACGCCAAACTTCGAGTATCCCGCAATCCGCGGCATCTACGACCTCTACGACGCCGCGGATCGTGTAGCGAATGTCCACATCGATGCGAGCCACAACTACAACCAGGACAGCCGCGAAGCGGTGTATCGCTTCTTCGGGAAATGGATCCTGGGTGAGGAAGCGAAGTACGCAAACTTCACGGAACCGGCGTACACGCTGGAACCCGAAGAGAACCTCCGCAATTTTCCCGACGGCACACCGCCCGCCGAATACCCCGGGTACGAGCAGTTGATGACCGAGATCGTAGACGCGACGCGCGCGAAGTGGGCGGCCCAACTCCCGGCAAATTCCGGCGACTATCTCGCCTTCCGTTCATTCGCCAAACCGGCGCTTGCGGACATCGTCGCGGCCGAGCTTCCGTGTGAAGACTCCGTGACCTCGTCTACCATCAGCACGCACAATGCCGACGGGTACAGCGTGGAAGGGGTGCTCCTGTCCCACGACGCGGCGAGCGCGATTCCGGCGCTGGTCTTCCGTCCCGCAGACAATCAGCCCACGGGCGCGGTTGTACTTGTTCACGGCGACGGCAAAGCCGCATTGGCGGACGCGCCTTCCGGCGGGCCAGGAGACTACCTGCGTCAACTCATGGACGCGGGCAAAGTCGTGGTCACGGTGGACCCGTTCCGGATTGGTGAGAACGCCACTAAACGCCGCTCCACGGCATATCCCGACACCTTCCTGCCGACGGATACGGCGTACCGCATTCAAGACGTCATGGCCGCCCTCATTCACGCGCGGCGCGTGATTCCGGATGGAATCCCCGTGGACCTCGTCGGCCTCGGCGATGCCGGAGTCTGGTGCCTTTTTGCCGGCGCACTGGATGAGGGCGTCCGGTCCACCGCGATTGATGCACATGGTTTCGACGTGGACTCGGATGCAGCCTGGGTCGCTGGTCCCTACATGCCGTGCATCCGCGCGATCGGCGACGCGGCAACGGGCGCCGCACTCTACGGACACCGCGCGCTCCACGTATTCAACGGCGGAAACGGGTGGGACACCGCCCTCGCGCCGTACACTGCCGTATCAGGCCGCGCTGCCGGGGACGTATTGCACGAAGGCGAACTGTCGGCGCAATCGATGATGGATGTGTTGTGACGGAGATCGGCTCCAATACATCTATGGAGAACCCGACGGTCCGCGACACGTTTCTTCACGTGGCGGATCTGCATTTCTGGAAGTTCGTCTACAATCCCTTTCGCCTGTTGAACAAGCGAGTTCTGGGCAACGCCAACGTGTTCTTCCGGCGGCGCCACGAGTTTCCCATGTCTCAAGCGGAAGCGCTGATTCAAGGCCTGGAGGAAACCGGCGAACGACAGGCGTTGCTCACGGGCGACTTCTCTTCGACTGCCCTCGACGAGGAGTTCGTCCTGGCCCGGGCCTTCGTTGATTCGCTTGCGACACGCGGTTTTTCCATTCATCTTCTACCTGGCAACCACGATGTCTACACCTATGAGTCGCATCGGCTCCAACGGTTTGAACGCCATTTCGCGCCGTATGTGCCGGAACAGGGCTACCCCGCTCTGGAGCGATTCCCGGGCGGCACGCCGCTCATGCTCGTGCCGACGGTCGGTCCGAATGTTCTTTCCTCGAAGGGACGGATATCGGCGGAAGAGCTTCGCAAGACGGGGGAACTGTTGAAGGACCTTGCATCACCGACGATCGTCGCGGGCCACTACCCCGTGTTGAACGAAACCCCCGGATACCGCCTCACGACCAACCGCTTGCTCCGGAATGCTGGCGCGCTGCGCCGCGTCCTGGGTGAATCGGGCATTCCGATCTTGTACGTCGCGGGGCACGTGCACCGGTTTAGCCTCGTTCAGGACCCCGTCTATCCCAATCTCACCCATCTTTGCACCGGCGCCTTCTTCCGCCGAAACGAGCGCGAGGGCATTCGGGGCGAATTCTCACGCGTGCGAGTCACCGACGCGGGATTCCAGGTGCATCGCTATACGTTACGCGAGGGCTGGGAGTCCCTGCGCTCGAAACCGGAATCTCTTTGATTCGCTCCGGGTGGGCGCGCGATATTCCCTTCCTTCCGGCCCTTGTGTTAGCATTTCTCCATGTCACGCCTACCCCGAGAACGCAAGGTTCGCGCCATTCTATTGATGGACGTCGATAAGGTTGCCTTGGCCGCCGCCGCATTCGTGGCCACGATCGTGCTGGCCATTGGGTTGTTCTATTCAAAGGTGGAGGGCTTTGAAGTCGCGTTTCGGGTAGGGCTCGCGTTCGTGGTAACCTATGCGGTCACGTTCCCGTCGTTCGGGTTCATCCAGCGGACCGCACGGACGGAACTGAGCACCCAGGAAGAGGCACGTCTCGCCGCGGAAGCTGCCGAGCGGGCCGCTGCCAAGGCAGCAGAATCTAACGAAAAGTATCCAGGAGAAATGGAATGAGAGTAGTCACTGCGTTGCTTGTCGCGGTATGCTGCGCTTTCGCCGCGCCGGCCCAGGCCCCCAATCTTGACCTCATGGACATCGTACTCAAGTCCGTTCCCGACGGGCCAGTCGCCATCGTGAATGATGTTCCTCTGAGCGCTCAGGAGTTCAAGGATTTGTACATGGGGGAAGTCCTGCGCTGGGCTCAATTGAACCCCGGGCAGGAGGTGACCGACGAGGTTCGCCTGGGTATTGCGCTGAACGGGTTGCGCATGCTTATCGAACGAGAAATCCTGTATCAGGAAGCCCAAAAGCGAAATCTCTCGATTGCCCAGAGCGAACTGGAAGCGAAGTGGCAGGAAGAACTGGAGGCCCTGCGCAAAGTCAGCGCGGAGGATTCCGCTGCCGATTTGACCGAATCGGAGATCCTCAAGCGCGCGGGCGCCACGCGTGAGGAAGCCTTGGCCGAACTTCGCAAGGCCTTGCTTATCGAGAAGGTGCGCGAATCCATCATGAAAGAAAAGGGCGTATCGGTCTCCGACGCGGAGGTCAAAGCGTGGTACGACGAGAATCGCGAAATGACTCGCAGGCCCGACATGATGCACCTCAAACAGATCTTCATCCAGGGAGACAAAAACCGGAAAGATGTCAAGATTGAAGCGAGCCGAGGCCGTGCGGATGACGCGTACAAGCGGATCCAATCCGGCCAGAGTTTCGAAGGCGTCGCCAAGTCAGTATCCGACGGCCGTTATAAAGATAATGGCGGTGATTGGGGCATGAGGCCCGTTAGCGAATTTCCGCCGTTCATTGTGGAGGCCGCTAACCAGCTTCAGCCCGGCGAAGTCAGTAAGCCGATCGAAAGCGAGTATGGATTTCACATCCTACAACTCGTTGAGGTCATTGCTGGCGAAGAAGTTACACTCGACCAAGCCCAGGAGGACATCCGGGCCATGCTGGTCGCCCGCAAGGGTTCCGAGGCCATACGTGAGTTCACAAGCACCGTCACCGGCGATCCTGATGCCCTTCAGGTATTCCTGGATCTGGATCGGCAGATTCAGGCGAGCCCGGAGTTGCGCCGCCGATTCTCGGAGAACGCTCCGAACGAGGCATCTTCCTCCACAAACTGAGTGCGGGGAACAGCTGATCTGGACCGCTCAATCGTCGGCGTTTCGCCCTGCCGAGCGAGTACTACATTTTGTATGTGGAATCTCCAGCACCGCAACTGGAGCTACGTGGTTTTGGCTGCGTCCGGAAGGGCTAGATTCATTTCGTCAAATCGTCAAATACCTGTCAATAAATAGCTTACGCACTGTAAACACTTGACGTTGTGGCATTCAGATGGTACAATCCCCGACGTGTGTGGATTTCTGCGCAGGGAGCAGATTCTACCGCTGAAATTGTTCGAATCGAGGATATTTCGTGAATGCTAGGTTGGCGCAAAGATACAACGGACGGCGACGCCGCGGGCGGTAATCCTGCCCAGTCCGGTGGGGCGGCGAAGTCCCCGAATGTTCCCGCGCAGAGTTCCGGTTCCAGTGCCAACGATAGCCCTGCGTCCACCGGCCGACTTGGGGAAATGCTGGTGCGGGAAGGGGCGATCTCAGCCGGCCAGTTGCAGGAAGCCCTCGCCAAGCAGCAGGAAAGCGGCAGATTCCTCGGGCAAGTCCTGGTCGAGATGAATTTCATCACGCAAGCCACGCTCGTGTCGATCCTGGTTAAGCAATGTAAAATCCCGCACATCAGCCTCGTCGACTACGACGTCAGCGAGGAGCTGTTCCAGCTCGTTCCTAAGGAACTGTGCCTCAAATATAACTTTCTGCCTATCGACAAACTGGGCCGCATCCTGACGCTGGCGATGGTGGACCCGCTGGATCTGGACGCCCTCGAACAAGTGCGCAAGACGTGCCCAGACATCAAAATCAAACCGATATTGTGCGATTGGAACCATTTTGACAGCGTCGCCAAACGCGTGTTTCACATCGTGCAGCAACAGGACGTTCAGGAAGTAACGGCTGGGAGCTTCGGTCTATCGGAGAAGAAGCCTGCGGCGAAGTCCAAGCCCTTCGAGGATTCGACGCAAACCGCGGTGGATGCGGCGGTGGACGCGTTGGTTAAAGAGGCAGCGGTGCCCCCCAAGCCCGCGGCCGCGTCACGTCCGCGCCCCGACGTACCAGCGCCCCGCCAGAGTGACGCGGCAAAATCGCAATCCGCTACGCCTCGACCCGCGCCGGCGGTCTCGGCGGAAGCGCTCGGCGCGCAGGTTTCGGACAGTGTCCGCGCGGTCCTGCAGGAAGCGCTCCAGCCGTTGCTGGCAGCGGAATCTCGGTCGCAAGCGGAGGGGATCGATTCCAAGGCGGTTGTGGCCGAACTGCATGCGGGCCTTCGCGATGCCCTTCGAGAATCGCTTGCGCCACTCTTCGCGGAGCAGCAGAAACTGGCGGAACGTTCCGCAGCCGCGCCGGCATTCCCCGACCTCAAACAGTTTGCAGGACAGATTGGCCAGGAATTGCGCGACTCTGTCCTATCTGGAGTAGAGTCGGTTCTCAGGGCTCAGCAAAATGATAAGCAGGACAAGGGGCCCGCAATCGACCCAGAAGAACTGACCCGGTTACTCCAAGCCAGCATCGAGACGCCGCTTCACAATTTTGGCCAAGGAATTCGCGAGGCGCTGCAGGCTCGCGCTGAGCCTGCGCAACCGCAACCATTGCCGGATTTCAGTGCACTGATCGGCGAAAGCGTCCGGCGCGCCGTAGCGGAACAGGAGTCCCGGCTTTCCGAAATCGCTGAGGCGATGATGCAGGCGACACAAACCGTCGAGGCTACGTTGCGCGCGATCCAAGAAGAACGGTTGCGCTCCGAGGACTCCCCTCCCACCAACGTCAAGATAGCCAACCTCGAGGTCTTTCCCGGGGTAGGCGGCGATGAGTTGTCCGCAGGGCAACTGTCAGACGCCGGCGCTCTGGACAGCCCGGGGTTGGGGATGGAGGCGGACGAGCGCGTCCGCGAGGCCATCGACAGCGACCGGCTGTTGAGCGGGTACACCTTTAAGGAGTTCCTGGTTGGCCCTGCAAACACATTCACGTTGAAGGCCGCAAAGGCCCTGGGCGAAAACCTGGCGCGGGATTTCAACCCCCTCTATGTATGCGGCGAAGAGGGTCTCGGCAAGACACACCTTCTGAACGCGGTCGGGAATGCCGTGCTCGCGAAGAATCCGGACCTGCGCGTGGCGTACGTGTCGACCAGCCATTTCGCCGGCGCCTTTGCCAAGGCCCTGAAACACGACGAACTCTCGGAATTTCGCGATCGTTTTTGCCGGTGGGACGTGTTGCTTATCGACGACATTCAATTCCTGGCAGGCAGGCAGGAAGCGCAAGAAGAGCTGTTCCATGTTTTCAACGCGCTTGTCCACGAGGGCCGGATCGTTGTTATCGCCGGCGATCGGCCGCCGGACAAGCTGACTGAGTTCCAGAAAGGGCTTACCTCCCGATTCTCTTCGGGGATTGTCACGAAATTGCGCCCCCCCGAGATGGACGTGCGTCTGGCCATCTTGAAGCGATATGCCGAATCGCACCGGGTCGCTGTTTCGGAGGAGGTCTTGTCCCTGGTGGCGACACGGATCGCAAGCGACGTTCGCAGGATGCGGGGAGCGTTGCGAAAAGTCATCGCTTATGCCAAACTGGTCGAGCAGGAAATCACGCGCGAGATGGCGAACGAGGTTTTGGACAGCCTCGGTGCCGAGGATGCCGCGTAGCTGGGTAGGAGTGTCCTGTGCCGCCTAAAATTGCCAAACGCCGGCTGGGAGACGTGTTGCTGGAGCAGCAGCTGGTCACCCAGGAGCAGCTTCAGGAATGCATCGCCGTCCAACGGTCGTCTGGGCAAAGCCTGGCGTCGGTCCTCGTTGCCAAGGGGTATCTGGGTGAGGAAGATCTCGTCGTTACCTTGAGCGAACAGCTCGGCATACCCCATATTCGCGTGGCCAACTACAACATCCCCCAAGAGGTGCTGAACGAAGTCCCGGAATCCCTGGCGCGCCAGTACCAGATGCTTCCCGTTTCCGTCACCGGAGACGTGCTCACCCTGGCGATGGCCGATCCGCTGAACATCATGGCCCTCGACGATCTTCGCATGCTCACCAGCTACGAGATCGAGCCGGTCGTGGCGGTGCAGTCGGAGCTGAACGAAGCCATCAGCAAGCACTACGGCGGGCAAAGCAGCGCCAGCCTTTTTGATGAACTCGTCGGCGGCGAGAACAAGCAGGATGGCATCGAAGTCGTCGATGAAGAAGAGCACATCGAAGACATCGCCCACATGCAGGCCGAGGCGCAAGACGCCCCGGTGATTCGGCTCGCGAACCTCATTTTGCTGAAGGCCCTGGAGAACCGCGCGAGCGATATTCACATCGAACCCTTTGAGAAAGTCCTTCGCGTACGCTATCGCGTGGATGGGATGCTGGAAGAAACCAAGAACCCGCCGAAGAGCGTGCAGTCGGCACTAATATCGCGATTCAAGATCATGTCCGGCCTGGACATTGCCGAGCACCGGCTTCCCCAGGACGGCCGGTTCCGCACGCGGTTTAAAGGCCACGACATCGATTTCCGCGTGTCCATTCTCCCCTGTTACCACGGCGAGAAGATCGTGATGCGCGTGCTGGACAAGAGCAGCCTGACACTGGACCTCGACGGATTGGGGTTTGCCGCGCAACCCATGGACGCGTTCCGCGAAGCGCTCGCGCTTCCTTTCGGAATGATCCTGCTGACCGGTCCCACCGGTAGCGGAAAGACGACAACGCTCTACAGCGCGCTGCACAAACTGAACGGCCCGGACACCAACATTATCACGGTGGAAGATCCCGTCGAATACGAACTTTTTGGCGTCAATCAGGTGCAGGCTCGATCCGAAATCGGACTCACCTTCGCCGCGGGATTGCGCAGTATCCTCCGCCAGGACCCCGACATCATCATGGTCGGTGAGATTCGAGACGAAGAGACCGCGGACATCGCCATCAAAGCCGCGTTGACCGGCCACCTGGTGTTGAGCACCCTTCACACCAATGACGCGTCGAGCGTGTACACTCGCCTTATCGACATGGGTATGGAGCCGTTCCTTGTCCAGTCTTCCGTGGGTTTGGCGGCCGCCCAGCGCCTGCTGCGCCGCGTATGCCCGGACTGCAAGGAACCGATTCGCGTGCCGCCGGATGTGCTGGAACGGATTCAGTACCGCCACCCGGAAGGCGCGCCGCCCCCCAACTTCGTTCGCGGCCGCGGTTGTGGCAAGTGCAAAGACACGGGCTATCGCGGCCGCTTGGCTGTGATTGAAGCGATGCCTAACTATCCCGAGATTCAGGACCTTATCATGACGCGGCAACCCGCCAGCGATATCAAGCGGGTGGCCATGGAGTGCGGCATGCGGTCCCTGCGCCAGAACGCCCTCGAGAAGGCGGCCGAAGGCGTTACCACGATTGAGGAAGTCTTGCGCGTGTCCGCGATGGACTAGCGCGGTCGTTCACCCAACGGGGGACTCATGATTACAATCAGCATCAAAGAACTGCTCACCAAGACGATTGAGAAAGGCGCCAGCGATCTTCATATCGTCGTCGGCTCCCCGCCGATCATTCGCCTGAACGGCAACCTCGAGGCCATGCACGAGTATCCCGTGCTCAAGCCGGACGAGACGCAGGAGATTATCTACAGTGTCATGAGCGAAGAGCAGATCGCCATGTTCGAAACCGATCGCGAATGCGACCTCTCGTTCGGAATCGAGGGGTTGAGCCGTTTCCGTTTGAACGTGTATCGCGATCGGGGTTCCGTGGTGGCCGCCTTTCGTTCCATTCCATTTGAAATTCGCTCCTTCGAGGAGCTGGGCCTTCCTCGCGTTGTGGCCGATTTCGCCTATCGGCCCCTCGGCCTGGTACTCATCTGCGGCCCGACCGGTAGCGGCAAGTCCACCACGCTTGCTTCGATTATTGACAAGATCAACCGGGAACGCCCGGTCCATATCATCACCATCGAAGACCCCATCGAGTATCTGCACAATCATAATGTGGCGACCATTAACCAGCGCGAGGTCAACGCGGATACCAAGTCCTTCGGCGCTGCGCTCAAGCGCGTTCTGCGCCAGGACCCCGACGTCATTCTCATTGGTGAAATGCGCGACCCGGAAACGATCGCGGCCGCGCTTACTGTGGCGGAGACGGGGCACCTCGCGTTCGCCACGCTGCATACCAACGACGCCTTGCAGTCCATCAACCGTATTGTCGACGTGTTCCCATCGAACCAGCAGGATCAGATTCGTACCCAGTTGTCCTTCGTGCTGGAGGGAATCGCCGTGCAGCAGCTCATCCCTCGAGCCGACGGGATGGGCCGCGCCCTCGCCCTGGAAGTCATGCTGCCCAACACGGCCATTCGGTCGCTGATTCGCGAACAAAAGCTCCAACAAATCCCGTCCATGATCGAAATCGGCGCCGGGGAAGGGATGATGACCATGAATCAGTCCCTGTACCGGCTCATGCGCCGCAACGTCATTACGAGCGACATGGCATTCAAACGCAGCGCCGATCCGGAAGGCCTGCGGCGCCTGATGGAAAAGGGGCTGTGACCACTCCCGACTTGTCGATCCCAGCTAAGCCGTCCCACAGCGCCGCTGCCCCGTGGCAGGTCGTCATTAGTGTCGTTCGAGTCGCCGTTATTTGTGTTATCGCGGCGGGTACCCTCTATTTTGGAGACTTCGGCGCCAACGAGGCTGCATATCTTAGCGCCTTCTATCTCTTCGGCCTGGTCTGTAGCGCCTCTTACCTCTTCGTTGCCAAGCACGTTCGGCAAGTAAACCGCCTGCTCACCTGGGCCCAGGTACTCGTCGATGTCGGCGTTGTCGCCGCGGCGGTGAGCTTTACCGGCGGCCTCGGCAGCGTGTACACCTTCCTGTTTGTCCTCATCGTGCTGGAGGCCGGCATCCTGCTCGGGCTCATCGAGGGTTTCGTTTTCGCCACGTTGTGCGCGGGGATCATGGGAGCCTTGGTACTCATGCGCACCGTGCCCTCGGTGAGCGTGTCGGAAGCCGAGCAGTGGTTCAACCAGGATCGATACACTTTGTGGTACGGCTACCTGCTCCAGGTGCTCGCCTACTACCTCACGGCGTCGATCAGCGGATACTGGAATCAGCAGTTGCACCGTCTCCAGCAATTCCAGCGTGAAATCCTGGACAACATGAACAACGGATTTCTTATCACGGATCTTTCGGGCACGATCACCGTCGTGAACAAGGCCGCCGAACGCATCTTGAATCTCAGCGAAGACGAGGCCATCGGCCAACCGGTGCAGGACGTGCTGCGTGTCGCCTCGGGCGAGGAATGCCCAGTGCTCACGGCCCTCCGGTCGGAACGCGATTTTACCCGCTACGAATACACCGGGCTTCTGAACGATAAACGAACCATGCTGCTCGGACTCAGCACGAGCCGAATCTACGACTGGCGCGGGCGCATGACCGGCATTATCGCGTCCTTCAGCGACTTAACCGAATTGGAACAGATGCGACAGGAATTGAAACGTCAGGACCGGCTCTCCATCGTGGGTGAACTGGCCGCAGGGCTGGCCCACGAAATCCGAAACCCGGTCGCGGCGATTCGCGGCGCCGTGGATGAACTGTCCACCAGCCTGGACCATCCGAACGTGGCGCAAAAACTGCTCGCCATCGCCCTGCGCGAGTCCGATCAGTTGAACGCCATCGTCTCCGATTTCCTCGACTTTGCGCGCAAGCCCCGCATGCGGCGCGACGTGTTCGACGTGCGCGGGCTCATCGACGAAGTCACGGACTTCACCCATCGCAAGTACGGCGAAACACCTGGTTTCTCCATTGAAACCGAAATGCCGGACGAAGTGTGTCCTGTCTCGGGCGACCGGACGCAGATCCGCCAAGTCTTCCTGAACCTTGCGAAGAACGCCGTCGAGGCCATGAACGAGAAAGGCCGCTTGCTCATTGCCGTCGTCTTGGGCCCCTCGTCGGTGGAAGTGCGATTTGACGACGAAGGTCCGGGCATCGAGCCTGACAAGGTTGCGCGCATTTTCGAGCCTTTCTATACTACGAAGGATACCGGGGTTGGGATGGGGTTGGCCATCTGTCTGCGGATTGTGTCCGCTCACGACGGAACCATCCGTGCCGCTTCCCGCGAAGGGGGCGGCGCAACGATGAGCGTTCGGTTGCCCCGCGCGGGTACGGAGGAACAAGGCTAAGTGGCTGTCCAGAATCGCATTCTCGTGGTGGACGACGAGTCCGGCATGCGGGAGCTGCTCGAGATCGTTCTCGCCAAAGACGGGTATGACGTCGCAACAGCCTCCAATGTGGACGACGCCCGAAAGCTTTTGGAGAACGAGAGCTTCGACGTGGTCCTGACTGACCTTCGCATGGGCAGCGATCGCGACGCGGGCATGAAGCTGCTTTCGTGGCTCAATGAGAACAGCCCGTCGACCCCCTCCATCATGATGACGGCGTACGGTTCGGTGGAGACGGCCATCGAAGCCATGAAGCGCGGCGCGGCCGACTACATCATGAAACCCTTCAAAAACGAGGAAGTGCGCATCCTCATTCAGCGGGCTATCGAACAGACGCGGATCAAACGCGAGAACATCGCCCTGCGCAAAGAGCAGGCGAAGCGCGGAAACCTTGATAACATCATCGGCAAGGGCAAGGCGACCGAAGAATTGCGCGACATGATCCGGCGCGTGGCCGACCTCCCGAGCACGGTGGCGATTCACGGCGAGAGCGGCACGGGCAAGGAACTCGTCGCCCGCGGCATTCACCAACTCAGCGGCCGCGCAAGCAAACCCTTCGTCGCGGTCAACTGCGGTGGATTCCCCGAAAACCTGCTCGAGAGCGAACTCTTCGGCCATAAGAAAGGGTCCTTTACCGGCGCCTACGAAGATAAGGAAGGACTCTTCGTCGTTGCGGACGGTGGGACCTTGTTCCTCGACGAAATCGGTGAAATGCCCATGGCGCTCCAGGTCAAGCTATTGCGCGTGCTGGACAATAGCGTCATTCACCCAGTCGGCGGAACCGTGGGGAAAAAAGTCGATGTGCGCATCATCTCCGCGACAAACCGGGACCTCGCGCAAATGGCCCATGAAGGCGAGTTCCGGGAAGACCTGTATTACCGGCTCAACGTGATTCCTATCACCGTGCCGCCCCTGCGCGACCGGGCCGACGACATCCCCCTCCTGATCCGCCACTTCCTAAAAGTGCATGCGGAGAAGATGAAACGTGGCGAGATGCGCGTTTCGGAAGATGTCGAGTCCCTGTTGTTAGGGTATCCCTGGCCCGGCAACGTGCGCGAACTCACCAACCTGCTTGAACGCGCGGTGGCCCTCTGCCGGGCTGACGTAATCGAGATCAGCGATCTGCCGCCCAATGTCCGCGACCATGTGTCCACGCCCGGAGAATCGGCCAAGGAGTTGCCCCAGGGCGGACTCGACCTCGAAGAGTACGTCGCGGAAATCGAAACGAGCCTCATCAAGCAGGCGCTTCAAAGCACCCGCTACTCCCAAAAACGCGCCGCGGACCTGCTCGGGCTGACCGCGCGTTCCTTACGCTATCGCTTGAAGAAGTATGGGCTGGCCGAAGATGACTGAGGGATCTTGCTGTCAGTCGCAGTCGTTGCCCCTCTGCTCTTGCCTGCGCCGAATAAACGCCTCCAGCACTGCGATACGCATGCGCGATCCCATGCGCTCCCCCGTGTAGCCATCAAGCACCGCGAGGTCGATCTTCTTCCCCCGGCGGAAGTAGTAGACCCAGACGGGTGTGTGATACAGGCAATGCTCTTCAACCGACATATCCGAGGGCTTGGGTCCGCCGCGTTTGCGCAGGAAGTAGCGGACGACCCCGTCGCGCCCAAACCGTTCGGCCTCGGGCACGGTGAGAACGGGTTCGAACGACTCGCCGTCAAATTCTCCGTCTTCCAGGGCGTCCATCCGCTCGAACAGTGCAAAGCCGCCGAAACTCGCGTCTACGGAAACCCAAAGCGTGCCGGTTTTGTCGCCGCGGACGAGGCGCATGCGGAAGGCATAGACCGGCATCCAGACGAGTTCAATGGAGGCGGGTAGCCGCCCGTCTTCATCCATCTTGACGGGGCGGGGCCGGAGCAAACCGTAGAGGTTCTTAACGCGGGGCCGCCAGAATACCCGCGCGGCGTCTCCGGCGGTATAGCGCGGAGGGAGATGAAGGGAACTCACGAAGCGATGGTCTTGGACCGTTTGAAGAGTATCCATCCGTAGAATAAAGCGGATCCGCCGACACCGAGAAGAATCAGCCCGGCAATCACGTTAACGACCGCCGCATGACTGCGCACGGCCCACAGGGTGGCGATCAGGACGGGGATGGCGATGGCGATGACGAAGAGCCCGACCGCCATGTACGTCTCACCGTCCCGCTTCATCATCTCCTTCACGGTATGCCGCTCGACCTTCTTGTCAATTGTGCTCGTCATGAGGTGATCCTTAATAGAAGTAGAAATACACAAAGATGTGGGGCAACATGGAGATGACGGTCCAGACGCGGAGATCGGTCCAAATCGACTTTCTCTGACGCCCCAGATTCACGTAGCTATCGCCGAGGTACAACCAAACCCAAAGCATCGTGCCCAGAAAAAAACCAATGGCCGTGATGGTAAACCAGGGTTGCCCGATCCGGCTCAGGAGATCATTGATGGGACCGAAGAATGCGCCTAACACCGGCTTGAATACGGCCGCGCAAAACGACTCAACCGCGACCGCCATTCGATCGTAGAGTTGTCCGAAGTAGTCACCCATGTTACGAATTCCTCTCTTCCAGCGCGTCCTGCGCGGCGGTATTCTGCACGACCGAACTCCAGACCAGCCCCCGGAGTTTTTCTTCGGGTTCTTTCTTGGTCATCAAACTGACGACGATGGTGACAACGACCGAGAACACGAAGGACCACCAAGCCACGAACAGGAACGGATTTTCGGAGGTGAAGAGTCCGGGAGTATTCTTCAGCACGAAACAGAACATCACGCCCAACACGAGTCCGGCCAAACCGCCCCAGCGGTTGGCGCGGGGCCAGATGATTCCCAAAAGTAGAATGGCGAGGGTCGGCCCCTGGAACATGCTGAGAATGGTCTGCGTGAAGATGTAAATACTCTCGCGATCGGCGATGGGTTTCGCCAGGATAGCCGAGGTGATGATCAGAAATGCGGTGAACCCCCGGCCGAGATTAAGCGCTTGCCGTTCCGTCAACGCCTTCTTCCCGCCCCAGCGCCGCGCTTGTCCGTAGATGTCGGTAATGAAGATGGTGGTCGCCGAGTTCAGCGTACTCGAGATACTCGACATGAGCGCCGCAAAAAGCGCCGCAAACATCAGCCCGCGAAGCCCCGCCGGCAGCAGCAGGCGAATCATCTCCGGTACCGCGCGATCGGCCTCTTCCATGGGAAGATCGGGAACGAGGATGATGGCGCACAACCCGGGCAGGGCGACCATAAGCGGGATCATCGACTTCAGGAAGCCGCCCAGCAACATGCCGCCCTTGGCGTCCCATTCGCTGCGCGCGCCCAGTGTCCGCTGCACGATCACCTGGTTGCCGCTCATGTACGCAATAGCGAGCACGATGCCCAGGCCGAATACGATCCCTGTCCAGGGGAAGGGCCCCGTCGTGTTGTGAGGCAGCAGGATCGTGAAGTGGTGGGCGTACTCATCGCCCTTGGCAAGCACCTGTTGCTGCAAGGCCGCCCAGCCCCCGACTTCCCAAAGGGCGAGCGTCAGCAGGCTCAGGCCGCCCACGTACATAACGATAAGCTGAACCACGTCCGTGAACACAACCGCGGTCAATCCGCCGGAGAAGGTGTACAAACCCGTGACCACGGCCATGAGCCACACGGACATCGTGGCATTCCAGCCCAGAATCGTGTGCATCAACTTGTCGGCCGTGACCCACAACATGATGGCCAGGCCCAGGAACATGACGATGGCCCAAATGAGCGCCTGAATAAACTGCACCGCGCTGTTGTAACGCATGCCGAGGAATTCGGGGATTGTGAACACTCCCGTGCGCCAGAAGTAGGGCACGAAGACGAAGGCGGCGAACGCCATGGCGGGCATGGATCCGATCCAGTCGAAATTCGCCGCGGAAACACCATACCGGAATGAAGCGCCGGCCACGGCCACGAAGTCCGTAGCGCCGATATCGCTCACGACGATGGAAAAACCAATCGCCCAGAAGGGCAGCGCCTTGCCGGATACGAAAAAGTCTTCCGCGCTTCCTACGTATCGCGAACAGAAGAAGCCCAGTGCGAGCGTGCCGATCATGTAGACGGCAATGATGACAATATCAATGCCAGCGAGACCAATTACGTTTTCCATGTGGAACCTTCCGCGGCTCGATTGCGCAATGTGGGACCCAATCCCTCCCCATACGGCCAGAGTGGGGATACTCTACCCGCCATTCGCGCGTTCGATCAAGTATTTCGGGCTTTTTCCGCTCTGGACGCTTGCGGCGACGACACGGCCTGTTCTACGATTGCCCGGCATAACGGGGGCATTGGGGCGCGTCGCGGTTTCGGCACGGCAACCCCGATTGGTTCATCCCGGACTAGCCAGCACCCGAAGACCCGGTATTTACACCATAACAAGGAGCACACATATGGGCGGCGGTATTCGCGTCACAGTTTGGAACGAAGGCGTCCACGAGAAGGAAGTGGAGGAAGTCCGGAAGCTCTACCCCAACGGCATGGGCACCCAGATCGCCGGATACCTCTCTGGCAAAGACGGCATCGCCACCGTCCAGGTCTCCGAGCTGGACCACAAGGAACAGGGGCTACCGGACGCGGTACTCGAGTCAACCGACGTGATGACCTGGTGGGGGCATACCGCTCATGACAAAGTCTCGGACGAGAATGTCGCGCGCGTCCATCAGCGTGTTCTCGACGGCATGGGCTTGGTCGTGCTCCACTCTGGACACCACTCCAAGATCTTCCGGAAACTGATGGGCACGAGTTGCGACCTCAAGTGGCGGGACATCGGAGAGCGCGAGCGCATCTGGGTCGTCGATCCCGCCCATCCCATCGCGGAGGGATTGCCCGAGTTCTTCGAGTTGCCGCGTACCGAGATGTACGGCGAACACTTCGATATTCCCCAACCCGACCGCCAGGTCTTTCTCAGTTGGTTTCAAGGCGGTGAAGTCTTCCGCAGCGGATGCTGCTGGCACCGTGGAAAAGGCAAAATTTTCTATTTCCGGCCCGGCCATGAAACGCTCCCCATTTACTACGACGAGAACGTGCTGCGCGTCATCTACAACGCGGTCAAATGGGCTGCCCCAACCGGTGTCAAGACCGTCACCCGCGGAAATGTCCAGCCGCTGGAGGACGTGAAGTAGGTTGTGAATAGCGACGCCCGGCGCGAGCGCACCGGGCGTCAGGGAGGGGGGATTGTCCTGCAATCCTCAATCAAGCAGCATTTGCGTTGGGATTTCCTGCATGGACGACGTCAATCGACTGACAAGCTGCGAGGCGGCCTGCGCGCCGCTGCGAGTCGAGCGACTGGCCTGGGCGGAGAAGAGTTCAATGTAGCATTCGTCTTCGCAGATGGGGCAGTAGCTGTGGGTAACGTGCGCAGCGGGTTCGGGCCGCCCGGCAATCCAGCACCCCTCGCGATGGACCTTCTTGCATTTGCAGCATTGAACCGTCATGCTGACCTTTCTTGTTGCACTCTAGTGTGCAACGCCGCTGAGCAGTCATTCGGCCTGTCCCAGCGGACCGCTGAATGACGGCTCCTGCGCCACTTCTTACTATCGGCGGAACGGCGGAAAACTTTAGACACACGGAGCATAAATTGCACGGAATGTACCCGCATTGGAACAAGACGCCCCAATCCGAGCTGGATTGGTTTGAGGCACTTATCGCTCTCGCCCGGTATCTGCGCGGACCTGACGGCTGCCCCTGGGACCGCGAACAGACAGCCCTCGATTTCGGCAAGTATGCGAAGGAGGAGGCCGAAGAACTGGTAGAAGCGTTGGAGCACCACGATAACGGCCACATGGAAGAAGAGTTCGGAGACACGCTGTTCGTCATGCTGGCCACCGCCGCGGCTGCAGAGGCGGAAGGCCGGTTTACGCTTAAGTCGGCCCTGGAGCGCATTCACGAGAAAATGATTCGCCGGCACGATCACGTCTTCGGCGAGAACAAAGCGAGGACCCCGGAGGACGCGATCGCCGCCTGGAACAAGATCAAAGCGCAGGAAAAGAATTCGGCGGGGTAGTAGGTCGCCCTTCCGCGGCCACCTCTACTTGGCGGTGAACATCCGGCCCTCGGCCAGACAGGCGCAGAGTTCTCCATATACCGACGCGATGCGTTCGTCCGAGAAATCGCCGTTGCACGCGGCGAGTATCCTGCGCGCGAGACAACCTTCCCGAAGCATGAATTGAAGCGGTTCGCGAGCGGGATCGCCGCTGGGCAACACCGAATCGATCAGGTGCTGCCACAATTCCCCGGCAGTCGCCGCCTTCGCGCGAAGCCCGAAGGCGTGCAAGTACGAGCGGTTCCGGATCACCGCCGCGTCCCCGGAGCGCATCGTCTCCAGCAGAATCACATAGAGCGGATCGACTTCCCAGGCTTCCTGTTGCAAGGCATCAATCCATCGGTTCTCCGTCAGGGCGTTTAACACGGCCGCAACGGCGCGCACGATGGCAAGATCGGCCTTTGGGCATTCCTGAATGTCGAGCACGCGGATTTCGATGGTGTTCCGGTCAAACCGCGCAATGGCACCCCGCGCGTTGAGCCACTCTTCCTGCAAGATTCCCTCGGGATCGTGGGGCGCGATGTCGTCGTACATGCGCTGCAGTATTTCGACCTCGTATTCCGCTGGATGGAATACCGGCTCGGGAACGATAAACCCCGTGACCGACGGGATGCGCTGGCAATTGGTCTGGTAGGCGTCGAGGCGGTTGTCCAGCAGTCCCGTCGCGCCCCGCTCCATGATCGGGGAGCTGGCCGCCAGCGCCGGCATGATCGGCATGAGTAACCGGATCGCCGCGTGCAGTCTCGCGAACTCCGCATCGTCCGCGAAAGGCAGATTCAGGTGGATGCTTTGCAGGT
Source organism: Candidatus Hydrogenedentota bacterium (assembly GCA_045863335.1). Classification (GTDB taxonomy): domain Bacteria; phylum Hydrogenedentota; class Hydrogenedentia; order Hydrogenedentales; family SLHB01; genus JAHDWY01. Next base: position 11,879 of record BTVY01000014.1, on the reverse strand, counting down.
TGGACCAGCCATGGCCGCGGCATTCGAAAATGCGATTGAAGGACTCGTAGATGGGGCTATACTCGTGGGGCCAGAGCCGCGTCTCGGTATGGGGATCCATCCAGGGATGCATGGCGGTGGGCATCAAACGCGCGCCCATGGGGCGCAGCATCTCATTGATGACGTTCACATGGTCCTGGAACCGGGCGGCAAGTCCGTCCAGCGAAGGCGTGGGCCCGTTGGTCTTCAGTTCGATGACGTGGAGTACCAGCTCGTTGGACCAGGCCAGTTCGCCGCGCTCGACTTCGTTGACGTATTGGCCGGCAATCTGGCGCAACACTTCATCGGTAATCGGTCGGACAGCCAGGGTCTCGGCATCGACAATCATGTATTCAAGTTCGACGCCGTATCGTTCGAATAGGTGAAACTGCGCTGTATTCATTTCGGGCGTCGCGCTTCCTTTTGCTGCTCAATCCGTTTTAAAAACACGTCCATGATTCGCAGGTACAAATCATCTTTCAGCACCCGATCTTCGAACCCGGACTCGATGCTGGGGTTGTCGTTCACTTCAATGACGTAAGTCCGGCGGCCCGCCTCTTTGAGGTCCACGCCATACAATCCGTCGCCGATGAGTTTGGTAGCGCGCAGCGCGGTGCTGACCACGTGCGGCGGCGCCTCGTCGATAGGGATCGTGTCCACTTTCCCGTAGTGGGTCTTTCCGCCGCGATCCTTGTGCTGAATCTGCCAATGCCGGTTGGCCATGTGGTAGCGGCATGCGTACAGCGGGGTGTCGTCGAGGATGCCTACCCGCCAGTCATAAGGTGTTGGCAGGAACTCCTGCGCAATGATCAGGTCCGATTCGGAGAGCAGTTGCTCGATGGTTTCGTGCAACTGCGCCTCGGTTACCGCTTTGAATACGCCCTGGGAAAAGGAACTGTCGGGCTGTTTGAGAATACAGGGCAGCCCGATCTTCTGCATGATCTCTTCCTGATTGCCCTTGTGGACGATGAGGGTCTTCGGAATACGGACGCGATGCAGGTCGAGCAGTTCCGCAAGATACACCTTGTTGCCGCAGCGAACGATGGACTCGGGATCGTCGATGACCACCATGCCTTCAGCGAAGGCGCGGCGTGAAAACCGGTAGGTGTGGTGATCCACCACCGTCGTCTCGCGGATGAACAGTCCGTCGTACTGCGGCAAGATTCCGTACTCTTCCGGCTCGATAAGTTCCGCGCGCATGTCGAGCTTCTTGGCAGCCCGGATGAACTTTTCCAACGCGCGTTCGTCGGAAGGCGGGTTCTCTTCTTTCGGGTTGTACAGGATGGCCAGGTCATATCGGGGCGTGAACCGGCGCGGACCGGAGACGCGAAACCGGCGGAAGTACTCTTGAGTCACTTGGACCACGAAATCGTGGTGGTCCTCCGGGATCTCGTTGGCGGAGATAATCCGCAAGCTGTTCAATTCCCAGCCATCTTCATCGTGATACACGAAGCGCGCGCGCATGAACGGGCACTGAAACAGTTTGAAAATGTAGGCCGCTAGCCGGTCGTACCGTTTGGCCAGATTCCGGCCGAAATAGATGCTCAAGGTGAATTCGCGGGATTGAATCGGCTTCAGGCACTTTTCGACCAGGTCTTCGAGTTCGTCCGCGGCCAGACGCACGATGGCGGAGGATTTGACGTCCTGGATCGTCTCGATGCTGGGGATCGGCTTGTGTCCTCGCGCCGTTGCCAGCAGGGACACGTAGTATCCCGTGCTCTGGTACCGGTATGAGCGGCAGAGGTTGAACACCCGGGCGCCCCGGAGCCGGTAGTACTTAGGATCGGTCAGGTATTCTCGCGCCGCTACGACCTCACCACCCGGGATCTTGAGGGGCCAGTTCTGCGGCTTGTTGACGACAATAAGGACGGCCATACGTGTGGCGCTCGCGTTATGCCTTCGGTTGTATCACCAACAGATTCGCGTCGTACGTCAGGACGCCCAAGAGAATAGCGCAAATGACCCGTTCGATGTTAACTTGATAATAGTGGTCCTCGGTGAACGGATTCGGCAACAACGGATCCGCCACCAGAATCTCCTTCGATTTCTTGTCGTACCCGCACAAGACGACAAAGTGCCCAGCCGGGTCGCCGCGCACGTCGTCATAATCGGCGTTCGGCCCATACTCCCGGGCGCACCGGTACAGGTAGGTGGAGCTGAGCCCGGTCAGGATCGGAATCCCCTTAACCAGGTAACTTTCGATCAGTTTCGCCGTGAGATCCTGGAACCGGACCGTTCCTCCGTGCTCCAGGAGATCGAGATAGGCCTTGATGGCCCTGCGCAATTTGGGAGATCGCTTGTGTTCGAGTCGTGCCCGCAGACGCTCGGGCATCTCGGGCGCTTCCGGCATGAACCAAGTCGGATCGAATACTTTCAGGTTGTAGGTGTAAATGGTGGTGTTGTATCCGCGACGCAGCGCGTGGCCAGCGAGGAAGGCGGCAAGCGTGCCACCTTCTTCCAACTTCGGGGTTTCATGGATGACATCCGGTAGGGAGGCCCTATCGTCGTAGTAATTGTAGACGGCGTGCAGGCAGGTCGGACCGCACGTGGTTTCGTCGGGTTGCGGTTGGATGTCGAATTGCAGCCGGGTTTCCATGATGCTGTCGAACGCGTTCCCCCCGGTACGCATTACGCGGTGCGAGCCCGCGTCGCCGCAGGAACTATACAAGCGCTCGCTGTGTCGAAGGTCGCCGCGCGCCCGTTTCGATAGGCGTCGTTGGCCATCGCCGTGGCGACCGTCACGGGATATGCGCTCTCGGCGTCAACCGCACCGGCCATTCCAGTCCGAAGACTTGCCAGCCAATGATCCAGCGCGTCCGTGGATTCCTCCCGAATCTGGATCTCTTGCATTTTCCCGGATTCTGTTTCGAGCGTGACACTTGAGGCGCTTACATGGAGCGTCCCACGGCTGCCGCGAATGACGGTGGGCGAACCTTTACCGTGTGCCGGGGCCGTGGTCATGACAAGACGCGGCCCTTCTTGATACTCAAAACTGGCCACGTAGGAATCGGGGATCTGCCGGGCCTTGCCTGAGTAGTTTCCGCCGGCAACCGTCACCCTATCGGGAATGCGCAACTGCGTCGCGTACATCATGGCCGTGAGCCGGTCAAAGAACGCTCCGGTCGCGAGACCTGCCGAGGTTTCCCAATCGTCCCGCCAGGAGGGAGTCGTTGGCGAGGTGCGCGGCGTCACGCTGCTCTGACACCAGTACACGATCCCGATGCGATCCTCCGCCACAATCGACTTTGCTGCGCGCCAGACCGGGGTGAGCGATTCCGATACGCCCACGCCGAAGACACGCTTCGTCGCCGCCGCGACGCGCCGGATGGCCGCCGCTTCGTCAACGGTTCGGGCCAGGGGCGCCTCGCAGTACACGTGTTTGCCGGCCTCCATGGCGGCAATGGCCAGGGGCGCGTGAAGATAGTCCGGTGTCGCGATAAGGAGCGCGTCGAGGTCGCTTTCGATGGCATCGCGCCAATCTGTCACGGCGTCCGGGAACGAGGCGCAGCGACGGACGTCTGGATCGCACACAACGGCCAGCCTGCAACCGTGCTTTTCGCTTCGGTTCTCAACCGCGTTGGCCAGTTCAGAACCTCGACGGCCCATGCCGATGATCCCGATGCGCAACGCGCCGGAACGTTGTGGCGATGCCGCCGCGCGGGGCGCTGCCACGGCTGCCGCGGTGGACAGCGCAAGAAAATGTCGTCGCGTCAGGGATTTGCTCACCGTACGCTCCTCGTTCAGGTTTCTCCCGCCGAATACGAGACCGGCTTACTCGCCTTGTTCCGGTAGCCGCTTGATCCGCATCATGCGAAACTCGACGGCGTCCGAATGATCCTGCAAGGCAATATGGCCTTTCATGGGCCGGTTGTTCGCGGGCTTCTGCCAGTCCTCGTCGACGGTTTCCGGTGTGAAGTCGGTGGTGTGGACATCATACACGACCGTTCCGTTCAAGGTGGTCCGGATGCGGGTGCCATCGGCCATAACTTCGACGGAGTTCCATTCGCCAAAGGGCTTGTCCGCTTCCACTGTCGGGGGCTGCACGGAGTACAAGGCGCAGGAGCGCTGGTACGGCGTCTCCCAGCCGGGACGCAGCACCTGGATTTCAAATCCGTCGAAGGCGGGGTTACCCTCTTTCGGCGAACGAATGCCTACGCCCGAGTTGCCTTCGCCGCTCACGCAACGGTACTCGTAGCGGAGCACGAAATTCCCGTACTGGTCGTCGGTAAACAACCAGTCGCCGCCTTCCTCACCGGTGACCAGGAGGATGCCGCCGTCCTTGATCTGATAGGCCGCCTCGTTTTCGCCCCGGCACCACCAGCCATCGAGGTTCTCGCCGTTAAAAAGGGGCGCGAAGCCGTCGGCCGCTTCTTCCTGAGTCAGGAGGCCCTTCTCGACCCATGCTTCCTTGCCGGCTTCCTGCGCGAGCGCTAACGGAATGAGAAGCGCCACCGCCAATGCTAATCCACGATATGGTTTCATGGTTTTGTTCCTTTGAACCTATGCGCCGGCCGTACCTTCCGGCGATCCGCAATCCAACTATGCCCAACCTTCGTAATACGGGGCCTTGAGCGACCAGCCGTTTTCGTACGGACGGTAGGCCCATTCGTTCGCGAGCTTCACGGCTTCCGAATCGCCGACAAACTTGTCTTCTTCGGCGTCGTAATCCAGCTTCGCATTGGCAATGTACGCGCACTTGCCGGTGATACAGGTGACGACCGTGCGATAGGCCACGTCCACGTTGCAGATCGGATCCTTTCGACTCCGGACGCATTCCATGAAGTCCTGCCAGTGGCCCACGTTCATGTCCATTTCCAGGGCGTCGCGTTTCGCCACAGGTTCGCACCCGCCGTTGTCGCGGAAGGGGAAGACCTGGTAACCGAGCCGGTCGACGCGCATGCTGCCGAGCGTGCCGTGGAAGAAGATGCCGTGGCCGGGGCTGCCAAGGTCGGTGCCTTCGAGCCAATCCGGATTCCAGGCGCGGTTCGAGAAGCTGAGAATGTAATCGTCGAACTCCCAGAACGTGTCCAGCGTGTCGGGCGTGGTCCGGTTGTCCTGAAGGATGAGGTTTCCGCTGGCCGCGGTCACGCGGCGAATGGGTTTCTCGTCGCCCATGGCCCAAATCGCCACGTCGAGCAGATGAGCGCCCCAGTCCGTAATCTTCCCGCCGGAGTAGTCCTTGAACCAGCGGAAGTTGTAGATGTAGCGGTTCTTGTTGAACGGAACCTTCGGTGTCCAGCCAACGTACCGTTCCCAATCAAGCCAGGAGGGCGGCTCTTCATCGGGAGGATTTCCAATGCCTTCGATGGTGGAGTGATCGTTGTTCCAACACTCGACCCGGCCGATCTTGCCGATGTAGCCATCCTGGATCATCTGGACAGCTTCCTGGAAATAGGGGCCGCTCCGTTGCATGGTGCCGCTCTGATACACGGCCTTCTTCTCGTGCACCTTGGCCTTGATGGCCTTGGCCTCTTCGATGGTCGTGCACAGTGGCTTTTCGCAATACACGTCTTTGCCCGCGTCGATGGCCATCATCGCGGGAACCGTATGCCAGTGGTCGGGCGTCACAATGACGACGACGTTAATATCTTTGTTCTCGATGACTTCCTCGAAATTGGTGTGTTCGGTAGGAGCCGGATGGCCCTTCGATTGGACAATTTGGCTTGCCTGTTGAGTGAACTTTGGGAATAAATCGCATACGGCGACGGGCTGCGTGTCGTCGCGCATCACCACAAACTGGAGGTCCCGCTTCCCCATGTTGCCCACGCCGATGTGACCGGTAATGATCTTCTCGTTGGCCCCCATGACGGACTGGGGCATAATGCTCTTGTATACGTCCGCGCGCGCGGTCTTCGTGGCCACCGCCGAACCGGCCGTGACACCCGCCGCGACCTTGGCGGCATCACGCATAAATGCGCGTCGCGATACATCGTTCTTCTTCGACATTCCAAATCCTCCAATTCGCAATCTGCGGAAATTCTACGGTATCAAACCCGGAATCAACCTATCATACTACCGGAACGCGGCCCGGTTTCCAATTTGGCGTTCCAGTCAGGTCATTTCGACGAATTAGACGCTAGTGCGCAACTGCTCTTCATACACAGTGCCGAATGGGGGAACTGTTTCACCTTTGCCGGGATTGTAGAGAGCGTCATTGTTCAAGCCGTTGCCGCATGGTACGATCCGACCTATGAGCGAAACCGAGAAGAAAGAGTCGTCCCCTTTCCGGCGCATGCAAACGCGGGGCTGCGGGTTCGTGTTTTTCCTCGCCATGATGGTGGCGGCGGCGGCGTGGGGCGCGGCGCTGGGACTCTTCGTTTGGTACTTGGAAGACGCTAAGACCCAAGTCGTTGAGCTGGATACGTACCGGCCCAAAGTGGGGAGCAAGATTTACTCGTCGGAAGACGGCTACCGGGGCGAGTTGCTGGGCGAATACAACATTGAGTACCGGCAATTGGTCAATCTGAGCGAGATTCCCCTGCACCTCCAGAAGGCTTTCATCGCAACGGAAGACGATAAGTTTTACCAGCACAAGGGCGTACGGCCCGACGCGATCCTGAACGCGGCCTTGTTCATCCTCCGCACGGGCCGGATTCGCGGCGGTAGCACGATCACCCAGCAGTTGGTGCGCGACGTAGAAACCGTGACCGGGGTCTCGCGCGAGCAGACCTTGGCGCGAAAGCTTCAAGAGGCCATCGTAGCCTTGCAGGTCGAGCGCGAGTTCACGAAAGACGAAATCCTCGAACTCTTCCTCAACAAGAGTTTCCTGGGTGGGAGTGCTTATGGCGTGGAGGCGGCCTCACAACAGTACTTCGGCGTTTCGTGCCGCGACCTGACCCTCGGACAGAGCGCCGTCTTGGCGGGTATCCTGCGTTCGCCAAACAATCGGCGGCCCGATCGCTATCCCGACCGCGCCACTGCGGTGCGCAACGTCGTGCTGGGCCAGATGCTGGAGAACGGTTTCATCTCGCAGGAAGAGTATGACGCCGCCATCGCGGAAGATGTCGCCGAACAAATCATGACCAAAGAGGAACGCGAGGCGCGGCTGGCGCGGGGCGAAGGCGTTCTCGGGCCAAACCGGTTCCTGGCACCCTATTTCGTGGAGGAAATGCGGCAGCGCGCTGTTCAGAGCAACCTGTTCACGAAGGAAATGCTGCTGGAGCAGGGACTCGAGATCACGACAACCCTGGACATGCGACTGCAACGCGCCGCCGAAGAGGCCCTGTTCAAGGAACTGGAATCCTTCGACGAAAAGAAGCGGAAATCGCTTGAATCGCAAGGACGCCTCGACGAGTTCGAACCCGTCTCGGGCGCCTTGGTGTGTATCGACAACCGTCCCGGCCGGGAAGGCTTCGTCCGCGCGCTGGTCGGCGGCCGCGATTGGACCCAGGAGAAATACAACACCGTTACCCAGGCTCGCCGTCAACCCGGGTCCAGTGTCAAACCCTTCGTCTGGGCGGCAGCACTGGACGAAGGCCGCAAAACGAATCTCACGGCGGCAAGCATCATTATGGATGAGCCGTTCGTGCGGTACGACGCCCTAGGCCGCACCTGGAACCCCAAGAACTTTGACGGCAAGTACAAGGGCCCCGTCACGCTGCGGTACGCCCTTCAGCAATCGATCAATACGGTCAGCGTCCGGCTCGTCGAGCGAATCAAGATGCCTATGGTCCGCGCTACGATTGAAAAGGCGGGGTTCGAAATCCCCATAGACGACACGGTGGGCCTGACCTTGGGGCTCGGCACCCATCAGGTCACCGTCTTGGAGCAGTGCCTTGCCTACGCGACCTTCGCCAACGGGGGTGTCTACCATCCCGCGGTGTTCGTGGAAGAGATCAAGGACCGCGACGGCATTCCCGTATACGCCTGCACGCCGCAGGACCTGCGGGAGATGGAACGGCGCGCGTTCGATCCCGACCTGGCGTATTTGATGACGTATCTGCTCGAAGGCGTCGCCACTTGGGGAACCGGCGCCCGCTCTGCCGACCTGAATCGTCCGCGGGCTGGCAAGACGGGGACCACCAACGACGCGCGTGACGTTTGGTTCTGCGGTTTTACGCCCTACTACACCTGCGTAGTCTGGATCGGCTACCGCGACAACCGCTCCCTGGGGCGCGGCAATGAGTACACCGGTGGCCGGCGCGCCTGCCCGGTCTGGACCGAGTTTATGATCAAGGCCCACGAAGGGCTTCCCGTCAAGGAGTTCGAGGTGCCCAAGAACGCAGACGGTTCCCCTGCGGTCGAGTTCCACTCCGTCGACCGGCAAACCAGCGGCGGTTGGGCGGGTGGATTTCGCGAGGCGTTCTTGAAGGGAACGCGTCCACCGGCGAGCCGGGCAGAGGAAGAAGAGGCACGCCGTCTCGAAGAGCAGATGGAACAACAACTGCTCGAAGGCACGGAACCGCCGTCGGCGCCAACGGTTCCGTTGCAACCGTCGCTGCCGCCCGGCGAAGCGCCCCCTCCGTTAGTGCCGCAGATCTAGCCCCGCGGCGGCGCTTCTACTGCCGGACGCCTTCCACGCTGATGGTCAGTTCGACCTCTGCGCCCACGGGACCGACCATCTTGTCCATGCCGTAATCCGTCCGATCGATGGTGAAAACGGCTTCGAGACCGGCGCGGACTTCATCGTTCCTGCCTTCTCCGATACCCACCAGTTCCGCCGGAACGGTCACCGTGTTGGTCACACCATGGATGGTGAGGTCGCCGGTAACTTCAAAATGATTGTCGTCAATCTTCTTGAAGGACGCGCTCTGGAACGTCATGGTCGGATACTTTGCGGTGTCGAAGAAATCTTCGCTCTTCAGGTGCGTATCGCGGGCTTCGTTGTCCGTGTCGATGCTGTCGGTCTTAACTTCGATCTCGATGCTGTTATTCTCGGGGGTCTCCGCGTCCAACGTGAAGGTCCCCGAGGATTCATTGAAACGCCCGTAACTATAGCTGACCCCCAGGTGGCTGACCTTGAAGATGTACGCCGCGTGAACCGGGTCAATCTCGTACGTGTCCGCCGCGAACGAAGGGGCCGAAAAGCCAAACGCCATTGCAGAAAGCATCGCCAGGGAACATTTCACAAGTCGCATCATGAATCTCCTTCGAAGTTGATATCTCAAGACCGAACGGTTCCTTGCTTCGTACACAGATGAAGTTGGATTTATTCCTGTGAAGACGGCGGGGTGCTCGTCGGGAGAGCGGGTTTTCTAACCCGCTTCGCCAAGGACCCAGCCTTTTGCGCGAAAACGGCAAAGGAGTGCGTACGTGGAGCGACCTACTTCTTTGGAGGACGGCCCACAGGCCGAATCTCCAATTCGCTGATGACCGTCCCCGATGGCGTGTGCAACACGTGGGCGCAAGCTTCGCCCACTTCTTCGGGGCTTACCTTCCACCCCGCGTCTTCGCTGGGATCGTGACGATGGGATGCGGAGTCAACGGAGCCCGGATAGATTGTCGTCACCTTGATTCCGAAATCGCGAACCTCCTGAAAAAGGGATTGCGAGAATCCAGTGACCGCGAACTTGGTTGCCGCATACCCACTCCCGCCCGGTAACGGCACGCGGCCGGAAATAGACGACACGTTGATGATGTGGCCGCTTCCTTGCCGCTTCATGTGGGGCAGCACGGCGCGGGTGGCGTAGAAAAGTCCGTTGATATTCGTATCGACCATGGCGCGCCATTCGTCAAGCGAAATGTCGAAGGCGCTCTTGCGGATGACAAGCCCGGCATTGTTGATGAGCGCATCGACGCCTCCAAGATGAACCACAGCGTCATTGATGGCGCTCTCCGCCGCATCTGGATCGCGCAGGTCGCAGGCGAAGCTGTAGCATTCGCAATCCAGCTCCTCCAAGCTCCGGCGGACTTCGTCGAGGAGATCCTTGGAGCGCGCAATCAGGAAAAGTTGGACTCGTGTGTCTTTTGCGAGGTACGTCGCGATACCTCGTCCAATCCCTTTACTGGCGCCGGTGACGATCACGCGCATGATGGCCTCCGTTACGACCTGTAGATGAGGAATCCAATGTATGCGGCGTAGGAAAACAGGAAGATGACGCCTTCGATGCGCTGAATCTCGTATTTCACTCGCCCCGTAAACATGAAGAGGAGCAACAGCATTGTGGTGCCTATCATCACGCCCACATCGATATTGTTGGTGGACGAGAAGGGCAAGGGATGGATGATGGCCGTCACGGCGAGCACGAGAAACACGTTGAAGATATTGGAGCCGACGATGTTGCCGACGGCAATATCCGAATTCTTTCGATAGGCGGCCACGGCCGAAGTTGCCAGCTCGGGAAGTGACGTGCCAATTGCCACGATGGTCAGGCCAATGATGTCATCACTTACATCAAACGCACGCGCGATGTCGGTGGCGCTACGGACGACCCATTGGCCACCCAGAGTCAGCCCGATCAAGCCGATCGCGATTCGCCCCAGGGAACGGGGCACTGTCGTCGTGAACTCCGGCACGTCCAGCATTTCGGCTTCCGAGGAACGGGCCAGTTCGAAGACATAGTACAAAAAGAGCACAAGAAAGCTGAGCAAGACAAAACCATCAATCCGGCTCAGAATGTTGTGGGTCTCACCCTCGATGATGCGATCGTTGGGAAGTAGTGCCACTTGCAGGGCCGCGAGAAGGCAAAACGGTATCTCTTTGCGAACCGTGCCTCGCGCCACGATAACGGGACTGATTACAGCAGCAACACCCAAAACAAGCAGGATGTTGGCGATGTTGCTGCCGATTACATTGCCGATGGCGATGCCGGTGACGCCTTTGGCCGCCGCGAACACGCTGACGATGAGTTCCGGAAGCGAGGTGCCCAGGGCGACAATGGTCATTCCAATGACGAGGTCCGACACGCCTAGACGCTTCGCTAGGGATGACGCCCCTTCGACAAGCAAGTCCGCGCCTTTGATAAGGAAAACGAATCCGGCGATCAGAACGACGTAACTCAATCAACTACCTCTGCAAAAGATGACGCGCACACATCCAATCCGGCGCGCCGATTGCCATTGTCTGCATTGAGGGTCCCCTATTGTACAGATGCGCGCTGCCACTTTGTATTTTTCGGCGACTCTAAAAGGGCCAGCCTGGCATGACTGCGGGCGCGTCCATTGAAAGTGGCCGCGGGATTCCGAAGGCCGGCTTCACAAACGAAGCGCGGAACCTGAAAACGGGACGCCGAACCGCCCACGCTCTAGGCGGCACGGCGTCCCGTCAGACCAGGCTACGAAGGATCGCCAATCTTCGTGATCTCGAGTTCACACTTTTTGCCGTCGTCATTGACCTCCGAATCGCAATTCAAGATGGCGACGAATCCGCCCACGCTAATCGCGGGACGGGGCAAGAATTGGCTCTTGGTTTGCGAATGCACGTGTTTCATGACGCTCCCCTTCGAGTTCGCGTCAATATACTACGCCGCCCTTGTAGGCCTTGCACTCGCATTTCTTACGCTCGACGCCCGTGAGTTCCGCGCAGGGATCCTGGATCTCGCCGCCCTTGGCTTCAGCACTGAGGGGGAGCTTCTTGGAAAGATTCTTAAGTAGACGTTGCTTTCTCTTCATGGCGGGGTGTTGCCCTCCGTATTCGCCTGCGGCGGCTCTTGACTGCGGTTTAGTTGTGCTTTTTCTCACACGCCTTCAGTTGCTTTCCCGAAAGCCCGGCGCAGGGATCGACCATGATCGGCCCCTTTTCGTCTGCTTTCAACGGAAACTGGCGCGAACGTGATTGGACAATGAGGTGTTTCATGTAATCTCTCCCATCGGTTCACGGTACTGCACGCGCGGCTAACCGTCCGCGGCAGGGCTTGTTGTATCGGACTCTAGTGCATTGCATCATAATTAAGGCAACTTATTGTTCTTGAAAGGTATTCATC